>WANR01000025.1 GCA_015521705.1 Desulfurococcales archaeon
CCATTAACTGGCTCCTCCCAGACCTCTCGTACTATGGATCCCCCAGACTTTAGTATATAAGTCCTAAGCTGGAGCCCCCTAGAATGATAGAAGCCATGGGCCCTGTGAGTTAGCTATCAAGGGCTGATAATGCAATGACCAGGCTTTGCTCTGTGTGCGCCTCTAGAAAAGCTGTTGTGTACCAGGAGCATACTGGTAGGGGTATGTGTGGGGAGTGCTTTCTCGAGGATCTTATCCTGAGGGTGTCCAGCGAGGTCAGCAGGTGGCAGATGATAGATCCCGGCGACGTTGTGGCCATGGGGCTGAGCGGGGGCAAGGACAGCTACCTGCTACTAGAAACTCTCTCCAGGATCCACGAGCCCTCGAAGCTAGTCGGTATATCGATTATCGAGGGAATACCCGGGTATAATAGGTTGGAGCACGTCAAGGCCCTGAAGAGCCATGCACTGTCCCTGGGGGTAGAAGTTGTTGTAACAAGCATCAAGGAGTATGTAGGGAAGACATTAAGCGAGATCATCGAGTCAGCTAAAGCGCGAGGAGCCAGCCACTCGCCCTGCACCTACTGCGGGATCAGCAGGAGGAGGATCCTGAACGCTGTCGCCAGGGAGGTGGGGGCCACCAAGACGGCGACAGCGCATAACCTTGACGACGAGGCCCAGACGGCCCTGATCAACATACTCCGAGGGGACATAATAGGGCTTCTCAGGCAGCACCCCCTAGCGCCGCCCGCCAGCCCCATGATCCTGCCGCGCGTAAAGCCCATAAGGAAGATATACGAGAGGGAGGCGGCCGCGTACGCCTTCGTCAGGAAAATACCACTACAAGACACCGAGTGCCCCTTCATAAGCCAGGCCCCCACGCTCAGGGCAAGGATCAGGGAAAAACTACTAGAAATGGAAGCAGAAAGCCCAGGCTACTTGCTAAACCTCATGGAAACCCTAGACTCGATACTGGAAAAAGAGGCAGAGAAGCTCGAAACGGAAGAACTGCCCAAGTGCATTAAGTGCGGGGAGCCAACAAGCCACAACAGGAAGGTATGCAAACTCTGCGAAATACTGGAAGAAGCGGGAATAGACCCTGTATATTCTAGGCAGGCCGCGCGGTTAACCTAGGCTCCGCCTTCTTGCCTGGCGCCGTAGTTCGTTGTCCATGTAAACTGTTTTAACCTACCCGGCTAGGTATTTAAATGGTGCGTTGGAATGAGCAGTTCTCTGCCAACGGAAGTCCTTGATTACTCCGTAGATCTTCTCAAGCGCCTAATAGCTATACCTACAGTTGCGCCCCAGGGGGAGCACTACGAGGAGGTGGCAGAGCTCCTCGCCCGAGAGCTAGGCTCGCTGGGTTTTAGCGTGGAGGTTATTAGGGTCCCCTCTAGCTATCAGGAGCAGAACTGTAAGCGCGCTAGCAAGGAGCCACGCTTTATAGTCTACTCATGGCTCGGTGACGTGAAGACGAGGGTCCACTTTAATGGCCACTACGACGTGGTCCCTGGGGGGCCGGGATGGGAGACCACAGATCCCTTCAGACCCCTCCTTGCTAATGACAAGTTGTATGGCAGGGGCGCTATAGATATGAAGGGAGGAATAGCGGCGGTCATAGCAGCGTTCAAGAAGAACCGAAAGAGGATGGATTCCTACCCCTATAGGGTCGAGGCAGCCTTCGTGCCAGACGAAGAGATCGGAGGCGATTGCGGCACAGGCTATCTTACGCGTGTCGTCTTAAAGGATAATATTCCCGACTTTGTCCTGATCCCGGAACCCAGCGGCTTGAAAAATCCATGGCACGGGCATAAGGGGGCTGTGTGGGTCAGGGTAAAGGTTAGAGGCAAGACTGCGCATGGAAGCACGCCATGGCTGGGAAGGAATGCTTTCCTCCAAGCAAGCCTCTTAGCCCTCGAACTGCAATCGGTTCTTTCATCAAAACTAGCTGGCGCCAAGTCCAGGCACAGGATAATACCAGAGGAGGCTTCTAGGCCCACAGCAATGATCGGTGGCGTAGCCAGCGTTGTTGGAGGCGGGAAGACCAACCAGGTTCCTGGGGAGTTCGAGTTCTCTATTGACAGGAGACTCATACCCGAGGAGCATGCTAGTAGCGTTTACGACGAGCTGAGTGATCTTGTCAGGCTCGTATCAATAAAGTACGGTATCGAGTCTAGTGTAGAACCCGAGTTGTTGATGGATCCCGCCATAAACGAGCCAGGCCTGCTTTACGAGGCACTCAAAGAGTCCTCGAGAAAGGCTGGTATAGAGATCGGAGAGCCCGTCGTTTGCCCTGGAGGCCTGGACATGTGGTACTACACCACTAGAGGATCTAAGGCCCTCGCCTACGGGCCTAGCGGGGAACTAGCCCACGCACCGGACGAGCACATAGAGCTAGGGGAGCTTAGAGCCCTCATATCTATATACTCGCTTATGCTAGACACCCTAGCCGCTAAGATAGGGCACCAATGAATAGCTTGAACAGATAAACCAGCAATATGCCCCCAGCACCCATGGAGACTGCTCTCACGCTCGACAAGAGCGGGTTCTCTCCCCCTATTTTTCCAAGGTAGAAACCCAGCATGGCAAGTGATGCAAGGCCTACAGCTATAGACACGGTTACGGACGCCAGGATGCTGAGCCCTGTAAGGCTGGCCGCTAGTAAGGGAACAGCCATTAGTAGGGGAAACATGACTACTCCAAGGCCGCTCCAAAGAGCTACGTAGAGAGGCGCCAGTCTGGCAGCTTTCCAGTAGATCGTGCCCCGTAGGGTTGAAGCCACCTTCTTCTCCATCTCTATCAGCTCTTTCCACCTCTCAGCTCTCTCGGAGAGGTAGACTCCAACCATGCCGCTGAAGACGCCCATGGCAAGGCCTCCACCCGCAATGCTCAAAGCCAGGTTTATCGGGTTCACCGTGCTAGAATAGCCGCCTACGGCTACTCCCAGCGAGGCCAAGATGGAGTCGAAGGAGTTGGTTACAAACATTCTCCTAGCCACGGACTTTAGGTCAGGGTAGATCGAAGTTATTCTCCTAAGCCCCTCAAGAACCACAATCAAAGCACCTTCCGGCCCCGGACGGTTATCTAGGTGAAATAGTTGGGTATTGGAGGGAAATAAATCCCAGAGAACTTATGCCCTTGAGAAGCATGCTATATCCATTGGATAGCTGTTCCACGAAAATTGAACCACTATACAGGGAAAGACTAGCCTTGTTTAAACCTAACCCTGCTGGGTCTTTACTGATAAATGTTTTTTGCCAACAATATAGGATGGTGTAAATGCAGGGCTAGGGTGGTTTAGCCTTGAAGTACGTGGGCAAGGCTGTGGAGGTTTTCCTCAATACAGGAACCAGGTTCCCGCGGGAGATCGTGTGGGCAATGGGTCTTGTAAAGTACGCCGCGGCTAGAGCCAACAAGGAATTGGGCCTCTTAGAGGAGCCTATAGCCGACGCCATAATGAGGGCCTCGATGGAACTGGCAGAAGGCGCCCACGACGATAAGATAGTCGTGGACGTGTTCCAGACAGGTTCAGGCACAGGGCTTAACATGAACGTCAACGAGGTCATAGCCTCTAGGGCCACTGAAATCCTGGGGAGAAAGGTTCACCCCAACGATCATGTTAACATGTCCCAGTCTAGCAATGATGTGGTCCCGACGGCTATCAGGGTGGCGGCTCTTAAGTCCCTTAGGGAAAGAGTCGTGCCTTCGTTGAAGAGGATCGTGGGCGAACTCGAGAAGCTCGAGGACAGGGTTTCTGACGTGATCAAGCCGGGAAGGACTCATTTCAGAGACGCTCTGCCAGTTAGGATGGACCAGGAATTTAGAGCCTTCAGGGATGCTTTCGAGAAACACGTAGAGGCTTTATCAAGCATTGAAGCCCTAGTGAGAGAGGTTCCTCTCGGGGGAACGGCTGTAGGCACGGGGCTTAATGCGCACCCGAGATATATAGAGTTAGCTGTCAGCTATCTCTCAGAAGCCTCGGGCCTAGATCTAGTGTCCGCGGCAAGTAGGTTCAGGGCCATGAGGGTTTTAACGGATCTCGTAGCGCTTAGCGGGGTTTATAGGGCTATAGCTTTAGACCTGTGGAGGCTGGGCCAGGACATTAGGATAATGTACTCTGGCCCCTTCACGGGCATAGCGGAGATAGACATGCCCCAGGAAATACCTGGGAGCAGCATGATGCCGGGCAAAGTTAACCCTGTCACGGTTGAAGCAGCCATGCAGGCATCCGCCCAGGTTGTAGGTCTCGACGTTTCAAACACTATGGCCAACCTGCTCGGAGAACTAGAGCTGAGCATGGGAGTCCCCCTAGTGGGCTACAATGTAGTGACCCAGTCAGTACTACTAGGCGAAGCGCTAGACAAGATGTCCTCACTAGTGATAGCACGAATAAAGGCCAACAAGGAGAGGGCAAGGGATCTAGCCTATAGGAGTCAGGCCCTGATCACAGTAATATCACCCATAATAGGCTACGAGAAAGCAGCCGAAGTCTCGAGAATGATTTACGAGGGCAAGACAATAAAGGAAGCGCTGAAAAACCTAGGATTCTCGGAAGAGGAGATAAACAGAATACTAGACACCTCGAAACTCACAGAACCAGGAATACCAGCATTAGAGATCAAAAGCAGGAAAGAACAAAAATAAAAGCCAGGGTGAGTTTCTTGAAGAAACCCCTTAAGCTGGCCCTCTCTGCCAGAGAATGAAGCCAGTAGGAAGCCCTCCTGGAGGTAAGAGATAAGGGTTCCAGCAGGGCTAATAAGAGGAGCAGCCAACCGTAATGGCCTAGTTTATGACAGGGCTATGGACCAGCAAGCAGTATGCCTCTCAGAGACCGCTTTTTTACTTATAATTAATTATTGTTTTTTAATATTTTAGATTATATAATAAAATATCATTAGAGGCTTTCGGTGTTCCCTAATTCTTTAGGGCTTGAAAGATCTCTAGCAACACTTTTCCAGGAGCCTTTAACGAATATTTTTTCCCCTTTCCGTATAGCATACCCACGTTGCTCCGCCATGGCTATTATCTCACTCACAGGTTTTTCGGTCAAGGTGCGTGCTAGAGCTATGGCTTTTCTAAAGGCCCTACTATATAGCGGCTCTTTCATGTATTCATAGGCTTCTCTGATAAGGCTTGCAAGATGGGAAACAACTTCTTTGGAAGCACTAGTTTCTAGCCGCTCTTCGTTAACATACGCTGTATACCCCTTGGCTTTCAGGGCCTCAACTAGCACGTCTAGGGAGATTGTGCCGCCAGCTATGTTGGTTATCCATTTCACGCTGTAAATATTAGAAGCTTTCTCGTGAACAACTGTGAACTCGCTTATAACACTCTTCAACCTGGCCAGGGCCTCTCTAACCTCGGCTCTCGACCCTTTGACCTCTACCCTCAGGACACCCTCTTTTCCTAGCCTAAAAGACGCTTCGGGCACCTTTAGAGCCGTGGAAACCCTTTGAATAAACCTATCCAGGTCTCTCAAAGCCTCCGGGGGTATTTTGATGACTAGGTTTCTCCTTGCCAAGGAACTATCTCCTCCAGATGGAGTATCTCAGCCTTGACAGGGGCAGTCTTGTAGGCTGTATTATAGAGGCCTTCCTAGGCTCGACAGACCCGCATGACTGGCACTTAACGGTCTTATTGGACTCTGATACGAGTAAGCCGCCACACTTGGAGCAAAGCCCGTAAATCACGCCATACTGTGGGCCCTTTGTGGAGAGAGTGTAAGGGTTACTACTGCTCACGATCTTAGCCACTACTATGTCTCCTACCCTATAGTATTCGTATATGTCCTTAACGTATTCTTCTGAAATTAGCTGTATAGGTATAGCACCGTCAAATATTCCGGAGTACTCTCCCATAAACCTTGGATGCGGTTTGAGCGATACCTCGCCAATGAGAGAAGCGACTACCAAGTCGTGCCTCACACTAGTAACCACGCCTAGAGCGCTTGTACATCTTCTGGGCGTTCTCAGGCTCTTATGTGGCCTTACCTCTACGACTCTAGAAGACTCATTAACCACTACAACGCCCATCACCGAAGCCCTTATGACGCCATCATCTACATAGGTTCCGGGGCCAGGCTGGTACTCCTCTATTACGCCCACCACATCGCCGGGTTCAACCCTTTTCCCTGTCAAACGCGATAACATCGACATCTATCCATCTCACCCTACTCCTATGCCTCTCCATCGAGGCTTTTATCGGGAACCTCCTCTTCCAGAGAAGCCTGGCCTTGTATCCCATGGCTTTAGCCCTTCTTGCATGTATACTCATGTTGCCCGACTTTAAAATAGCATAGACCCTAGAGGCCCCGCTTCGAAGCCCATAGCCTAAGAGCTCCCAGTCAGCACCTTTTCTCCAAACCCCGAATGGCGGATTGGTTAGCACGAGAACAGGTCTTCTGTAGAGCGGAGGATCCATGCCAGTACCAATTACTTGCCCTACATAGAGAACCCTATCATGAACTCCAAGCTCTTTCGATGCATTAAGACATAGGCTTCCAAGCCTCACATCAGCCTCCACGGCAACAACAAACACCGAGTCACTTAGTAGAAGCACTGGCAGGGACAGCATGCAGGTTCCAGCCCCTATATCTAAGACTAGGCCATCATTGTCTAGGAGGCCTGAAAGCATTGCATGAACCGCCACCTCAACAGCTATCTCTGGAGGCGTCGTGTACTGCTCTAACCCTAGCGAGGGGCTAGGTATCTCTGGAACCTTTCGTGACAGGGTTTTAACTAGCTCCGAAACCTTCATACCAGTAACTCTAAGACCCGCCAGGGCTATTAAAAGGAACCGCTACAATAACCAGTACCAGGCAGGGACCCCCAGGTAAGGGAGTTTCTTCAGCATTTCCTAGAACAGTTCAAAGTGTCACCAGGGGAATCTATATGGTTGCAGGGTTTTCCTGAGGGCCATGAAGGCTTCACCGGGGGTTAGCACTGGCTTATGGTAATTCCAATAATCGTCTGTGGGAAGCCTGGGGCAGCTTGTCACCACGAAGGCGTCTATCTGCGGGGAGTCTATAGAAGCTAGTGAGTCTCTGTCCAGGTTTTCCGAGGCTATCATGTAGTATTTTAGCCCTCTGGCTTCGATCTCCTTTTTCAGCGATGCTACCAGCCAGGGCCTGTACTGGCCGGTTTTTATGCCTACAACAATGGCCCACGTCTTGGCCTCAAATGCCTGGGATACCTTGAAAAGCCTTGACTTATAAAGCTTCTCTCCCTCAGCACTCAAGTCAGTAACCCTGGATTCGTAGGGGTCGATTTTAATCACGGGCTTAAGGGTTGCTAGGTAGAGCCCCAGGGGGTGGAACACGCCCCCACCAACGTAAACGAAAGCGTCAACCTTTAAGCCCCTCTGAAGCCTGTAGTCGCATCCTAAAGACTGGTAGTCGCTCAGATAGGGGGGAGCAGACTTAGGGGGTGCCACTTCAAACCCCCTGAGGGCCAGGAAGTTTGACACTTTACTAGCCTGTCCTACATGCTGTGATGTGGTAGAGATCCCCACTCGGCTTATCCCCTTCTCTTGCAGTAGTGTGGAAAGATCCTCCAGCAACTCGTTGGTTATCTCCAGCTTGCTCTGGGCAGGAACGTATATAACTCTCACTCCGGCCACCCTAGGAGGCTCGACGAGCTCGTTTGAGAGAGAACCCGGATATGGCGTGTGTCCTATGTGCAGTATGACGTCTGGCCTTATAGAGAAGACCAGTTGCCCGTATTGTAGGTCGCAGCCCCCATAGTTATGGTCCCCGTGTATATACACTTCGACTTCTCCCAGAGATTCCACTAAGCAATCGTATATGTAATGGGAGTACTGCTTAAGCCCGTCGGGCAATTGCAAGACTATCCTTTTGGCGCTTAGCCGTCTAACTTCCTCGATAACTCTCTCCAGGCCAAACTCGTATGGAACACCTTCTAGTCTCTCGGAGCACTTCAAGCTGGTACACTCCCTCCCTATTAAAGACCAGCGAGAGCGTGGACGAAAATATTTATGCCAAGAGGCTCCAATCCAAGAGCTCCTCGTGATAAGCCTTGGCTATGGATAAATAGGGTTGGTATAGGTAAGAGGCTAGGCCATGTGAGTGTTTCCAAGAATAATTAGTTATTGTTGTTTTGCCATTTCTCTTAGGACGATCCTGGTGGGTAAGGGTAGCTTATGGGCCCCCCTCCTTAGGGCTTCTTTAATGTTCTCCTTATTCTTGGCTAGCCCCCATACTTCTAGCACCACGTGTCCTGGATAGACTCTGGCCGCTGTCCCTATGGGCTTCCCGAAGGCTTGCCTCATACCGTCTTGTAGCCTGTCGGCACCGGCGAATGCCATCATCTTGTTCTCTCTGAACACGTGGTGGGGGTATACTCGTATCCTGAAGTAGAAATTCGCGTCTCCAACAGTTGAGGATAGATACTTGTTGACCGCTATCCTGGCAGCTTCTAGGGCATTATGTCTTATCTGGCCAGCTTCAACTACTATCAGCTCTCCCTTCACTTCAGCCTTCTCGAGTAGTTCATGGTTGCCCATCTCGAATTTCGTTATCTTCGGCGGGGGCACGCCGTGTATGTACTCCCTCCTAGTGTAGGGTGGCCCACTGAAGTGAGTATAGCACCTGGCAGGCCTCAAAGGCACGCTTGCACACCCCCCAATGTCTACTATAGTCTTACGGCTTAAATAGCTTCACAAGCCGCACGGCCTGCGGAGAACCTTCTTGATAACAGGTAAACGGTATTTTGGCTGATAGCTAATCAGTATTCAGGGAGGTGTCTGTGCCGTTGTCCTCTGTGTTCGATAAGATAGACCTTGAAAGGTACTCCAGGCAACTGCCAATGATAGGGGCTCGAGGCCAGATAGACCTGGCCTCATCGACGGTTGCAGTGGTTGGTTTAGGCGGGTTGGGCAGTTTAGTCTCTTATTACTTGGCAGCGGCTGGCGTCGGCAAGATCCTGCTCATAGATGGTGAGAGAATAGAGCTCAATAATTTGAATAGGCAGATCCTTTATAGTACGCGTGACGTGGGAGAGTGGAAGGCCGAGGTTGCCGCCCAGAGACTCAGAGAATTGAACCCCGACATAGATATAGAACCAGTTAGGACTGAAATAAGCGCAGACAACGTCAACAGAATCCTCGGAGAGGCTGACGTTATTGTTGACGGGTTGGACGATTGGAGAGCCAGGCTGGTTCTCGACGAATACTCGCAGAAGACGGGGAAACCTCTAGTCCACGGCGCTGTTGACGGGTTCTATGGGCAAATGACAGTTATTGTCCCGGGTAAAACGCCCTGCCTGGCATGTATCGCGCCTAAGGATTTAGGCTATAGAGGTTGCAGGGCGGCTCTTGGGGCTGCCGTAGGCCTTGTTGCAGTGCTCGAAGCTCTAGACACTATAAAGCTCCTAACTAGGATAGGAAACCCGGCCATAGGGAGGCTTCTCATAATAGATGCTTTCAATTCTAGGATAGAAGAAATAACCCTTAAACCCGTCGAGTGTGGCCGCTGCATGGAGAGAATAGTGGAGGCGCAGGATTTAGGCTTGAAACCTGAGAAGCCAGCCTAGCACTGCTAGTGCCACACTTATAGCTACGGTAATTGCCATAACAGATACGAACCATGCAGCTGGGGGTTCTTCTATTCTTATAGGCTTCTTCTTTATGGCCTCATGGCTATAAATCCCTACTAGCAGCAGTGCCATGCCCAGCAGTATTTTCGCTGCAACCACGCTATTAAAACCTCTCAAATAACCCATAGCAGCCCCTGTGCCTATGGCTAGTAGTAGGCCCAGAGTCGAAGGCCAGCCCCCTATTCTTAGGTAGATTATTGCTGGCTCGCTCCTCCTGGCCTTTATGGAATCCATGAGTGGGGAGGCTGCAAAGACTATTATAAAGCCCAGCCACAACGAGGCTCCTAACAGGTGTAGTAGTTGGAGTAGCTCGTAGGCTCCAGGCAATACTAGGCACCTTGTTCTTGCCAGGGCCTGGCCGCTCGTCGAATATATATTAGTCACAGGAAATATATTGGCTTGAACTGTACAGGGTTTAACGCTTTAATATAACGCCTATGCCATAATATAATAGTTTGAAACCTACTACCAGGGGAGGTCAGCCTGTAGTGGTTGTAACCATAGAGCTCTCGGGCCTGCTAGAAGAAAGGATCCGCAGGCTCGTAGATCTGGGCCTCTACGCCAGCGTTTCAGAGGCTGTCAGAGACGCTATAAGGAGGCTGCTAGAGGACGTTAACCTCCGTGACATAGCTGTTGACCTATACCTTCATAGGGGTGCCACATTCCAGTACGCCACGTACATAGCGGGGGACACTTTCGAGTCCATGCTAGACTACATGATTTCACGCGGGGTGGTTCCTTACATAGGGGCTTATAGTGAGAAGGACTTCAGTTTTCTGGACAAGGGGGTGTACCTAATAGACCCGCTAACCCTTTATGTAGTATATAAAACAGAGCTTGTCATGATCATGGATGCCCTTACTAGCAAAGGCTACAAGTTCCTCCTCCCCTCAGAGCACTCAGGCATGCTGGACGTGGAGGAGGCAAAGAGGGTCATTAAGGGGATGAAGACTAGGAGGCCGATAGACCTTGCTTCTATTCCGCTACCAAAGGAACCCTCCAGGTTGCCCATAACGCAGGTTGAGGAAGGGCTCGTAAATTATTCCCTGGAAACAGGGTTTGTGTACATGACTGATGACAAGAGAACCAGAGACTATGCTTCCAACAAAGGGGCAACCACTATCGCTTCTGTATCGCTTGCAAGCACAGCATACGAGCTAGGCCTTATAGACGAGGCAGGACTAGAGGATATAGTGCTTTCGCTCCAGTCAGTCCCTTACGCTCTAGCCTCCGAGGTATATAGGGGACTAGGTGTTGGGAGATAAGAGGAGCCTACAGGACGTAGTTTTCGCAATAGACGTCTCGATTAGCATGAAGAAGCAGGTGGCAGACTTCATACCATCAAAGCTAGACGCCGCTAAAGAAGCTACAGCCATAGCTATTGACAGGCTTCTATCAGCCCCGCTTAACAGAGCAGGCCTAGTAGTGTTCTATGAGCACGCGTTACCACTCACGCCTCTCACTAACGATAAGAAAATGCTCCTGAGAACACTCGGCTCGATCGACTACGGGTTACAGGGCTCAGCTCCCGGGGAGGCTGTCGTGGCTTCTACAAAAATGCTTAGGAAGAGCCCTGATTCAAGGTCTAAGAAAATAGTGCTCCTGACGGATGGCGATAGTAATGCTGGCGTGAGGCTCGACGCGGCCACGATATATGCAAAGAATATGAAGGCAACCGTCTATTTCATCACAATAGGCAGGCCTAACCAGCGCGGCGTAGAGGTCATAAAGGCGGCTATGGAGAGGGGTAGATGCCTCTGGCTAGAGTCAAACAGTAAGAGAGACCTACTATCTAACATAATAAAGGTCGTGGAGTGAAAAGCAGTGGATATTATAGTAGTTGCAGAAAAGAGCAGAGGAGTCAACCTAAGGCTCTCACAATCCATTATAGAAGAGGTCAAGCACGAGTCAGACGCTATAGGCGCCCGGCTAGGCCTAGTAGTCTACTCAAGAAGGCCACTACCCTTAGTAGACCTGCCTGGATCCAACCATATAGACGATGAATACGATTCGTGCCCAATACTAGATGGAAGACCCGAGCCAGTACTAGGGATCCTGGAGGCGTATGAGATGTTACAAGACTACAAGCCAGTACTGCCCACTACAAACGCTATAATACTCTTATGGTCAGCCACGGTTAGACCTAGGATCCCCTTTAAAGGGGTCTTCAAAGCACTACACAACCATGGAATAGCAGCCAAGGTAATAATACTTAGGCCATCAGCCCCTAAATGGTTACCAAGAGTGCTTGACTCTGGCTACGAAGCAGACAAGATCAGGTTTATAAGGAAAAATACCAATATTCATAAACTAGTAACAACACTTATAAAAGAGATACAAAACCAAAAAACATTATGACAAACAGTCTAATACAGGGATATACGCCCATTTCCTGTTAGACAGGGCCTAGCCCGAAGGGTTCAGAGTCAACCCGTAAAGCATGAAGAGGTAAAGGCCCTGCCTGCATAATTTGAAGAGAAAGAAAACGAATTAGGAAGGGCTTCTGCGGTTTTCATGAATATCTAGGGTATGTAAAGAGGCTTTGAGCCTCCAACGGCTTTCTCATACCTCTTAGCCACGTCATCCCAGTTAACCACGTTCCACCAATTCTCCACATAGCTAGCCCTATCGTTCTTGTATTGAAGGTAATAGGCGTGCTCCCAAACGTCTATGACAAGTATTGGCACGAGCCCTGCCGTCATTAGGACATTGTGCTTTTCTATTTGGCCTACTACAAGGGATCCTGATAAGGGATCTACTCCTAGGAATGCCCAGCCGACTCCCTCAACGGTTTTAGCGACCTGGCTAAATAGCTTCTTAAACGAGTCAAAACTTCCAAAACTCTTATCTATGGCGTCAGCCAGGGCTCCTCCTGGTTTGCCTCCACCCTTGCCTGGAGGGGCCATGTTGGGCCAGAATATCGTGTGCATTATATGACCGGCATAGTTGAATGAATAGTCCCTCAAGACTGCTCTTACGTCGAGGGATTCTACTTCGCCTTTTAGGTATTTTTCAAGCTTCTCTAATGCAGCGTTAGCTCCAACTACATAGGTGTTGTGGTGCTTCTGGTGGTGCAGCTTCATTATTTCCTCGATTATGTAGGGCTCAAGAGCGTTATAGGAATAAGGTAGGGGGGGCAGCTCATATCTGGGCAACGAGGCCATGCTCCACACCTCAAAACTAGGAGAACCCCTAGCTCCCTAAATAGGCTTAGCATATACAAACAATAAGAACGAGCCGCCCAAAGTCAGACACGACACGGCCACATGCCTACAGGATCCAAAAGCCCCTTCAATTTTTCGAAGGAACCTTGAGGCCAGGGCTCCACATGTATATTTAACTGTCTTAGAGGGTTAAGGAGTGTAAGACTTTGGCTGACTGGTCTATTTGGCGCGATCCTGGCATTTGTCAAACAGGGATCATGTTTTGCGTGTTTATGTTAAACGCGTTAAGGTTAACGGCAGGGCCCACTATTACCTGGTGGTAGAAGAATACATTGGAGGAGGTAAGAGGCTTAGGATAACCCTCATATCAGTCAGAGAGATCCTAGAGATGCTCGGGATAAGAGGTGTTGGAACTGAGTGGTGCGGGGGGCGGGATTTGAACCCGCGCAGGCCTACGCCATCGGGTCCTGAGCCCGACCCCTTTGGCCAGGCTCGGGCACCCCCGCCTTTCCTTTATGGTAGGATTTCCTGGCGGGGGTTTAAAGTATTAACTGGGAGCCTCTTGGAGTAGTTATTGTGCATGTTATGTTTTGGTTCTCGCGAGGATGGGTTCTAGCTGTAGTATTCTGATGTTTGCGTGCCATTTTGCCTCGGGTGTTACTCTTATTATGGCTGCTCCCCTGTCTGGTATTCCGTAGATTATTGTGTCGCCTATTCTAGAGCATGCTATTGCGGGCAGTGCTAGTAGGTCCTCTTCCCCCTTAACTAGTATGGCTGTTTTGGGCTTTGCAGCGCTGCACACGGTTTTGAGGGCTTTGAACGTTATCATGCCTGGGGGGTTCTCTGTCGTTATTTTGGTGAAGACGTGTAGCTTCCCGTTATCTATTAAGGCGGCTCTGCTTCTTTTAGTTTTCCAGTCAATGATTATTCTAAGCCTGTCCAGGGATACGTTCTCAAGGCAGATCGAGGAGACAAAGTCGCCTATGCAGGTTACTAGGCCCCTGGGAGGGAGGAGGCCTGTGAAGTCGCCGCTGACAACTATGCCCCAGGGCTTGGAGAACTCTCTTCTAAGCCTGTGTGGGAGGAGTAGCCCAGCCTTCATCTCTGGACTACTCTCCCAGCCACTTTTATGGCGTATCCCCCGGGCTTCTCTATGTTAAGGTTCTTCGCGAGCACTGACTCCTTGTCAATTATTATTACCATGCCCTCCCAGGCCTCGGAGAACTGGGTGGAACCACAAATGGGGCACACTCTCGACTCCGGGCTAACTAGCGCACCGCAGGATTTGCAAGCCACGAATCTTACCCGCCTGTGAATCCCTCTCCTGGCCGACAAGGGAGCCCCCAAGGAACCATTACGGGGGTCTAGGCTCTATTTAAGCTTCTGCTGGGAGTCTGCGGGTATTATCCCGGTCTTACACGGCGACAGTCTCTATGTTGAGCCAGGACACATAATAGGTTACCGGGGACTAGTATTGAGCCAGTCCAGTAGAGCACCGGAGGAGCCCCGCATAGCGAGCCGCGAGGAGATAGTAGAGTGGGTAAAGAAGAGGATAGTGGAGCTCGAAGAGGAGCTAAGGATCCTGAAGAGCCTCCTCTCTATGATAGAAAGCCCTGGAAGGCCCATCATGGGGGAAAAAGTGGAGGAAGTAAAAGCTGGTAGAAGAAGAATAGCCAGGGTCTATAGGGGAGACTCGTATGTGCGAATGGTTCCAGAGCTACCCCTGCCCCTGCCCCTCGAGGTAAGAGAATACCTAGAGTCTGTAGTTAGAGAGATAAGAGAGTCCCAAGCCAGGGCTGGAGTCCCTGAGGACGAGAGAGCAAGGCTTTATGTTAAGGAGAGGCCGGACAATAGTGTATCAGAGGTGGGCATTGAGAACCTCTATTCCACGATAGACATTATAAAGGCGAGAGCTGCGCTCAAGTACTCTGCAGAGCTGGCATACCAGGTCTACAAGTCGGCCCAGGAAGAGGACGTGTAGCCGCCCATGCGGGTGGTTTAAGTAACGCCCCGCAGGTAGATGATTTGGTGTTCAGGAGTTCAGCTCCTATAAATTTCGTCCAAGCCGTAGCCCCTTCTACGCGACAGGTAGGCTCTCAAAGGTTTTACTAGACTGATAGAGTTTCTCCCTCTCTCAAGAAGACCCAGCTCTTCTAGCCTCCTAATGGCTGTTTCAGGGTCCCTGACACCCTTGCTCTTCAACTCCATCTCTGCCCTTAAATAGCCCACGGAGACCTCTTCCAGGAAGTACTCGAAGACTATCCTTTCATATCCTCTGAGCCTCCTAGCCTTCTCTAGGAGTTTTGAGGCTTCCAGCCAGTAGCTTTCCTCCCCATTACCCAACCATAAGACACCCCTCACTAGCACGCCCAGCCCTACTCTCTTATAGAGCCTAGCGTTTTAGCGGCTACCCCTAGATGCATCAGGAGGTCATCTAGCGTGTTGCGCAGTGTGAGGACTCTCTCCGGGGCCTCGCTGCAGCCCTGCACAGTCACAGTACAACGTAGCTTCTTGGGCGCGGCTATTACGCATGAGACCTTCACGTGGCTCGGCGCTGTGAGATTGTCGGGGTCCACTGCTGCGAGAATGTGGTCAGCACTATCGACTTCTATCTCGAGCACTGCCCTGCAACTGGCTACTTCTTCAGCCATAGCAAAACCCCCTCCCTCCTAGCTATGCCTGCTTCTACTATTTTCCTCGCAGACTCGGGGCCTAAGGCTTCCTCCACGAGAAATACCGTAGTAAATAAGCCGCCACTACCTTCGAAAAATACTATATCCTCCTTATCTACTCTGCCTAGGAGCCTTAAAGCCCTCCAGTACAAGGTGGGCGAGGCAGGCTCTACCGAGGACCTGTAGGCCTTGAACCAGGAGAACGACTTGACCTTTTCCAGCCTCGAGTCCTCCAGCTCCTTGGGCAAGGCTTCCGAGTACGCTTCGAGGCTGGACTCGGCAAGAACGTACTCGTTGTCTAAGTCGGCTATAACAGCTAAGAGCTGCGCCTGGTCCCTC
Organism: Desulfurococcales archaeon; assembly: GCA_015521705.1. Lineage (GTDB taxonomy): Archaea > Thermoproteota > Thermoprotei_A > Sulfolobales > Acidilobaceae > S141-84. The sequence continues at coordinate 15,765 of WANR01000025.1, forward strand.
GGCCTCTCTGCGGCAAAGAGAAAAGCGTCGGCAGCCATTCTGGCATCCCTTATCCTGGACATGGGATCCCTGGAGACAACTATGCCGCCGACATAATCCTGGGGATCTGGCTGTCTCCTAGTCTTCTCCTTTATAAAAGCCAGGATCCTAGCTGCAAGCCTCTCAATCTCCTCACTGGCGAGCTCTCCCAGTTTTCTACTAGAAGCCTCACCCCCTGCAATGTCCAGGCACAGCTGTTCGTCGCCCGTCAGGCCAGGGTATAGCGGGTTTACAGTCAAGCTTATAGACCTGCAGGGCTCCAGGTCATTGGGCTTATATGCCTTCAGCGTGGTGACCACTTCTACAGGTAGGCCCGAGTCCTTCATTAGGGAGGAGAAGGCGTGCCTGTCGAGCCTGTGGAACTTCCCCACCCTATCCACGTATCTCCCCATGTAGTAAGACGCTATGGAGGCCATGAGTAGGTCCCGGCGCGCCGCAGCACCCTTCATCGACTGGATAAGCAGGGATATAGCAGAGCCTACGCTACCGTCGACCTCCACATAGACGGATCCAGGCGTGGGAGTGGACTTTATACTACCCGAGCTTATGACTACCAGGGGCGACTCCACGTCCGAGGGGTTGTAGTTGACATTGCTGAAACCCACAAGGATCGAGGGCTCCACTATCTTGGGAGGAGGCCTGTGATCCAGGGTCAGGATCGGGTCTAGACCCTGCACCATAGCCAAGGCGTAGATAATCGAGGAAGCCGTCAAGGCCTCCAAGGAGACATAGCTAGCTATCCTAAGATACCCCTCGTCGAGGGACTTGGAAAATACCGAGGCAACACCCTTATAGAAGGGCTCCAGAGACCTCTCAACACCACTACCAGGCTCCAACCGCACCTTAAGCACTCCAAACACCAGCCCCTAAACCAGAACCAAGCCACCCACAAAACCATTAGGAGAATAACATTATTTAAAGTAGACTAGAGCCCAGCATGAAAGCAGCCAGACCTAAACCAGAGCTCCCCACAGCGAGCAGACAGCCCATGAGCTACCAGCACATCCCTTCGACACTCACAGGGGCCCAGCCAGGAGGCTATATCTCGCTGTACAGCTTCTCTACTCTTCCCATTTAACCCCAGAACTAGGCAGGATCCTGGACTTTTCCCTACGTCGTAATATTTGTAGGGCTTCACGTCGAGCACCATGGATCCCGGCTAACCCATCTAAGCCACCTAACCTCATGCACCACAGTACACTACTATAACGCGCGAATAGCTGGAAAAGTCCCCCAGAGACCCTTCAGAATATTTCTCGTAAACCTTGATCACGGGCTTCGCCACCAGCATACTAGGAGGCCTAAGGTTTCTCTTCCAGCCTGGGCAAATCCTTTACAAGCACACTCAAGGAGTCTGGCTGTGAAACCCCAGCCAGATCCATGACAGGCCTCAGAGAGTCTCTGGCAGAGGCTGTAAAGCAGATACCGGGCCCATATTATTTATTGGCCGCTCCCAGCTTCTAGCCATTTATCTAGCGATGCTACTCCTTTCCCCGAAGCCTTTAAGACAGGTTTCCCGCGCTCACCTCTTTGGCTTAAAGTCCTGCTAAGCGTTTTAACGCCTTCAGCAAGAAGCTTCACTACCAGATCGTCGATCTCCTTGAGTATATCGCTAAGACTGTCCCTAATAGCCTTCCTAAGCCTAGCAACCTCTTGGGGAGTCAAAGTACCGCGCTCCCCAAGCTTCTTATCATAACCAAGAATAGAGAGTAATCTGGGCAAGATCTTACTAGCCTCCTCACTAGCCCTTTTGCCAAGCTCGGCTAAACGTGCATGAACCTGATTACTAGGATCGTACCTGGGAATAGGAAATTCAAGTGGTTTTTTGGTGAAATGCCTTTCACCGAACTGGCCTTTAGGTTGTAGGGGCTTCACCAGTTCATCAATTACATGTGAGTTGAGAATTGCTGTCAAGTAGTATGCCTCATTGAGATCATTTGTCTGGTACAAATATAATGTATGTCCCACTATTGTTCTGCTTAGACTAAAGCTTTTTATCCTCTTTTCCCTATCTATTAACAGGCACGCAGTTATATATGTACCCGAGGTTAAATATACAACTTTATACTTTATATTTGGATTCTGTCTCGATAGTTTATGCTGATAGTTTAGCCATTCATATAGGTCTACCTCCTTCTCGCCCCTTACTCTTTTCCATATTTTCTCTGCTTCTTCGAGCCATTTGGCTAGGTGCTGGTATCCCATGAGTTTTGCCCTTTCCTTGGTGATGATGTTGTAGCCGTTCTTGGCGGGAGTTATTGGTAGCACTGCGGTGTTTGGTGGTAGGTGGCAGAAGGGTAGAACTTCGGCGCTGGTTAGCACTCCATAGATGAACTCTCTCTCGACAGGTAGTGGGCCTATTTCAGCCCTTACCTTGCCCCTGACTCTAGCCCTTCTGGCAGTTTGGGCGATTACGAGCTTGGGATGCGAAGCGTCTAGTATATCGACGAACCAGCATGGCTGTGGTACTATTGTGGCGCCTTGGTAGAAGTCCTTATAGTAGTAGCTTCTCCTGCCGCGGAATTCGATCTTTTCGTAGTCTAGGTAGGATCTCGCTCCAACCTCGTTTAGGTAAAGCTTTCTTCCCCTAATTATCTCTAGATACTTCCTGGCTAGTGCCTCATTCAGAGGTATGATTTTATGCCTGTCCTCGGGCAGCTTACCCTCTACAACAATAGCTTTAACCGGGTACTTTATGCTAGCACCTTTCCTGGCTATCACGGCGCAGGCTGGCACGTAGAATAATGGCTCAACACTCATGCAATCAATTATCTTCAAGAACCCGTACTTAGTGCGTAACAATCTACCCCTCCTAAAGCTGTCATGCTGATCTGCACTAAATACAGCCCTAGGCATCACGAACCCGATTAAGCCCCCATTTTTAAGGAATAGATCCACAGATCTTGCAAAGAACAGAGTCGCCATCTCCATGTGTGCCATCAGGTGCTCGTCCTTTACCAGCTCATAGTAGTCCTTCACTAAAGTCTTAATTTTAGCCTGATACTCCGGGTTCACTAAGTATCTATAAGCTATCCAAGGAGGATTACCTATAACGTAGTCGAATTTATTCCTATACAGGGCTGATACTATGTGGCTTTTAATCACGGGGATCCAGACATCATCGACACCTTTTTTCTTAAGATCCAGTAGCTTGTAATAGAGCCTTTTAATGACTTGCTTCTCGGCCCCGGATAAGGTGTATTTGTCTAAAACCTCCTTCACATTCTTATGACCCATGCTATGCCCTGACCTGATTGGATCCCTAAGCTCTGCGAGCAGTTGTAAAATTGAAGCTTCTCTTACAAATCTCACTGGGATATAGAACTTGCCTACAGTCGTGGGTACTTCAACCAGCTCTACATCCTCAGTCCTAGACTCACGTATTGTAAACTCTTCAGCTGTAATCATGGAATTAGCCATGTAGACAGGTATCTCTATGGATTCGCCGCCCTTGTGCTCTAAAAGTCCTGTTACAGCTAGCGCTATCAGGTAGTTTACTCTTGCCGTCAGCACGGCTAGGGCGTCTATGTCAAATCCAACCACGTTTCTAGTTATTTTCCTAAGAGCTTCGGAAGCCACCTTAGGGGCCATAACCCCATAATATGTTTTAAGGTATTCGCCAAGTCTTTGGACTAATAGTGAGAGAAAGGTGCCAGTCCCGGCACCTGGATCTAGGATTCTCAAATCTAAGGGGTCAGCACCTTTTTTCCTCATTTCAATGAGGCTCCCAACGCTCAGCCCTAGCTCGTCGAGTATTAGCTCTGCAAGCCAGTCAGGCGTCGAGTATATACCTAGTTTCTGCCTAACCTCCTTCCTCGGCACAAGCTCCTCGTACAATAGCTTGAAGATGTCCCTAGCTGTCGAGGGGTCTATCATTAACGCCTCTATGTCATAGTCGTTTAGCTTTTCTACAATGCCATGGATAACCTTGAAGACCTCCTCATCCCATTCTTCAAGATACCAGCTGAAGAGCTCCCCCTCCAGAAAGTTCCTAATACCATAAGATGCATAAACACTTCCAGCTTCAAGCGATCTAAGCTTTTCATAGAACAGCTCAGGACGATCCTTATCGCCGACAAGCCTCTTAACGTAAACCGAGGCAGCTGAATCGTGGAACCTAGCTGCGACCTCGGCTGCTAGTAGCTTCAATATTAGCGAGTAATATGTTTGAATAGCATAGAAGAGTTTCAACCCATCAATTTCCCCCAACTCTCTATCCTTAAAGCCATACAGTTCAGCTATCCTTTTCAACTCCTCGCCTGACACTGGATACGCCTGTGAGATTGTTTTAAACCACTCATTAAACAGCGTTCTGGTCTTCCTGGATTTGGGCTTGGCTAGCTTGTAGTAAAGCGTTTTTACAGCGTTCCTGGCAATACTGCTAGTATATCCGAAGTCTGACGCGAGCACTCTAGCGTCGATCTTCTTCTTGAAAGTAGCTATTACCGACCTGACTATCCTTCTCAGATAGTAGACACCGTTCTCGGAGTCCAGGTGGTAGAAGCCTACTTCAGGGTCAACGAGGAACTGCCCTGTTTCAACATGATATTCGGCGAAAATTACCCCGTAGCCGTCGAGAACGATTCCGATGATCCTAGGCGATAGACCCTTCTCTCTGGCCTTTGATATTAGTGCCTTAGCCCAGTCCTCCTTAAGTAGTCCCGGAATATATTCCTCCTTAAGCTTTCTTAGGGCTTCATCCCTCTCCCTAGTCCTCAGAGATCTGGGCCTCTTGTACTCAAAAATAGTCAATCCATACAGGGCGTCAACCCTCCCAAATGATCTAGCATACGTGCCAGCATCAACCCTATACTCATACCTTGGATTGGGCACTCCTAGTCTAGACCAGATACTTTCTCTAAGTATGTTTTCGATCCTTATCTTTAGATCTTCCTCGCTACCATTAATCAGTTCAACCTCTCTGGCAGCCCTTACTATGTCATTCAGGGTCTCGCGCAGCCTTACCTCCAGAACTAGGCTCATGGTTGACGCCTCACTAAGGCTTCCCTATGGGCTTAAACGTTGATTTGCCAGCTTCATAGCCATAACTAGGGTATTTAGCCATATTGTCCACCTCGTTCTTATTTAACTATCTTTAATATCTTTAATTTAAATATTTTGTTTGTTCCATCTTATGCTTGTATGCTTGTTAGCGGCGAAGCCCAGCTTGGACTCTCGATAAGACGAGAAATAGGAGAGTAACGGCTTTTGCCTAGCAAGGACTGGTATGTGTTTACGTCGTCTTTGAAGCAAGGCTCCACCTTAGAATATATTAAGCAATAGTGCCCGGCAGCTGGGGATCCTGCAAAGTACTTATATCCACTAGGAAACAGGCGCAAAGACGGGCTGGGTTTGGCGTCTGGCAGCATTACTTCATGCCTGCCACTAGTAGTTTTGCTTTTTCTGGGCTGTATTCCCAGTCCTTGGGGAGTTTGCCTATTCTCTTGTAGTACTTTGTTAGTCTTCTTATCTTTGATTCCAGGTCGAGGAGTCCTTTCTTGGCGTGGAGGTCTTTGGGGTGCTCGTCTAGGTGTCTTCTAAGGTTTACAGCCTTTCTTATGAGCGCCATTAGGTCTTCCGGTATTTCTGGTTCCAGGCCTTTCTCTCTGAGTATATCGGTTATTTTCTTGCCTAGTATAGGTTTGACTAGTGGTATTCCGAACTGGTCTCTTAGTATGATGCCTATCATGCTTGGCCCGTAACCCTTTTTCGCCAGCTCCTCCACTAGTAGCTCTATCTCCTCTTGGCTATACACGATCCAGCCGGGGGGCGAGGGTCTTGCAGGCCTTGTGGAGTGTGACTTGCCCTTCTTGCGCTTCTTATTCAACTATACCGCACCCCGTTAAGGGTTTGATCAGTTCTGGGAGTTTAAGAATTTAACCAGAGACCGGTGAGTCCCCGCAGCTAATAATGCTGGGGTTTGACGCCACGTAGCTTGCCATGCGGGAGAACGCTTTAGCCCTGTGTGAATACTTGTTCTTCTCCTCTAGGCTCATTTCAGCGAAGGTCTTAGAAGCTCCTTCCGGGATGAATACCGGGTCAAAGCCGAAGCCCCTAGATCCCCTGGCTTTACCAGCTATAACTCCGCAGGTCTCGCCAATGAAGACTCCCTCATAACAGCTAGTCACCAGGGCTACTGCAGCCCTGAAACAGGCTCTCCTGTGCGTCTCCCCCTCTAGGAGCTTGAGGAGGCCTGGGACTCCTATTGTTTTATAGACATAGCTGGAATAGGGCCCCGGGAACCCTTTCAGGGACTCAACGAAGAGCCCTGAATCCTCTACAACTAGGGGCTCTCCCAGAATCCTGTAGGCCTCTTTGGCTGCTCTCAACGAGATCTCTTCCAAGCTAGCTGACTGGATCTCGAGTTTCTCCGCATTCCTCTGGACAAGGCTAATGCCGTAGGGCTTAACGGCTCTAAGCGCCTCCCTGAACTTGGCCGTGTTACCTGTGATGAACGCTAGAACTAGCCTGTCCAAGGCTCGCACGCCAAAATCATGGATCAATCCTTGCCTTAAAGCCTTACCCTTCCCGGCTGGCTATTAGCTCTGGTTTAGGGGCGAAAAACTAATTATGCCCCATGATGAACCATTATATTTTAGCTCTCCTGCCTCTCCTGTGCAAGTTATTTAATTTATTAGTTATATTATCCATAGGATAATAGAAATACTTAAATACTTGCAACTATACTTTATGCGTACTTGTCAATAGTCCCCTAAATATTTAGGGTGAAGAAAGTGGGAGAGGATGAGAAGGGGGCTCCTCGAAACGGTCAAGAAGTAAAGGACTACTATGGAGACTATGCCACACTGAGAGTCCCGGAGCACGAAAAGAGGACGTTCCTCAACCAGCTAATGGTGTTCCTCGGTGTATTAGCAGTCTGGGCGGCCGTCTTCGGAGGAGCCAGTATGGCGAACTACCTAGACGCCAGGGGTATTCTCATCGCCTCGATACTGGGTAGCATAGCGCTGGGGGTCATAGCCTTCCTCACAGGCCTCATAGGCAGCTACAACGGTGTTTCAACCTACGTTATACTAAGGCACAGTATGGGCAGGTTCGGCTCTATAGCGGCGGGAATAGTGATTTCAGGGATAAGCGCTGCCTTATGGTTTGCTTTTGAGACCTGGCTCTTCGGCGTTATACTGAACGGCGTGTTTCCCGAGAGCTTCCTGGCGCGGGTAGAGGTGGCAGCAGCCTGGGGCGGGATACTTATGATGACCACGGCCCTGATAGGCTATAGGGGGCTGGCGGCTCTAAGCTATCTTATAGTACCTGCATGGTTCCTCATAATACCCCTGGCCCTCGCCGCTTCCATATCACTCAAGGGTGGCTGGGACAGGCTGTTTGCCGCTACACCGCCAGAGCCCGCGGGTCTAGCGGCTGGCATAACGTTCGTCATAGGGCTTTATATAGTAGGCGCGACTATAGCACCTGACATTACCCGGTTCTCTAGGAGGCCCATAGACGGCCCCCTAGCCTGGTTTGTCCACGTCGTCTTCTTCATGCCAATAATACTGATAGCCGGGGGCTGGCTACAGCTACTAGCCCCGGGCTCCAACTTAGCGGCCGAGATGACCGCGATGGGCATGGGTCTAGCGGTGCTTGTCACCGGGATCCTGGGGCAGTGGTCAACCAATGACAACAACCTCTATAGCGCTTCTCTGGCATGGGTCAACGCTGTCCCTAAAGTCAAGAGATGGGTCTGGGTAGCCGTGCTGGGCGTTGCTGGGACCATTGTCGCCGTTGCCATAGCTTTAGGGTATGGGATCTCGCTTGAGGCACTCTTCGCCTTCGGAACGCTTCTAGGAACCTTTATACCCCCAATAGCTGGCGTCATGATAGCTGACTACTACATAGTGCAACCACTGCTACTTGGCAGGAGGGATCCCAGGACTAGGTACTCTTTCGGGCCTGGAACTGTCTACGGCGCTATAAGGTGGCCCGGAATACTGGGCTGGGCCGTAGGTAGCGCGCTTGCATACTGGCTCCCGCAGCAGTACGCCCAGATCCCGGGAGCTGTTGTCGGGCTGTTTACCGGGCTTATTCTACACACGCTACTGATGGCCCTGAGCGTCAAGGCGCGCATACCATACGACGTAGGTAAATGGGTAGAGACGGAGACCGGGTGGTGAGACGGTGAACCCGGAAGAGCTGAAAAGGAGATACACCACATACAAGGCCCTAGCAGGCCTCCTGCTCTTCGTAGTAGGGCTAGCAGCCTTTGCAAGCGCTGATAGCTATAGAAGCCACTTCATAGTAGCAGCCGTCGTGACTTCAGTGCTTGTATGGCTAAACTCGCTTAGACTATCCAACTGCAGGAACTGCAGCGAGAGAAGAGTGGGAGAAATAGCTGTCCAGGGGGGCTGGCTCTGGACCTCCTTCAGCCTGGCCTATGCATCAATAGTTCCAGCGAAGATCTACGGGATAGAGGGAGCAGCGCTTGCCCTGGTAGAGGCTATCAGCGTAGCCTTACTGCTGGGCGGCGCATACTTCCTGTTAAGGGTCAAGAAGGAGACAGGGGCTGCCCTGACCATCTAAACGCCCCGGGTGCCCACCCATGGAGAAAGGAGAGTACAGGCTTCGCAAGGAAGACGTAGAAGATCTAGCCGTCGGAGCAGCCATACTGGGTACTGGAGGAGGCGGGGATCCCTACATAGGCAAGCTTATGGTTACACAGGTGCTGGAGAAGGGCAAGGAGATCGTGCTAGTGCCTCCCGAAAGCGTCCCTGACGAAGCCTTCATAATAACCTCTGCCTTTATGGGCACCCCCGTCACCCTTATAGAAAAGCTGCCTAGCGGCCTTGAGGCTCTAAGAGCACTCGAGGCCCTCGAAAGCTACTTCGGCAGAAGGGCTGACTACATCACTCCAGTAGAGGCTGGGGGGCTGAACTCCACTATACCCCTATACGTGGGCGGGCTCTCTGGCAGGCCTGTTCTAGACGGGGATGGTATGGGAAGAGCCTTCCCCGAGCTCCAAATGGTTACGTTCCACCTCTACGGAATCAAGGCTACCCCCATGTCTCTCGCAGACGAGAAGGGTAATAGTGTGATACTAGACACGATTGACAACTTCTGGGCGGAGAAGATAGCGAGGGTTGTAACGATCAGGATGGGCGGCTGGGCCTCCATAGCTATATACAGCATGGAGGGGAGGCAGTACAAGAGAGCCGTAATACCTAGAACAATCACCAAGGCGATAGAGATAGGGAGGGCCGTCAGGGACGCGAAGAAGCACGGGAGAAACCCCCTAGACGCAGTACTCGACGTGACCAGAGGGTTCAAGCTCTTCGAGGGAAAAATGGTCGACGTGAGCAGGTGGATAGTAGCAGGCTTCGCCAAGGGAGAGGTCAAGATCGAGGGGCTCAACGAGTACAGGGGGAAGACGATGAAGATAAGCTTCCAAAACGAGAACCTTGTAGCAGAGGTCGACGGAGAAGTAGTGGCCTCCGTTCCAGACCTCATAGTGGTCCTGGACCTGGAGACAGGGGAGCCCATAACCACTGAAAGGCACAGGTACGGCTATAGGGTCTCCGTAATAGGCATCCCCTGCGACGCTAAGTGGAGAACCCCCGAGGCCCTGAAGATCGTAGGCCCCCGCTACTTCGGCTATGACATAGAATACGTTCCCATAGAGGAGAGAGTGAAAAAAGCCGGGGTGGGCGGCTGAAATGGCTAAGTACCGTATAGGCATAGACGTGGGAAGCACCAATACAGACGTGGCTATAGTTGACGAGACGGGTAAGCCCTTCTACACGTCGAAAGTAGCGACGACCCCTGACGTCACTACGGGCATACTCTCGGCGCTCGAGAAGGCTGTGAGAGAGTCCGGCGTCTCCTCAGACGACGTGGTAGCCGTCATGTACGGGACCACCCACGCTCTCAACGCTATAGTGACAAGGAGGGGGCTCTACAGGGTCGGAGTCATCAGGATAGGGTTGCCAGCAACAACATCTATAGAACCCATGCTCGACTGGCCGGCTGATTTGAGAAAGGCTGTCGGAGAGTCATCTGTACTGGTTAGGGGAGGCTTCGAATACACTGGCGAGGAAATAAGCGGGCTCGACAAGGAAGCTGTAAGGAAGGCGGCCGAGGAGTTTAAGCGTAGAGGCGTTGAGTCCGTGGCTATAACAAGCGTGTTCTCGCCGGTAAGGGCTGACCACGAGCTTAGAGCGGCTGAGATAGTGAGGGAAGTTATGGGAGAGGTCCCAATTTCCCTCTCAGCGTCCATAGGTAGCATAGGGCTCTTGGAGAGGGAGAACGCCACCATACTGAACTCGGCGATTATAGGCGTTATGAAGAAGAGTATTTCAGCTGTGAGAAGCACCATGGACAGGCTGGGCCTCGAAGCCGCTAAGCTCTATCTAGCCCAGAACGATGGCACTATAATCTCTGCAGACATGGCAGAGAAGTACCCGATATTCACTGTAGCAGCTGCAGTGTCTAACAGTGTTCGCGGGGCCTTCGTTCTCACGGGTATAAAGGACGCGATCGTAGTAGACACGGGCGGGACGACCACTAACATAGGGGTACTCGAAAAGGGGTTCCCCAGGGAATCATCGTCGCCAGTAGTTCTGGGCGGCGTGAGGACTAGCTTCATGATGCCCGACTTCGTCAGCATAGGAGTGGCCGGGGGCAGCATAGTAAAGGTCGAAGACGGCAAGGTTAGTGTAGGACCAGAGAGCGTGGGGTACGAGCTGGTCAGAAAGGGCATAGCATGGGGCGGTGACACGATAACAGCCACCGACGTTGCGCTAGCGCTTGGAAAAATGAGCATAGACGATCCAAGCTGCAGGCCCGAGAGGGCCAGGGATAAGATACCCAGGAAAATAGCCGAGGAGGCCTACAGGTTCATTATAAACGCTGTCGAGGAGGGTATAGACAAGATCAAGACAAGGCCCGAGCCCCTGCCTGTGATCCTTGTTGGGGGAGGTAGCGCGATGCTGCCAAGAAAGCTGAAAGGGGCCTCTGAAGTGATAAGGCCAGAGGGGGCACAATCAGCCAACGCTATAGGAGCCGCCACAGCCCTTATAGGAGCTACTATAGAGAAGACATATAGCTACGAGCAAGTAGACAGGTCTAAAGCCTTGGAAGACGCTAAGAGTGAGGCAAAGAAGAGGGCTGTAGAGTCAGGAGCAGACCCCGCCAGTGTCGAGATAGCATTTGTAGAAGAGATCTCAATGCCCTACCTGCCGGGCAACGTAGTAAAGGTCAGGGTAAAAGCTGTAGGTAGGGCTAAAATCTGAAGGACGGCCAGAAACCAGGAGCATACCTCTACTCTAAACTCCATGAGTTTCTGCACCACGGTAGTCTTTCTCGTGGGGAACCTTAACTGGCGTGCTGATAGATTTATTTTCTTCCTGGCATGTTTCCCTGGCTTGGTGAATGCTATGGGAAAGCCACGATTATTCGTAACCCGGGAATTATTTAGCGATGTCATAGAGGAGCTATCCAAGTATTACGACGTAGAGGTTTGGGATAAGTACCAGCCACCACCCTATGAGACCCTCCGGGCTAAGGCTAGGGATGCAGATGCCCTGGCGACTCTATTAACCGACAGGATAGACTGTGACCTAATATCGTCGTCCCCCAGATTGCACATAATAGCCCAGTACGCCGTGGGCTATGACAATATAGACGTAGAGTGTGCCACAAGACACGGCGTTTACGTGACAAACACTCCCGGCGTGCTCACAGAGGCTACCGCGGAGCTCACATGGGCCCTCATATTCGCTGTAGCCCGCAGGATAGTCGAGGCAGATAACTTTGTCAGGTGGGGCGAGTGGTGGAGGCTGAGAACGGGCTGGCACCCCAAGATGATGCTGGGAGTGGAGCTGAGGGGGAAAACACTGGGAGTTATAGGTATGGGCAGGATCGGTTATAGGGTGGCAGAGATAGGCAAGGCTCTTGGCATGAAGATAGTTTATTATAGCAGGAGGAGAAAGCCCGAAGCCGAGGAAAGCCTTGGAGCAGAATACAGAAGCCTGGAAGATCTGCTAAGAGTCTCCGACGTCATAACGGTGCATGTGCCTCTCACAAAGGAAACTAAATATCTCTTGAACAGAGACAAACTCAAGCTTGTAAAGAAGGGGGCGATCATTGTAAACACGTCTAGGGGGGCAATCATAGACACAGAGGCCCTCATGGAAGCCTTAAGGGAGGGGAGAATTGCAGGCGCTGGGCTGGACGTCTTCGAGGAGGAACCGATAGAGCCCAACCATCCCCTCACAGCGTTTAAAAACGTGGTTCTAGCCCCCCATATAGGTAGCGCTACATACGAGACCCGCCACAAGATGGCAGAACTAGTAGCAGAGAACCTGATAATGTTCTATATGGGCGAAAAACCTAAAACCCTAGTTAACGAGGAAGTGCTCAAAGTGAGAGAGCCTGGTTTTCGAGGCCTATGATCATAAAACCTTAAGCCAGCCCAGCCCTTATTTGCGGGAAGCATCTTTAAGGCAAGCATTCTTCGTAAGCTTAGCCGTTTGAGAAGGCATCCCTTATTTAAGGTATAAAACCAGTCATTCTATTCTTTTCCTTATAATTAGGCAAACCGCTAGAAACAGGGAACCGGTGTTGGCGGTGTATCGCAGCTCAACGCTTATAACGGGTGAAGGGATTGGCTTGGTGGCAAAAACCCCTAAAAGCGGTTCAATTCAATATTGAGGATCCCTATGGGTTCTATGCAGACAAGATAACAGCCGACACCCTAGTAGACCTAGCGTTAAAGACGCATGCAGACCTCCTGATAGTGTTTGCAAGAGACGCCTGGGGCAGGGTGTTCTATAGAGGCAGCGACATTTACCCCAGGCACCCTAGGGCAGCCCTGGACATTGCCGAACTGGTGCAAAAGGCTAGGAAGCACGGTATCAAGGTTGTAGCAATGGTGGCCCACACTGCTAACAGGTACCTGTACAGGCTCCACCCTGACTGGGCACAAAAGACCAAGACGGGCGAGATAATAGTCCTGGAACACTACCCTAGGAAGGAAAAGATAGAGGACCCCCACTGGCCCCAGATATGCCCCAACAGCCCAGCACTAGACCTCTACTTCACTAAGGAAGTCGAGGAAGTCTTCAGAATAGCTGACGTCGACGGCGTCCTCCTGGACAGCTTCAGGTACATGCCAGACCCTCCAAAGGCCTGCTACTGTAAGTTCTGCAAGGAGACATTCAAGAGAGAGCACGGCTTCGACCTCCCAGAAAACAGTAACCCGGAAGATGAAGCTTTTAGAAAAGCCTGGGAGTGGAGGTACGATGTCGTTAGATACTCGATCTCCAAGCTAATGGAGGTTGCTAAGAAAATGAAGGAGGACGCACTCTTCTTCTACAACAGCCACCCGGCAGGGTGGGCAGGAAGGGGCAACATAGTCGTGGCTAAGTCTAGGGGCTTCCTCAACGCAGTCTTCGCGGAGGCCAGCGAGGCAGACTCCAGGGGGCCTGGCCTCTTGACGTTCATTTCAAAGCTTAGCAAAGCGCTAATCGGAGACGAAAAACCAGTCTTCGTGACCAGAAACCTGTTTTACGGGCTGAGAACAGTCCAGTCAGCTACTAGGGAGCAAGTGCTTCAGGGCATAAGGGAGATAGTGGCTTCGGGTGGTTACCCTGTAGCCACGATATTCTCCTCGCAGTTCATAGAGGATCCCCGTGGAATCGAGTACCTGGCCGAGGCATACGAGGAGATAGATAGGATCAAGCCCTACATAACAGGCGTCGACCCAGTCAAGTATCTGGGCATAGTTTTCGACCCAGAAACCCATGACAAGTACTACTTCGAGAAGCCGGACTACTACATAGGAGAGGTAGAAGGCTTCACCATGATGGCGTTCGACAGGAACGTGCCATGGGGGTTCATAGCCTCATACGACGTCTCGGACCTGGAAAAACTCTCATCATACCCCATAGTAGTGGCTCCCGCAATGAGCGTTGTAGGAGACGACGAAGAGGAAGCCTTTAAGTCCTATGTGAACAACGGCGGTGTCCTAGTTGTAACCCACGAGTTCGGCGTCATGCGGCCAGACTACACGTATCGCCACGCCTTTGCAGCGCAGGAGGCCTTAGGAAACTTCTATGAGGGACTATTCTGGGTCGGATACAGCTACCTAGACTTAAACGCCGACGAGAAGATCGCCAAGGAGTACTGGAGCGGCCTGCCGGCTAACGTAATATTCGGGGATCACAGCACCGTATTTGCGAAGGAGAGAGCAGAGCCGAGAGTGGGCGAGATAGTAAGGGCTAGGCCAGTTACTTCCAGAGTGCTAGCATGGGGAAAACTGGGTAGGAGTGCTTATGGATACGAGTACACACTCGGGAGAAGCACGCCGGCACCTGATTCGAGGCTCTCAGTAGCTGGGATAACCGTGAACAAGTATGGAGAGGGTACCACGATCTATTACTCAGTAAGGCTAGGAACCCACTATAGTAGACTGGGGCACCCCGACTACGCAGAACTATTCTGGAGGCCCCTCTTCAGGCATGCACCCATGCCAGACGTCTACGTTGAGGGACCTGAAACTCTACAGGTCGAACCCTATAGGAGGAAAGGGGAGGATCACGCCTACGTGGTCCACATAATAAACCACTCGTACAACCAGAGAATCCTAAGCACCCAGATCGGGCCAAGCAAGCAGGCGCTTCCAGGCTTTGATCCCTCCTACAGGGTCCACCCGACCCGCATAATAGTCCCCGTGAAGAACGTGGAGATAGTCACAAGAATAGAGCCTGGAAAGAGGTACACAGCACGCGATGCCCTAACCGAAGAGGAGTTTAGGATAGAAATAACAGGGCCCCTGGCCCACGTGAAGATACCAGAAATAAGTGAATACAGGTTAGTAATAGTAGAGCCCAAGAGCTAGGAAAGGCGCGCCATGGAGCGATCATAGTAGCGATAAAGGTCTACTAGAAGTGTGCACGGGAAATATCGAGTAGTCACTGGCTAAGTATAGCACCCTTCTAGGAGGCCCTGTCATGAAGCCTCGAAACCCCTGGAGCGACACTAGCAGTCTTTACTATGGCTTCGCGCCCGCAATTTTCATAGGCCCTCTTCATGGCATCCACGAGAGTTGCGGCGTGCTGCCTATCCCTGGCTAGGGCTATTACAGAAGGCCCTGCGCCACTTATAGCGAACCCCAGAGCGCCGGCCTTGAGGGATTCCTCTCTTGCCTCTCTGAGACATGGCACATGCTGTGACCTAGCCCGCGTGACTACTATGTCGTCCATCCCAAGCCCCGCTAACTCCGTGTTGCCTACGGCTAGGCCCCCTATGAGTAGCGAGAGAAGCCCCTTCTCGGCCACGTACTCGCTAAACGGCACGAACTCTGGTAGCAGCCTCCTCATGGACTCTGTCTTTTTAGGTATGACAAGCCTGTCCTGGGGGATCCCTAGGACAAAATAGGCGTTAACCCTTAATGACAACACTTTAATGCCAGCCCTAGTCCTGGAAACTATAGCTAGGCCCCCGAGAAGGCTTGCAGCCACGTTGTCGTAGTGGGGGCTGCCCGCGGACGCTTTCTCCCCTTCGCCGGCATAGTATACAAGCTTCTCTGGTGCTAACCCTAGATCTAGCAGGTCGCTTATCCCAGCCACTACGGCAGCCGCCGTAGCCCCGCTTCCCCCTAATCCGGCTGATAGGGGTATTCCTTTCCATAGCCTGATCCTCACGGTATAGTTTAGGTTTTCCCCTTCCAATAAGCTAAGCCCGGCATATATAGCAGTGTTTTCTTCCCTACTGACACCCTCAGCCTCAGGACCCTCCACGGCCTCTACAATAACCCTTCTCCCACCCTTCTCAGCTTCAATAAGCACTCTATCATAGAAGGCGTTGAGAGCGATAGCCACGGCGTCGAAACCCGAGCCCAGGTTTGCCGAGGAACAATAAGCCAGGTATTCGCCTCTGCGGGGCACTATGGACCCACCTATTCTAGAAGCCTTGCCAGATCCCTTATAGACGCTACCCTGTGGATCCTATAGTGTAGCGGGACGCTCGGATCCTTCAATGCATGACCTGTCGCTACGAAAACAACCTTTTCACCCCTATCTATGACACCCTCATTGACTAGCATCTCATAAGCTGCCAGCGGAGCTGCCGACGCGGGCTCCACCCCTATACCCTCCTCAGCCGCCAGGGCTTTCTGGGCCTCTAGTATCATAGAGTCTGCTACAGAGACTAGCGCCCCACGAGACTCTCTAACCGCTCTGAGGACCCTCTTGTAGTTAACGGGCCTACCTATCCTTATGGCAGTAGCTATTGTAGAAGGCTCCTCTACGACGGGATCCGAGCCCTCTCTCCAGGCTTTAACCAGGGGGGACGCTCCTTCAGCTTGAACCCCTATCATTCTGGGCACATTGCTTATTAGCCCTAAGTCCTTCAGCTCTGCAAAGCCCTTCCAGATAGCGAAAATATTCCCCCCATTGCCTACAGGGACGACTACTGCATCGGGTTCCTCGCCCAGCTGCTCGAAGAGCTCGTAAGCTATGGTTTTCTGGCCCTCGAGCCTCCATGGATTAAACGAGTTCAGCGGGTAAAGGCGGAGCTCCCAGGCAGCTCTCTCTGCAACCCTTACAGCCTCGTCAAAACTCTCTTCTATCTCGGCTACTATAGCGCCATGTAGTAGTGCCTGAAATAGTTTTCCTGGAGCCACCTTACCCCTAGGCAGTAACACCAGGCATTTCATGCCAGCGCGGGCGGTATAAGCTGCTGCAGACGCCGCAGTGTTACCAGTGCTAGCCGCTATAGCTGACCAGAAACCCCAAGCCTTTCCCAGAGTCACGGCAACAGCCATTCCCCTATCCTTGAAACTCCCTGTCGGATTGCTGCCCTCAAGCTTAATGTAGGCCTCAACCCTAGGAGCTATCCTCTTAGCCTTTATTAGAGGAGTTTGCCCCTCAAGCAGAGTTACTGGCTCCGATCCAGCCATAGGTGTTGGGAGCAGGCTAGAGTACCTCCAGACACCCTTACCACTAAAAACCACGGGCTCGACTGGCTCCACCTTGGCTTCTAGAAGACTCCCACAGCGGCGGCACTTATATAACAGCGGCTCAGGCCTATACCTAGCCCTACATTCTAAGCAGTAAAGCTCGACGTTGGCCGATCTAAAACTCAGAGGCATAAGCTACACCTGAAGGCACAGAACAGCCTAGACTATTGCCAAGGGCCTAACAGGCGATGCAGTCCCACCCCTTATCTTCAAAGGAACCACCACTAAATCGAAAGTCCTGCCCGCGACCTCTCTGAGATTAGCCATGTTTTCGATGATCACAATGCCCTTCGGCAATAATACCTTGTGGACGTCGAAGGGCGCGTAGTCGGGGCTAGGGGAGTCTACGCCAATCCCCTCAACACTCTTCTCAGCCAAGAACTCGGCTACACCCCTGTCCAGGTAGGGGTATCTGAGCCACTCGGGGCCGCCAATCCTGGTCTCCCAGTCGAACCTGAAAAGGACGTACCACCCAGGCCCCACACTAGCCCCGCTAGCTTTTAGAGCGTCCTCCACCTCCTCCACTCTAACAGCCTCTCCGGGACCCTTGTTGGAGAAGTCTAGCGCTACACCCCTGGCTATGAACTTAGTGACAGGTAACTCGTCTATCGAGGGAGCCCCCTCGAAGAAGTGGGAGGGGGCATCCATGTGGGTGCCCGTATGCTCCACCATGAATATGAAGTTAGCCTTATAGCCCTCCTCCTTATAGGAGGCCCACTTGTGCACTATGGGCGTGGGGTATCCTTCAAAGACTCGTGTAGAGGGGCTTATATCTAGGGATAAGTCAACTATCCTCTTTCCAGGCCCAAGCAGCACGCCCAAGATACCAGGCCCCTGCCGAGAAGAGGCCCTTAAAGGCTCAGGCATTAATGTGAGTATCCTGTTAGACTTATTTAAACGTTTCTACAGTACAAAAACCCTCCCGGGCTAGAGCACCTCCCGAGAAACCCTGAGCAAGACTGCTGTAGACGTGGCAACACACCCACGCTACACGCCAGGAGGCCTTCTTAGCTTCCCAATAATAGGGACTAGTTTCTCGAGCCTTGTCTCGACGAATTGGAGTCTCTCCATTCTCATCCTACGCCTCTGCCTAGCCTCTTCGAGGAACGCCTCCAGGCGCCTGGTGCTTCCTCGGAATGGCTCTACGGGAACGCTTCTGCCTGTCTCGTCGATGTGGACAAGTGTGAAATAGCTTGTAGCCGCGTGAGCCTTTTCTCCCGTGACAGGGTTCTCTTTTAAAACCTTCACTGTGACTTCTAGGCTACTCTTACCTATATAGGTAAGGGCAGACGCGATCTGCAGGACCTCCCCCACTCTTATGGGAACGTAAAAGTCTGTAGCGTCTATAGAGGCTGTAACCACTATGCCTCTTGCGTATCTCATTGCTGTTATGGCGGCTAGCTCGTCCATTAGGTGCATGAGTTTGCTGGCGTCCATGACATTGTAGGCTAGAGAGTCTTCGGGGTTAACTATCCTGTACGTGGATAGGGAGTACTCTGGGCTAAGAGGGGCTGGAAGACTAGTGTCTCTAGCTTTCTCCAGCCTTTCATCCCTGTTAGGCCTGGACATCCTCCTCTTCTCGGCCTCGGAATATACCTCTTCTTCCTCTCTACCATGAGGATCTATGCAGGCATCAACTCTCCGAGGCCTTAGAAACTCGTCTACAGCTACCATGGTTAAATGCGATACTGTAGTAAGGCTCCTTTCTCCATTAGATCTCTCGCTTTCCAGCGCTACGGTAAGCTCTAAGCTACTATTACCTATATAGTCGACCCAAGAAGTGAGGACTGCCAGGTCTCCAAGTTTTACGGGTTTTAAGAAGAAAACGTTGTCGAGTCTGGCTAGAACCGTGTAGCCCCGTGCGATTCTCATGGCAGTCATGGTTGCAGCCAGGATCATCCATTTAAGGGCCACGCCGCCGTGGAGGATCCCAAGAGGGTTAGTGTGGCCTGGATTAACCTGGTTGACACTTTCCAAGACTGTGTCTCTAACCCTATACTTCCTAGAACACTCACGCATAGACAGGTACCCTAATACTTCCTAGGACTAAGCAGCGGCACTAATAGCTTCATTAGCGCAAAGCCTCGTCCAGGGCCCAGCCGTGGAGAAGAAACTATGGCCTCTGAGATATGATTCGGGGCGACTGCCAGAATTCGTGTGAGGCTTTCACGCGATAAATACTCTAACCGGTATGGGTTTTGTCAGGCAATACATTGCAGGGCATCTCTCACTGGCTTCATCCACTATCTTACTCAGCTCGGGCTCTTCTGCATTCTCCGCTTCTATGTCGACCCGGAACTCTAGGCCCTCGATGATTGGTTTATCAGACAAACCGAATGTCTTAGAAAAGTCGTAGGCGGCCTCGACAGTTACCTCTAGCCTTTTAAGCCTCACACCTTTCTCAGAAGCTATTGAAGCTATGGTGCCCGCAAAGCACGACGTGAGCCCTGTCAGGCATATATGGAGAGGGCTCGGGGCCTTCCCGCCGCCACCCATGAACTTGGGTAGATCCACAACAATTTCGGCCTCTCCTTCCTCGTACTTTATTTTCGACCTGAATTGTGGGCCCTCGTCCAGGTTCCACGTACCCCTAATCGACATCTTCCTTTTTAATACTTCCGGATCCTTCCTAGCCTCCTCGACAACCTCTCTTACGCGCTTTATATTGATATTGTTAAGCCTAGACTCGGGGCCTGACACTCTTATCACCCTAGTAGTGCATGGATTAGTTTGCCTGACTGAAATATTTTAGTATGTAAAACTGAACGCTATAAAAAGATTTATTGCAAAGCCTCCATAAAAGGGTTTCTTAATAGAAGAGCAGAAGGGCTACCAGAGAAAGCCAAAAATCCTTACCAGAAAGGTCTAGCTCTGCGAGGTGAGTACGACTACTCCGCCACTCTTCTCTATCTTTTCCTTAGCACTCTCACTAGCACTAGGCACTATGACCTTCACAGGAGTCTTTATCTCGCCGCGTCCGAGCAGTTTATGTATCCCCATCTCCCTCAGGTCTATAACTGGGAGCTCGCCCTCATATACCAGGGCCCCTTTCAGCTTCATTTCCTCCACTAGCTCTCTAAGCTCTCCAACGTTGATCACTTCGGTCTCTGCCCCAACCCTTATCCTAGGCGGCTTAAATCCCCTCTTTCCAAACCATGACGGTGCATACTTTATAGTCCAGGTCCACTTGTGTTTTCCAAGACCAGCAGCTCCTTTACCCCCACGAGAGCCGCTCTTTCGGTGTTGCCCTATTCTCCCCCATCCCATTGTCCTGGTTCTACCCCTGAGCTTCCTGCTTTTTCTCCTAGCCCTAACGACCATCAAGAGACACCTCAGATCATTCTTCTAAGTAACTCGTTTATAGCCCTCCCCCTATACCCGAGTTCTCCCTTATCTCCATAGTGCCTTTTTATAGAGTTCTTGAACGCCCCCCGGGGCGGGTGTAGCCTGAAGAACGGCTTAACCCCGTACTCTTCTAGCTTATGGTAGTGTAGCTCGCCATTTAGCAGCTTATCAGCAAGCTCTTCGAGCCCGGAAACCCCTAGTTTCTCCCTGACCCACTCGTCTGTTAAGGGTTTATCGCCGAGGATCCTGCCCCTTCTACTCAAGAGGAGTAGCAGGGTCTCCTTGTCTATCTCGCCCCATGTAGCCCAGTTCTCCACCTTCTTCAACATTCCATAGATCCCGGGGAGGGAGTCGTGGTATATGCTGGCCGTGAATCTTCTCCTAAGCCGTAAGAGGTAGAGGGTCTTCTCAACGTCAGGCCTGACTCCAGATAATCCGCGGATCCTCACAACAACATATAATGGCATCAATGCTCCCCCGACCGTTTAGGCCCTGGCCCAGTCTGCTGGCGTTACTAGCTTGTATGTGTTCCTTAGGGCTAGATACGTGGCTCTGGCGAAGTTATAGCTTGTCCTGGTTTCTCCCCGGGTCTGGGTCCACACATCAGTTATGCCAGCCATTCTCAGCACGGTCTTGGCCACGTCGCCAGCTACTAGGCCTGTTCCTTTAGGCGCGGGCTTTAGGGTGATCTCGACGCTGCCGCTTTTACCCCTAACAATGAAGGGCACGCTATGAGCCTCCCCACACGTGCACTCCCAGCTCCCACAGCCTCTCCTGACGGGTATGATGTTTAGCTTCGCGTTCCTAATAGCTTTCTCAATGGCGAACCTGAACTGCCTCGCCTTCCCCTTCCCCAGGCCTACATAACCGTCACCATTACCCACCACGACGACAGCCCTGAACCTTGTTATCCTGCCCGCGTCGGTCATTTTCTGCACTATGCTGACATCTATTATTTCATGGTCGAGGCCTGGGAGAAGGACGTCTACGATCTCTGTCTCGAGTATTGGGAGGTTTCTCTTGAATATCTCGTCTATACTCGTTATTTTACCTTCCTTAACCAGCCTTCCTACCCTGGTCCTAGGCTTCCACTCCTCCAGCTCAACCCTCTCCGTAGACATACGTTACCCCACCTGCTCACGTATACCGGCCCTTGCAAGTAGTATCTCATGCTCTTTTTTAATCTTAGACAAGACCTCTTCGAAGTGTGATGGCAGGCTCTCGGGTTTGAGACCCCTCTTCAGGTACTGAGAGAACAGCCTCTTGTACCTTTCAGGGTCGCTTTCTCTGAGCATTGTAGCGTACTCCTCCACATGCCTCCCCATGATCCTATCCTCGTCTGGCAGTATCTCGTCAGAATGGGGGACGCTCAGTCCAGCGTCGACTGCACCCTTTAAGGCGGCGAAAACCCTGGATCCTCTTCTTGGGCTCCTTAGCCCTATATCCAGGACAGCCTCTTTCACGCCTTTAAGGAGAGCCCTGTACCCTGCCAAGAGTCCTGTGAGGTAGGACGCGCTAGTGTTATTAGGGTCCCCCTTCCAGCCATACCTCTTAGATAACTCAATGCTATGGGCAGTAGCTATTACTCTATCGCCCTCTACCCTGGCCTCGGCGACTTGCACTATGACGTACTTATTGGTTATCCTAACCACCAGCCTAGGTTTCCCGGAGAGTATGAGCCTGAGCCTCTTATAGTAGTTGGTCTTGCCTTCCCTGCGCCTTCGCCAGGGAACCCTATACCTGGGGCCTCTACCCACTCCTGGACACCTCTCTCTTCAAGATACCCTGTTCCTCCATATACCTTCTCAGAGAGCCTAGGTCTCTGAAAGCCCCACCCTTAGACAGCATGTAAAGCCTCCTATAGGTTCTCCTGTCAATAACGCCGTGATCCCTGAGCCATCTGAGGTACCTCCTAATCCTCCGGATCCTACCCATCCAGCTCTCCTTGGGATCGAGCCTTGCAGTAGCCTTACCCTTTCTCTTGCCAGGCCCCCTTCTCTGGCCCCTTCTCCTCTTCTCTCTCCTCTCAAGCCACCTATGGGCGTTACCCTTCGGGGGCTTAACGGCTATAAGCCCCCTCTTTATGAGAGCCTCAACATCCCTCCTAGTAACAGCCTGGCTTATCTCCTCTGCATGCTCGGGGTCCGGGCTTATCCAGATCCGGGACTCGCCCACCCCCAGTATTTGTGCTGCGAGCCTTCTCTGCATCCTATAGTCCAATCACGTGCACCCCCTAAGCGTTGGCCACCCTGAACCCTTTTTCCTCCGCGGCCTTGGCAAGCTCCACCCTTTTCCTCAGCCCGACCGTGGAGGAAATATATATTATGTGCCTTTCGGGGTCGGCCCCCTCCAAGTCCCTCATGCTAGAGACGACTAGTGGTTGGAGCCCGCTGGGATGAAGGCCCCTAATATTCCTGCTGGTCCCATAGCCTGACTTAACTATGGGCGGGTAACCCTTCAACTGTAGCCTCATCTTATTATCGATGCCCTTCGGCTTCCTCCAGTAGTCTCTCCTTTCGAACTTCCAGAACCTCCAGGAGAGGTACCTGACAAAGTAAGGCTTCTTCTTGGACGCTATGCTTCTCTGTAATCTCCTAACGTCTCTCAGCTTCTCGGGCCTCTCATACCTCACTCTGCAACACCTCCCTCATAGATATAGATCCCGTCCATGAACTTTCTCCTATCCTTGTCCTTCACCTTAGTAGCCAGCTCTATGTTGGCAGCCGTCTGCGACACCTTCTCTATATCAGGGCCCTCTACTATGACGTCCTGTCCCTGAACCCTAACACTGACTCCCTCAAGGATCCTGGCTACTCTGGGGGCTTTCTCGCCTAGAAAGTTTGAGATGACAACCCTGTTACCCTCAACCCTCACGTTTATCGGGAAGTGGCTGTATATTATCTTCAGCTTGTAGCGGAACCCCTTAGTGACGCCCTTAATCATGTTCCTTATATGGGCAGCTATAGTCCCCACAAGAGCCCTTTTCCTGGCATTAGCGAAAAACGCCTCCACTATAACAGTACCCTCACCTACCCGCACCAGTACCCCTTTAGCGTGAGAGAAGTCCCTCTCAAGGGTTCCCTTCGGGCCTGAAACCCTAACCCTAAGGCCGTCAACCTCTACAGAGACACCCTCAGGGAGCTCAACCTCTTCCACAAGGTGCACATCCTTGGCCATACCTTCGCGCCCCCACGCCCTAGTCGATAAGCCAGGGTAAAAGGCTTAACCCCACCCGGGTAAGGCCGCACTAGTAGACATAGGCTATTACGATGCCTCCCGTCTTCTTTTCCAGCGCCTCTCTATGGCTCATGACACCCTTGCTCGTGGAGAGGATCAAGATCCCCATGTCGCGGCTAGCCAGGTATCTCCTAAGACTCTCTGGAGGCGACCCTAGCTGCCTATACTTTATGGGGAGCCTGGGCTTGACCACCCCTATATCGTTTATCCTGCCAAGCAGTTGGACCCTAAACTTGCCCCACCGGCCGTCATCGATATACTCGAACTCTCCTATGTAACCCTCCTTCTGTACAACCCTCAGCACAGATGCTATGAGCTTGGAGGCAGGCATTATGACGACTGTCCTCTTACCCCTAGCCTCAGCATTCTTTATGGAGGCCAGAGCGTTAGCCAGCGTGTCCATCATCACCATTGGGCCATCACCTTTCCTACATATACTTCCTAAACCCAAGCGTCGGCGCTATCTCGCGGAAGCACTGCCTGCACAGGTAGAGCCCGTACTTCTGGATAACAGCATCACGAGTACCACACCTCTGACACCTCTGGGCACCGCGCCCCATTCTCTTAGGTTTCGGAGGCCTGATCTTCCCCAACCAGCCTCACCCCTATACCCACTTAACGCCGAACATCTCTGATAATAGTACCATGGTCTCCTCCTTAGTCACTCTGTGCCTCCTAGGTATATGACCTTTTCTCGCCCTTCTCCTTCTAGCTATCCTATACCCAGGCCTCTCTATTGTTATGCAGACGTCCATACCGAATATGCCGACCTGCGGGTCATACCTCGTGCCTGGTATCAGGATATGCTCTTCAATACCAAACGACACGTTGCCATGCACGTCTATACTGCTAGACTTCAGCCTGAACCCTACAGCGTCGAGGGCTTTCTTCAAGAATTCCAACGCCTTTTCCCGCCTCAAAGTCACCATAACACCTATGTTTTCGCCTTTCCTCACGCCAAAAGCCCTGATCGTCCTCTTGGCTTTTCTAAACGAGGGCTTCTGCCCTGTCAGCTCTTCCAGCACCTTGGCAGCCTTGGAGAGCCTCTCACCGCTCTGGCCAACACCTATATTCACAGTTACCTTAGCTATCCTGGGCCTTCTCATGGGATTCCTACTCCACTCTTCTAGTATCCTAGACCTAACCTCTTCTATGACGGCTCCTTGAGCGGTCACTTCCACGCACCCTCAGGAAGAGATATGGAGGGCTTCTCCCTGCCTATAACGAACACGTAGTCCATACTGGTCTGAAACATGTTACCAGTAGGATCCTCTAGCGTCACAATGCTACGCTTCCTGCCCCATCCCCTCTGGATCCCTATAATTCTCCCGACCCTGCCAACGTTCCTACCACCTATAACTATGGCTATGCTGCCTTCCTCGAACTGATAATACTCCTTTATAGACTGGTCGGGGAGGGTTATCAGGAGGGTCCCCATGGTCTTATAGACGTCCTCGACGGGTTTCCTGGGATCCTTGACTCTAACCAATATGTTCCTTCCATCGTGGAGGTTTAGCTGCACATGGCCCCCTTTAACAGTTGTCTTGTCCTCTATGCGTACAGGCTTTATTAGAGCCTCCTCTCTCGGGATCCTATGGAGGGTGAAGAAGCTCGTAGGGTACGGGAGGAACCTGTAAGCCTCGCCCGTGTCAACAATCTCTATAACGTCCATGAAACCGACTGGGTACTTATAGTCCTTCCTAACCCTTCCATCAACCTTAAAGTGCCCCTCCGATATTAGCTTCCTCGCCTCACGGGCGGTAGTGGCGTACTCTAGCACGTTTCTAACAAGCAGCAGTAGAGGCAGGCTCCTCTCGGCGGGATGGGGGCCAGGCCTAGGCTTGACTGTCCACTTATACTCCTTCCTAAGTATAGGCCAGAAGCGCGGTGCTGCTAAGGCTTTAAGCCTTCTCTGCCCTCCCATCCTCGCCACTTTCACTCACCTCTTTTTCCCCAGCTTCTTTCCTAGCTTCCTCGCTCCCTTCCTCGGCTTTCTCCGCCACTTCCTCTACCTCCACGGGTCTCTTAGCTCTTCTCTCGACCAGCTTTCTCCGCCACTCGTCCTTGAGGTCTAACTCCACTATTAATAGGTTTGAGGGGTGTATAGGCCTGAAAACCGGGGTTCCATCGGCCTTCTTAATAGTCACACCATCAATGTAGACCCTCACCCTCTTCAAGTCCACGCGGACGACCCTGCCCTCGTGCCCTTTGAAGTCGCCCCGCAACACTCTGACCTTGTCCCCCTTCCTTACAGGCAAGGTCTTGACGCCGTACTTTTCCCTGAGCTCCCTGCTCAGGGGGGCGCTTACCAGTTTTTGCCTCACATGAAGCGGGGCATTATAGTAGGCTTTTCTCTGCTTCCTGGGCTGCCTGCTGAGGGCTAGCCTGGCCATTACCCACACCCCTAGACTATCATCACGGCTAGCTTAGCCACCCTGGGCCACCTATCAGCAGCCTCCTTGGCTATGGGGCCCCTGATCTCGCTCCCCCTCGGCGTCCCGTCAGGGTTAACTATCACAACAGCGTTGTCCTCGAACGAGACCCAAGTGCCGTCAGGTCTCTTGTACGGCCTGCGCTGCCTTACAACAACAGCGTAAGTCACCTGCCTCCTCATCTGGGGTGTTCCCTTCTTAACGCTTACTACGACAAGATCTCCGACGCCGGCTCTTGGCAGTCTTCTAAGCCTAGTCTTGTGGTGGGGCACGCTTATTATCATGACCTCCTTAGCCCCACTATTATCGGCTACGCCAACATAGCTTCCAACCTGGAGGCCCTCGTTAACCCTGATACGAGACGCTGTAACCCCGTACTTCTTCTTCCTAGGCAACAGCGCTTCACCTCCTTGCTATGCCCAGAACCACGAATTTAACCGTCTTTGAAACAGGCCTGCACTCACCAATAACAACCTTATCGCCTGGCCTCACCTCTATACAGTCTGGCTTGTGGGCGTGGATCTTCTTGCTGCGCTTCTCGTACCTATTATACTTCTTGTCGAAGAACAAGTACTCGTGCCTCACAGAGACCATTCTCTTCGCCCTAGCCTTCTCAACAACGCCCCTGAGTAGGACACCCCTCACGCGGAGAGTCCCATGCCAGGGGCAGTTAGGGTCGCTACAGACCTCTTTAGGCGGGTCCACGTCGGGTATCTTGAGGTTCTTCACCACCCTAAACGCAGGCATGCCCGTCACCCCTTCACTATCCTTTTAGCCCTCTCAGCAGGGCTACCCATTATGGAGTCCCCATCCACAACTACCAGTCCTCCACCAGGTATCTTAAAGGCGAACAATGCACGACTTTTAAGTATTAGTAGTCTCTTGCCGTCACCTACATCCACCTCAAGAGCCCTAGGTGTCTCCCAGGAGACGACGCCCCTGACCCCCTCAACCCCGGGGTCGGGGTGCGAGAGGATCTCAACCTCGAGGCCTATAAGCTCGTGGTACCTGATATTACCAGGAGTGATCCTCATCGCTTCAACCTCGAAGACGCTAGCCCTTCTTAGGCTGTCTAGCCTCCTCATTCTCTATAGTCAGGATCCTGGCAATGTTCCTGCGCAGCTCTCTAAGCCTGCCCGGATCTTCTAGGGCACCCACCGAGGCCTTGTGTCTTAGCGTTATCATTTCCACCCTGAATTCCTTCAAAAGCTTCTGCCTCTCCTCTTTACTCATCTTCCTCAGATCCTCTGGTCTCACCTTATGCTTGCCCAAGGCTAGCCCTCCTCCGTCTTCTCCTCATGCCCCAGGATCTCGGAGACCTCGTGTGGCTCCTTTATTCTTACATAGTCCGGGGGCTTGCCGGGCTTCACTATTATGACCTCTATACCTATGACGCCTTTGGGCAGCTTAGCCACTGCGACGGCTCTATCCACGAGCTCGTCGACCGCCTCCCCTGCCTTATACACCTTGCCCTCGCTGAACTTCTCAAAGCGCGCCCTCTCGCTTGTTAGCTTACCGCTTATAACTATCTCGGCGCCGACGGCGCCATTAGCCATTATTCTCCTAAGCGCCGTAAAAGCGACTCTCCTAAAGTGGAAGCCCCTCTCGATGGCCCTTGCTATCCTAAAAGCCTGGATTCTAGCATTTAGCTCTGTGTCCTCGGGCTGGCTTACAGTGACTTGGGGGTTCTCGAAGCCGAAGACCTTGGAAAATATCTCCTGTAGCTTCCTTATAGTGCTCCCTCTCCTGCCGATCAGCAGGGCAGGCCTCTCAGCAAATATGTGGATCCTGGACCCGAGCCCCGTCTGGACTACGTGGACACCACTATACCCGGCCTCGTAGAAGTTCTGGGCCAGGTACTCGTCTATCTTAGCCTTGAGCATTGCTTGGGTGAGAAAATACTTCTTTATTCTAGACACGCCCCTACACCTCCTCCACAACTATCTCCACGTGGCTATGCACCTTGTTCTTGGGGGATGCCCTGCCGAATGCCCTAGGCATCCATCTCTTCAGGGTTATACCCTTGTGGGCAGCCACATGGACTATCCTAAGCCTGTCAATATCCAGGCCTTTAACTTCTGCATTATTCTCGACGTTGTCCAGGAGCCTGATCATATACTTAGCCGCCTTGACCGGGTACCTGCCTATCGGCCAGCCCCACTTATCCGCCAGACCCCTCCTATGGGCCTGCTTGCCATGGTAACGCCTAAAGGGGATGGGCTCTTCTTTCTTGACTACCCTCTCCAAAAGGCTCTTAGCCTCCTTAAGTTTCATGCCCCTTATAGCGGCTGCAACCTCTCTCATAACCTTTGGATGAACCGGGACGTCCCAAAGCATGGCCTTAGCCACGCTGCCCTCATCGACGGGCTTGTAGCTGTAAGTCCAGTTGGGCAAGCCTGGAACACCTCTAACAATAATGTTGGCTACTTTGACGCCACGTGGAGACTACTCCTTGTAGCCTTCAGGCCTGGCTCTCCATGCTGCACTATCCTGGTCGTGTGGCTGAACTCTCCAAGGTAGTGGCCGATCATGTCTGGGACTATCCTCACCGGTACGAACTCCTTCCCGTTATAGACGGCAATGGTTAACCCGATCATTTCGGGCAGGATAATCATGTCTCTCACATGGGTTTTAATAACGGCCCTCTTGGTTTTACCTTCAGCCAGCATCTTCCTAACCTTCCTTATCTTCAAGAGAAGCTTCTTCTGGGCAGGAGTGAAACCTCTCAACAAGCTCCTCCTCTGCCTGGCCGGGAAGAGCTTTACTAGCTCGTCAAGCGGCATCTTCATTAGTTCCTCTAAACTCTTGCCCCTGTACCTGAACTTCCTCCATTCAGGCGGGTATTCGTCAAGCGCCACCATGGCTTCACCACGCTACCACTAGAACCCTAAAAGATTCCAGGGTTAAATACGGTTATAAGCTTAAAGAATCATCTAGACAGGGTGTACCGTGCTAGGTGCTATCTCCTCATGTAGTCACGCGCTATCTTAACAGCAGCCTCTCTAGGCGTTTTAGCTATAGTCACTCTCACCCCTATACTCTCCAGGCCTCTCCTCACTTCCTCGTCATGTCTGAGGGGTACAATGGCGTGGACTTTCTTGCCCCGTTTTAGGAGGGAATTGGCCGCATCTATAGGGTTGCCCGCGTCAATGGTTTGGGCCAGGTCGCTAACAATGACTATCTTCTGGGCCCTAGACTCGCCAGCCTCTAGCAGGCCCTCGTAGATATTAGTGTAGCCCTTAAACTCTATGCCCAGCAAGATCCTCGAAAGCTCTCTCCTAGTGAATGGCCCATCGAAGCTTACTGGTTTAGAGGAGAACAAGGTCAGCTTGTCGAGGCTCCTGGTGAAGAGGGCTGACACGCCTATAGCCCATATAGCGTAGGGCGACATAGAGGCGCTGGTGTCTAGTGCTAGGGAGACCTTAGGGCCCTTCAGTTTCCTTCTATAAACTATGCTCCCTAGCCTAAGCCTGGAAGCATTCATGACACTTAGCTTGACATCAACACTGCCGGGAGGCACACTCTTCTTAGAGTGCTTTGGCAGCACTCTCTGCTTCTCCCTAGAAGAGACCCTAGATACCAGGTTCTCCAGGAGCCACTCAATCCTCTGTCTAGCAGGGCCACGTGCCATGGAGTAGGCCCCCTTGACCAGCTTAAGGGAGATGCTGGGGTCAAGCGTGTAGAGAAGCGATCCCACATCACCTATTCTGCCCACGTCACCTCCCTCAGCCACAGATATGAAATGCTTGGCAACCCTAAGCATCCTTTCCACGGAGACAGGGGTGAGCAACCCTATAGAGCAGGGCCCCACACCCCTGAGTTTCTCTTCAGCCCGTTGGGCGTAATGGGAGGCCAGGTCCAGCCTCCCCTCATTACCAGTTTCAAAGTACCTAATTGTCTCTACAAGAGACTTGGCGGCGTCGCTTGCAGCTTCTACGAGCTTGGACTCGTCACCCTCGAGCCTGGTCTTCTTCACTTTCCATAGAAGAACCGGGTCTATCCCTGACAGGAGTCTCCGGGCATCCTCAGGACTAGCCTCTCTAAGATACTTGGATAAGAGTTCCGAGGAGGACTCCATGTCGAGGTCCCGTAGCAGGGAGGCTACCCTGCCGGGTTCCAGGGATCTCACGTCCACTACTCTGTGATCCATGTGGGCTAGAAAGGCCTCCGCCTCGGGCGTTAAAAGCCCGGCCCTGCGTAGCACGTTTCTTGCCCTCACGGGGTCGGCTCTGTACCCTTGTGAGAGCCTTCTGAGAAGCTCCATGCTTGACTCTTTAAGGAGCCTATAGTTCCCTTTAGCTATGGCAGCCTCGGCTAGATTTATTATGGAACCCGTATCCATGCCCTCTAGGGCCTCAGGCTTTAGAGAAGACCCGGTTTCTGCAAGGGTCAGAGAAGAGTCTCTGTCCCACTTTTCCCTTCTCTCCAGGGCTTCCCCCAGGTCCTTTATGCCTAGGGAAGCTATTCTGGCGAGCCTCTTTTTAATGGAAGACTGGTCTATAACGGCCTCCCCATAACCCTTCCTCACGATAAAGCCGGCCTTCTTTAGTTCCAGGTAGGCCTTGAGCTTCTCTCTCCTCTCACGAGAACTCTTGGCTCCCCGAATAATGCTCTTCCGGGAGACGCTCTGGCCGGGCTTTATACCCAGAGTTTCAAGCCTCTCCTCTAGTTGCTCCTCCAGTCGCTCCACTAGCTCCTTTAACCCTCTCCTAGTCATAATGGATCTGAGCCCCTGGAGAATAGCTCTTTCATCGCGTATGGAGGGCATGGAGGCTGCGATGATCATTGCAAAGTCTCTCTCGCTGATCCTCTCAACACCCATTATGGACGCATAGCTCTTGACCATGTTTATTGCCTGGACGACTTCACCAGTGCTTACCCGGTAGCCCCTATTCCTTAGGGTACTCGCTAGCTCTAGGAGTATACTCGCTAGAGACTCCTGATCCCTAATATCTATCTGCCTCAACCCCGAGAACCTCTGAGATCACTCTTTCCACGACCTCTGCGTCCTCAACCCTCTTTACCAAGACGCTAGGAGCCACAGTAGCTAGATCCCTTATAGTAACCTCACTAGACCCCCTAAGCCTAGCAACAGTCTGCGCCATTCTGGCCCACATAACGGATTCCGCGGATCCCGGCTTGTGTATTATCCCCGAGCTCCTGAGCCTCTTAACAGTCTCTAGTATCAGGCCCATGGCCCCAGGCGTGATGACGGGATCCTCCAGGGCTCTTAGCCTGACGATTCTCTCTTCAACCTCTCTTGGGGGATACTCGAAGCGAACCCTTATAACCCTCCTCAAGAAAGCATCGCTAAGGTCGTTCTGCCCTATATCCTCGGGGTTGCTAGTAAACACTATCTGGAAGCCTGAGCCGCGGGCCTTGAACACTCTTTTCAGCTCGGGGACTATTATCCTCCTCTTATCCGCGACGTCGAGAAGCATGTTCTGGAAATCCTCACTACTCCTCCTTATCTCATCTATCAAGACTCCAGTGTCTAGGATCATGGCTGCAAGCAGGGGCCTGGGTATAAAGCTCTCCTCATTAAACCCTTTCTTCATAGCCATGACCGGGTGGAAGTCGCCTATAACCTTGTATTCGTCATAGTTCTCGCTGCACGGCAGGACGAACGGCTTCTTGCCACTCCATAGCTCGAGAACTGCTTCGCCTATTTCAGTCTTTCCGGTGCCCGGAGGCCCTTCTATGAGAACCGGTCTCTGGTTAGAGAATGCCGCGAATATTAGGGCAATGATCCTCTCGTCTACGACAAGCTTGTACTCCTCCTCAAGTACCTTAGCCGCCAGTCTCGGGTTCCTAACGGGCACTCTCCCCTCTACTATATCACCGTATATCTCCTCTACCTTCCTCTCCACCTGGCCCAGGACTTCGCGAGACTCTTGTACCATGACTTCCTATTCCTCTACGCTCCCTTTTAGAGACTGATACTATGAGTAAAGCCTTAAATTGTTAACCTGGCCCAGTGTCCTCTAGCGCCCTTCTTTCACGCGACAACCAACTACCCGGCTCATAAAGGTCACTGCCAACGCTGAGATCTCTGTCCAGCTCCTCACAGGGCATCCTATAGGGGCACCTGCCACACTTTGGCTCGCTCCTGAGAGCTGCAGGGACAACGCCGTGCTTCTTAACGTAGACCATGTCATCTATGGCTTTTACAAGTTTTCCTACAAGCTCCTCACTCATACTAAACTCGCCGGAGCCCCTCCTATACCTCACTATGACCCTAGCCTTCCTCGATCCGGAGGTTTTGGAGAGGATCAAAGCATAGGCTGATGCCTGAAGAACGTCGCTAAGCCAGGCCCCCCTAACAGGGCCCCTCCCACTCTTCCTCTCCACTACAACAACCTCTTCCCCGACTTGTAGGTAGGAATCCGGCCTACCTCTCAGCCTGACACCCCCCAGGACAGTCTCTATCAGGGACTCGGATTTGAAGCCTCTGATCTTGTCAACAAGACTCCAAAGAGCGTGGAAGAGTCTCCCAACTAGAGCCCTAAGCCTATCACTTGCACGGGCTTTCTTGCCCAGCCACGACTCGAAAAAGAAAAGGCGGGGACAGTAGGCGAAGGTCCTTATCTCGCTAGGATATATGGTGACTAGGTCTTCTTTATGGCTAGTGTCACCCGTTTCGAGTCCACCTCCCACTCCTTAATGTAGGCATCGCCCGGAGGCTCGCCTACACTTATCTTGACAGCCCTCGTCTCCCTGGCTATGTAACCCTCCATCTCCCTGGCAGCGGCCAAAAGCTCTTCATCGCCAGCTATCCACACGTAGATACTGGCATCTACCGGCAATGCAAGCTCTTTCCTCATGGCCTGAACCCTCCTAACTATTTCCCTCGCGTAGCCCTCCAGTAGCTCCTGCCTGGTCAGCCTCGTATCGATCCCCACTATGAAGTCCTCCATATCAGCCACTTTGAGCCACTCAGGATACTCAGCCCTTATCCTGACATGCCTCGAGCCTATTTCAATCTTAGCCCCGTCGATCTCCAAAACGGCTCTACCGCTCTTTAAGAGGTCAGAGGCTACGCTCTCCTGGTTAGCCTTTAAGTACTCCACAATCCTGGGCGCGAGCGACTTAAACTCCCTGCCTATAGCAGCCATGTCGGGCTCCACACTGTAAACCCTGGCCTGCTCGAAGAATTCGATACCAACAACCTCCACGCTCTTAGTATTACCCATCAACGATATAATCCTAGACATCCTCCTTACGGAATCCTCTAGACCCTCCCCCCTTGGCGCTACTAAAATCCTCTTAACAGGCCTCCTAAGCTTGATACCAGCAGCATTTCTAGCAGCTAGTATGCCCTCTACAACCCTTCTGGCAACCTTCATGTCCTCCTCTAGCCCCAGGTCTATGTAGGACTCCGATGGTTCCGGAAGTGCTGCCAGATGGATGCTCTCGGGCAAGCCCTTCTCGGCACCCCTAAACATTTCCTGGTATATGTACTCTGTTATGAAGGGCATTAGAGGCGAGGCTAGTAGGAGCCACTTCTTCAAAACCTCGTAGAGCACAGCATAAGCGGCCCTCTTCTCCGGCGTGTCCCTCTCCTCCCAGACACGCGGCCTTACGAGTCTCAGATACCAGTGGCTCAGGTCCTCTACCATAAAGTCCCTTACCATCCTGACAGCATCGTGTATCCTGAGATCCTGGAAGGCTCTGTGGTATTCCTTAATGAGCGTGTTAAGCCTTGAGAGCATCCACCTATCCTCTGGCAGTAGGTCCTCCCTAACCCTCTCTAAGGGTGTCACTTCTGGGTTGAAGCCGTCAAGCCCCATGTAGGTGCTAGCAAACGAGTAAACATTCCAGAGTATCGTGAAGAATCTCGTCATCTGCTCTAATCCTCTCCAGGAGAACCTCAAGTCCTCCCATATAGTGTTGCCTAGTATCCACATTCTAGCGACATCCCTGGGATACCTCCTCACTAGATCCTCGAGGCTCACGAAGTTACCCAGACTCTTATGCATCTCCCTGCCCAACTCGTCTAGAGCAAACCCATGGACAAGAACCCTCCTATAGGGGGCTTCATTAAAGCCTATTACCCCGCTCCTGAGGAGGCTGAAGAACCAACCCCTTATCTGGTCGTGGCCCTCGACAATGAGGTCGACAGGCTTCAACCTCTCCCAGCCACTTCTCCTAGGATAGCCCAGGCTTGCATAGAACGCTATGCCACTGTCGAACCAGACATCTATAACGTCTGGAACCCTCTGCATCCTTCCAGCGCATTTGTCGCACTTCAGGGTAACCTCGTCT
The DNA here is from genome assembly GCA_015521705.1 of Desulfurococcales archaeon. Taxonomy (GTDB): domain Archaea; phylum Thermoproteota; class Thermoprotei_A; order Sulfolobales; family Acidilobaceae; genus S141-84. The sequence goes on from WANR01000025.1 coordinate 50,052, forward strand.
ATCCAAGGCCTGTGGAGGTCGCGCGGCGGCTCCACTCCCTCCTTGCTAAGCTCGTCGAGGCTACCCACGACTCTGACGTGCCCGCAATTCTCGCAGACCCAGACCGGTAGTGGTATGCCCCAGAACCTCTGCCTACTGATAACCCAATCCTGGAGATTGTTGAGTAGGTTCATGAACCTCGACTTAGCCCATGAGGGTGTCCACTCGATTTTTTCGGCTTCTCTGATCATCTCATTCTTGAGCTTGGAAACTGCTATGAACCATTGGCCTGTAGCTCTCAGTAGTAGCGGTGTCTTGCACCTCCAACATACAGGGTACCTGTGTTTTATAGTAGACTTGTAGAATACGGCGTTCCTCGCCTCGAGATCCTCCATTATCTTCCTGTTAGCCTCCCCCCTAAAGTAAAGACCGCTATATACGCCCGACTCCTCCGTCATTAAGCCATTGTCGCCTACAAGCGATTTGGGTGGAGCCCCTACGAGCCTCTCATTTATCTCAAAGTCTATATCGCCGTGCCCCGGCGCTGAATGGACTATCCCGGTTCCCTCCCTAGCACTAACGGCTTCCGGGGCCAGCACTACCCTATGGAACCTGCTCAACTCTTTTTGGGCTGGCACTAGGTCCTCCAGTGGATGCTTATACCTTAGCCCCTCTAGGGCGCTACCCTTAAACCTATCAACGACCTCGTACTCGTCTATACCAGCCTCCCCCATTATATCCTCCAGCCTCGGCTCGGCTAGTATGAGAACCTCATCGCCGACCCTGACTTTAACGTAGTATATCTCGGGGTGCACCATGAGGAAGGCATTTGCAGGCAAGGTCCATGGAGTCGTGGTCCATACAAGGAAGAAGGTCTTATCCTCCCCCTCAACCTGGAACTTGACATAGACAGAGGGATCCTCCAAGAGCCTGTACTCTGAGACCTCATAGTCAGCCAGCGTCGTCTCGCAGCGCGGGCACCAATGCAGGACCCTCAACCCTCTATATAGTAGCCCCCTCTCGTGGGCCTTCTTTACGAGCCACCACCCAGCCTCTATGTATTCGTTCTCGTAGGTGATGTAGGGGTTCTCCCAGTCCATGAAGATCCCTATCTCCCTGAACTGCCTGGTCATGGCTTCCATGTTTTCCCTGACAAAGGATTTACACCTCTCTATGAACTCCGAGACCCCTACCCTATCCATTATCTCCTTCTTGTTTCTTATGCCGAGGCTCTTCTCTACCTGGACCTCTATAGGCAATCCATGAGTGTCATACCCAGGCTGATCCCAGACATTAAAGCCACGCATCCTATAGTACCTAAGTATCGCATCCTTCAAAATCTTGTTCCACGCAGTACCCACATGGATCAACTTGGCCGACGCATAGGGCGGGCCGTCTAGAAAATAGAACTTCCTAGGCTTAACTCTGCTAGCATCACGTGCCTTCTCATAGATCCTGTTCTCGGCCCAGAAAGACTTGACCCACTCCTCTATTCTCCACTGGTCATACTTCTCTTTAGAGAGCTTCTGGCTTACTGGGGGCATGCTAGGGCAGCACCTCACCTACTAGTATCTATCCAGTCGACCTTCACATGTTTACTCCCAGTTATCTCCCTAACTATATTTGCTATTTCCTCCTCGAGCCCCGGCTTGTCTAGAAACAGCTCTACAAACCTGAACTCGGGCAGTAGTCTCGAAGGATGATCCAGAACCCTCACACCATACCTAGACCCTAACTCTCTCTTGACTTCTTCATGTTTCCCATCATCATAGGTATTATAGTATACCCTGTAAAGCCTTTTCAATCCAGCCTCACCAATTCCACCCTTAATAACCCCCCATGGTTCCTAAAAGCGTTTCCATGCAACACAGAGAACCAGGATTATTGTTATCTAGAACAGCCAGAATGCAGCCCATTATGGAGGGCAGCATGATGCATCGTGGGGTTAGCTAGTAGCAAATGACAGGCTCAAACAAAAACCCAGATAGGTATGAAAAGGCAAACATGACAAATAGGGGGCTCACAAGAACCCCTATTACTTAAACCCGCCTAGGAAAACCTTTGAGGATCTTACTCTGATCTTTCCCCAGACACGCTAAATAAAGGATGGCTTGCTAGGCCATGCCCGGTTCAAAGCTCTTTATTTTTACCTGCATTACAACGGCTAGCCTGCTTAAGTTGTCCTTCAGCTCCTCAGGCCCCATCTTTGAGCCTGAAAGGTCTACTATGAAGACGCACTCAGCCTCCTCACCCCTTATTATGCTGGCGCAACGTGCCGTCACTATATCCGCGCCAGCCTTAGCCATCTCATCGGTAACGCTAGCGAGGGCTCCTGGCTTGTCTTTAAGCAGGGTTGTTATCTCGAATATCTTCTTGCTCTCCGCGGATATGGGGGATACTATTAGTTCCTTGGTCTCGCTGTCAGCTATTATAGCCATGAGCATCCCAGGCTCCACGCTAAGCATTTCCCTCATGGTCTGGGGTATTGTTATTCTCCCTTTAGAGTCCACCCTGACTAGAGCTGTAAGTCTCATACCACTCATCCCCACTGTATACCCAATATTGACTTAAGAGCCAGTTATATTAATATTAATTTTCAGGGCCAGCCGAGTGACAGGCTAGAAGAGGCTATCAAGTATTACCAGTTGCTTAAGAATAGGAGAAGCCCTCCACCATAGAGTAATTAGACATGATAGGGTTTAAAGTACAGCGGCGTGAGGGGGTACTTCAAAAATTGTGGTATAGAATAGTTGACAGCGTCTCGATAATCCTGTATCCAGGCCTAGCTTCAAGCGTTGACGCAGTATCGGCGCTAGTAGACTGTGGGGAAGAACTGCTAATGGTCGACTCTGGCACGGGGCTGCCCGGCTCTCTCAGCACACTTTTAAGAAACATTATAGAGGCAGGTGGGGGGGCTAGGAAGCTGCGATACCTGATAAATACGCACTCGCATGTAAACAATGCTGGCGGCGACTATTGGGTTAGGGAGGTCTTTAGACCTCTTATTGTCGCCCATAAGCCTGACTCGAGGGCCATAGAAACCGGCGATCCCGTCATGACGGCTTCGGAAGAGCTTGGAATACCCTTTAAACCGGTCCCCGTAGGATTGGAGCTCGGAGAAGAATCATGGAGTGTACCCGAGTGTAGTGATGTAAAGGTCACAGTGCTCCACACGCCAGGCCACACTCCCGGCAGTATAAGCGTCTATGTGGAGTCGGCAAGATCTACGGTCCTCATAGTAGGTGACGCATTGGGATCTCTTTCCAGCAGGTGGAAGTCAAGCGAGGATGCGTGGTGGCGTAGCCTAGAGAAGATAAAATCTCTGGAAGCCTCAGTTCTTTGTACAAGTATCTCTTGCATGAGAGATAGCGAGGCTAGAGAGTTTTTAAGAATGGTTGAGTCCGAGGGGCCAATATGGATTAACGGGTAGGACCCGGATGGATCGCATGGCCTGGATAAAGGTTGGAACCTGTGGTTTTCAGAAGTCGCGTTCAGCCCATTACAGGTACCTAGACGTCCTTGAAGTACAACAAACATTCTACGACCCACCATCACCAGACAGGCTTGAAGGGTGGAGGCGTGAGGCCCCTGAAAGTTTCGAGTTCACTGTAAAGGCATGGATGCTAATAACTCACGAGTATAATGCCAGGCTATGGAGAAGGGTCAAAAGGGAGCTAAAAGGGGACCCCAGCAACTATGGGGGATTCAAGCCTACTAGGGAAGTCATGGAGGCATGGGAAGAGACGCTAGAAGCCGCTAGGGCCTTAGACGCTAAGGTAATAGTGTTTCAAACCCCCAGATCCTTCCAGCCAACCACGCCCAACATTAGAAACCTCAAAAACTTCATAACTAGTGTCTACGAGAAAGACATAGTATTGGCATGGGAGCCTCGCGGGGCCTGGTGGGATCACGGAGAACTGCTAGCCCAGCTTTCCCAAGACCTGGAGCTACTCATAGTGGGAGACCCTCTCACGGGGAAGAACCCCTACTGTAGCAAGAGCCGCTGCTACTATAGGCTACACGGGATTGGTAGAGGCGAAACAAACTATTCCTACAAGTACACAGACAATGACCTGGCTAGGCTATACGAGAGACTGGAAGAGTACTCTAGCTATGTAAACTATGTCTTATTCAACAACATACACTCCTTCGACGACGCCCTAAGGTTTAAGACGCTAACACTAACACGCTAAAGGCCGAGAACCCTCTATAAAGCCAGCACAGAGAAAGCCTCTGCCTAGACCCTGGTGTATGCATAAAAATTTAGACACCCGATACTACAAGGACTATTGACGCGCTAATCCAGAAGTCTAAGAGGTGGCCAATGCTTGTCCAGGAAAGTCGTGGTTCTCGGGGGAGGACAGGCAGGACTACAGACGGCACTACTATTGAAGAAGCTCAGTAGCTCTCTCGAAGTAGCGCTTGTCGAGAGGAATGTTAGGGTCGTATATAAGCCGCTCCTAACGTGGGTGGCTGTGGGTAAGACTGATCCTGAAAACATAACAATAGACATCAGCGATGTAAAGAAGGCTGGCGTCAAACTCTACCCTCAGGCTGTTGAGTCGATCGATCTCAATAACAGGGTTGTTAGACTATCCAAGTCCGAGCTGCAATACGACTATCTAGTGATAGCCCTGGGAGCCGAGCCTAACGAGGAGGCCGTTAAAGGCTTGAAAAAAGACAATCTGCTGGCATGGACCCTGAATGGAGCCCTAGGACTCAGGGAGGCATTAGCCTCAGGAAGAAGCCGAAGAGTTGTTGTAGGCGCCGCATCTCCGCCCTTCCCATGCCCTCCAGCACCCTTTGAACTGGCCGGCCTGGTTAGGAAGTTCCTTGGAAAGTCTCTGGGAGAGAAGGCTAGCGTCAAAGCCGTAACCTTCGAGGAGAAACCCCTAATGGGCCTTGGGCCGGAGGTTTCATCCTCTCTCGTAGACCTACTGGAAAGAAGCGGTATAGAGCTTCTTTCAGGATTTAAGGTGGTAGAAGTGGATACTAACGCCAAGAGGGTCATAAGCGAGAGTGGAGACGCAATACCCTATGATCTATTGTCGCTAGTGCCCCCCTTCAAGCCTCCTAAACCAGTCACTGATCTGGAGATAGCAGGGCCCGGAGGGTGGCTTGTTACTGACCCCTATAAGGGGTTTAGGACAAGACTAGGCGAGGTCTTTGCCGTAGGAGACATAGCGTTGCCTCCCTTCGGCGCTCCTATGTCAGGGTTCCTAGGCTCATATATGGCCAGGAGTGCGGCCAGAGAGATACTAGCAGAGGCTGCTGGAGTGTCGGTAGATCACAAAGAGAGGGCCTATGCCGAGTGCTTCGTTGACCACGAAGATGACGGTATAGGAATATATTGTGATTTCACAGACGTTATATATGGAGGGGGCAAGCCCCACTGCCACATAATGGCTCATGGCACACTGGTTGGCGAGTACAAGGCTGCTCTTGAGAGAAGCTGGAGAAAGACTTTGAGAAACTTCATAGAAGGGGCCTAGCTGGCCCACTACAATAAATAAATTAAATAATAACCTATTTTTAAATATATAAAAAATTATCTTAATTAGAGGCGTCTCAGCTCTCCCATGAATCCTTACTAGACGTTTTCAATGTTCAAGGCTTTAGCTATTTCCTTGTACCTATTTCTTATGGTGACCTCAGTGACACCAGCCACGCTGGCGACTTCCTTCTGGGTTTTTCTGTAGCCCTGCTTTAGGGCTGCCAAGTATACTGTAGCCGCTGCTAAGCCGCTAGGGTCTTTTCCTGCTGTCAGCCCTCTCTTCCTTGCCTCCCTGATCACCTTTATAGCCTCCACGACCACAGGTTCTGGAAGGTTGAGCTCGCCAGCTATCCTGTAGACGAACATCTCTGGCTCTATTACTGGGATCTTTATGTCGAGATCCCTTATGAGTAGCCTGTAGTTCCTAGCCACCTCTCTCTTAGCCTCAAAGTCTCTCATTTTCAAGAATTTAGCTATCTCCTCCAACGTACAGGGGACTTGATGGCTTCTACAAGCTGCGTAGAGCACTGCCGCAACCATGCTCTCTATACTCCTGCCCCTGGTAAGGCCCTTAGAAGCTGCTTCCCTGTAATACTTGGCTGCTTCCTCTTTAACGTTGGATGGTAGCTCCAGCTTGGCTGCTATTTCATCGATCAACTGTATAGCCTGGTTAATACTCTTTTCGAGGCTACCAAGGGCCCTGCCCATCCTGAATCCTCTCTGTATGCGTAGTGCCTCTATCCTCTTGCCCAGGCCCTTAGCTTTCTTGCCTCCGGACTCCTTTATTGTACCTATGTAGGCATCTATACCCATGTGGGGCCTTGCGTAGGATATGGGATCACCTACACGCGTCCTCCTATGCTTCTCTTCTGGGGTATAAGCACGCCACTCTGCTTCGTCACCGATTATCTGTTCTTCAAGAACCTCCCCGGTCTCCCTACATATTCTAACTCCTAGCTGGGGGTCGAACACTATTTTGTCTGGAGGACAAGGCTCCCCGCTAGACTCTTTTTCGGACAAGAAGTAACACCCCATTTATAAGAGTTTCTACCACCCTACAAAACGATACCCTTATATACCCTTAACGTTAGGGGTTAATAAACCTTACTATTAATCATTCCTCGAGGCAAAGAGACAGAGGCAGGAATAGTGCTCACCAGCCCCTCAGTTTCAAGGAGGCCCCAAAAGAGGATTCATGGTGCCTTTAGCTGCCCCTTAAACCGTGAACCGTGAAATGCCGGGCTGCGATTTTACTCTTGGTCTATTCTAGAGCCTTCGTCACCCAGGGCAACGCTGGAAACCCATGGAGAGTAGCCTTTGAGTGTTTCTGTAACGCGGCTAGAATCGCTGGGAGCTAGGACTACTATGGAGCCCCCCCTGCCTGCACCAGTTAGCTTTGCTCCGAGAGCGCCAGAGGATCTAGCTATTGCTATTAGCTTCTCGATCTCAAGGGATGAGACTCCTATAGCGTTTAAGAGCCCCTGGGAGATGTTCATCAGATCCGCTATTGTCTCGTAATCGCCTATTTCAAGGGCCCTTAAAGCTTTTTCCGATACCTCCTCTGCAGCCCTGTACACGTGTTTTAGGACGTCCCACCGTTTCTCGGCAAGTGCTAAAACGCTCTCGACTATAGGCCCCGTTTTCCTCCTCACACCTGTATCAGCTACTATGAAACGGTATCCAGCGTCTAGCCTTGCATTCACCCTGCTAGCCCCTTTATCCCTCCTATAAGCTATCCACCCGCCATAGACGGATATTGTTGGGTCTATGCCGCTAGGTTTTCCGTGGGCTATCTTCTCTGCCTCCAGGGATGCAATGAAGAGCCTGTGCTTGTCCAGAGCGTCGCCGTGTAGATGGGTATATGCTAGGGCGAACGCTGCGGCTGACGCGGCGCTAGAGCCTAGTCCTGCCCCTGGCGGTAGATGGCTTCTAATCTCTATTTCTGCGCCTAAGAAGTTATACCCCTGGCTCACCAAATACCTCAATATAGAGGCAAAGGGCCTCGCATCCTCAGGCAACTCTTCCAGCTCCATATCTTTCCTAAGCACGACCCTGAACCCTAGGTTTCTACTGTACAACCTAAGCTTCTCCCCGCGGGTAAGGCGGGCCTCAGCCTGAACCCTAACATTGATCGCTGAGGCTATGCCGAGGCAGCCCTTAACCACGAAGTGCTCACCGAAGAGTATCACCTTGCCAGGAGCGCTGGCAACTACCCTTCTCAACCCTCCCCCGCCTCCCATATTGGAACTATGACTGGTTCATCCTGGACATAAGACTTGCCCAGCCTCAGCGCTATCTCAGCCTTACACAGCTCGTAGCCTAGGTAAGCCGAGTGCTCGGGGTCCAGGCCAGCTTTTCTAATAAGTGCACGCGCAATGCTGGGGCCGTGAACCCCCTCGACCGTTACTACCTCCTTCCTCCCTCTATATAGCTTGTAAGAAGCGGTTATGACGCCTCTCTCATGGTCAACGCTTATCTCCACGTATCCGCGCTTGTCGAGCCTTGGCGGCAGGTACCACACCATTTCCCCCCTTGAAGTTTCGTGCGGCCTTGGAGGCTTGCTCGGCTGCTTCACGACGAATAACCTGCTATATAAGCCCCTGGGTGGGGCCTTCCTTGCATAGGCCATAGTAGCCAGCCTTAGAGCCTCCCGGGCCTCGGCCGTTGACCTATAGGACTTATAGGACTCTTCGACGACAAGGTACATGGAAGCCCTCAGCTCGACTGATAGTATAGCCATTACTGCATGCATGCCGTGTGTATCGGCGTCTATCTCCTCGAGCGCGTTGGCTGCAGAGAATAGCATGGGAGGTCCGAGCCTGCTAGCCTCAGCGTATCTTGCTACCGAGTCGGCCAAGTCTATAATCGGGATCCCGACGACAGGGTCGACTATGAGTCTTCTAATGCCAACAGAAACCGCAAAGCTAAGAGACGCCTTAAGCCTTCCTAAATCCCTGTCACCAACAACTATAGCTGTCTTTGAGTCTATGAGCCCCGACGCTACCTCCAGTATAGAAGGCGACACGGATAACCCGTCAACTCCCCAGTCGAGCGCCTTCCTAATGTGAGCAATTGTCGGCGCCTCAGAGAACACTGCTTCCGCGCCCGCGCTCCTGGCGATCGACAGTCTCCGCTCCATCTCACCGGGATCCATGTCCTGCGACACACCGACAAGTATTATCTGGGCACCGTCATCGATCATTCGCCTAACAACCCTGCCCACATCCTCTCTTCTAGTGGAGGGAGGGATCTCGGATACCAGGATCACCGGCGGGCCACGGCGTGGCACCTCGATCCTACCAATGGCGAATGCTGGCTCGTAGCTTATAGAGGGTTCTAGATCCCCTATAACTTTCTCCGCAGGCATCACGGAGTCCAGCGTTCCGCCGCGGGCGAGGTGAGAGACTACGATGGGCAGCGTGCCAAGGTCTCTCCCAGCCTTATAGACAGGGCGCCCCACTACTTCCGAGATCCTCTTGGCATCGCCTCTTACAACGCCTGGGATCAGGACTACGTCTGCCTTCTTAGCTCTTGAGAGAGCCTCCTCGCTAACCCTCAGGATCAGGGAAAGAGTCTCAGTCGTGTGCATAGAGATGGAGGGTAGAGGTAGGTCTATAACATCTATATCAACACCCTCCCCCTTAAGGGGAGAAACCACTTCCTCCACAGCTTTCCTAGCTGCCTTGCTTGTGAGAACAGCTATTCTCAACTCACAACCAGCCCTCTCAGCCTTCTATAGTCCTCCACAACCTCTACAAAGCTACTTGTCCCTAGCCTATCAGCTCCCACAGCTATGGCCATGATAGCTGTTAGGGCATCCCTAATCCCTCCTGCAGCCTTAACCTTCAAACCATACTTCGAGGACATTCTCTTGACTCTCATGACTGTAGCGTAATCCCCTCCTTTGGAGTAGACACCTGTGCTCGTCTTGACGAAGTCAACCCTAGCCTCGTAACAGGCCTTCACGAGCCCCTCTAGTACTTCGTCTCTGTGTAGGGGGGCCTCTACTATTACCTTTATCTTTAACCCGTAACTCCTAGCCTTATCAGCCAGAGCTACTATTTCTTCCCCGACCATGTTCTCCAGAAGGCGCGAAAAGTCTGGAACAATATCTACTTCGGAGAGCTCCTCGACGCTAGCAGCATTATCGAGCTCCTCCATCTTAGCCTTTAGACCAGAAAAGCCTGCCGGGAAACCCACAACGGTGCATAGTTCTGCTCCATGCTTTCTAGCCAATGGTTGTGCGTACCTAAGATATGAGGGAGGGATCATTGCGCATTTAAAGCCAAAATCCGATGTCTTCTTAATAAGGTCTTCCAGGGCCTTCTCCGACATTATAGGGCTTAGTAGTGTGGCATCAATCCTTCTTGCAAGGTCCTCTGGGTTAAGCTCTTTGAACAAGCTATAGAGTGCGTCCACCAAGTATTGTTGCCTGGACACCGTAGCCAGCCCCCTTACGCGGGATCTAGAGATAGCGAATGAGACTACTTAGTCATTTCTTTCATAATCCAGGGTAAGTGCTATTATGTCTTTTATCCACCGCTTTGGGATAATGGATCCTTAACAAAGAGGCAGAAAACCTGTAGGAACCCCCTCAGGAGGGAAATGTGATGTGAGAAGAAGGCGTTTATACGCTTGTAGGAATCCTTTGAGGATCCCCTGCGTTTTAGGCTATTTCCAATAAAACACGTTTGGTTTTCGCTGGCTCCAGTCTCTTGGTTGATCCTTGTTCGCTACTCTTGCTCCTTTTCTATGCATATATCTATGCTGCTTACCCTTCTTGACCTCGACTGGCCTGTGTTGGGGTCTGTTACGTTTATCTCATGGCTTCCGATCTGAACGTCGGCAATTTTTACGTTCTTGGCAAATCTGTGTCTCACAATCTCTACAGTGTCTATGGCCCTGTTAATGTTCCTACCCCTGGCCTTAATGACTACCCTATTGACTCCCTGCTCTATGAGAGTGGTTAGTATGGCTACAACATAGTTCATTATGGGCTTCTTACCTATCCTTATCTCAGGCGCTCCCTCGCAGACCATCGCTCCTCTACCTCTCCTTCCTCCGCTCTTCCTCCATGCTTTTTCTGTGCTTCGATCTCACAAGTAACTGGTATAAAAGCCTTATGCTGGCAAACCGTCATAGCGGGGAGGAAGGCGTGGAAAAAGCCCCCAGAGCTGGGTTCCCACTTATAGTTATAGAGAACTACGAGGGTAGCCCCTCGAGGTGGCTTATAGCAGAGTACGTTGAGTCCCATAGAGTAGCTACGAGTAAAGGTCTACGCGTGGTAGTAGCTGGCGTGTCCAACCCTCTCCTAGCCTCAACTCTTGAACACCACGGAGTACCCCATCTAAAAGAGCAAGGATCCATACTGTGCCCGACTTCATGCACCATAGTAACCGATCTCAGAGCAGCAAAGCCCTTAAGACCCCATGAAGCCGCGAACAGCTGCTGCATAGTCGTAGGCGGCATACTAGGCGATCATCCCCCACGAGGACGCGGGCAGTGGCTGAGACTCACATACCCAGATGCCGCCTATAGGAACCTAGGCGATAAGCAGTTCAGTATAGACGGGGCCGTGAAGGTCATTCTCGAGATCCTAGAGGGTAAAGAGCTAGAGGATATAAAGGTGCTATACCCTGTCACAATCAAGGCCAACTCTTTCCCCTCGACGCCAGAAATAATTCTCCCCTACGCATACCCCCTCAGAGGAAACAAGCCCTGGATACCATCCGAGCTACGAGACCTGCTAGAAAGAGGGCTCATGTGGGAGAACATTCAGCCTCCCGATTAAACGCAGTTCTTTAGGACTAACCGCGGAGTGGCCCTTCGGAGGCAAATAACCGCTCTTAAGTTGTAAGCCATGGTAGGCATTCCAGCGCCCACCCGGGGCCCGGGTTGCCAGAAAATCGGGTTCCTGCCTGGCTAGTTGCGCTAGCAAAGACTGAGCCTTATAGGGTAACTTAATTAATCTGCACGTGGAGAAGATAAGAGGCGGTGAGCTAACAGGTGCTATTCTATTGCCAGAAACGCTAATTGCGATAGATGATTTAGTAGTAGAGTATTTCACGCTCAGGGGGCCCTTGAGGGCTGTCGACTCTGCATCGCTAACTATAAACCAGGGAGAGATACTGGGCATCGTAGGCGAAAGCGGGTCTGGAAAGTCTACTCTAGCCCAGGCAGTGCTTAGGATCCTGCCACCCCAGGCTAGGATCGTCAGAGGCTCCATAACCTATAGGGGCAGAGACCTAGCCAAGATGAGCGAGGGTGAATTAAAAAAGATACGGTGGAAAGAGATCTCGATGGTTCCTCAGGCAGCGCTTAACGCTCTAAACCCTACCCTAAGGATCAGAGACCATTTCATAGAAACGGCCAAGGCCCACGGCGTGGCCGACAAAAGGGGTGTTATAGAGAAGGCTAGCGAGTTGTTGGAACAGGTAAGACTCGATCCGAAGCGCGTGCTTTCTAGCTACCCCCACGAGCTTAGCGGGGGCATGAAGCAGAGAGTACTGATAGCCTTAAGCCTCCTACTCGACCCCCAGATAGTCATCCTGGACGAGCCGACAACAGCGCTAGATGTTTTAACACAGAGGTTCATCCTAGACCTCTTGAAGGAGCTAAAGGAGAGGCTAGGGATAACAATGGTGTTTATAACCCATGACATAGCAGTGATAGCGGATATAGCTGATCGCGTGGCGGTAATGTATGCCGGGCAAGTTGTCGAGGTCGGCAACGTCTTTGACGTGTTCTATGAGCCCCTACACCCGTATACAAGACTTTTGATAAAGAGCGTGCCAGGCCTGAAGGGCGACATAGAAGATATGAGGCCCATACCAGGGAGCCCGCCAGACATGTTTAACCCCCCAGAGGGATGCAGGTTCCACCCCCGCTGTCCATGGAAGTTCGAGCCATGCGATAGGTTTGATCCTAGTCTAGTGAAGCTCGGCGACGGCAGAATAGTTTCCTGCCACTTATATACCGACAAGAGGGCTGGCTAGCCATGGCCGAGCCCATACTTGAAGTCCTGGACCTAAAGGTGTATTTCTCTGTCAAGAAGGGGATCTTCTCTTCGACAAAGAGTCTTGTGAGGGCCGTAGACGGCGTCACGTTTTCCATGAAGGAGGGAGACATACTAACCATAGTTGGCGAGAGCGGCTGCGGGAAGACCACGCTAGGAAAGGCAGTTGCCGGCCTCGTTAAACCCTCCAGCGGGAAAATACTGTTCTACGGCAAAGACATATACTCGATGGACAAGAAAGAGTACATGAATTACAGGCGCAACGTGCAGATGATCCACCAGGATCCCTATGCAAGCCTCAACCCAGTTAAGACTGTGTACAAGATACTATCAACGCCCCTGCTCAGGTGGGGGATTGTATCAGGCGAGGAGGAGGCGAGGAGGAGAGCTCTAGACCTGCTTGAGATAGTCGGTCTGACACCCCCCGACTACTTCATAAACAAGTACCCACACCAGCTCAGCGGGGGCCAGAGGCAGAGGCTGATAGTTGCCAGGGCCATAAGCGTCGAGCCTAAAATCATAGTAGCTGACGAGCCTATAACCATGATAGACGTCTCTCTCAGGCTAGGCATCTTAGACCTGCTATTAGACCTTAGAAAGAAGATGGGGCTCACAGTCATATTCATAACCCACGACTTCGGCGCTGCGAGATACTTCTCGGCAAAGGGAGGCGGCGACATAGCAGTAATGTACCTAGGCAAGATAGTCGAGAAGGGCCCTGCAGAGTCAGTGATCCAAGAACCCCTGCATCCCTATACTAAAACGCTCATAGCAGCTGTTCCAGAGCCAGACCCCAAGTACTCCAGGACAAAAGAAAGAATTAGGCTTAGGAGCCTTGACATCCCAAGCCCCATAAACCCGCCGCCAGGATGCAGGTTCCACACACGGTGCCCGCTATACATGGAGGTGTGCTCCGAGAGAGAGCCGCCACTGGTACAACTAACGAATGACAGGGAAGTCTCCTGCTTCCTCTACACAGAATTTAGCGAAAAGAAAGCATAGCACATCTCTAACGGTTTTCAACCTCGAAGCATGGCGGCTTATACGGGTCTTTGACGTCAACGCCTAGTTTGAGACAAGCCTTCGCTTGTGCCCCATAATACAGGCACTCAAGACAGTTCTCTGCGGGCTTACCATCTATCCTTATCCCTAGTCCTCTTCTAACAGTTCTCTCCTCCTCCCCTTTTTCCTCTATTATTGTAGCTGGCTCCCTTGCGGCTGGTTCCTCAGTTAGGGCCTCTTCTCTCCTTTCTTCCTCTTCTACTTCTTCTGCTTCTGTTTCTTCTCTTTCTATTACTGGCTCTGTTACTGGTTTTTCCTCCTCTCCAGGATAGAACCTGCACGCCTTGTATCTCTCTGAAAAGCAAGGGAATACAAGCGGGTTTACTTTTCTTTCGGCAGCTGTGCAGAATACCAATGGGCCCGTTCTCTTAGCGAAGGGGCACGCCACTACTTATCCCTCACGGGGCGCATCCTCCGAGAATATAATTTGTTCCAATTAGTTTAATATTATAATGTCTACTAAGACACTCCTAGTTCAAGCCCTAACCCTCGTACCAGGCTATAGTACACGGTTTCCACTGTTATAGACACGCCGGTACCTCATACTATTATGAATAATAAAATTATATTTTGATTTTTATACTACCCTGTGACAGCCTCAGCAGCCTCTCGGGCTAGCAGTATCATTCCATAGAGAGCCGCCAGGGAGGGCAGGATCCCTCCCACAATGTACCATAGGCCCAGGGCTGCTGGGCTAGCCCCCTTAAGGAAGGAGTACAGCGAGACCGAAACCCCGTGGAGTAGGAACGCTAGCCCAATATACAGTAGTCCCCTGGAGCCTGTCTCCCTCCACATTCTGTCTATGATGTAGAAGCCAGCTAATAGAGGTATTACAACTAGGAACCCATAGACCCTGACTATGCTGGAGAGCTCTATTCTCTGGCTTATAGGTTCCACATCGCTTACCATGTTCATGATAAAGGACTGGAACGTGCCAAGAGCCCATACACCTACGGGGATCCCAAACCGTATTCTCGGATCCCTGATACCCATCAGTTCTATAATGACCGAAGCCTCGGCTCCTGCCCATGCAACTATAAGGGACGCCCTGACAGTATCTAGGGCTAATAGCCTGGCTAGGTCTTCTCGGGGCACATTATCCCACGAGCCCCCATAGGATGACAGTAGTATATCGTTTATGTACCCGTCTAGAATGCTCTGTAGACCCACGAAGAATAGCCCTATAGAGAGCGAGAAGAGGGCAGTAAACCTGGATCGAGAATAGACGTAGAGGCCTATACCAGCTGCAATTACCAGTAAACCCCCGGTTCCCATCAGGAACAATGTCCTGACGTCAACCATTTCCCCGTCCACCTCCCCCTAATAGCATAATAGGATTACCTAAAAGACTTTGTTAGCACTGAGAATAGATATTCTTTAGTGGTTTGGGCTTGGAGGCTGATTTTGGTGGCTTCACCGGATTTCGTAATACTTGGGGGAGGGATAGCTGGATCCGCTGTGGCAATAGAGCTCGCAGAAAGGGGCTATAGCGTGGAGCTGGTAGCAGCCAACGAGGGTTCTATCAGCCTTGCGGCAGGCGTATTCGTCACTATAATGCCTGAGAACCTAATGCAGCTGGTCAAGGAATCCATGAGTTTCTATGAAAGAAATAAGTGCCTCAAAACAGTCATTTCTAGGGGCTCCCTAGTAATAGCAGACAAGAGGAGGGCGTCTAGGATACTTTCTATTCACTCGGAGTGGGGGTTCCCGACACGCATTATTAGTTTTAGCGACCTCGAGGACGAGCTGAGGGAAAGGCTAGTATTGGAGGATGGCGAGGAGCTACTTTATACAGATGAATTCCTGTTTGACGTCGGCAAGCTCATTGAATGCCTCTACAAGAGAATGAGGTCTCTCGGGGTAGCCCTTAGTAGAGCCAAAGTTAAGAGCCTTAACGACATAAGCGGTCTCGCCAGAGGATCCGAGGTGATAGTGGCTGCAGGCGCTTACACAGGGCTCCTTATAGGAGAGCTTCGGGAAAAGTCTCTCATTTATAGGTGCCAAGCCCTTACAGTAAACTGTCAGGGCATTAGTGTCATACTTGAGGATCTAGTCAACGGGTTCTACTCGGTTCCTGTAGAAGCCTCGTCCTCGATAATCGGGGACGGCTCTAACGAGATCCTGGACTCCCCGTTCAAGGGGTACGTCTATGACCTGGAAGACGCCTATACTGTACTAGAAAAGTACGCGAGGAGGGTCAGGGGGGCTGAGTCATGTTATATAGGTAGGGTGTGGAGCGGGCCCTGCATAGTGGGTAGAGACGGGTACCCGCTGTTGGGCCGCGTAGGAGATGTGATAGTCGCTACAGGATTTAACGGGTCTGGGCTCTCCCTGGCCCCGGGCTCGGCTGCTCTCCTAGCCGACTATATAGAGGGTAAGATAAGGAGTGTCCCCGGGCACCTGGACTGCAGCCGGGATCTGAGGTTCAAGCCAAGCAAGATCCTGGAGCCCTACGACCTGGTCTAGCAGATTACGCTCTCGCATCTTTTATAGCCAGAACCCGCCTCTCCTAGAAATAGTGTATGGAGGAGACGCTCTTTGAGAAACACCCTGGCTTGGTCTAGGTGCGCGGTCTGCGGGAGGAAAACCGCTGTCTTCGAGTGCAGAGTAGGGGGGAGACGCCTAGAGCTCTGCCTCTTCTGCATATCAACGCTCGCCTTGTATGGAAAAGCCAGATGCCCCGAGGCCGTGCTTTCGATAAAAGTGCCAAGGGCCCTGCAGCCTGTAGCAGAGACAGCAAGAGAGGAGCCAGACGAAAGACTGATAGAGGCGCTCCGAAAGGCTACAGGGCAAAAAGCCTCGTAGAACCAGTGGTTGGCAGCGTTAATGATTTAGACTCGAACGCGTCTATGTATGAAAATACTGGCTTTGGAAGGTGTAGGAGTTGAGCGGGGAGGAGAGGCCTCTGGAGGAGAGGCTCAGAGAGCTCCTAGCCTCCATGAAGGACTGGGAGAGGAAGCCCATTATAAGTATAGGCTCGATCATCGTAGAACTGGTAAAGCTGCCTAAGAGAGAGCTGAAGAGGGGCTTGGAGCCGGAAAAATTAGCTATCCATGTGAGGATGAAAGACGCGTTTAAGGGTGTCATAGTAGAGAATGAGAAAGAGTTGGAGGATCTTGCAATGGCCGTCCAGAATAGGAAGGTCAGGGAGGTAGCAAGGGCCCTTGAAGCGGTTAATGAGGAAAGGAAGGTCGTGGAATATAGCTTGTAAGGTTTAATTGTGGAGGAGCAGTCTTTGCTCGAACCCGTCTATCTGGCGCCGGCTGCTCTGGTAGCCTTTATGACAAGCTACGTGGCTACAGGCAAGTGGATAAATGTAGCCAGACTGATAGGCCTCGTCGGTAGGGATATGAATAAGGGGGATGACAGGCTAGTAGCCGAGGCTGGCGGTGTGTGGCCCCTCATAGGGGCTCTCTTCGGGCTCTTAACCCTTGAATCCCTCTACATATACGTAGAAGGCTTGCAGTACAGGTTCATCGACCTTATGTCACTCTCCCTTGTACTACTCATGTCGGCATTCTTGGGCTTCATGGACGACATACTTGGGTGGAAGAAGGGGCTGAAGATATGGCAGAGAGTAGTCTTCATGGCCCCCATAGCTGTTCCTTTAGTAGCGGTAAAGGCTGGCGTCTCTGTAGTGTCGCTTCCCCTGGTAGGAGTCGTAGACTTTGGAATACTCTACCCCCTAATCTTGATACCCATAGGAATCCTGGGGGCCTCAAACGCATTCAACATGATAGGAGGCTATAACGGGCTCGAGGCAGGCATGGCCTCGGCGATCATGGCGTTCACGATGGCCTATTCCCTGCTTAAGGGACTGGATCTCGCCTTCCAGGCGTCAGTAATAATGCTCCTCTCCCTGTTAGCCTTTCTGGCATACAACTGGTACCCTGCAAGAGTGTTCCCAGGGAACGCTTTTACTTACGGGTTCGGAGCTTATTATGCCAGCCTTGTGATCCTCGACGACTTCCAGAAGTTCGGCCTAGCACTTTTCTCCCTTTATTTCCTGGAGCTGGCGCTTTTCCTTAGAGGGCTGGCCAACGGTGTATACAAGGAGAACTTTGCCAGGGTGACTCCAGACGGCCTAAGACCTCCATACGATAAATCGTACAGCGTGACCCATATAGCGTTGAAGATCCAGCTACTGCTACGGGGGAAGGCTACGGAGAGAGGAGTGACACTTACACTGATCTGCATGCAATCAGTCATAGGGGCCCTAGCGCTCATAGCCTACTCATGACAGGGCCCAGATTAGGGGCAGACTGTAAAAGCGGCAACCTATTTAACTATAATCGTGCATGGATCAATTAGTTGGGGGAAGGTCACGGGCCCGTAGCTCAGCCAGGCAGAGCGGCGGACTACTGGGCGGGCCGAAGCTCCAGACCCGTAGGTCGGGGGTTCAAATCCCCCCGGGCCCACCACACAAAGAACATAAGGCTCCTCGAGACAGCCCTAAAATAGGCTACAGGAGGTATTCTCTGGCAATTATTTGGCAAGCACTTTATTTGGACTACTAGCACACGTATTTAGTCCCTTTTCCCCAAGACAGCGCGGGTAAAGGACTCCCAGGGATGCTTTTAAAGGGAAAACCATCGTAACAGGGGCTTCATCGCTTCCCGCTAGATACAGGCAGGGGCTTATTTCGGTGTCCCCTGCCCCGGATTCCGCGGTTCACAGCTTAGCCGTAGTATGATTGATTGAGAGGAACCATGTTTTATCTGTTTCGGGCCTTCAGGTCTGGAAGGCTTAGTAGCCAGGAGTCCTTATAGTGTCTCCTCTCTGCTTGGATCGCTTTGCCGCTGCTCTTCAGGCTTCCTGTGTTTCGGCAATCCTATCTTTTCGTCGAGCCAGGAGAGTATTAGCTTCAATCTTTTAACTCTATGCCTAGGCTCTGCCCTTATGGAGTGCCCGTGGCTGCCTTTAGTGAAGACCACGAGCCGTGACTCTTTTCCATGCATTTTCAGTGCCACATGCATAGCTAGGGCCTGGTCTATGAAGCACCTATAGTCCTCCATGCTGTGTATGAGCATTACGGGAGTATCGACGTTTGAAGCCTTAAAGACGGGGCTCTTATCAACGTAGTTGTCCAGGTTATCTAGAGGGTTCCCACCTATCTGGTCCGGGTCGAACCAGTAGCCTATGTCGGATGCCCAGAAGTCCGAGATCCAGTCTGCTATGCCGTTTTCGCTTATGGCTGCTTTGAACATTTTGGTCCTAGTTATAATAACGTTCGTCATATAGCCGCCATAGCTTATTCCGGTAACAGCCATCCTGTCCCTGTCAACTTCATCTCCGTACTCTTCTAGGACACGGTTGAGAAAGGCCATGAGCTGCTCGTAGTCGTCCCTGCCATATCTACCCCTTATATCGGCGAACTCCTCCGAGTAGCCGCTACTACCCCGCGGGTTGGAATATGCCACTACGAAGCCCCTGGAGGCCATGAGCTGCATTTCCGGGTAGAAGGCATAGCCATACATCGCCTTAGGCCCCCCGTGAATATAGAGGATTAAGGGCTTCTTACCCTCGATGGGGGGTAGTAGAACCCATCCCTCCACAGTATCGCCGCCGACCCTTACCTCGACCCTTCTGGGAGTTACCAGGTTGTACTTGCGCTTGAACCACTCGTTAACCCTGGTTACCTTCTTTACCCCGCCGTCTTCATACTTGTAGACCTCAATAGGCGTGTTAGGCGTCGATGCTATCATGAATAGATCCCTGCCATTAGAGTCGACGTCGTACACATACATGTCATCCTCTAAAACCACCTCCAGCGATCCATCAATGACACGGGCTATAGGCGTCCTGCCGGAGTCCAGGTAACTTATGACAACTCCTCCCTCATAGCTTCCTCCCACCCGGCTGATCTCCCTGTCTAATAGGCCGCATGTAACGCATCTAAGGCTCCCGTCTTCCAGTACATAGAGCCTGTAGTGGCTCGAAAGTCCTCGTTCGAGTTTATGGGCAATAACGTAGAGATCACCATCGACGCACTTGATGTCGCTTATAGAGTAGCCCCTGGCCAACTCTTCTACAACACCGCCTCTATAAGCCTTGAGGGCATGTATATGGGGTTCCGACCAGCCGGTGGGGACGTAGTAGTATATTGCATCCCCGCACGCCGCAACGCCCCTGACACCATTGGGTTCTATGAATTCTAGCCTTGTTGCCCCTGAATGCGCGTCCACCAAGTGCAACTGGTTCCTCAGAGCTGATACAAAGCCAGAACCGTCAAACCATAGAGGAAGCTCATCCGCGATCACATAATCCCCGTCTTCGTCATACAACTCCCTTCTAGGCACAGGTGAAATAACGGCGATTTCATCGTCATTAACCCACTCAACCCCACTAATCCCATGCTTGAACCAAGCCACTAGCCTGGGCTCGCCCGCTCCGCCCCAAATATAGAGCCCTGCCCCCTTATCGCCTCTCCGCGCGTCTCTTCTCCCCTGAAACGTTAAGAGGCGGCCGCTGGGGCTCCATCTGGGCATTGAATAATCCTTCCCGTCAAGGTATATCTCGGCACCCTTCTCTATAATAGTCAAGGTTGTCCTGGACTCGTTGCGCTCGACATCAGACCGCGTCAATATAAATGCAGCACTGCCACGCGAAGAGACTCTAAGATCCGAGAGCCTCGCTATCCTAACAACGTCCTCCACTTCTATAGGCCTGGCCACCCTAGAACCCCCCACTCTCGTTATATACGGTTACCGTATTCCGCTAGCAAGCCCCTCAGACTTATAATATCCCACAAGACTTCCTCCCTCGGCCTGTCGGGTAGCCTGCCCTTGACGAAGTACTCATAATAGGCCATGGCAACATCGTGGAACCTCTCATCAGCTATGGAAGCCAAGCGCTCCAGCTCTATAGTAGCGAGTATACTCCCAATAGTTCTCAGGGAATCCTTGGAGTAGAATTCCACTAACTCAGGGCTCATAGAACCCAGTTTCTTCACTTCCTCAACTAGGTGGCCCAATAGTTTGGAGGCGAAGCCCTTATCGTATCCTTCGCTAGCCGCTCTTTCGGCATCTCTTAGTAGCTCGAGGTGGGCCCTCTTCTTCCTCATAGCCTCCAACATGTCTAGGGCCTGGATGTTGCTGGTGCCCTCCCATATCGGCGTTATCATAGCCTCCCGGTGCCACCTTTCTATAGGGAACTCTTGGAGAAAGCCCAGTCCTCCCAGTAGCTCCATAGCAGCCGCGGTGACTCGCGACGACGTCTCTGCGGTGATGTTTTTAGCTATATGGGTCACGAGCCTGGCGTAATGGTATTTACTGGTATATGGCGGCCTGTCCTGCCATGAAGACTCAAATAGGGTAGCGGCCTTCATGGAAAGGGCTAGTGAAGCCTCTATATCGGCCTCCATCAAGAGGAGATCCCTTTTCACTAGCTCATGGTCAATAAGCTTCTTGCCGAAAGCGCGCCTGATAAGAGAGTACAGGAACGCTTCCAGGTAAGCCTTCCTTGCTATACCTACTGCCCCGGCACTATTGGCTATTCGGGATACCATTAAATCCTCCATGACGTAGTATATACCCTTATCCTGCTCGCCCAGCATGTATGCCCTGGATCCTAACAGCTCGACCTCACCAGTGGGCACAGCCCTGGTTCCAGACTTCCACTTGAGCCTAGTGACCCTATAGTTGAGCTTCCCATCGAAAACCCTAGGGACAGAGAAGAGGGAAAGCCCCTTGGCACCAGGCCTTGAGCCCCTGGGCCTTGCAGTGACTAGGGCTACATCAGCTATCCCAGCAGCGCTGGCAAAGTACTTGTAGCCTGTGAGTGACCAAAGCCCGGATCCTAGGCTCTCGGCTATGGTCTGGTTAGCTCCAAGGTCGCTACCTCCCTGCACTTCGGTAAACCAGGTAGCGCCGAAGGCTAGAGGCCGCCTAGCGCCGACGAGCCTCTTCCAGTAATCCCTGAGCACTGTGTTAGAGTACTTGTAGAGCGCGTAGGCCGTCTGCATATTAAGGGTTAGAATGCAGCTGATGCCAGGGTCTGCTATGAGGTATATGGATGCGTAGTGGCCGGCCCATGCACCCCTAACCAGGGGTTCCTTATCGACTCCATATTCCAATAGTAGCCTCTCCAGGACGACCTTCTCCATGGGATCCAGCCACGAGAAATCCGTCCTTTCACCTCTTATGCTCCAGTTAAAGAGCAGCGGGCTGCTGGCAATGTCGACGCGGTAGGACACCTCGAGAACCTCCCTGCCCACGTAACGGCCCAGGGACTCGAGTGCCGAGTCATCGAGGGACAGAGCACTGGCTATGCTCCTGAGAGGCCCGTCAATAGAGTAGTGGTTAAGCCCATAACTCAAAGAAAGCTCCTCTAGGCCAAACAGGGGCATCCATGACACCATGGTTTTGGGCTCCCATCAATGCTTTAATAGCTTCAGCAGGCACTGCAAACTGTCTCACCCTATCCTGGCCTCAGCTGCCTGCGCCGAGTCTTCACGGCTGATAGTAGTGTTTACCGCCCTCTGTATTCTCCGCAGGTACCCCGTTATTGCGGCTATGTTAGCCTCAACCACTCCGTCAGCACCGTAGATGGTTCTCCTCCTGTACACTATCTCGGCAAGCCATGCCGTCGTGTCTATGGAAGCGATATACCTGGCAAGGCCTCTCTTGGCAAGGCCTCTTAGGTGCCGGGCACCTACCCCGAATAGGTGTAGCTTCCTGTGACCTGTTTCCGCTAGACTTCTTACAAGGCTCGATATAAAGCCTATCCTTCTACGAGAAGAGTCTAGGCCGCCTACTCCGAGAATAACCGTGGATCCAGGTAGTTCTACGAGGATCCTAGCTGTCTCCAAGTACTCTTTCACGCTACAGCCCTGCGCCACAGGAACGTAGTCGCCATGATAGATCTTGGAGAATTCCCTTGTCCTCTTAATGGTCTCCAGGGGATCCCCGGGTACGTCGGGGGCCACCACGTAGTCCCAGAGCCTTGCATGCGTAGAGGCGAAATTGGCATATTTATGCACACTAACGCTGGCTCCCCGCATGTATACGTGATAGGCGCCCGAGTCTAGCATAACCTCCTCTATTACGCCCCCGTCTCTCAGAGCCTTAAGAGAGTTCAGCATTCCTGGCTTAGAGACTAGAATGGTGTAGCTCACTAGAACGTTAATGCTGTAGCCCAACTCGTATAAAGCGTCGAGAGCCCTGGTTTTCCTCTCTGAGAGATCTGGAAGCACAAGGAATACCCTAACCACAGCAAATCCCCTCAAAAGGAACGGCTTAGTGGGCCCAGTGAAGAGGGCCGGCCCGTGCAAGCCCGTGCAACACGCCAATAAGATTTCTCAGCCTTGAGAGGTTCTGCCTGCTCCTGAACGATAGAGGGCTGAGAGAGGGTGGCCCAGCATCATACAGCCAGATCCCGAGGCTCTTAGATGCTTCCTCAAGGGCCACTCTATACGCCCTAACATTCACGTAATAGGCTATAGCCGAGTATTTGGGCAAAGCCGAGGACAAGTCCCCTTTGAGCGCTTCCACGAGCAAGGACAGCCTGAAGGGATCCTTCGAGTATAGCCTATCCCAGTAGGGTAGCGTATCGCACCACCTAAGCTTGTCTTCCTCGCCCCAGTAAACGAGGCCTGGCTTGCACGAGTCGACAGCAGCTAGGTCCACGAGGCCTGAATCCACGTAGTCGCGTAACCACTTGTACACCAACCTCCACCCGTCCCCCAGCCCGTAGTTGCCTAGTCTAACCCAGCGATTGCAAGGGAGCACTAGGAGAATGCGCACAGCCAACAAGCGGCACCGAGCTCTAGGGGTAAAGGGCGTGATCTGTGATAAGGGGGAAACCTCCGCCTCTTGCGGGGAAACGTTTAAAAACCCGGGGGAAAGTGTGGAGCCTGCTTTTAACCAAAGAATTTTATCCCTCAATAATTTCACTAGTAATTTAGTTTGGTGTATAGTGGTGAGGATTGCCTGGATCCTACTGGTAATCCTCATATTTTCCATGACATCAGCCGTACAAGCACTATTATCGCCGCCAGAGAAGCGCTATAGAGAGCCGCCCATAGTGTTGCCTGGCGATTTCGACGAGATATGGATGATCGACTGGGGGGCGGATCTCGATATGAGGGTCGAGTCGAGGACCCCTATAACTTACTCGTCGCCCGCGGGTTTTGTGACCACGCTCTACGTCACAGAAGTCTCGTATAAGATCTACCCAGAAACTGATTGTAGGATCTATGCATGGCTCTATAGCGTCAATGGCTCAAACACTAATTATGGTATACTCTTGGTTCACGGCATAGGAGGCGACCATAGAAGCTTTGAAGAGCCCCTGAGGGAGCCGCTAGAGGGCGTCATACCAGCTTATGAGCTGGCCTCGATGGGCTACCTGGTCCTCTCCATAGATGCTGCAGGCCACGGGAAATCCTGTATACCAGGTTCGCGGGACTGGATAGAGGCTGCCAGGAAGACTAACGCTGAGGACTTCCTGTTCAGACACGTCTATGCATCAGCGATCAGAGGTGTCGAGGCCCTTAAGGAGCTGGGGGCCTCGCCTGGTAAAATAGCTGTTGCAGGAGTATCGATGGGGGGCATGACTTCAGTGGCCGTGGCATCTCTCCATCCAGATGTGGCTTTGGCCATACCCATGATAGCTGCTGGCTGCTTCACCTGCATGATAGAGTCGGGGGGATTGGCGAACCTAGTTGGCGACCCTACTAAGACGCTGGAGGACGAAGAGGTAGTCTATAATATAAGTCTCTCAGATCCCATGGTCATAGCGAGATACTCCCTCCCAGGCAAGACATACTATTTCCTCTTCGCAACACACGACGAATTCTTCCCAATAGAAGGCCTGGAAATGCTGGTCTCGATCCTCAGGGAGAGAGGAAACAACGTGGCCGTGAGGCTCATGCCTAACATTAACCATGTAGTCCCCGAGGAGTACCTCAAGGAGGTTTTCGCGCTTCTGGAGGCTTTCAAGGAGGGCAGAACCCTTGTAGAGGAGGCTTTCAAGAGATCGGAGGAAGCAGGGTTTAACGAGCTTGCCGGGGCCTCGTACTGGTGGAGGCCAGGATTTAAGGGATCCTACTATCTCCCAGGAGCTACTCCGGTCACCCTGCTCTTTTCACCCCAGTTCTTTACTGAGGGAGGCGCAGGCCCAGTAAAGTATACCAGTCTGACCCAGGAGATCCCATCCTATGTTTCACTCATTATAGCGTTCATGGCCGGTGCAACCTCCTACTACGTCGCCTACATCATGTCCCTAGATTATAGGAGAAGCGCGCTCGTAATTGTAATGGCTATAGTAGCCTCGTCCCTGTACTGGCTGCCCTACGTGGTTTGGCCTGGAAGGTTCTCCATATCACTACTAGAGTTCGCTGAAAGGTTTGGGGCCACACCCGAAGAAGCAGCTGGCATTCCCAGCCTCGAGCTATTCTACCTTGCTGTAATGGCTTCTCCCGCGCTACTGGGAGTCTCAGCTCTGGTCGACAGCAGAAAAAGGGTTCTCGCGATCCTGTCAATATACCTTGTGATAAACATTATAGCATTCGCACTCTCCAGGCTAACTCTCTCGGCCATAGAGTCGAGAAGCGGCATAGATCTACCGATTACCGTGTATCCCCTGGAACTAGCGATAATCATCATTGTCATAGCTGTTACGTGGATGCGCCTAAAGAGCTAAGTAAGGCGGCTTAACGAAGCCCCTCTAGCCTTCACCTGGCTCATAACCAGCGAGGCTAAGCCTGGCCCCCACGTGGCTGCCAGGGTAATGCGTCCCTAAACTGGGAAAAAGTCTTTCAGTGTGGTAAAACTTACCGGGGAGGGGGGGAGTATATTGGTCTCAGTGACGCGTAGGGCGTTCATCAAGCTGTCCCTCGCAGCTATAGCTGCTGGTGTAATCCTTTACGAGCTATTGCCGCTAATCGCTAGAAGGAGGGATGACTCCATAGAAGAGCCCCTATTTGAGGAAGACATTGTAGCCACAGGCCTCGAGGTTCCGTGGTCGATTAGCGTTCTCGACGATAATAGTTTACTTGTCACTGAGAGGCCCGGAAGAGTGGTTAGAATCCTCGAAAACGGGACTAAAAGCGTTGTAGCCAAGCTGGAAGTCGCCAATATAGGCGAGGCTGGGTTGCTGGGGATAGCTCTTCATCCAGACTTTCCAGGCGACAGGAGAGTTTACCTGTACGTGACCCAGGAGAAGGAAGGGAAACTAGTCAATAGAGTGATGTACGGCAAATTATCCCCCGAGTATTCTAGTATCGACGGGTTCAAAGTCATTGTTGACAATATACCAGGCGCAAGGATACACGACGGGGGCAGGATACGTTTCGGGCCAGACTCCCTACTCTATATCACGACCGGGGACGCCGCCCGCCCCGAGCTATCCCAAGACCTCAGCAGCCTGGCCGGGAAGATCCTAAGAGTGTCCCCAGATGGGGAAAGCCCAGGTGACAACCCCTTCTACCCCAGCCCCATATACTCCTACGGCCACAGGAATCCCCAGGGAATAGACTGGCACCCACAAACAGGAAGAATGTATAGTAGCGAGCATGGCCCCGTAGGCAGAGACGAGCTCAACGAGATAGTGCCAGGAGGCAACTATGGATGGCCCTACATGGCCGGGAAAAGAGGAGAAAAGAGGCCAGGACTCATAGAGCCTGTTATAGACTTTGGAGACGAGAGCATAGCCCCCTCAGGGGCCTCTTTTGCCGTGAGAGGGCCGAAAGCTCTCAAAGACAGTCTACTAATAGCCTGCCTCAGGGCCAGGATGCTAGTGAAGGTTGACTTTGACAACGATGGGAACGTTACAGGTTACTCAACGCTCTTGGAGAACAGGTATGGCAGGCTGAGGGACGTGGTGCCACACCCAGACGGCGGAATACTGGTATCAACTAGTAATAGAGACGGAAGAGGCGACCCAAGAATAGGAGACGACAAGATAATCCGCTTATACTAGTTATATCTAGCTATTAGAGAGCAAAGCCCGGAGAGAATAGCAAGGCCCCCTGGGAATGCTCTACAAGGCCATCCTATGCATGTACTAATTGTTTTGCGGGTCAAATCATTTAAGCCTGAAAAGATAGACAGGTTAGAGTTGAAGTAGCAAAGGTGCCAGGCTAGTGTTTGAGGACAGGGTTGTTAAAGAGATCTTGGAGAGGTATAGGACTATATGGAGCATAAGCCATGCGCTAAGCCTCATGAGTTGGGACAATGAGACCTACATGCCCAGGGGAGGCGTGGAGGAGAGAAGCACCGCTAGGGCTGAGTTGAGCGTCCTCGCTAGGAAGCTCCTACTAGACAAGTCCTTCGTGGAGCTTGTTGAGAAGGCGCTACATAGGGAGGGCCTCAACGATTATGAGCGAGGCGTTGTCAGGGTTCTCCACAGGCAGATCAGGATCCAGAAGAGTATTCCTGAGAGGCTCGTTTTCGAGCTTGTAAAGACTGCTGGAGAGGCGAGTCATGTATGGAGAGAGGCCAGGAAGAAGAACGACTTCCAGATGTTCAAGCCCTACCTGGAAAAGATAGTGAAGCTCAGGAGGGAGTATGCCGAGCACCTGGGCTACGATGATCATCCCTATGACGCGCTACTAGACCTCTACGAGGAAGACATGAGAGTGCGAGACGTCGACGCTATATTCGGGAAATTGGTCCCGGAGACCAGGAAGATCCTCGAGAAAGTAGTCTCGGGAGAACTCTTCCCAGACAAGCACGAGCTAGAAAGCATGGAATACGACAGAGAGGCTATGGATAGGGTGAATAGAGAGGTAGTAACGCTCCTAGGCTACCCCTGGGATCGTGGAAGGCTCGACGTAAGCCCGCACCCCTTCACCATAACAATCGGGATGAAAGACGTTAGGATAACAACCAGGTATGAGGGGAGAGACTTCAGGAGAACCCTCTTCGCCACTATACACGAGTTTGGCCACGCCCTTTACAACCTGCAAATAGATGAGAGGCTAAAAATGACGCCCCTAGCATCAGGAGCAAGCCTGGGGGTCCACGAGAGTCAGAGCAGGTTCTGGGAGAACATAGTGGGCCGGAGCCTCTCCTTCGCCGAGATCCTGAAGCCCATACTCGACAAACACTTGGACTTCATAAAACGTTACGACGCACAGGAGCTGTACAGGTACTTCAATATTGTGAGACCAGATCTTATCAGGGTAGAGGCTGACGAAATCACCTACAACTTACACATCTACCTAAGGTACGAACTAGAGAAACAGATGATAGCGGGAGAGCTGGCAGTAGATGACCTCCCAGAGCAGTGGAACGATATGATGGAAAAACTGCTAGGAATTAAACCGAAGAACTACTCAGAAGGTGTTCTCCAGGACATACACTGGAGCGGAGGTTCAATAGGCTACTTCCCAACATACACAATCGGCAACGTAGTAGCAGCCCAAATAAGGAACCATGCAGAAAACACCCTGGGAGACTTGGAGAAAATAATACTGGAGAAGAAATTCGACGAATTGAGAGAGCACCTTAAAGAGACCATACACAAATGGGGATCCACATACAAACCAAAAGAACTAATACAGAAACAACTAGGAGAACCCATAAACCCTGAATACTTAATAAAATACTTAAAATCCAAATACCTAAAAGAATCATAAAAGCTTCTACTTAAACTTCTAAAGGTCACATCATATAATTTCAAACATTCTTTTAATCATTGCAAACCTCATTATGAATCTACTCGAATCAGACTAACATGCCGCTACAAGCTCGCCATAGCTTTTATTATCCATGCCTGCCTACTGAAACTCGCTATCCAAGCAGTCAAGATTTATCTGTATGGCCCCGCGAGTAGGTGGCAGGCATAATACAAAAAGAGGAAACACAATAAAACCCAGGCATCCTACGATAATACAATGGGGGCCGGGGTGGCCGAGCGGTCTAAGGCGGCGGGCTGCAGTGGATCCAAGGCCAGCCCCATCGTGGAAACCCGTTAGTTCCCGGGTTCGAATCCCGGCCCCGGCTCCATGCTTTCGGCGAACTCCGAGTATATATGGCCGGCACTATTTTTGCCAGCCTGGCTATACCTTAGGATCCTCCTCGTGTCTAGGAAGCGTCTAAGAAATATGTAGCCAGTAAAGGGTTCCAGTGTTTTAGTGCTATGCTGATAATTTCTACGTCTAGCTACTTTGGAGGAATCATATTAGCCAGCAATACGCACAGAGGCGCCTAAGATTCTCAATAATAGATGGGATAGAGTTTAATTTCTCCAGATTTTGGAAGCGAATTCGCTTATGGCTGTGGCAAGCTCTTGGGGCGCTTCTAGGGGTAGTAGGTGGCCTGCATCCCTGATTATAACTAGGCGTCCTTTAGAAAGCTTGGAGGCTAGTTTAGAAACCTCCCGGGGGGGAGTTATTTCGTCTCGGTCACCGACGATTGTAAGGGCCTCACGGTCAACCCTCTCTAGAAGACTCTCGTAGTTTACGCCCTTCAACTCCTCAATAATGCCTGCTAGGTACATAGGGTCGTTCCTAGACATCACTCTGACCAGCTCGCTCACTATGCTTGGCTTCCTAAGCCTATACAAGAGCCGTGGAACTATGTCCTCCCAGGCCCTTGTACCCTTCTCTAACAGCAAGCTAGATATTTGCACCATGGCCTCTGGGAGGACGTGAAGCGTTGAAACCAGAACTAATCCTTCAATAATCTCCCCAAGTCTCCTGTAGGCTTCCAGGCCAACTATGCCGCCCATGGAAAAACCTACTATCATAAGCCTTCCAAGGCCGAGATAATCAGCCAAGCCCTCAACATCGTCAGCAAACTCCTCGATGCCAGCGATGCTTGAAGGTCTCTGGGAGGATCCAAAGCCCCTCAGGTCCAGAGCTACAAGCCTGTATCTTTGAGGCATCCTGTTCAAGACGCCTATCCAGGACTCTATATTGCCCCCTAGACCATGTATGAAGAGAATAGAGGGGCCCCTCCCGTAGTCTAGATACCTTATCCTGACACCGTTTACTATGGCATACCTGTACCTAACTCGTGGAGCCAATATTAGCCACGCCCGCTTCTTTGAGGACGGCCTCTAGCTATAGCATCTCCACAGCTACGGCAGCTGCTCCTCCTAGGCCATGACATATGGAGGCTATGCCCCTCCTACCACCCCTTCTATTCAGGGTGTAAACAAGCTCCAGCAAGATTCTAGCACCGCTCATGCCTAGTGGGTGGCCTAGGGCTATGGCTCCTCCATTAACGTTCAACACGTCGTAAGACACGCCTAGCATTCTATTCATTAACACACTATTTACCGCGAAAGCCTCGTTATTCTCCCAGTAGTCCACGCTATTAACGCTCCAACCTAGCCTCTTCAGCAGATATTCTATAGCGAATATGGGGGCCTCGGGGAACCTGCGCGGATCCAGGCTGGAGAAAGACCACCCCACTATCCTAGCCTTAGGCTTTAATCCGAGCTCCTCTACAGCACTTCTACTGGCCAAGACTAGGAAAGCTGCGCCGTCGCTTAGCTGGCTACTTGTACCCTTAGTGTGTAGCCCGTCACTACTGAAGGCTGGCTTGAGGGACTTAAAATACTCCATATCAGGATCCCATATTATGCCCTCGTCGACCTCTAGAGTCCTCCCGTCGCCTAGGTCTACAGGCACGACGTGCTCCTTGAAGAACCCCTTATCCCATGCCTCCCCAGCTCTTCTATGAGACTCGTAGCCGACCCAGTCTAGCTCCTCCCTTGTTACTCCATGGAGTTTAGCAGTATAGTCGGCTTCATCGCCCATAACTAGGCCATAGATGGGATCCCTAAGGCCGTCATATACCATGGAGTCGAAGACGTCGAGTGAGCCCCTGTATACGAGCTTAACGCCCCACCTTACCCGGGATCCTAGGAAAAAGGGAGAATTGCTCATAGACTCCGCGCCTCCTGCCACCACGAGATCATAATATCCCTGACTCACGTAGATAGAGGCATCTATGACCGCTCTCATGCCACTAGCGCACACCATGTCGACGTTAGATGCTATAACGTCCTCGCCAAGCCCGGCTTTCAGGGCCGATTGCTTAGCTGTATTCATGCCAGTACCAGCTCTAATTACATGGCCCATTAGAAGGGCCTGGATCCTATCCTTGGGGATGCCAGTTTTCTCTACCAAAGCCTTTATAGTAATAGCAGCCAGCTCGACTGCGCTCAGGTTCCTGAGGCTCTTACCAAACTTGCCTATAGGAGTCCTTGCGCCGTCTACTATATAGACGTCGGCCACGCTCCCAGAGGCGCTTCTTACCCTCAAACCAGCAAGCACCCATTAACTTATTTCCATATATGAGGTTTATTAGCTCAAGACTATATGGGGGGAGTCTACATTTTCCCGGCTCCGTACCTGAGCGCTTCACCTATATACCTTTGTGACACCACGAACAACACTATTATTGGGATCGAGTAGAGGAGGGTTCTCGCGGCAAAGTCGCCCCAAAATATGGTCTGCCCCGTAGCGGTCTGGTATATGTACACGGCTAGTGTCGGGACTTTCAAAAAGCTAGCCACTATGAACTCTCCCCAGGCACCCATGAAGGAGAAAAGGGCTATAACGGTTATTGCAGGCTTCGAGGCTGGTAGTATAACTCTAAAAACCAGGTCTCTCCAACTAGCCCCATCGAGAAATGCAGCCTCATCAAGCTCTCTTGGGATCGAGTCAAAGTAGTTCTTTATTAGCCATGTCTGGAAGGGAACGGCCCACGAGGTATATACCAATGCCAAGACCACGGGGTTTCCTATTACAGGTATTCCTGCAGAATTTATCCGTAAAAGCAACACGTACAGCGCTATTAGGCTCGCAACGCCAAAACCTCTCCCGACTTGGCTCAGGACAAGGTATGCTAGTAGAATGCTATCCTTACCTCCAAAACTGAACCTAGAAAACGCATAGGTGGCCGGCGTTATTGTCAGCACAGAGAACACTATATGTAGAAAAGCCACTGCAAGACTGTAAACGACGCCCCTTATAAAGTCTGGATCTCTTATAGAATCCGCACAGCGTTCCAGAGTTATCCCCTGCCTTAAATCGGCGAAGCCCACCTGCAGCCTTTCACCACCTTAGCTTAATAGCCTTGGGGATGCCAGTCTACAAGCTTGACGTATATCTGGGTTCTAGACATTGTTTAATAGAGGGGATTCCTTAAAGAGTTGCTTCATTTTATAGGGCTCTTGTCATTGTTCTTCATGTCAACTCGTAGCTCTTGAATAAGATCAGTTCAAACCCAATAAGAGTCACGGGTTGGAGCTCTTAGCTAGGGGCCAGTACGTCAGTACATGGATCATTCGGGGCCGAGGGCTGACGGTGTATATAAATTATATTAAGTTAATAGTGCTATTGTAGCTTCGGATGGGGAGACGTGTTGAAGGCTTATCTAGCCGACACTATTATCGGGGTATTCGCTTTCAATGATAACGGGGAGATCATAGATTACGAGTTGAATCCCCGCGATATGGACGAAGCCGTGGAGGAAGCTATGAAGCTGGAAAGAGGCGAGGTTTCAAGAAGCATGCAGGCTCTCCTAGAGAGGCTCAGGGACAAGGGCGTCACTGAGGTGGTTGTAGAAGATGACGAAATTGCGAGGGCTATATCGAGGCTCGGGATCGATGCCAAGGTGGAACCCGGCAATGCACACGCTCTTAGGGCTAGGTCTATGCTTGCAGAGCTGGCTTTAAAGACAGAGTTCTCTAGGAGTCGCGAGGAGTTCTATGAATGGCTTTTCAATGCAGGCGTCGAGTATGCTAGGAGAAAACTGAGAGCCGCAGCCCAGAAAAGGGACCTGCTTGCAGCCCAGGCTATTAGGGCTATTGACGACATAGATAAGACTGTCAACCTTTTCGTTGCCAGACTTAGAGAGTGGTACAGTGTCCACTTCCCCGAGCTGAACGATCTTGTCAGGGAACACGAGGACTACGTGAAAATAGTCTCAGAGCTTGGACACAGGGACAACATAACCCTGGAAAGGCTTGAAAAACTAGGCTTTAGCAGGCAGAAGGCTGAGAGGATAGTGGATGCCTCGGCTAAGAGCATTGGGGCAGACCTCTCAGAGTTCGACGTGGAAGCTATCCAAACCCTAGCTGGGATAACGTCGGACCTCTACCAGCTAAGGAGAAGACTGACAGACTACATAGACCAGGTCATGAGGGAAGTCGCGCCTAACGTTACTGCCCTGGTAGGCTCGCTCCTCGGAGCCAGATTAATCAGCCTGGCTGGGGGCTTGGAGAAGCTTGCAAGACTCCCCGCTAGCACTATACAAGTCCTGGGAGCCGAGAAGGCTCTCTTCAGAGCCCTAAGAACGGGAGGTAAGCCCCCAAAGCATGGCGTCATCTTCCAGTACCCCGATATACATAGAAGCCCTAGGTGGCAGAGAGGCAAGATAGCCAGGGCACTAGCTGCAAAACTAGCCATAGCAGCCAAGGTCGACGCTTTCACAGGAAGATTCATAGGAGACAAGCTGAGGGAAGAGCTACGGAAGAGGATAGAAGAGATTAAAAAGACCTACGCTAAACCTCCCGCCAGGAAGAGGGAAGAGGCTAAGCCTGCTAGGCCCGCAAGGCCTGGGAAGTGGAGGAGGAGAGGTAGGAGGGGCAGGAGGTGACCTCTATGGAGCCGGTCAAAGTAGAGGAGCATGCAAAGTGGAAAGGCGTATACGTGGTCGAACTGGAGGATGGCAGCCTAAGGATAGCAACCAAGAACCTTGTGCCAGGCCAGAGAGTTTATGGAGAGAGGCTTTACAGGTTCGGCGAAGATGAGTACAGGGAGTGGAACGCCTACAGGAGCAAGCTAGCAGCTGCCCTCTTGAAAGGCCTCGAGGAGATGCCTATAAGGAAAGGCGACAAGATACTTTATTTAGGGATCGCTAGTGGAACCACAGCGAGCCATGTAAGCGACATAATCGGCTGGGAGGGCAGGATCTACGGGGTGGAGTTCGCCCCCAGGGTTATGAGAGACCTCTTGATAGTGGTCTCAGAAAGGAGGAACATAAACCCCATACTGGCTGATGCCAGGTTTCCCGAGAAGTACAGGCACCTGGTAGAGGCCGTTGACGGAGTATACGCAGACATTGCCCAGCCAGAGCAGGCCATAGTAGTTGTCAGGAACGCTAGGTTCTTCCTGAGGGACAAGGGCTACTTACTCCTAGCTATAAAGGCTAGAAGCATAGATGTGACCCTGGAACCAAGCGAGGTGTACAAAAGAGAGATAGACACGCTCGTTAAGGGCGGTTTTGAAATAAGAGACGTGGTCCACCTGGACCCGTTCGACAGAGACCACGCAATGATCTACGCTAGGTTCAGGAGGGAGCAAGGTGGAGGCTAGCGGAAGGCTAAGAAAAAAGATTGAAGACAAGTTCAGGGATGATATAAAAAGGCTTTCACTACTCTGGCCGTCGGAAAACGTCTATATAG
The DNA here is from genome assembly GCA_015521705.1 of Desulfurococcales archaeon. Classification (GTDB taxonomy): domain Archaea; phylum Thermoproteota; class Thermoprotei_A; order Sulfolobales; family Acidilobaceae; genus S141-84. Next base: position 83,969 of record WANR01000025.1, read on the forward strand.
AGGAGATAGCACAGGGCAAGACGAAGATCCAGCTTCACTCCGGAGACTACCACGAGTTCGACTCTGTAGAAGTGTCCAGGCTGCTTTCAAGCGTTCCCAAGTATTTCTGGAAAATAATGAAGCTACCCATAGTGCTTAGATACGAGAAACACGAGAGCGGGTATTCGAGGTGCGTTGTTGAGGGAGACGTGTGGCAAAGAAGGCTGGTAGAGCTGCTAATTACAGGGTCTGTTTCTAGCGAAGGTATCAAGGAGGTGTCATTGTCTCAGCTCAGGTTTCTACTAAGCAATTATGGGAGCATGGTGTTCGTCAGAGTCACTATATAGCTTGTGAGGGACAACACTTGGAAGCCCACTCAACTAGCGGCAACAATTGGGCGCTCAGGGTAGCTGGGTACTGGAAGAGAGTGTCTAGCATAATTGACTCAGCTATAGAGGAGGCTCTAGAGACGAGATTCGACGAGGAGTACAGGGACCTGGTTAGGTACGTCGTAGCGGGTGGCAAGAGGTTCAGAGGGTTCCTAACAATACTCACAGCTGAGGCGCTAGGCGGTGCTATGGACGAAGCCCTAGACGCGGCTGTAGCTATAGAGCTGGTGCACGCGGCTAGCCTGGCCCTGGATGACATAGTAGACATGGACAAGGTAAGGAGGGGTAAGCCATCTTCGTGGGTAATGCACGGCATTTCTAGAACAGCTCTTATAAGCCTCCTCATAATACCTGTTGCGCAAAGGATCGTTGAAAGGTACGGCTTTAAGGCCATATACCATGTGATACGTGCATGGGAGTCGACGGTAAGAGGAGAAATTATGGACGCCTTCCTGGCAGATAAACTGCCAGAGTCTAAGCTCATGGATCTCATAGACCTTAAAACAGGAAGCCTCTTCAAGCTCTCAACAATACTCGGTGCTATAGCCGCTAGAAGAGAGGAGTACGTGGATAAAGCGAGCAACTATGGGCTGTGGCTTGGCAGGACCTACCAGATAGCCGACTACATGGCCGACTACTACATGTACATAACCAAGAGGAAAGACAGGCTGGATCCCTCTGAAAGGCTTTTCATAAAATGGATCCATGCCATATCCGGGTCTAACGCTAACGATGATGCAAGCATGCTGAGATACTCGTATTTAATACTCTCCAAGATGCTCGAAGAGGCAAAAAAGGCGTCAACCGAGTTTCCCAAGAACCAGCAAAGAACCATACTGGAGCAACTGCCAGCAATCATGGTTCACAAGCTCTTCGAAGAAGTAGGCCTCGACTCGATCTACCCCCAATTATAGGCACAGCGCCCATGACACGGTTCTACGTGGATCATTTAATTATTCATAAGCCGGGCTTCTAACGGCACTGGGGACGCGTTCCTTAGTAGGCAGGGTAGAGCCGTGTAATAAGGTTAACGCTCCGCCTTGCCACCTATTAGTTAGCAGGTTATAGTTACTTTGCAGGAGGCACAGTTCCGTCCCGCCATCTCATTTCTCGCATTCTTCTTTCATAAGCAGTGCGTCTTTCTCTAGTATAGGGCTTTCGCTTATGATGACACCGTCAATACCTGTTTCGAGGTAGGCCTTGCAAACAATGTCCCACTCCGGCCCGTAGCCTTTCTCTGAAAGAGTATGGTGCATTCTCTCCCCTCCCTTGCCGTATTCTATTTTAGAGAAGTGGGTGTGAAGAGGTGATACAGCCTCTTTTCCAAGGTTTTTCTCCAAGGCCTCAATGACTCTTATAACTTCGTCTACGCTCCTAACAGCCGTTCCCTCGGACCGTGCATATAGGTGTGCCCAATCCACTGTAGGCCTGCATCTGTCGACCTGTTGGCAGATAGCTATTACCTCATCTATATCACCCACTTGGCTGGTCTTGCCCATGAGCTCTGGCGATAAGCTTGGCCTTTTGACCCACCCAGGTGCCTCTTCTAAAACCCTGGCATAACCGTCTATGGCGCGCTTAATAGCCTCTTCCTTGCTCTTGTTCCCCTTATAGTAGCCTGTATGGACTACAACAACGTAGGCGCCCATCCACTCTGCAGCTATCATTGACTCCACTAGCCTCCTAATACTCTTTTCCCACACGCTACTGTCAGGGCTGGAGAGATTCACGTAGTAGGGAGCATGCATGCTCAGCAAAACACCGTTACTCTCAGCCTCGGCGCCTAGCTCCCTAGCCTTCTCCTCAGAGATCCTAACCCCCCTCACAGCCTCGTACTCTAAAGCGTCCAGGCCTATCTCCTTCAAGTAGCGTGGAACCCCCTCCATGGGGCCCTTATAAGTTATGGGCTTCCCCGCCGGGCCGTACCTGAGCCTGCCCAATCCGCCCACCCCCAAGACCTTTGACAGGTTAGAGTTAAAAGGGCCTGAAAGGTTTAAGTCAGAACGCCTCCACTAAGATCAGTGTTCCAAGGCAACGCAAGCCCCTTCAACGCACCGACAAAATGCCTTCTATCATGTTCAGAGCCTCTTCCCTGAACCTCTCCACACTAAATTTGCGCGACACGTTCACAGCCTTTTCCTGGAGCTCCGTGTAGCGCCTTTCAGCATACTCGACTATTCTCGGCACTTCATAGACGCTCTTATAACCCAGCCTGTGATCTAGGGGTTTTACCACGTCGCTCCAAGAGCCTCCACCACGATACACTATAGGCGGCGTCCCCGCAGCCATTGCCTCGACCACGCTTATGCCGAAATGCTCTCTGAATGGGGGATGCAGGTAATACTTTGCCATTCTTAGAAGCCTCCTCAAATAGTCCCGGGGAGCGTTGACCACGAAGAAGACATTGGACAGCCTCTTCCTTGCTTTCTCCTCGTGAAGCCTCCCTAGGTATGGGTTCTGGGGCTCGGAAAAGCCTACTATTATGAATGCCCAGTCACGCATAACACTGGCAAGACCTAGTAGCTCTTCAACCCTCTTCTCAGGCGTGACCCGTGTCACGGTTACAAAGGCTCTAACCCTATCCCTACCCCGCAAGAGCCCCCCACTACTGAAGAACTCTGTATCAACAGGTGGGTAAAGAACCCTAGGCCTCACACCATAAACCTCCTCAATAATCCTAGCAGTCCACCTGGAGTTAGTAAGTACTTTACAAGCCCGTTTATCCAAAGACCTGGATAGCCCTACCACAATGGCGTTGTAAGCCTTAAACACCAACGACCTGTCCGGCCTTGTTGGCAGCGTTGAAGGGTAATGGATATAGCAGACGTCGACGGGTAGCATTGCATTACTCTGCGTCTCTATGACCAGGTCGCACTCCTTCAGCGTCTCACGGCCTAGCCATAGCAGCGCTCTAGAGCCAATGATCTTGGAGAGCCTTTGCAGCCGCTCCCTGACACTCGGCACAACGAGAGGTATCTTGACTAAGCCGACTCCGCTCAGGTCTATACGCATTCTCTCGGCTATTGTTCTGGGATCTGCGCTTTCCAAGGTTAACACTATTGTGTGGTGTCTAATGCTTAGAGAGCTGGCCATCGAGAGGGCTAAATAGTCCTGCCCCCCACTGGCTCTCAGGATCGGGTGCACAATAGCTATCCTAGCCATTAATAGCACCCGTCTTCTAAGAGAACCGCCTGCCATTGCTCGGTAATTACTCATTACCGGCCGGAATTTATGGCTTTAAAACCAAGCACTACATATCTCATTAGAGAGACCGGAAACCAGTACCATGTTCAGATACGGGTCGTGCTCTATGAAGGTTCTGATAACTGCCAGTGGTGGAGGCCATACAGCCTACGCGATAGCTGTCGGTATGAGGCTTAGAGGCGTTGCAGACCTCGTTTTCGTAGTAAGAAGGGGTGACAGACTCTCCAAGGCAAGGATCCGAAGGCTCCTAGGCGCTAGTGTTAAAATTGTTGAAACTATGGAGGGGCGTGGGCCCTTCGATCCTTTCTATAAAATGGTTCCCGGTCTCTCAACAAGTTTCGCGCGCTTACTGACGCATCGGAACCTGGAAGCCGATATAGCAATTTGCACGGGCCACAACCACAGCATACCCCCTTGTATAGCCTCGTGGCTTCGCGGCTCTTACGTCGTCTCTCTTGAAGCCGTTGATAGGTTTGTAACGCGCGGACGAGCTATAAGCGCGCTGTCTCACATATCGGCCTTCGTGGCTTTGCAGTGGCCCGAGCAGCGGCTTCTGTATGATAGAGGATTACTGGTTGGCCCTGTTTACGAGGATCCGCTGTATGAAGCCTGGGATGGGGGCTACATACTTGTCACAGGGGGTACGTACGGCCATAAGCCCCTCTTTGACGCCCTGTTAAAGGCCGGGGTTACAGGGGTTGTTTTACAGGCCGGAGAACGCTTATACGAGAGGTACTCGAGCATTAAAGGCTGGAAGGTGCTAAAGTATGCTGTAGACTTTCACAGGCTCGTAGCAGGGGCCCGCATAGTCGTCACACACCAGGGAGTCACAGCCGTAACAGCGGCTCTCGGGTACGGGAAACCAGTAGTTATAGCATACAACCCGGAGTTCAGGCTGGCAGCTGGGCCTCGTGACGCGTTGCTGCTAGGCAGGAGACTAGGGGCTCCAGTGATCCTGGATCCAAGCCCCGAGAATGTTGTCGATGCTCTGGAGAGAGCAAAGACTCCTAGGAAGATCAGCGTTAAGGGTGCCGACCTTCTAGCCAAAGCTATTACCAGCCTTGAGCCTAGATAGGGCTCGGGTGGATCCTTGTGGATCCCGAGAGAATAGGGAAGGGGATCCAAGAAATAGTAGAGGAGGCAGACGAGTATCTGAGTGAGAGAGACTCGGTGCGCGAGAGCGCCATAAGGAAGACCAGAGAGATAATAAGGAATAGTGGCCGCAGTATCTCAAGCCTCTTGAAGGGCTCTGTCAGTGATGCAAGGAACTACTTGGCCCAAGCCGAAAGGCTTGTAGAAGAGCTGCTCAGGGAATTATCCCCATATCCCGAGCTGTACTATTCTGGGATGGTAAATAATGCCCTAAGCGAGTACGTGGAGGCGAGGCTCTTCAACGACCTTGTCCTAAACGGGAGAGTGCCAGGGTACCGGGAGCTTGGGGTACCCCCAGTACCGTATCTCCAGGGTATGGCTGACCTAGTCGGAGAGCTTAGAAGACTCATACTAGAGCTTGTGAGGGGCAACGAGTACGATAAAGCCTGGAAATACGCCGAGGTAATGGAGAACATATACCTAGTCCTCGCGAGGCTCGACTACCCAGACGCCCTGTTACCCGGGCTTAGGCATAAACTGGACGTGGCTAGAAGGCTCGTCGATGACACCAAAATGTTCCTAGTAGACATGGAGAGCAGGGACAAATTGTCAAGGCTCCTCAAAACCCGTTAACCGTCATAGAGAATGCTTTGAAGCCGCGTATCTCGAAAAGACGCTGCACGGCAACCACGCTAACCAGCCACCATGGTTGGAGGGGCTTAATTCTTTTAAAGCTCTCCCCTTTTCTACTCTAAGGCTAAGAGGGACAGTGAGGATTGCCGCTTTTAGCGCCTAGATTCAGCGACGAACAAGTCTACTCCATGCTAACAGAGCCTGTAGCGCAGTGGTTTAGGGCCAAGTATGGGAGGTTCACAGAGCCGCAGAGAGGGGCTATACCCCTTATCAGGCAGGGAAAGAACGTGCTGGTTTCTTCGCCTACAGGGACTGGTAAGACCTTGGCAGCCTTCCTGGGCATCATTGACGAGCTCTACAGGCTCTATTACGAGGGGGCACTAACTGACAACATCTACGTCATCTATGTTAGCCCTCTAAGAGCGCTTAACAATGACATGAGGAGGAACCTAATATCCCCCCTGGAAGAGATAGCTGGCACCGCAGAGTCGCTAGGCCTCGAGGCACCCAGTATAAGAGTGATGGTGAGGACAAGCGATACTCCCCAGCATGAGAAGCAGAAGATGCTCAAAAACCCGCCCCATATACTGATAACAACGCCGGAGAGCCTGGCTATAGCGTTGGTAGCACCCAAGTTTAGGGAAAAACTAGCAACGGCTAGATGGGTAATAGTGGACGAGATACACGAGCTGGCGTCGAGCAAGAGGGGAGCTTTCCTATCGCTTAGCCTAGAAAGGCTCAACTACATTGTAGAAGAGATGGGAGGAAGGCTTCAGAGGATCGGGATGTCAGCTACCATATCACCGCTAGAAACCGTTGCAAGGTTCCTTGCAGGCTATGACGACAACGGGGCTCCTAGAGAGGTCTATATAGTCGATGCCAGGTTCGCCAAAAAGACTGACATCCGGGTTCTAGCCCCGAAGGTTGACCTAATGAGGGAGGACCCTGAAAGGATTAACGAGGCAATCTACGATCTCCTTGTCGACTTGATAAAGAAGCATAGAACAACACTAGTGTTCACAAACACTAGAAGCGCCACTGAGAGGGTTGTGTACAAGGTTAAGAAGAGGATAGAAAAGCTGGGCCTCTGGAGCCCTGAAGTAGTCGAGGCTCACCACTCAAGCCTCTCGAGGGACCTAAGACTCGACATAGAAGAGAAACTGAAAAAGGGGGAACTACGCGTGGTAGTGTCGAGCACCAGCCTCGAGCTAGGCATAGACATAGGCTACATAGACCTCGTGGTCCTACTCAGCAGTCCTAAAAGCGTTAGCAGGCTCCTCCAAAGGATCGGGAGGGCTGGCCACCACATAAGGAGGACAAGTAAAGGCAGGATAATAGTTGTTGACAGGGACGACTTAGTTGAGTGCACAGTACTAGCCAAGTGCGCCATGGAGAGGTTCATAGACCGTGTCGAAATACCGCGAAAGCCCCTAGACGTGCTAGCACAGCACCTCGTCGGGATGGCTGTAGAGAAAAAGTGGAGAATCGACGAGGCATACAGGCTTGTCAGGAGATCCTTCAATTACAGAGACCTCACCTTCAGCGAGTTCATGACAGTCATAGAATACCTTTCTGGCAGGTACGGCATGGAAGAGGAAAAGGTTTATGCAAAGATATGGTACGACGGGGACGAAGGAGTTTTCGGCAGGAAGAGAGGAGCCAGAATGATCTATCAGCTCAACTCAGGCGTCATACCGGACGAGGCGAAAATAGCAGTCATAACGAAAACCGGCAAGTATGTGGGTAACCTGGAGGAAGAGTTCGTGGAGATACTTTCGCCGGGCGACATATTTGTCCTAGCAGGGAGGACTTTCAGGTTTCTCAGGTCTGAAGGGCTGAGAGTGATAGTAGAAGAGGCTGAAGGGCTGAGACCCACAGTGCCCAGCTGGTTTAGCGAGATGCTACCCCTTAGCTTTGACAGCGCACTTAGAGTCGGCGAGTTCAGGAGAAGGATTTCGAGGCTACTGGCAGAGAAGGGGGCCGACTACGTGGCCTCGTATCTTATCAACGAGTATAGGGTTGAAGAACACGCAGCCCGCGAGATAGTTAGGTACTTGCGGGAACAGATGCTGTATCTAGGTAAAGTGCCGTCAGATAGGCTGGTCCTTGTCGAGTTCTTCGAGGATGACGGTGCTTGGAGTATAGTGTTCCACACGCTCTTTGGTAGGAGAGTTAATGACGCTCTCTCGAGAGCCTTTGCCAACGTCTTGTCAAGGAAAACCGGGTATCCCGTGAGGGTAACCATCTCGGATAACGGCTTTCTCCTCTCAACGCTCTACAGGCCTAGCAAAGACCTCATAAAAGGACTCTTCGCAGAAGTCAACAAAGATAATATAAGGATGCTGCTGGAGGAGGTGGTCAGCAGGACAGAGCTCATGAAAAGGAGGTTTAGACACGTAGCTCAGAGGAGCTTCATGATCCTGAGAAGGTATAGGGGGAGGGAGAAGGATCCTGAAAGACTGCAGCTCAACGCTCAGAGGCTACTAGAAATCCTGCTGGAAACCCGTAAAGACCACCCTGTAGTCAAAGAGACCCTGAGAGAGATCCTAGAAGACTATATGGACATAAGGAATGCCAGTAGGGTCCTTGAATGGATCGAGAAAGGGCAAGTCTCAGTCGAGATAATAGGCCCACTAGAGCACCCGAGCCCCTTTGCCCATCATCTCGTGGCTAGGAGCTATAGCGATGTTGTCCTGATGGAGGATAGGCGCAAGTTGCTCCAGAGGCTCCACGAGAGGGTATTAGAGCTTCTAGAAAGAAAGGGCGCTGCTATCTCATAGCAAGCATGAACCTTAATATATCGGTTCTTGTCACTATGCCGACGGGCTTGCCAGCGTTATCTATCACCAGTAGCCTGCCAACGCCATAGAAGTCCATAAGCTTCATAGCCTCTATGATGCTCTCTCCCTCGTTGATGACGAAGACGCTTTTCCTCATGTACTTCGAGACAGGCGAGTTTATGTCACCCTTAGTAGCGAGCACCATGGCAATGTCTGTTGTAGTAATGAAGCCTATCACGTGGCCCTCCCTGTCAGTAATTGGGGCCCCCCTGATCCCGTTCTTGTATAGTATTGAAGCAGCCTCTGCTACACTAACAGTTGATGGTATTGTTATCAGTTTTCTTGTAGCTATCTTGCCTACAGGCTCGTCAGGTAATATAGCCATCTTGTCGACTTTTATCATTATCTCGGAGGCGTTTGTATCCTTCATGATAACCTCTCCCTCCAAGACCACCTTCTTCTTAGGCGTGCTCTCTATCCTTACCCTGTCGCCCTCATTAACGTCTATTGGGCTCCCAGCTACTCTGACATCGGCCTTAGCCTGTTCTGCAGAAAAGAGGCCGAGTATTTCTAGCTGGCTAACTGTGAGCCTCACCTCCCTCCCTTTCTCTTCAACTATGAGTACTCCATACCCAGGCGTGGGCGGAGACGTTTTGTAGCCCAGAATCTCGTATGCCTTTAGCGTCGGAACGTAGCCCCCGGCAGGACCGGTCCTGC
>WANR01000026.1 GCA_015521705.1 Desulfurococcales archaeon
TCAGTTCCCCTTTATGGATCTCGACTACTGGGCTATCGTGGTTGGGCGGCGCTACTGCGTAGACCTGGGCTATTATTTTCAAGTTGTTAGGTATGATGGCTGTGCCGAAGAGGTTGGTGACTTTTAGTCCCTTCGAGTCGTAGAGCTCTATAGTGAATTTAACATAGCCTGGGCCGGGATTTGCGTATTGCGCCATGGCTAGGATAGCTAGTAAAGCTGGTATTAGGGTCATAGTCATTAAAACCTTTAGTCTGGCGCCCATCGTTGGGTACCCGTTTTATTGTTTTATGGTTCTATAATTCTATAAAACTTTCTCTATACTGGTTATTTGATTATAATAGGGCTTGCAACCTTCTGGAAAGATATGCCTTTTATTCCCATGGTCTTCAATAGGTGCTTTCTATGTGTTATAGCGGGACTGGCTTGTAGGTTTACTCGGTTACTGGGGCTACGTATATGCTTAGTTTCTCGGCGTTTGGGAAGGAGAATACTGCCTTCAACGGGTAATTAGTGGCGTACTCGAGTGAGACGTTCTCTGCCGCTCCTGTGGGTTTTGTCATGGCTTCTAGCGAGGTTCTGCTGTATGTTGAAACCGTGTGTTCGTCTATTTCAAGTTCCAGTAGGGGGTTGTTGACTTTCATAGTCCACTCGTACTCTTTACCCTCGCCGGTTACCCTGATGGTTACTGTGTCGTCCTTGCTGTCTATGGTTATTAGGTCTCCGACTACTTTGCTGTCCTGGATTATGTGCTTGAAGTCCTCGGCTAGCATGCTGAATCTACAGGTGGATTCCATTCTGGGCTCTTTGAGTTCTGGAGGCGCCTCTTCTATGACCTTGACAAGGAAGGCTCGGGTGATGCCTGTTTTCCTGTCTACCAGTGTTGTCTTTAAAGCTCTCTCGTTCGTGTCGTACTCGAAAACCAGGTAGTCGTTCCGCGTGGCTCTCTTGACTATCTTGTTTAGCTCGTCCGTTCTTACAGTGAATCTCTGCTCTTCTTCAACATTGTACTCGTCGAAAGATAGTGTAGGCGCGCTTAGGACTGCTAGGCTAGTCTTATCGGGGCTCATTATCCATGCTATGAGGCCGTCGTGTGTGAACCCTATCATCCCTTCATCGTTGATCTTCGCCAGTGTCTGTGTTATATACTTGAACTTTGACGCTGCCGAGTATACCACCCTGAACACAGGCCCTCACCCACGGGAGCGCTCCGCGCACCTATTCTAGGGGCCGCTCTAATATTTAATCCTGAAAACGCCTAGTAATGGTGGTGTATTAGGGTTGACTAGGCGGGTCGTGGTAGAAGTTGATATGGGCAAGTACAAGAGCGTAAACCTGGAACATGGCGAGGCCGAGAAACTCCTATCCACTATAATAGAGGAGCTGGGATACGAGTCTACAGATGCAGCTGAAACCTTCAGGATTATAAGGAACTTTGACACGTTCTACGAGACTATGAAGAAGAAGTTCAAGGACTACCTGGCCCCGTCCAAAAGCCTAGATGACATGATAAGAGGCACAGTGATCGTTGATAGGGTAAAACTTCTAAGAGAGGGCGACGAAAAGAGGGTGGTTATAGTCTTTGACAGGAGAATAAGCGAGGAAACGCTAGCCAAGGCCCTAAAGAAGCTGGGATACGAGGTTGAAATAAAAAGGCTCGTTGAAGAGGCTAAAGCCAAGTAAACATCACTGCCAGGCAGAGCCTACTTTTTCTTTTTCGCCTTCTTCTTGGCCTTAGCGGCAACTTTCGCCTTCTTCTTAGCCCTGGCCTGCCTCTTCTCTTTCACGGGCTTAGCCAACTCTGCAATCCTCGCAGCCACTCTCTCTTTGTAAAGCCTAGCGGCCTCGTCCAATGATATGGTTCCCTCGGTTACACCCTCTAGAATATCGCTAGCAGCCAAAAGGGCCTCTAAGAGGAGTGGATGGGAAACCTCGTATTGAGGCACTATAACCTCGCCTGTGTCTTCTTCGTCTTCTCCTTTCTTCTCTACTAGCTCGACCTTGGTAGTCTCTTCCTCGACGATCCCGGCAGCTTCTGCCTCCACTTCTTCCTGCATACTTGCACCCTTCCAATTCATACGATAATACCGTATTTATAAAACTTCAAACTCAGAAACCTAGACGCTTCAACGGGGTCATAAAGGCTTGCTTGGGTGTTGAGGGTTTACGGGGAGCTGGCTTGTAGGGCTGCTCATTGGTATTCTACCCTAAAAATGAAGGGTTTGCCTCCGCAGTATGGGTACCCGACGCCGTATTCTCTTGTCGCCAATATTCTTCTAGCCAGGGTTCGGGCTTCGCTACTTGAAAAGAGGGTTGAGACGATTTTGGCCTTGTCTCCCGGATCTTCAAGTTCTATAGCTATTATGCCTGAGGAGTCTGCGTGGAATCTTGGCATTAAAGATGGGCCTGTCCATGGTATGCTGTTTAGTGTCACCACGACGTGGCGTGATTTCCGTGTAGCTGCCTCCACTATCCTCTTTAGGACCTCTTCCTCAAGCCCCCCGGCCTCTATAATTACCGCCTTAGCACCGCTGCTGCTTGCAGCTTCTATGAAGAGCTCGGCTACGCCTATAGCGACTTGGGCCCGGGTAGGATCGATGGTCACGGTAGCCGTGCCACCGGACGCTATTATAGCTGACGTTTCCGAGAGGATTTCCTCTAGATCCGTATCATCAGCGTTCTCCCCAACTTTTATTACTAGGGCCGGTTTCGGCGTTATGGAGTCGATCATGCTCCTAGGAGCCCTTCCATAGACCCATATTATTGGCCTACGGCCCAGGGCCAGTATAGCCTTTGAGGAGACAGTACATAGGGGGCCCACGCTTTTTACTGCAAAAAAGCTGCCGCCGCCAGTAGCCATTTTTACTCTAGCGCCGGAGTCCTCTATAGAGACCAATCTGCCAAGAACTATTCCACTGCACCCACCGGGGTCTATATAGGAGAAGGATACCCTAGAGCCAATGAGCACGAAACCTAAGGGGCCCAGGCTTGATACAGCACCTAGGGCTAGGGCTTCTACAATGCTGCCCGAGTAAAGGGCTACTACCACGGAACCGGCGCTCGTGAAAGCTAGGTGCAGGAGCATGGGGGGTCCAGCTACTTCTAGGGAGTCAACTACTACCAGTGCTAATAAGAGGCCTAGGGGGATCGGTGTTAAGAACGGGATCCTTTTCCATGACCTTTCATCGAGTAAGGGATCCCCTAGACCCCCCCTAACCGAGGCCAGGAATGCTAGGGGGAGAGCAACAACGAGCCACGAGGCTGCAGTAAGGATTACGAGGAACGTGGCCCCTGGTTTATTGAAGCTTAGCTCTAGTAGCCAAGCAGCCATGGCTGTGGCTGTGATAAGACTTCTTGTGAGAAGAGCTATTACTGCTATTGAGATGAGTGCATTAAGCGTCCAAGCGCCTATGCTCGCAATACTCGCTACTATAGAAGCTAAACTAGCCAGCGGCGCTGCTTCCAGCCTAAAGGCTATAATTGTTGCGGCCAGTACCACCCCGGCGGAAAGAAGGGTTCTAACAATTAATACCCTGCGTGCACAGATATTCATCTAGACTACACCAGCCTACACGCTAGCATAGTGCAGGGTTGCGGGGGCCCTGGTGTCGTAATGTGGGAATAAGTGGTTTTGAATCATTACACCCACGCCTCGCCGCTGTCATAAGGAGGCTAGGGTATAAAAGGCCCTACCCCGTCCAGTCCAGGTCGTTTCCCGTCATTCTGTCAGGCACCCACACGCTAATAGTAGCCCCCACTGGTAGTGGTAAGACGGAGGCCTCCATGTTCCCTATTCTATCTATGATGGCGGAGAAAGGGGTTCCTAAGGATTCCTTGAAAGTCGTCTACATAACGCCCCTTAGAGCCCTAAATAGAGATATAGGGGTGAGGCTCGGCAGGATCGTCAAGGAGGCAGGATTCACTATATTGGTGAGGCATGGCGACACCCCGCCTAGCGAGAGGAAGAGGTTCCTAAAGGAACCGCCAAACGTCATGGTTACGACGCCGGAGAGCCTTAACATGATTCTCACGCTGCCCGAGTGGAAGCATATATGGAGGAGTGTCGAGTGGGTAGTTGTTGACGAGATCCATGAGTTGCTAGACAATGAGAGGGGAGCAGAGGTTTCAGTTATTTTGGAGAGGCTTCAAAGGGCTTCCTCCAAGAGGATACAGAGGATAGGCCTTTCAGCGACTCTCTCGAGGGCTAGTATGAGGGAGGCCGCGGGCCTCCTGGCTCATGGTAGGAGAGTCGCCATAGTAGAGGATCCGACGGTAAAGAGGTATACTATCGAGGTGGAAGTACCCGGCGGGAATAGCTTCGAAGACGCTCTAGACAAGCTTGTAGAGGTCTTGAAGAAGATCGAGGGATCCACTATTATCTTCACCAATACGAGAGCTACGGCCGAGCATTTGGGCGTAGCTATCTCTAGGAAGCTAGGTGAAGGGCTCTACATGGTCCACCACGGTAGCTTATCGAGGGAGATAAGAGAGAAGGCCGAGAAGAGCCTAAGAGAGGGCAAGATACGGGGTGTCATAGCCACTTCAAGCATGGAGCTGGGAATAGATATAGGGCACGTCGACAAAATAGTCCAATTCGCTTCTCCCAGGCAGGCCATAGTGCTTGTTCAGAGAGTGGGACGCTCTGGCCACAGCTTGGGCAAGGTTAGCCGCGGCGTTATAGTGGCTCTTAATAACTTGTTCGAGATCCTGGAATCCGGCGTTCTCGCTCTCAGGGCTGAGAGGGGCCACTTAGAGGATTTAAAGCACCCGAAAAAGCCCCTAGATGCCCTGGCCCACCAGTTGGTAGCCATGGTCATCGAGGGCTCTGCCAGAACTATTAGCGAGGCACATGAAATACTAGCATCTACGCTCCACTTCAGCGATATTACCAGGGAGGAGGTAGAGGAGGTAGCCAACCACCTAGGCTCGGTGGGAGTTCTAAGGGTAGAGGGGGAGGGTCTAAGGCAGGGTAGGAGGGCTAGGAGCTACTTTTACAGGGTTACAATGATACCTGACGACATAACCTACTCCGTTATCGACGTAGTCACGAAAAAGAAGGTTGGCGAGGTTAGCGAGAGATTCGTGGAAACTGTCTTCCTGTCAGCACCGCAGAACGGTGGCGAGAAGAAAGCACGGTTCGTCTTGGCGGGAAGCGTGTGGGAGATAGTTAGCGTAGAGGAGGATCCTCCAAGGATCTACGTGGCACCCATAGGCGTTAGTGAGGGTTACACGCCTGTATGGGAGGGAGAACTGATCCCTGTAGACTATAAGGTGGCTAGGGAGGTTTGCTCTATCCTTGAATTATTAATGGTTGACGAGGATGCTGGTAGGAGGCTTCTCTCGTCGAGGAAGCTCCCGAGAGACTCTATAGAACACGTGGTTGAAATAGCCCGTAAGACTAAGAGCTCTTGGGGCGGCAAGACCCTGTCGCACAAGGAAGTTGTTATTGAAGAGTCCCGTGACCTGACCATACTTTACACCTGCCTAGGAAGTAAGGGTAACTATGCTCTAGCCCTGCTCCTTTCCAAAATACTGGAATCGTCCGAAAGAGCCGAGTTCAGGCATATACCCTACGCTATAGTGTTTACTGGCTATCCTAGGCTCGCCGGTGAAAGCGTTAGAAGAGCCCTTGAAGAAGCCAAAAGGCTGGATCCCGCGGAAAGGGCAGCCCTTGTTTACGACTCCATAAGATCTACACGGGCTTACCTAATGAGGTTCCTTCACGTGGCTAAAAGAATGGGCGTTGTCGACCCTTCTGCTCCCATACCTGTGGGGAGCCTTAGGAAAACCGTGGAAGCTTACAAGGATAGTGTTGTAGATAGGGAAACCGTTAAAGAAATAGTTCATGACAAACTAGACCTAGAAGCTCTCAACTCCTTTCTAGACTCGCTGGAAAAGGTTTCGCTAGTCAGGGTAAAAGAGCCCTCAGCTCTTGCTCTAGAGGTTCTCTCGAACCCCTATCTCAAGAGGGATCTAGCCGTTAACATAAAAACCATAGCAATGGACAAAATAGCTGACTACCTCAAGAAAAGGCTAGATGCTAGAAATGTCCTACTACAATGCGTTATGTGCGGCGAGTCCTGGACAACGAGTGTTTCAACTATAAAGACAGCAGTGAGATGCCGCAAGTGCGGCTCTATGTTGGTAGCTCCACTGCCTGATACTGAGTGGGGCAGGGAAACCAGTTACATCTACAAGATTTATAAGCAAGGATCCAAGCTTAGTAGTGAGCACAAGAAAAGGGTAAGAGAGGTTTTGGAGCGTGGGCAGCTCTACCTAAACTATGCCTCTCAGGGGCTAGGCAACTATGTAGTAAAAGCACTCATGGCCCAAGGTGTCGGGCCCAAGAGAGCTAAAAGAATAATGGATTCGTTGTTGATGGGTGGAGAACTCAGATTCTACTCTGAGATCTTGAAGGCGGAAGAAGAATACCTAGCCAACAGAAAGTATTGGAGTGTTTAGTAGCTGTTTAGGATTATGAAGCACTAATTTACCGTATTGGTTCTAGTTTTTAATGAAAGTATAATACTCTTTAGCCTGCACGCCTATGAACAATCCATGAGGACTGTATATGTGCAATGGATCTACACTTAGTAGCGGCGGGTACGGAGGTGCCTGTTACTGGTAGAACCAGTGTCGTGCGCAGGCTACTCATTACTGCGCCTAGCTAGCGTTTTAGGTCTTCTTGGCAGATGTAGTGATGTGAGTCTTCATGGCTGTTTCGAGGGATCCAAAGTTTCCATTGCGCTACTAGATGTTTGCGGTGATAGGGTTTTAGTCCCTTTATCCAGGTTCTCCCCTCCAGGCTCTTTTGACGCCACTTTTATAAATGAGTTGCTAAGTGGCGCTATTGAAGGTGTTGAAAGCGATTGTCCCCACGGCTTGGCTCTAGCTAAGCCCAGCAGTATTTATTTTGTTACCAGCGGGTTTAGGTCCATCACATTAGTAATAGAGGGGGAGGGTAAGAGGATAGAGTACAAGATAATGAAGATCCTAGGACCTAGCTATGAAGACAGGGTTTTAAGATTCCTCGGCGAGAAGGCTCCAGGGCTGGCCCCTAAGTTATATTGTAGGGCCAGCATTGGTGGCGTGCCAGTTGTGCTTGTCATGGAGCATGTTGAGGGAGAGCCTGTCACTACAAGGTATCTAGAAGCAGCCTTGAATACCATCAAAACCGGGAGCATAGTTAGGGCTGGCGAATCAGCCAGTATCGGCGATATAGTGGCCACTCTACACAACACTATGAGGTCTTGCAGCCAGGAATGGTGTTTTCCTGAGAGGGCTTCTTGGCCTAGCTTTGATTCGTGGATAAAAAGATTACAGGAGAGATCCTCTATTTTGAGGAGCTATGCGGGGGAATACTCTGGGGAGGGTATGCTTATAACTGAGGCTTCCGATGCTCTAGATGACCTGGCAGCCAAGCTAAGGGAGTTCGAGAACGTGCTTGTGGGGAGGCCTATTATCAGGATACATGGAGATCTGCACCTATACCAGTTTCTCGTGGCTGATAAAAGGATTGTTTTAACCGATTTCGAGGGAGAGCCCTACAAAGAGCCCGCTAGCCCGCTAGAAAAAGAGCCTCCCGAAAGAGACCTAGCTAGCCTAGCCAGAAGCCTGGACTATGTAGCCGTGATGGCCGCCATGTACTCCGAAAAGGTAGGCGCTGAAGAGGCCTCATATAGCCTGCCGCCCATAATGGGTGAGTGGGTAATAGAAAATTTCCAGGGCATCCTAGACTCATACCTAGACAAAGTCGATGAGGAACTCGTGGGATCCCAGGAAATTTTTAGGCAGTCGCTATCGTTCTGGCTAGTCGAGAGGGCTTCCTACGAGGCTGTATATGAGCTAAGGGCCGGCACAGGGCTCCACCACATCCCGTTAAATGCCATACTAAGGATTAACGAAGGCAAGGACCCAGTCTATGAGTGGCTGAAGGAGGCGTAGCTTGTATGGCGAGGCTGGCCATTTTGAGGCTGGTACGTAAGAGGCTTGAGGCGGCTGGGGTAAGCAGGGTTAAGGCTAGCATCCTGGGTCCAACCATTTTTCACGAGGTGAAGAGATACAGGGTTACGGAGGCGCGTGCCCTGCTCCAGCCCATCGACATGGTGGAGGTGGTGGAGGTAGCCCGGTTCAGGATAGATGGTGGCCGCTTATGGAGGGAGTATTGCAGGTGGCATAGCGGCCCTATTGACCATAGAGACGACCCTAGGGAGAGGATTTACTGTGGCAATAGGGTCGCCGAGGGGCAGGGGTATTGCAGGGAGCATAGGAGGAGCGAGAGAGCGCTCTACGAGTACTGCATGTCCATGTCGGGTAGCAAGGCCTTGGAAGCGTGCAAGGTTTTAGACTCGAAGACTAGGCTAGAATACGCCCTGTACATGCTAGATAAGGGTGATGGGAAACCCAAGGTAGGGGTTACCAGGAGCTTTAGGCTGTTAGAGAGGATAGCTGAGCAGCCGCACACCGTGGCTACCCTACTACACGTGTTCGACAGCGCTTACCAGGCAAGGAAGGCTGAAATGCTTCTATCCAGGGATCTTGGAATAGCCACCGAGAAAGGTGCTAGGAAGGCCAGGTATACGGCGGACCCTGGAAGGGCCTTGGCCAGGATCCGTTATGTAGCCGAAAAAGCTGCCAAGCTGCTAGGGATCCGCTGGGAGGAGTCGTTTTTCAGGGTCGACCCTCCAGAGCTCATGAAGACTGCAAAACAGCTAGAACAGTTAAAAGATACTATAGAAGTAGATGTCAAGGCTTATTGGGGAGGCTTTCTAGTAGTAAACGCTGAGAACCTAGGGATCCTCAGCGTCAAGGACCAGAGGCTCTTGCATAAGGACGGCTCAAGCCTTGTCTAGAGCTTCCAGGATCCCTACCTTGCCTAGCCTATAACACTCCCCTCGTCAAAGCGTAGGCTGAGAGGGTAAAGGATCCAGCTATGGAGACGTGCATTAGGGTGCAGAAGAAGCATAAGGCCTGCGCCACAAAGACCTCCAGATATACTAGGTAGGGCACTACGGCTAGGCCTACTGCTAGTAGCGAGGTAAGGGCGATGAAGATGGTTCTCCTCTCAAAGACTAGGTATGAGCCGTAAACGGCCACAGCCAGTGAGAAAAATATGGGAGCGGCCTCTGAAAGGTGGATCCCCCCGGCTATAAAGGCTTCGTCAATAGAGTAGACTGTCTCGCAGCTAAAAGAGTCACTGAAACGTGTTGCGTACTCGCAGAAACTACTCTGGCTTAAATAGTCCATATATCCCGAGAGAAGAGAGAAGCCCTAAGACTAGGAAAACGTTAAAGTTATGTGAAGCCTATCAACCACAGCACCCAAAAATACTTCATAGTTAAGAGAGCACTCTAATATCCATTCAAAAGCCGCGTGTCACAAGAGGGTTTAAAGGCAGGGCCAGACTTAAGTGAGTGAGGCGGTTCCAAAACTTTAAGGATTAAAAAGTGCTTGAGGAAGCCATGGCCCGCCTACTTGGCCTCATTTAAATTGCTGGCTGGATATATTGGAGAGTCTCGCCTTAGAGCTTTTTAAGTCATTAAGGTCTTTTCAGGGGTATTTTGTATAGCAGCATGTTGTCTGACACGAACTCGTTCTTGCTCAATATGTATACGTGGCTTTTGGTTGCGTGTATTATCTGGTTTTGGGCTGGGGGGTCTAGGTCTGGGATGTTCAGCCTTATCGTCCATAACTCGTCCTCCACCTTATCGTATACCCTAATATAGGTTAGGCCTGTGCCTACCCCGAATAGCGGGTGGATCATTGTTAGGGCTAGGGTTAGGTCTTCGGAGACGTATTCGGGGCTCATTGGGACGCCTCTGTAGCCTGGGCCCAGCGAGAACTCTACCTCATATACCCTGCCCTGGGCGGCGTCTAGCACTAGAGCATACCTGGTTGCGCTTCCATTGGCTCTGACCAGGTAGAAGAGGATGTCTCCTCCGCCATAGTCTACCACGTCGGGGTCGAATGGGTTCTGGGAGGTGTTTGTGGCGGCGCTGAGGGTCTTCGACCACACGATCTCCCCCTTATCCAGGTCTATCACGTCGATGAGCACCGTCACGTTGTAGGCCCTCTGCTCAGGGTCCAGACCCATAGATACCTCCCCGGCTAGCAGTAGGAACCTCTCATTTATGCCGACGTCCTCATGCCCGGGACTAAGCTTTGCGAAGGATATACCGTATCCTGTGAATGGCCCTCTATCCAGGACTAGGAACCTCTGCTCGCCCGTCTCCACGTCGAATACGTATATCTTCTCCCTCCAACTAGCCTTAAAGAGTCCGGGCTCCCCCAGATCCTGGTACTCGCCTTCCTCAGAGACTATAACGATTATCTTGCTCCCGTACGCCATGAGTGAAGCCTTAGGAAACGGCGGCTCTCCAGAGTATATAGTGACCCTTGTAATCCCCCTCCTCTCCTCGAGGTCGTATAGTGCTATGTAAGCCTCGTAGGGGCCAGGCTTGTCTGGCTTATAAGTGCTACTATAATAGGCCACCACGCTGCCCGAGAACACGAGATATCCTCCGACGTGGCTGGGTAGCTCGTACTCCCTCAAGGAAAAGCTTCCCAAGTCCACCTCGACAACGCGGCTCCAATCAGACGCTAGGAAGTATAGCGCGGGCCTGGAGGGCTCAACGTTCACTAATCGGAAGCCCTCGGGGCCGAAGCCCCTCTCATCTACCTTGAAGACCCTCTCATCCGCCACAGTCATGCTTTCCAGGTCAATAACCTTAACCACTACCGAGCCGCTGAAATAGTCTAGACTCGCCAAGTAGAGCCTTCCATCCCTCACGAAGGCTATACTGTAGTAGCCCAGGCCTGTGTCGAGCCTCGAAACCTCGTCTCCCTCTACGACAACCTCAACGTCTCCCTCTCTAGGCCCGGCTCCCAGGTATCCAGCGACAGCGAAGATTACAATCACGACTGCAGCCACTATACCCAGCATGAACTTGGAGGCGAGCGCCATAAAGGCACGCCCCCGAAAGAGCTATTAGTAACAGTAGTCAAACAGTATTATTAAAATATTTAAACAAAGTAAAACGTGATGCATGGTAGCAAGCATAATATGCATGAGAATTGCTTCCTTATCTCAGGCCAGTTTTAAGAGAGCTGAGTAGGGCAAGTAATCCCCGGGCGAGCTAGTGTGGAGCAGAAGTTTAAATGGATTTAAATAAATCCAAATGTTTGTCATGGTAAACTGGTCTTTAGGGGTACAAGAGTCCTGGTAGCCGATGTTCTTAAAATGATTGCAGCTGGTATGAGTATTGATGGAATTTTAGAGGAGTATCCTCAGCTAGACAGAGAAATGATTCTTGAGGCAAAGAGCTCTTGCAGCTGAGCTCCTTAGAAGGTAGAGGCGTGTCATACCGATTCCTGCTTGACGAAAATGCTCCCCAGAACAATTTTTAAGCTGCTAAGACAGAAAGGCTTCCACGCCGAATATGTACCTCAAGGTGTTGATGATAGAACAGTATATTGGAATAGCTAGAGAAAAAGAATCTTGATATTAACTACAAGAGATAGTGATTTTGCCGATGAGTTGAGGTATCCGCCAGGCTCTAATCCGGGTATAATTGTGCTCCGTATCCATCCCTCATTACCAAGAGTAATGGCCGAACGCCTAGCATTCATGTTGGATAATGTCAAAGAGTTAGGTGGAAGGATTACAATAGTATTAAATAGAAATTATTGGGAAATAGCGATTACCTTTAATGATATTATTGGTTTGCTGTGGGCCTGCGGGTATTTGAACCCCGGACCTCCGCCGTGTGAGAACGCAACCTTATTCATCACTGTATATCAACGATATGCACGTAATCAGAACCGATAAGCACTATGAATATCCCAGGTTGATATTAACAACCATAGTGACATGAATGATAATGATTTTGATAGAGCGCTCTATCTCCAGTAGTTAGAGGTTCTTTACTTTAATCCTAGAATATTACTTAATTCCCCCTTGACCTTAAGTAGGGTCTCTTTAACAAGTCTACCGACGATCTTCACAACTAATTTCTTCTCTACCGTGAAAATGCTTGAACAGTCTATAT
>WANR01000027.1 GCA_015521705.1 Desulfurococcales archaeon
CTCCTGTGGCCCTGGCCAGCTTCTCTATGTCGCTCCTCTTAACCCTCCTAACAGCCAGGATCCCCTTCTTCGCCAGGAAGTGCTGGGCAACATCGTCAATACCCTTCTGAGTAATAACAACATTAGCACCAACACTAGCAATCTTCTCCACTTTCTCTGCCAGTATCTTCTCCTGCTTATCTAGTAGCTTCTTTATGAGGTCGGGACTGTTAATGCTGATCTCCATGTCTATTTCTGGCTTCTCTATCTCGAGTGGGGCATCTAGCAGAGCTATCCTAGCCTTTTCTACCCTCTTGGGCATGTCGGGGTGGACGACCTCCTTGTCAAGCACTATACCCCTTACTAGCTGCGTGTCCCTCAGGCTTCCTCCATGCTTCTTAATTATCTGTACGTTGTTGAGGTCGACATACCACTTATCTCCCCTCTTTTCAGCTATTGCCCTTACAGCCTCTACCGCTAGCTTGGCAAAGTAGTCTTTAGCTTCATGGACTGCCTTGCTGTTAAGGCTTGTAGTAGCCACCCTTATGAGGCTCTCAGTGTCGTTTATATCTATAGGCTCTGAGATCTCATCTATTATCTCTATAGCCTTGCTCAAGGCTTTCTTGAAGCCCTCTATTATTATGGTCGGGTGTATATTATTGTCGAGGAGCTTCTCCGCCTCCTTTATCAGCTCGCCCGCGAAAACCACTGCAGTCTTAGTACCGTCACCTGCTTCTTCGTCCTGGCCCTTAGCTATCTGGACCAGCATCTTGGCTGCTGGGTGCTGTAGATCCATTTTGTCCAGTATAGTGGCTCCATCATTGGTTGTCGTAATATCGCCAAGACTATCTACTAGCATCTTATCCATGCCTTTAGGTCCATAGGTGGTTCTTAGAATCTCTGCAATAGCCTTCACAGCCATTATATTGCTTCTTACAGCCTCCCTACCGTAAGTTCTCTGGGTTCCCTCCTTGAGTATTATCACCGGAACGCCAACCGGTGCCGCTCCAGGAGCTGCAGCCATAACTTTTCACCCCATGGCAAATTCCGGTAAAATAAATAGGATCCACTTCTATATAAACTTTTCTCTCTGAATAAAAAGCGACTATTAAAAACCTTAACGCTAGCCTAGAAACCCCGGGGGTGTAACTATTGGGGAAGGTCAGAACTACCCTGGTCAAGAGGACTGCCAGGAAACTACTCGAGATGTACCCAGAAGCGTTTACAGGGAACTTTGAGCATAATAAGAAAGTGGTATCGCAACTATTAGAGTATAGGAGCAAGAAGCTGCGAAACCAGATAGCTGGCTATATAACACACCTAATAAACAGAGCTAAGAAGAGGGAGGCCCGCAAGACAGACTGACGGCAGGACTGGCCCTTTTACTAGTGTACAAGGCTGCAAGCTAAAACCTGGGGGGCTAAGTTTATGGCAGAGAACACGGAGAACACGGTTAAGATAAGGCTCCTATCTACGTTGAAGGAGGCCGTAGGCAAAGAGACTATAACAGTTACTGCTAGAACCTGGAGAGAAGCGCTAATAGTTGCCCGCACTCTCCACAAGGAACTCTCCAGAGTGGTTAATGACAAGGGAGAACCAGTACCTGGGTACATAGTGTTTGTGGACGGCATAGACTATAGGCTCGCCGGCGACTCGCCGGCTAAAGAAGTCTCTATCGTGCCAGTGGTACACGGAGGATCGAGAAAGACAGAGTTCGTCATGATCACTTGGGAAGATGTCGAAAGAACCTCTCAAGACGTGGCCTATAAAATAAAACAGTCTGGCTTCATGCCAGACATCGTTGTCGGCATTTTAAGGGGCGGAGTAGTGCCTGCCCGCATCATTTCGGACATACTTGGGGTGGACGACATAGCTGTCATAGAGGTTAAACTTTACAAGGACTTCACTACAAGAGGGGCGCGCCCTTACCTACGCCAGCCAGTAACTATACCTCTAAAAGGGAGAAGGGTTATTCTGGTCGATGATGTGAGTGATACCGGTTTAACGCTGGAACTAGCTCTTCAAGCCATTAACCTATATATGCCGACGGCAGTGAAGACAGCTACCCTCTATATTAAACCCTGGACAAAAATAGTGCCCGATTACTACTCGGAGATCACTGACAAGTGGATAGTATTCCCTTGGGAAAAATGGGAGTCAGGCAAGTATGAACCAGTATAATATCCATTACAGCTTTTATGCTTCATAAGGGTTGGAGAGTTGGGGGCTAAAGCGTATATATACTCGATAGACCTGGGCTGGGAGCTAAGACGTATAGGTATTATAGAGGGTGTCGAGGACAGGCTACTACCAGAAGACGTCGCGTACGTCTATAAACGGTTCAGCGACAAAGGTATAATAGCTGGCTACCCTGGCAGGGTTGACCCTTGCCAAGCAGTCCTAGCACTAATCTACTCACTAGAGGACGAGGAAACCGGGAACACTCATATAAGAAACAGAGCTTTGCGCTGGATAGCAACACTGATTGGAGCCAGACAAGCACGGGACGCTGTAAACTTCATTAGAAACGTAGAGAGTGTACTCGTTGCTGGTTTAAGCGTTGACACGGAAACTTTAATCTCCGATGTACTTAGAAGCATGGGATATAAGACTAAACTGTATGGTCCAGTTAGGTATGACTGTAGTCCAGACAGCCTGGTGAATATCACAATGAAGAGAATAACTTTAATTTAATATAATATTATAATCATGAATTGGTTATTGATTCATTAATTGATTTAAGAGAAAAGAATCTCTGTGATCCCTGTGTTCTCGAGTATTGCGGATTAATCATTTTAAGGCCGCTCTTTTGGGGAGATTGCCTATTAGCTGATGGGAGGCATGCATACCAAAATAGGCAGCTAACGCTGTATTGGCTTCTTTACAATAAATGGCTGTAATCGCCGGGAACACGAGGTCTAACGCCGGATACTGATACCACGTCTTTTTCCATTGATTCTATTAGCTTCTCTATCTCGATGGCTATTTCCAGAGGCTCTGAGCCTGTTACCCTTACTTTATCCCTCTCTCTCGTCTTATGGTTGAACACGTAGAGGGTTGCATAGCCTTCTCTTACTTCTCTAGCTCCAATAAATATGTTGATGAAAGGCTTGACTGTAGACTCTAATTGCCTTACGTATCCCGAAAGCCCTGTTTTGTTGGTTAGGCCCTTAGCCACCCTAAGACCTCTCTTAACGAGTTCGTTTTTTACTTCCCTGGCTATGAGCTCTATCTTAGAGTCTGTCTCTTCATGCCCCGTCCTTATACCTATTATTGCTACTTGTACCGGGGCTATGTATACTGGAAGTCTCCCCTTAAAGTGTTCCAGGTATACGCCTAGAAACCTTTCTATGGATCCTAGTAATGCCCTGTGTATTATGTAAACCTGTTCAACTCTATGAGTCTCTGCTAGTAGCTCGTTTAGCTTAAACCTGCGTGGGAGGTTAAAGTCGAACTGAATTGTCCCCAGCTGCCACTCCTTGCTATACCCTGCCTCTTCTACTCTCATGAGGAAATCTATTTTAGGGCCATAAAACGCGGCTTCGCCCTCTAGCTTCGAGTAAGGTATGCCGTGCTCCTTTCCGATCTCTTCGGCTGCTCCTTTTATGGACTCTTCAACCTCAGTCCACTCCTCAAGGGTTCCCATGAACTCTTTGCCAACAAGGCTCTTATCTGCGAGGCTTAGCCTCATGTGTATGTTTTCTTGTGTTACTTCTAGCTTGAAGACCTTCTCTAGCAGGATCCTCATCTCCTCAAATATGGATTTTACTGTGGAGCCAACGTGTTCCCCGGTCAGTATTATGTGTGCGTCGTCTTGTGTGAAACTCCTAACCCTTAGGAGACCATAGAGGCTCCCACTGGGTTCATACCTATGAACCCTCCCAAACTCGTAGACCTTAAATGGTATAGGGGTTTTACCGCGGCTTCTTGCTACGTGGTTGAGGAATAGGAGTATGTGATAGGGGCAATTCATGGGTTTTACCACGAAGTCGTGACCCTCTATGTCGAATACGAACATGTTTTCTCTGTAGTATTGAAGGTGGCCCGATACCTTGAACAGTTCGGAGCTAGCTATTATAGGTGTTTCGACTACGTAGTAGCCTCTGCGGGCGTGAAAGCCTGCAAGAATCATTGAGAGAGCCTGCCTGCTGGCACCCCCTCCTAGACTGAAAAGAGGGATGCCAGATCCGGTGAATGCTGCGAACTCCCTGTTAAACATTGGAACGCTTGACTCGGGTTTAACTACTAGGTCGATCTCGTAGCCATAGTCTATGTGGGTCTTATCTCTTTCCACGTACCAACACCGGGGATACCTGGTTGCTAGAGAATAATTATGGTTACCGAGCTTTTACACTCGAAAAATAATAAAATAATATTATAATAAAAATTTATATTATTATAATATTATTTTATTAGAATAGTTTTAGCTCCTTGCCAGGTACAGCGCGGCAGCACCTATTATCAAGCCTAGTATGAACAGCCCAATTGATATGCCCCAGTTTGTCTCAGTAACAACC
>WANR01000028.1 GCA_015521705.1 Desulfurococcales archaeon
GTTTATTATTTATTTATTAGTTAGATTTAGGTTTTTTGCTTTTAGGCTGTTTCGAGTGCTTAAGTTTGTTGATATAGGGCCTTTGGCTGTGCTAGCTGCTTTGGTTGTAGGCATGGTTTTTGTTCCAGCTATTTACTCAGCTGAAATTGTTGAGAGGGAAAATAAGGTTATTGGGGAGGTTTTCGATTTGTCTATAGATAATATCACGTTGTTTAGGGGTGACTGGGCCAGTTATATGGAGGGCTCTAATTATCCCGTCTATGCTGTTACTAGTTTTATTGTTGCCGGGCTGGGCGGTATAGATTTTGTAACTATTACTGGTGATGGTGGAGGCGCCACTATAACGCCTACTGATACTAGTGTTTTCGAGGCTGATTATGTTATTGAGGTTGAGGCTCTCATTAATCTCGTAGTAGTTAATGGGAGGCTATTAGAGGTTTTAGGCTTAACGGGTTATAGAGATTACTTCATTCTCTTCATCCCCTCAGACCTTTACGAGTTGTTTAGTGCTTTGGGCCACCCCATAGGCTACTTGGCACAGTTTAATGGGTCAAATGTTTCAGCCACTATATGCGGTCTAGCGTTTTACCTCGAGTGCTTTGACTATAGAACACGCCTTGTCATTATTGATAGGTATCTCCCGTTATGGACGCTTGTGGAGGTGGATCCTGGAGGTGCTTCGCCTAGCGAGATTCTCTCACTATATAGGAGGCCTCAGGTTTACATGGTCGTGTGGGAGGGGAGCCCTGTTGCTGGCTATCTGAGGGGTGATCCTGATAGTATTGTTGGGCTTGTTAATGCTGCTGGTATAAACGCTAGTGGGTTGTTGTTCATAGATTATTCTAGCCTTCGGGATAGGATTAGGGAGGATCTTAGCCTTCAGAGGTTCTCTGCCTTGTCGGTAATTATGTTATACTTGGCCTTCATGTTTCTGATGTCTCTTCACATCTATTTTATCAAGTGGAGGGAGTTTCAGGCTTTGAATAAGAAACTGTTCAGATCCATGGGTGTTAGTAGCGGTGCTCTGCTTCTGTGGGAGCTCTTGGGATTATTTTTGTTTTTATTTATTTTATTTACCTTTTTATATTTATTTAATCGTATAAGTTTATCTATTAGTGCCGATGATCCCTTTTTCATAGCAGCTCTTGCATTGATTGGAGGAGCTTTTTCAGTTTTAGTAGCCTATTCCAGCGTGTCTGCTAGAAGAAGACTCCAAGATGTGCCAGGAGGGGTTGAAGGGGTTGTCTCTGGCTAGTTCTTTGGGTTCAATAAGAACGGTGGAGCTTGTAGATGTCGAGGTGGTCTATGACGGGTCTGTGAGGGCTTTAAAGGTTGAGGAGCTAGTGTTTGAGCCCGGCTTTCATATTGTCATGGGGCCTAATGGGTCTGGAAAGACAACCCTACTCGACGTGGTTGCCGGGCTGGTGCTACCTTCGCGCGGTAAAGTTGTGCTCAATAACCTGGTCAACATTGCCGGCCTCGGCGAGGATGCCAGAGCGTCTATTAGGAGGGATCACTATTCTTACCTGTTACAAGAGGATGTCTTCATCGAAAGCTTAAGCGTATGGGACAATATAGCCATGCCGTTTATAATCCATGGCATAGCAGTGCCAGAAGAAAGGATCCTAGAGCTGGCGGAAACCCTAGGCATAAGAGGCCTCCTAAAACGTAAACCCTCAAAGCTTAGCGGTGGTGAAAGGAGGAAAGCAAGTATTGTTAGAGCCCTCTCCAGGGCATTTACTGCTTCGGTCGTGCTTCTGGACGAGCCTACAAGTTTTCTGGATAAGGACTCCTCGACTAGACTCGTAGAGGTCCTGGAATCTGTGCTCAGAGGTAAGATAGTTATAATTGCTACCCACGACGAAAAACTGGCAGAGATTGGAGATAGGATTGTGAGGTTAAGGGGAGGAGTAGTAGAGTCCGTTACATCTTAGCGGGTTCTTGTTTATAGGCGGAATAGTACTTGGGGGCTAAGGTTTAGGTTATCTATAACTCCTGAGAAGGTTAGGGTCCCGGTTATTAGTAGTTTCTCTATCTCTTCTCTCGAGAGTCCTCTGGATCTCAGGTAGAATAGGTGGTCTTCTTGTATGGTTGTCACGGAGGCTTCGTGGCCTGCTTTCACTACGTCTCCTGTATGGATCTCCAGCATTGGTACTGCGTATCCTCTGGCTTTTTCGCCTATTATGGTTACGTGGCTTTCTACCTCGGAAGAGGCCCAGGTGGCTGAGGGCTCTATCCTGGCTAGGGCCCTTTGGGCTAGGTAGCCGTCTCCTAGGGCTACTCCTCTAGCACTTATGTTGCCTTCGGTTTCCGGCCCTTTGTGGAGGGCTGTGAGGACTACGTCGGATCTTGTCCCGGCCCTAGATATGTCGCTTGCCTTCACATCTACGCCAGACTTGGCGCCTTCGGCTATAGTGGCTATCTCTAGCTTCGACATCATGCCCCCGGATGATAGTAGTCTAACATTTAGGGTAGAGGCCTCCCCCAGCCTAGTGTATAGTATCGTGTAGACGGGCTTCGATGGGGCGTGTAGGGCTAAGAAGTCCAGGTCTAGCGAAGAGCCCTGGCCCATGTCAACCTCGACGAAGAACGTCTTTAGGCCGTCGCTCTCACCCGAGTAGTCCACCAGGATCATTCTCGACTTGCTTTCCCTTCCCGTTCTAACCACTATGTGGTGCCCCGTATAGCCTTCGCCGGACCCGCTGAGTATAGAGAGCCTGTCTATCGACCCTCCTTCCTCAACCGATACTACAATGCCTGCGTTCCACCGGTAGGCGTGGAAGGCTTGCATCTTATTGGACACCTTCATGAGGGATAGTGGTTTGGGGTCGGAGTCATAGCTCGCTTCAGTTATAGAAGCGCCCCTGACTCTTCTATTGATCCTAGCTTCTCTCCCGAGAACTACGTCGTAGCCTATACTCTCGATCTCAGAAGGCACTGCATCCTCTTTTTCGGCATACTCAATGCCCAGCCTCTCCTCGAAAAGCCTCCAGTCCGTGTAATACCTGACCGTAGGGGTGTCGGCTATGGGCTGGAAGGGTAGCTTCTCAAATAACTCCTTATACTGTTCCCTGCTCAAGGGCCTGACCTCCTCCTAGCCTTTAAACCTGGCCATGCTGGGGGGCTTTATGGGTTGAGGCACAAGCTGTAAAGGAATGGCTGGTTATAGTGGCGTGCTTCGTGCTGGCCAGGCGGTCAGCCTACTGCTCCTAGCTCGCTGAACTCTAGCTGTACAACTTTGTGGAGTACGTTGGCGTACTCTACTGGGAGCTCGACCATTATCTCGTCTAGGAAGCCCAGGACTATTAGGCTCTTGGCTTCGTCCTCGCTGAGTCCCCTGCTAGTCATGTAGAAGAGCTGTTGCTCGCTGAGCCTGCCAGTCTTGGCCTCGTGCGAGACCATGGCTGTGGGCTCGTCTACCTGGTTGTGGGGGAACGTGTGTGCCTTGCTCTTACTGTCTAGTATGAGGGAGTCACACTCTACGTGGGCATTGGCGTACTTGGCCCCGCGAACTATCCTCACTATGCCCCTGTAGACGTTTACTCCCCCCTCGGCGCTTATGCTCTTGTTAATTATTTTACTCCTAGTGTGGGCGCCGACGTGGACAATTTTGCTGCCGCTATCCTTGATGTAGGGCCCCTTGCTTACTGTCACCACTGCGCTCCTGCTACTGCTATAGTCGCCCTTTAGTATGGTGCTGGGGTATACGTATGTCATCCTGCTCCCAATACTGCCTTCGACCCAGTCGAGCCTGGCACCCTCCTCCGCTATCCCTCTCTTGTTGTTGAAGTTGATCACGTTTCTGCTCCAGTTCTGTATTGTCGTGATCTTGACTGTCGCGTTCTTGTGTGCATAAGCCTCAACCATGCCATTGTGGAAACTGTAGCCAAGGAACCTGGGAGCGCTGCAGCCCTCTATCCAGTGAACATAAGCGCCCTCATCAGCTACTATTAGCGAGTGCTCGAACTGGCCCTCTCCCTGTCTCCCTATGAGGAAGAAGGACTCTATGGGCTCCCTGACCTTGACGCCTGGAGGCACGTATATGAATGTGCCCCCGCTCCACAGGGCCCCGTGGAGCGCTGCAAACTTGTGGTCGCTTGGGGGGAATATTTTGAGGAAGTACTTCTTCACTAGGTCAGGGTACTTTTGCACGGCCTCCTCTAGGGGGAGGACAATGACTCCTTTCCTCTGGAGGTACTCCTTCATCTTAGCGTATATAGTCTCGCTCTCGTAGACGGCAACTAGGCCTGAGAGGATCCTCGCCTCTAGCTCTGGCAGCCCAAGCCTCTCGTAATACTTTCTTATTTCCTTGGGTATCTCGTCCCAGTCTCTCGCCCTCTCAACGCCCTCGGGCTTTACATAGTGTGCGAGAGCCTCTAGGTCTATCTCTTCGATCCCTATTATCCACCTGGGCATTGGCAGCTTATTAAATAGCTCGAGGCTCCTTAGCCTTAATCTCCTCATCCAGTCTGGCTCCTTCTTGATCTTGCTAATTTCCTCTATGAGGCTCCTAGAGATCTTGCCCTTTAACTCTATCTCAGCCTTGTAGGGCTTCTCGAGCCAGCCAAGTATCTCCGGTGAGTCTGCGCCCTTCAGTATGTCTTCCCTTAGCTTAACAGCCTCCTCAGCCAACTCCCCACACCTCTATAATTAACAGTGTTAAAGGAGTAATAAACTAACACACTTACATTCACAGAGCTATCCCCGCCGAGCCATGTACTGCGACCTTATGTAGGCGTAGCCCTTATCCTCGACAAGTTTGGCTACTTCAGGGCCCCCGCTGAGCGCTATTTTACCGTCTATGAGGACAGAGACCCTGTCAGGGTCTAGGTACTTGAACATTCTAGCATAGTGGGTTATCAGCAACACTCCCTTGCCCTGGTCTGTCAGGCCCCTTATCATCTCAGAGACCTTTCTGACCCCGTCTATGTCGAGCCCGCTGTCAGGCTCGTCTAGTATGACTATTTTGGGGTCTACTATGAAGGCCTGGAGCAGCTCGCTCCTCTTCTTCTCCCCGCCACTAAACCCCACGTTCAGCTCTCTCTGCAGTATGTCCCTGGTAAGGCCGAGCTCTTCCGCTAGCTTGTACATCCTTTTAACAATGCTGGGATCCCTAACCCTGGTGAGGTCTGTGGAGCCGAGCCTCTTGTTTATAGCTGCTATCATTATGGTCGACAGTCTGACTCCGGGTATCTGAGGGGGATCCTGGAGAGCCATGAAGAGGCCCTTCATAGCCCTCTCCTCTGTAGATAGACCTAGAAGGCTCTCGCCGTCGAGCAGTATATCGCCATCCTCTACCTCAAAAGTTTCCCTACCCATTATGGTATAGGCCAGGGATGACTTGCCGCTACCGTTAGGGCCCATTATGGCGTGGACCTCTCCATACTCTACTTTCAAATCTACGCCTCTAAGCACCTTCTTGCCCGCAACCCTGACATGCAGATTCCTCACTTCGAGACCGCTCAAGGCTCAACACCACCTGGTCCCTTCCCATTATTACAGGGCAAAACTTATAAATGACTGGTAAATATGGGTCGAGCCTGGCCAATTGTTTAAGGCATTTAAAAGGATCCGAAGCAACATGACTATTCAATGAAGTGGTTGAGATGGGCAGGATAACAGTCTACATACACCCCACGTGCATGTCCAGCTATAAGCTGATAAAACAACTCCACCTGGAAGGGCTGTTAAGCAAGGTTGGGGTAAGAAACACTTCTAGGGGAGCAGAGGCCATGGAGAGAAAGATCTACAGCGTCCCATGGGTGCTAATGGGAGATAACCCGGTAGCGACAGACCCCGTTAGCGCTGGCGAAATCAAAGAACTAATCCTCTCAGGCAGCATTAGTGTCAAGTCGAGCCCCCGAGACCTCTTCGTCAACTCTATAATCTCGAGCGCTTTCATGGCAGCCCAGGTATTACTCCGCAAGGATGTCAGAGTAGCCCTTGAAAGAGAGTTCCTTGAAGCGGCTCTCAGGTCTAGGGTCGGGGGATACGAGCCCAGAGTAGTGGTAGAGGATGTCACTGGTAAAGGCGGGGAACTATACGAGACGCTAGAACCCTTTCTAGCCCGCTCCCTGGCATACTCTTATGTGAGGGAGCTCCTGTGGGCAAAAGGTCTAGGCTCGGAACCAGACTTTGACATAGTGTCACGAGAGGAGATCGTCGGCTCCTGGATCCTGGCAAAGGCTAGTATTGGCAGGGCCTTCCTCCCAAACAAGCCAGTCATAGTGGGGCACAGTGGTGTCGAGGCGATAGCCGAGATAGTTCTAGAGAAGGGTGAGGCCATAGCTAGAAGCATCAGGGAGGAGCAGGAAACCATTATGAGGGATGAAGAGTACTGGAATATACTTGAGAGCCTCGGAGTGCTCGGAGGGTGACTAGTTCATTGGACAACTACAAAGAGAAAATAGCCGCATGGCTCATAGACGAAGATCTAGAGGTAAAGAGCGAGCCGATACCTACAGGGGCCCCGATAGAGTGGGCTCTAAGGGTCAGCGTGAAGGCACCTGTCAGGGTTAGCTTGGTCCTACAGCAGCCCTCAACCAAGAAAGACAGAATAGTAGCAACAATGGGGGCCACGCTCAGTGATGTCCATAGGAGGGAGCTGTTTTCGCTGCCAGAGGCTAGGAGGGTAGAGATAGTAACGGAGATCTTCAACACCCTTATATCCATGTGTCCAGACTGCCTAGTATTCGTGCAGCCCTCATTCTCTAACCCCACAGCAATAGCGATTACTAAGATAATATACCATGAAACGCTTAGCAGGGACTCGATAGCATCCACTGTTAGGCTACTAGCCAACGCTTTCGCTGTCATCGTCTCTCTCCTCAACTCGAGGTTGAAGACAGCTGCTAGGCCTGAAAGGGAGGGTGTGGAGGCAGGTTTCATGTGAAAATAAGCGTGTACCCCACAGCGGTTCTGGCCCGCTCCCCCTGCCTTCTAGTAGCCGCACCCATCGAGAACAGTACGCTACCAGTCGACGAAAGGGTGTCTAGAGCAGTTGCAAAAGCCCTCGAGGATCCGGCGAGCCTCAAAGCAGGTAAACTAGACGACTATACATTAGCCAGGACGCTCGCCGCCCTCTATGGGGGGCTCATATTGTTTTACACGTGTAGGGGCCTAACGCCTCTGTCAAGAGCTAGCGTTGAAGAAGGAATAACTATTAGACGCCTCGACTACCAAAGAACCTGCCCCACGCTAGATGACCACCGTGTGCTGGACGCGTGGTCTCTAATACTCTCAGGAGACGTGGCCCAGGGCCTACGATATTTGGCGGGCTGCATGCCAAGCCCCCCAGGGCACTACTGGCACGTGGGCGGGGCCTCAAGAATATCTCCCATAGGTATTAACCTCTAGAACCCATCTATGCTCATGGTGTTAAGGATTGGCTGCCAGGAGCATTCCCCTGGAGGACCTCCATAGGAGCATAGGAGCCTCCTTCGGGGAATTCGCTGGATGGAAGGTGCCAATGTCATATACTAGTACCCTGGAAGAGCACATGGCTGTCAGGAAGGATGTGGGAGTCTTCGATATTAGCCACATGGGGAGAGTAGCAGTTAAAGGCCCGGACGCCCTAGACCTCCTAGAGAAAATCTATACCAAGAAGATCTCTAAGACCAAAACTGGTTTCCTCAGCGGCCCCACTCTGGCACTTAACACCCATGCAAGGGTTAAGGACGACGAAATGCTCTATAGGATCAGCGACGACGAATGGCTACTAGTACCCAATGCTGCCGCTAGGGAAGCCATGATAAGGCACCTAAAGAGCGTCGCCTTGCAGGAATCTTATAGCGTTGAGGTCATTGACCATACAAGCGATTACTCAATGCTCGCTATTCAAGGGCCTAGAGCAATACACGTAATGGAGAAGCTTAGCAAAGACGCTGCCTCCCTAAAGCCACTCGAGTTCCAGGTCAACGTGACTCTAGGCACTGCACGCGTCTTCCTGGTTAGCAGGAGTGGGTGGACAGGCGAAGACGGGTTCGAGGTCTGGGCGCGCCATGGAGATGCTAGGAAACTCCTCGAAGAGCTTGTCAGCAGGTATGGCGTAAAGCCTGCAGGCATAGCTGCCAGGGATACTTTAAGAATAGAGGCAGGATTCGTCCTTGGGGGACACGAGTATGGAGAGGATCCCACAGTGTTTCCTTGCGCTGTCAGCTTGAGATACGGCCTAGGAGCTATAGACTGGAGCAAGAAAGGCTATATTGGAGAGCCTGCCCTGCGGGCTTGTAGAAGGGAAGGAGCGCGATGGGTAAGAGTGGGCATTGTCATGAAGAAAAAGCATGCACGTGTAATACCAAGGCAAGGAACCAAAGTCGTGGTGGAGGGCATAGACGTGGGATGGGTTACCAGCGGGACTTTCAGCCCCGTTATTGGGAGAGGTGTGGCACAGGCGTATGTGGACTCCAGGTACGCCCTCATAGGGGAAACCATCGAAGTACACGTTAGAGGAAGACTATATGAGGCAAAAATTAGCGAGTTCCCTCTAGTACCTCTACCTTCAAAGTAGCTTAGCAAACCTGGGGTTCGGTGACTAGTATTGGGGGAGGCTTGGATCTACTGTGCCCGGGGAATCATAAGCACTGCTTTGAAGATAGAGAGCATGGGATACCACATACATGGCCATGACATAAACCTGGAGGCATGCGTCTGCTCTACAAAACCAAGGGCACTCGACCTAGTCTCGCTAAGGAAGTCCCTGGAAGAGGTCTTGTCAAAATACGATCATAAACCCCTTTGGGAGACTTTGGGCCTCGAAGACGCTGTGATGGAGGATCTAGTTGAAGCTGTTAGAAACGAGCTTGAGGAGGCACTAAAACTCAAAGGTATGGGAGCCCATGTATGCATCATTAAGGCCAGCGTCCCTGGGGAGTCTGTAGAGTATAGAAGCGGGGCCAGGGCCCTCTGAGCGTCTTTCGAATACCATGCTTATAAGCTCTGTGTCTAAATCTTATAGAATAAACTAGGGAAACGAGGTAAAGGGGCAGGTATTGAAGGGGTTGAGGGTGTAGACCGGGTTGGTGCTCGAATTCATCTTTGCGTGGTGGTGGCTTCTCCTTGTGGAGAGCCTTGTGATAGCAGGTATTATTGGGGGAATAGCCCTATCTGCCCCAAGGCTGATAGGAGACACCCCTAGAAGCCTAACAGCCCTCCGCAGCAGTATGGCTGTGACTGCGCTGGTCACGTTTGTAGCCTACATAGCTGTAATAGTTGGGCTATCCAAGGTGTTAGGCAACTATATGGGCTTTACGGGAGCGGCTGAAACAATAGTAATGGTGGCTGTAGTACTCTCTGTCTTGATAATGTTGCTGCAATGGCTCTTCTCGCCTTATATAATAAACATGATTTACAGAACCAGGCCGCCAGAGACCAGGGAGGAGCTACAGCTACAAATGGAGCTTAAGAGGCTAGCCGAGCTGAGCGGCGTTAAGACGCCTAAACTAGTCATATCAGAGCTAAGCATGCCAAACGCCTTTGCTTATGGAAGCCCCATAGCTGGTAACTATGTGGCACTGACCAGGGGCCTCCTAAGAACCATGAGAAGGGACGAGATAATAGCCGTCCTGGGGCACGAGGTTGGCCACTTAAAGCACCGCGATGTCGCGTGGATCCTAGCCCTGAGCCTGGTGCCTCTAGCAATCTACTTTATAGGCAGAATGCTGATCTGGTCAGGACTACTAGGCGATGGCAGGGGGCGTGGGGGCAACCCTCTGATCTTCCTCCTGATCGGGGCAGCACTCATAGGTCTCAGCATAGCCTTCAGGTTCCTAATAGCACACTTTAACAGGCTCAGAGAGTACTATGCAGACGCTCACAGCGCCCTAGTTACAGGCAACCCCAAGGCGCTTCAAAGGGCCCTGGCAAGGCTAGACGCAGTCTACAAGAGCAACCCCCACGTAGCGGAGGAGGCTAGGAGCCACGAGCAGGCGGCAATGCTCTTCATCGTGGCTCCACTCATAGAGCTCCAAGGCGGCTTCTTCTACGATATAGACAGATACGTTGAAGAGCTAAGAAGGGCTAAGACCAGCCCGATGCAGGAGCTCTTCGCTACCCACCCCCCAATACCGAAGCGTATAAGATTCCTTGACAGGATAGCTTCAAGACTAGCCCTGTGAGGGGGCGAGAAAGATGCTGGCCATCGTATACCATGATCCTGGCGATGAGTCTGGGCACGAAATGGTGAGGGAGCTGGCAAGAAAGGTTGAAGAAGTATCAGGGGTCAGGGTAAGGGCTCTACCTATGTCTTTTGTAGAGGAGACAGAAAAACCGTTTAACAGGGGAGAGCTTGTATATTCTCTGATACCCTTCCGCGGAGGCCACTTGGCAACTATTATAGAGAAAACTAGAGAGTCGGGAGCCCTTTACATAGGCAAGATACCGCTTGAAATAATATCAATGAGTCTCGTAAAGTCCTTGAAAGGATGCGAGAAAGCTACCTTACTCTATTGGAAGGCGAAGAGGTTCGTCAACGAGCAAAGAGAGGATCTAGGATCCCTAGTAAAAAGCATAAAGGAGAACCTAGGAGTAGATGTAGATCTAGAAACAGACGTAGCCAAGGCTTCAGGTTGCATAGCAGTCCTGACTCTATTACCTGGCAGAGTCACTAGGAAGGCCCTAGAACTGCATGGACACAGTAGCGTCAAGATCCCGTTCCTCTTTAGGGCAATAGAAGAGGAAATAGTTAAGCATGTTACAGGGGTCCTGGAAAGCCTAGTAAAAACGGAGGCTAACAAGAGAGTATAGGTGAAGAGACTAGTCTTAGGCTCTCTAGGGGCTTTTTCTCTGCTCTATTATTTTCTTCGCTCTCCTATAGGCTTCCCCGCCGTCGCCTTTATCTACTGCCTCCCAAAAGCCTTTGTCGGCCTCTATGGCTCTGTATAGCGTCATTCTCTCTCTTGGATCCTTAACCGTTAGCTTTAATTCTTGCTTTATTCTAGAAAGCGAGTCTAGAAGTGCTTGCAATGATTTATCTGCCCTGATCGTTTCCAAGAGCTTTCTCAGAGCATGCTTGGCAGCTATGCTTGACTTGCCCAATGTTGTAACGGCTACGTGGAAACCCACAGCCTCTCCGGTGAAGGGGACTATGATGTTCCCTTTTGAAGCGTCTGCAGCATTGTTTATAAGCTTCTTTCTCTCGAGAGCCATCTTATATACGGCGTCATTGGCCTGGGGGCTACTCGTAGCTATAACTATTATATCCGCCCCCTCTATCAGCCTCAAAGCCTCCTCTCTCCCACGACTACTAAGCACGTCTAGGCGGACTAGTGTTGCCAGGCCTCTTCTGGACAAGTCCTCAGCCTCTCTGGAAAATTCTAAGGCTACAATGCACACACGAGCCCCAGCCTCGGCAAACATCCTCGCTCTTTTGGCTCCTATACCTCCGCCGCCAAACACTACTACATTAAGACCTTTAGGGTTCACGAAAAGCGGAATGAAAGCCACCTGTAGAATCCCCGAACGCTCCTATCTTACTATATGGGGTTTCAGGTCTTCGATACTGTAGAGGACCATGACGTCCTTTGGCTTACACACGCGCGTTGCCAGATCCCTGACTTTTTCTATCCTGTCCCTCGACGTGGCATGTGCCATAAAGTAGCAGATGTGGCGCCAGGACCCTGGGGGGTAAGCCTCTCTCAGAACCACGTGAGTGCTATACTCAAGGCCGGCAGCACACTCGGATAGCTTCTCCTCGTCGCCAGCAGGCTCCATAACCACCATTCCATTCTCTGTGAACCCTGCAGCCCTTCCCTCGAGGGCTGCCCCGGGATCGCCGAGAACACCCTTCTTAAGCATCTCTACAGCTAGGCTGACTACCTCTTCCTCGCTCATCCCGTGTTTCTCCGCTATTCTCCTATAAGGCCTTTCCTCTATCGGGAGTATTCTCAGGGCCCATGGAAGGCTCCTAGGGATCCCTAGCTCCTCTACTGTAGGAGGATTCTCAACAACCCTGCTGTAGGGCCCCGACCTGGACACTCCTTCATAGAGGTCGTATTTAACGCTTAGCTTCAGGGTTTTCTTGCTGAAGAGTATTATCCAGTCGCTTACACGCGCTTTCTTAGCCACCTCTTCGACTGCCCTAATTAGGTCCTCGCGGGTCTCTCTCTTTATAATGGCCCAAACGTTGTAGACCGGGTGGTCTCTCAGGAAGTTATGGGTTACCTCGTGATCCCTGTTTAGTATCGATGCCAGTTCCTTATAGCCTGCGCCAGCGCTAAACGCTACCAAAGCCGCTACCTTTCTCTGGGCCCTATAATTGTAGTAGAAGCCTATCCTCTTCAGTACCCCGGCATCGCTGAGTTTCTTGAGCCTGGAAACGGCCTCAGAGGCTTTAACACCCACTCTCTCAGACACGTCCTCTATAGGTGTGGGTGTTAGGGGGAATTCATACTGTAGCTTCATTAACAGTTCCACGTCAACAGGGTCGAGCACTGCCAAGACTACTCACCAGCTCCTATGGGAAATAATGGGTTATAGGAGCTTTAATACCTAGACTAGTAAGGATCCGCGAGGACTCTCCAGGAGTATAGGGGCAGGCAGGATCCTCGGCTAGCGGAGACCCGTGATAGACGAAGGCCCTGGCCCTACTACCGCCGCAGACTTCCTTGAACTCGCACTCACTACATCTACCACTATACTCTCCACGCCTCAGCTTTAGCAAGAGCGGGGACTCCCTGTATATTTCTACAAGGCTCTTCTTCCTGACATCGCCGACAGGGTATGGGAGAAACCCGCTAGGGTAAACTTTTCCGTCGTGAGACACGAAGATCACACCCCTACCGTCACGGGTAGGGACTATGTGAACATTGGCCACGCTCTGAGGGGGCCCTAGTAGTTCCTGCAAGCGCTTCTTAAGTTTCACGTAGAGACTGCCTAGGCGAAGCAGTTTTACAGGATCAGCACCCTTGTCTTCAAGAAGCTTTCTAAGGATAGCCACACGCCTAAACATGGGGCCCTCGGTTGTTCTCACTCTTAACCCATACTTGCTAGCCTCGTAGAGAAAGTTAGAGACATCCTCCCACTCCTGAGGTGTCAGATCCAGGCTTCTCCCCGCCCGGCCTACGGGAATCACATAGAAGACCTCCCACGTATCAACTCCTATGTCCCTGAGCAGCTTCACCATGTCGGCGAGGCCATCTACAGTCTGCTTCATGACAACCGTGTTTACCTGGACTCTTATACCAGCTGCCTGGAGTTTCTTGACAGCCCTAATGGACTCAGCCCAGACACCCTCTATGCCCCTTATAGAGTCGTGGACTCCAGGATAGGGAGAGTCTATACTTATAGAGGCGGCTTGTACGCCTATTGCAGCAAGCCTCTTCACTGATTCGTCGTTCAATAGGGGGGTAACGCTTGGCGCTACTGCAACACGTAAACCCCTAGATACGGCGTACTCTAGCAGGTCCCATATATCGCGTCTCATTAATAGGTCTCCCCCAGTGAAGACTAGTATTGGGGAAGGCTTTCCAAAGCCAGCCACTTGGTCTATGAGGCCCAGGGCCTCCTCAGTAGTTAACTCACCCGGCAAGGGCTCGGTTATAGCCTCGGCGCGGCAGTGGAGGCATTTTAGTAGGCATGCCTTAGTGGTCTCCCAGAACACTAGGAGGGGTTTCTCGTTGAAGGGCCACGAGGCTAGGCTGTAGCCTTTCACTCCTGTAGAGCACCCCCAGGCTCCAAGAGGTTTTTAGATAAAATGGTTTCGTAATAAACCACGGCAATTAGGTAGTATTGCAAGTAATTATGCGGTATAACTGCGTATATACTTAGAGGCTCTCGCGGACAGGTGCCGGCCTGAGCTATTTAACTCTCAGACGGGTAAATGGCAGAATAGAGTGGATTGCTGGCCGGTCGGTGTGCGGAAATGTCTACAGGGCTGTGGCAGCTTCAGGAAGCTGTTGGAGAGGCTGGGAGAAGGGCCCAAAGCTCGGGAGAGTGGGTATACCTGAGAGATAGGCTTTCAGAGCTGGCTGTCAAGTCTACCTTTTTTCTGAAGCTTCTCTGGGAGCTAGGGGTTAAAGAGCCGGAGTGGGTCAAAGAGTACGTGTATAAGATACGCGAGAGCGTTAAGGCCGGCGATGCAGGTGCTGTGATAGATTTCGTGTCGAGGCTCGAGGAGGCTATCGACTCTAAGATAGCCTCTCTCTGGGCAAGAGCTGTCCATACAAGGCTGGTTAAGATAGGGTCAGGAGCCGCTCTCTCGCTTCTATCCTTCAAGGCCTACAGTGCGTTACTTGAGGGTGGCCCGTTATTATTGGTTGCCGTAACTATTGCAGCATCCTTAGGTCTCGCGTCGCTACTGCTTATAAAGACCCCATACTCGCCTCTGCTTCAAGCCATAGCGGGGCTCGTGGCTCTTTCCTACTCTGCTGTCCTGTTAATTCTAGGGGGCGCGGCTTCTATCTACCAGGCATCACTTATAGCGGGCCTAGCAGGGCCCCTATCCCTGGTGTATGCAAGGCTAAACGCTAAGGAGGCAGAGGCTGGTATCGTTGGTT
The DNA here is from genome assembly GCA_015521705.1 of Desulfurococcales archaeon. Taxonomy (GTDB): domain Archaea; phylum Thermoproteota; class Thermoprotei_A; order Sulfolobales; family Acidilobaceae; genus S141-84. The sequence continues at coordinate 14,493 of WANR01000028.1, forward strand.
GACGGATTAGCAGGCCCAATACTGGATAGTTTAAAGGCGCACCCCTACCTGGCCATATTAGCAGCCTCCCTAGCGCCAGGCATAGAGCCTCGCTATGCCGTTTTGCTCGGGGTAAGCATTGAGGGGGTCAGCCTTACGGCTTCTCTGGCAATCTCCCTCGCAGGCCTCGTAATACTTTCCTCCATCATGTCTCTTGGTGTATCAGCTATAGACTCTTACATGGAGAAAGCCCTCAACACAGGTTCTAGACTATACAGGGTAGCCAGGCTCTATAGGAGAGTCAAACTCTCTGGCTACAAGAGAGCTAAGGCCAGCGTCGAGAAGTGGGGGCTCCTAGGGCTCATTCTATTCATAGCAATCCCCCTACCATTCACAGGCATCTACACAGGGGCCCTGGCTTCTATACCCCTCGGGATAAGGGGCTATAGGCTCTTTGCCGCGCTCCTAGTAGGCGGGTTCATATCACTCGCCTCGACAACTCTCGCCCTAGCTCTTGCCAGGTTCTAGCTCTTTAAGAATCCCACTACTAACAGTATACCTTAGAGAGTGAGGGAGGATTTCTCGATGGGTAAGAGAGGCCCAGTGATAGTGGTTTCAGGCCCCCCCGGCTCCGGCAAGTCAACCTATGCTAAAAGGCTGGCCAGAGACCTGGGCCTGGAATACTATTCTACGGGAGTCATATTTAGGGAGCTAGCCAAAGCTAAAGGGTTCTCCCTGGTAGAGATGAGTAGGATCGCAGAGAAGGATCCAAGCATAGACTTGGAGATAGATAGGAGAACACTCGAGAAGGCCAGCAGTGGGGGCGTCGTCATAGATAGCCACCTAGCAGGGCTAATTCTGCACTCGCTAGCCGACGTGCTTGTATATGTCAAGGCGCCACTAATGGTGCGTGCCATGAGAATAGCTGAGAGGGATTCAAGCAGTGTGGAGGAGGCGCTCCTAGAGATAATAGAGCGAGAGAATAGCCAGGCAGACAGGTTCCTGAGGCTTTACGGGGTGGATGCCACGGATCTAAGCGTGTACCACGTCGTGATAGATACTAGCGCCTACAGCGTCGAGGAGGCTTACTCGATAATAAGAGAGGCCGTCGTTATTAGGCTAAAGAGGCTGGGCTACATAAGGGAGGCATAGTATTTAAACTTAAAGTACCAACAAGCATTGAAGGTGAAACGGCATGCCGCCCATAGAGGTTGGGAGAATATGCGTTAAGCTGCGGGGTAGAGAAGCGGGGAGGAAATGCGTGATTGTCGACATTATAGATGCAAACTTTGTGCTAATAACAGGGCCTAAGAGCATCACTGGAGTCAAGAGAAGGCGCGTTAACATAAACCATATAGAGCCGCTAGACAAGAAGGTAGAGGTAAGGAAGGGCGCCTCGGACGAAGAGGTTACTAGGGCCCTAGAAGAGGCTGGCCTGGTAGACTTCATGAAGGAAAAAGTAAAGCCGGCGCCTCTAGTGTAGCGGTGGAACCGCTTGTTAGAGCACGACCCTAACAGGGAGGGAGAGAGGTTCCTAGAAGAAGTGGACTCTTTCTGCGGCAACAAGCGTAGATGGCTAGTCAAGATAGAGGAGCCGACAGATCCCAGGTACGGCTATCTGCCCAGGGAAAGGCCTATAGACTTGTACATAAAGAGTGGCGTCATAAACCTAGACAAGCCGCCGGGGCCGACGAGCCACGAGGTAGTAGCATGGATTAAGAGAATGCTAAACGTTGAAAGAGCGGGCCACGGGGGAACCCTAGAGCCCCTCAAGGCCCGGCAAGAGGCCTGAGGGGTGGGGACACCCAAAAGTCACCGGCGTCCTGCCCATCGCTCTTGAAAGGATGACCAGAGTCATCAGTATAGTAGCGCACTCTACAAAGGAGTACATTTGCGTCATGCAGCTACACGCCCCAGTTGAGAGGGAACGCCTTGAAAAGGTCTTAAGAGAGTTCCAGGGCCTCATATACCAGAGGCCGCCCTTACGCAGCAGTGTCAGGAGGAGTCTCAGGAAGAAAAGGATCAACAAGATAACACTGCTAGAGTACAATGGAAAATACGCCCTGCTACACGTCGACTGCGAAGCAGGTACCTACATGAGAAAACTGTGCTGGGACGTGGGGCTAGTATTAGGGGTGGGAGCCCACATGAGGGAGCTTAGGAGGGTGAGGACAGGCCCCTTCACAGAAGAAAAGAACCTGGTAACGCTCCAAATGCTCTCCGAAGCAATCTACAGGTGGAAGATCGAGGGAGAAGAGGACCTGATACGCAACTACATAATGCCGGGAGAAGTGATGACCTGCAGCCTGCCAAAAATAGCTCTGAGAGACACAGCGGTGGAGAGCATAGTTCACGGAGCAACCCTTGCAGTACCAGGAATATCAAAGGTCCAGGGGGGGATCAAGCGGGGAGACACAGTAGCGTTAATGACACTGAAAGGAGAACTAGTAGCTATAGGAAAAGCCCTAATGAGCACAGAAGAAATGCTAGAAAACGATAAAGGAGAAGCAGTGAAACCAGAAAGAGTAATAATGCAGCCAGGAACATACCCAAAAGCATGGAAAAAACGGGCACCCAAACCATAAAAAGAGGAAACTAGGGGAGAGCAAAAATAGCCCCAGCCACCAATTAATCATAAAAACTGGAGAAGGAAGAGCCGGGGTGCCCGAGCGGTCCAAGGGGACGGGCTGGAGACCCGTTGCCCCTCACGGGGCGCGCGGGTTCGAATCCCGCCCCCGGCGCCACCAACACTATGGGGCCGTCGTCTAGCCTGGCTAGGATGCGGGGCTTGGGCCCCCGTGGTCCGGGGTTCAAATCCCCGCGGCCCCACCAAAACACAAAATCCCCTTAAGCCTAGGAATAATTCTCAAGATACATACGAGGAGGTTTTATGCTACAGCCCTAAAGGGCTTTGCCAGGCGGCTAAAACTATTTATATAGCGCTAGAGCGTCCCTTGGAGTGAGAACTTTTATTTTCACTCTTTCAAGCACTATTGCTGGTTTTCTAGTAGTTCTTTCCTTAGCCTCTCCTTCACCTCCTCTTCCAGCCATTTGGCTTCTTCATCAGTAATTCCCAGCCTGGCTACCAGTATCTCAATGAGGGCTAGCCTGATAGCCTTGGATAGAGTTCTCTCATCTACTTCCATTCCGCTTGGTGGGTTGATGTATTTTGGGAAGGACTTGCCTGTCTGTCGGTTTAAAAGTATTGGCTTACTTTAACACTGTTAAAGTATTTTAATTCTCTACTAATCAATCTATACTCGGGGTGTTATAGCTTTTGAGCATGGGTGTTACAAAGCGCAGAATACAGAGGCTAGGGGGCTCCAGCCTTATAGTAACTATTCCGAAAACGTGGGCTAAGAAGATGGGCCTAGGTGTTGGAGATCAAGTAGTTGTGGTCGATGAGGGGGATCACCTGAAAATCCTCCCCCCAGAAACCAGGTATTCTGAAAAGGCCGTGAGCACTTCAATTAGGCTTGTAAGCTTTGCACGGGAGATTCCTCTTGATAAGCTGCTGGACTGTGCCTATATTAACGGTTTCAACAGACTCTCGATCCAGATCCCCGTGTCCCACATAAACGACACAGACAAAATAGTGAGGCAAGTATCCTCGTACCCTAAGGCTTCAAGCTTCTCGTTCAAACACGATAACCAGTTAATAGTAGAGTTCGGAGCGCTCACAGAAACCCCTTCAAGAGCCCTAAAGAACTATAACTCGAAAGCCCAGGAAATACTAGAAATGCTACACGACTATATTTCCAGCGGTAAAGGCGTAAACCCTGAAGAGGCTGCTACAAGGTTGGACGAAGAGCTGAGAAAGCTGGAGAACCTGATAGACATGGTGGAAAGGGGGTCTATCAAGGAGTCACTCGTTATACCAAGCCAGGCGGAGTTGAGGCCTCCTAGCGTAGCCATGGTAAGGGCGTCCACTAGAGTACTTAGACTGCTAGCTAAGGACTTGCTCGGATACTCGAGAACAGGCAAGAAAAAAGCGCTAGAGATAATCTCGCTCCTCAAAAACCTCTACTCGGAAGCTATAGGAGGCATGGCCAGCAATAGTGGCAGGAGAATGGCTAATGCACTGGAAGTTTCACACAAGCTACACGCCATAGCAAGCAGCATGCTAGAAAGCAGGAATAACTTAGAGGCAAGGCTGGGCGCGTATCTAAACACCTTCATAAACTTGGTAGAAATGGCCATAACAGGTAGCGTCTGTATGTCGCTACGAGAAAGATGATACGAGCATAGCGAAACCTCTTCTTAGCATCTAAGCAGTTGCGCCTATAAACGCTTAAACTAGCCAAAAAGAGGATTAGCAACTTATGAAAAGTCATTTACGTAGCAGGCCTACTAGCAGGCCTATCACGAACCCTGCGGAGACTGGGCCTACGGTCAGTACTCCGAGCGTCTTAACTATGCCAGCTACGACGGTTTTCACTTCCCCGATATTGCCAGTTATCCCGGTTAGGAAGTCCTCTATGCTACCCCCCAGGCTCCAGACGTTTAGGAGCGCCCCGAGTACTATGACCCCTATGAAGGCGGCCACGTACTTGATGATCTTTACTGCGTAGTAGCCAAGCCCCATTCCAAGGAGGAACTGTATCAGCACGGCCACGGCAACCTTGGGGTTCGAGAAGGCTACGCCAAGGAAGTCTATGGTGGAGTTAAGGGGCTGGGACTGCATCGACACTACCAGCCACTCCACCGCAAAACCACCCCCATTACTCAAGTTCCTGTCCACGTTATAAATTAATGATGCCAGGAGACACTCAAATCCTTGTCCCAAAGCTGCCTAGACTACTCTAACATGGGAGCTAAGGGTTAGCCATAACAGTGGGGGCCTCTGCCGGAATTGGTATAGTCTTTAAGCTGGCTTGCATAGACATTAAGACTTGGTGTGCTGCAATGGCTTTCCTTTATAGAGAGCCTCTAGAGGATCCGGGTGCAGAGCTTAGGAAGCTACTTAGGGTTGAAGACATTATAGTGGCGCCGGGCGTGTTTAACCCTGCAGTAGCCCTGCTAGCTGAAAAGCTGGGGTTCAAGGCCCTGTACCTGTCTGGAGCGGCTCTCACAGGCTCCCTAGCAATGCCGGATCTTGGCATCATAACGTTGACAGAGCTGGCGTCTGCGGTTCGGTACATAACTAGGGTTACAAGGGCTCCCCTCATAGTCGATGCAGATACAGGGTTTGGAGAAGCGATAAATGTTCAAAGAACTGTGAGAGACCTTGAGGAAGCAGGGGCTGCGGCTATACAGATAGAGGATCAAGTGCTGCCTAAGAAGTGTGGCCACCTTGAAGGTAAACAGCTGATAGATACAGACGACATGGTGAAGAAGATTAGAGCAGCAACGGACGCGCGTAAGAAGGAAACAGTAATTATAGCTAGAACAGATGCACGAGCCATAGAGGGGCTGGAGGGAGCCATCGAGAGAGCCAAGGCTTACCTAGAGGCGGGAGCTGACGTCATATTCCCGGAAGCACTACATAGTCTGGAAGAGTTTAGAGAGTTCTCGAGGCAGGTTAATGCTCCACTACTGGCCAACATGACAGAATACGGGAAAACACCACTGATAACTGTTGAAGAGTTCAAAGAGGCTGGCTACAAGATCGTCATTTTCCCTGTGACAACGTTTAGAGTGGCTATGGGCGCTATTAGGAGAGCCCTTGAAACACTAAGAAGGGAAGGCACACAGAGGAGCCTGCTAAGCGAGATGATGACCAGGAAAGAGTTTTACCAGCTAATAGACTACGACGCCTATGTAGAGGCCGATAAAAAGCTGGCATCAGGCAGTAAATGAGGAGAGTGGCCAAGGGTTGGATGTAAGCCGGGAGAAGATTCTGAAAGTCATCTCTGACAATCAGCCATGCTCCACCGAAGAACTAATAGCAACCCTAGGTATTAACGACAAGAAAGATCTAGTCAAGCTCCGAAGGATCCTCGCAGAGCTCGTTAGAAATGGGATCCTCGCGAAGAAGCCAGATTATAAGAGAAGAAAGATCGTCTACGTGGTTAAGGAGAGCCAGTAAGAGACCACGGGTCTTTTTTCCGCCCGTGGAGACTGTGTACTGCAGGTTTATCAGGTCATAAATTAATCGTGGTCTTCGGTCTTTCCCGGGTCTCCACGAGTAAGCCTAGAAATTACAAGTAATACCAAGTTAATACAGTGGTAGCCGTCTTCTCGTCCGTTCTCTAAGAGAGTAGTATAACTGGTGTTTTGTAGTGGTTGTTGTCATGGTTAAGGCTCTTGTGGATAAGCTGAAAAGGGCCTGGGAGAGCCCCCTTGCAGAGCTGGTAGTCGTCTATGTAGCAGGGATTTCCGTTATAGTGGTTGTAGCAGATATGGTTAAGGGGGATGAACCGGGGCTGAGAAGGCAGCTATACGTCTTGGACCTGGTTATGGTTTCAATTCTCATAGTGGATTACTGTTATAGGCTCGCTATAAGCGGTAACGCTGTTAGGTATCTGAAACGCACCTTCTACGAGATCCCAGCACTGATGCCTTTAGCGCTTCTAGAAGCTATTGAAACGTACCTGTCAGGTCTAGGACTGTTTAGGTTATTACGTGTAGCTAGACTCTTCAGGTTCGCCATTATCATGGCACGCGGCAACAGGCTTGTCAGGGTTCTTGCACGAACAGCCACAAAGATGCATGTCGTTGAACTAGGCATCATTGTTTCTCTGACCTTGATTGCTGGCAGTATAACTGTTTATATAGTGGAGTATGGGAGCGAGGAGACAGGGATAAGAGGCCTAGGAGACGCTTTATGGTGGGCCCTAGCTACAGCTACTACCGTGGGCTATGGGGACGTAGTCCCTTCAACACTGCTTGGGAGACTAATAGGATCCCTCTTCATGATAATGGGGATAACGCTTATAACAATCCTAGTAAGCGTGCTGGGAGCCTCAATCTATGAAACCATATCATCCTCCAGGCAAGACTCGACGCTAAGATCTAGGATTAAAAAGAGGCTTGACGAACTAGAGAAACTCACCGAGAACGAGCTGGAAGCTCTAATACATGACATAAGATTCCTATGGGAGAGACATAACGGAGAAGCCAGCAAGGCGAGAAACGTGAAATTCCCCACTACTGGTACGAGGAAAAGCCTGTGATGGGCATTGGGTAATTCTACCTTGAATCGGGTCTTAGCATCTCCTCTATTTCCTCCCTGTTTTAGCTTATCAAGCCTCTTAACGCCTTGTATACGGCCTCTACAACTAACTCTCCTATGTTGTTGGCCGTTTCCGGGGCAGACCCGAGTATTCCTGCTTCTTCTTTGGGGCCTGGCTTTTGCCTTATATTTTCTAGGCTGGTCGTCTCTTCGCATTCTATTGAGAAACCAGCATTAATCACGCCTAGGTACTTTGCTATAGCTTCCTCGATTTTATCAGCATGCCCCAGCAGTATTCCGGCCCTTTTCCAGTAGTCTATTATTGTTATTCTTATGTTATTACTTCTCTGTGAAAGCCATTCTCTAACCACAGCATCCAGTAGACCACTATTGCCTCCATGAGCGTTAACTAGAGCTATCCTTCTAAACCCCGTTTTTTCAAGCGAGCTTAGTAGATCATGTATGAGGCCTCTCATAGTGTCTAGAGAGAGGCTAATCGTCCCCCCTACATGGTACCATTCAGGAGAGAAACCGTATGGTATGGGCGGAACTACTATACATAATCCTTCTTTTCTATCTTCCAGCATCCTACAAGCCTTAATGGATAACTCGAGGGAAATCATGTAGTCTAGCCCGCTTGGCGCGTTGCAGTGCTGTTCCACGCTACCCACGGGTATTACAAGGATCACCCTTTCGTCCGAGGCCCTGCTTCTTATCTCAGGCGTGGAGAGCTCGTGGTATAAGAGGGGCACCTCTTCAACACCTAGCCCCAGCCCTCTTCAGGGCTTCTCTAAGAGCAGAGCCTGGATCTGGCGCTCTTGTAATAGCGGAGCCTATTATGACTATGTCAGCGCCTGCTTCTACGAGACTACTAACCTCTGCAGGCTTTATGCCGCCGGCAACAGCTATTGGGCCCTTGAACTCTCGTTTGACTTGGCCTATTAGGTCCCTGAGCTGGATAGCTGTTATCCCAAGCCTTTTCTGCACGTCAATACCTATGTGGAGCAAAGCAACATCCACACCTGTTTTTCTTAGTTTTTCGGCGTCGCCCACAGGATTAGTGGAAGCGATCAAGTCACCATATACAGATACTCCCAGCTCCTCCGAGGCCTTAACAGTCTCTTCTAGTGTTTCATGAGACGCTACTGATAGAACAGAGAGAGCATCAGCTCCAGCCTTAGACACTATGCTAGCCTCCAGGTAACCAGCATCGACAGTCTTAGTATCTGCCATGACTAGGTGGTCCCATGGAAAGGCTTTTAGAGCCTCAATAGCACTGGTGCCCATGCTTTTAAGGAGAGGGGTTCCTGCTTCAAGGATCACAGCCCTTCCAGGCTCTCCTAGCCTAGCTACCACTCCTATAGCCTCTAACAGATTGTCAAAGTCCAAGGCTACTTGGACAAGAGAACCGCACTCCTCTAGTCTCCTTAGGAGTCTTTTAGGCCTCAACCCGCTTAACCTTACCCCTCCCCGAAGTACTTTTTGTGTTCCATCATCATGCACTTACCACTAACAACTTCGAAACCATGTCTCCTGGCCTCTTTTACAGCCTCCACAGTGGCTGTACCTATTTGGAACCAAATAACAAAAGGCCTGCCGTACTTCTTCTTAAGCTCAGCTGCCTGCCTAACTACCTCCATGGCTTCTTGAGGGGGCCTAAACACGTCAACAATTTCAATTCTTTTGGCCAGGTCCTCCGGCAGATCTAGAAGCGAGGGATAAGCCTTAACACCCAGAATCTCGTCGGCACGCGGGTTAATGGGTATTATCTCATACCCCTTCTCCTTTAGATAAGCTGGAACCTTCCCGGCATCTTTTTCAAGGCTACGGGAGGCACCAACGACAGCCACAACTCTATACTTTTCCAGTATTTCCCTAGGCGTCAAGGCTGAGACCCCATAACTAGTGGTTAGAAAAGCTGACTAATAAAATCAAGCAAGTATACTGCCAAGTCAGAGCTACAAGGCTGAGGCATAGCTACCTAAAGCGTCAATGCACGTAGCCGCAAAGGATTATGTGCTAATCGTTTCCGATATATCGGGTATCCTAGGATCTTCCTTTACGCCTACAAACTGCAAGCGTTATAGGGAACCAGTCTAAACATCGATTATCACTATTTTCTTGTTTAGGGGAAATGCTACATTATAAATGGGTACAGTTCCTAGGAGGGCATAAGGCCTCCCTTTATGAGCGTGGCCATGTATTGCTATAGTAGGTTTTGCGTTTACTATTGAAGCTTCCATTACCGGTGAATATAGCCAAGGCCAGTTGCTTGCTGGCTCTCCAATAACTGTCTCTTTGGAGAGGGCATAGTGTGAAACCAACACTACTTTGCTCGTTCTAGTCTTAGCCTTTCTTATCATACCAGCAACTAGTCTAGGCCTCTCTCTATACAGCTTTGATATGCCAGGCAGGTTTCTAGCCTGCCACCGAGTAGGCCTTTCTAGGCTGCCGGTAGTTCCCACTATAGCCACCAAACTCTCCTTACACTCGAAAAACTCGAGCTCGTCATCAAGCCATTTAACTTCGGGGTACCTGGTTCTAAGCAAGTTGTGTACACTTCTATACTCCTCGTTCCCAAAAACAGCTACGAAGCGTAGATCCCCTAGGATCCTTTTAATACGCGATATTACAGGGTCTAGAAAGGCCACCCTACCCTTATCTATCATATCACCGGCCATGACGAAGATTTCTGGATCCTCAGAAACCTCTCTCAGAGCCGCAAAGAACTCCGAAAGATATCTAGGGCTATGAACGTCACTAACGGCAGCCACCTTGCAGCCCATTACCTATCCCCTCAACTTCATCCTGTAAGGCCTGCCCCTTTAAGGCGGAGAGGAGGCCAACCTTAAGTAATGCAGGGAAGAAGAAGATAATGCACCACGAACCCTCAGTGCTACAATGGGTCTTCAAAGCCCCGCCTGCGAGGCTCAGGCTGCCCATCGGTCCTCACCGGGTTCATTAATAAATTTTGTTGGGGGACAGCTTTTATTTGCCAGGACAGCTCTTACTAGTTCCAAGGACAAGCTGTATGCATCACCGTGTTTACTTATTGATTCAGCTGTCCTGGCCTCTATCATCGCCTTTGCTCAACGCTTTTAACCTTCATCACCTTGTAAAATTAGCGTAGTCAGGATATATTATCAATTGTCATCGATTGCCATGCAAATCCCAGGAAGGGTTAAACGTGGAGCCTCTATATTTCCCCGCGGGCACAGCTAGAATGGTGTTACCCTAGTCATACATCCCTTACCATACTAAACGTCTCGTTTTGAGTGAGATATGTAGTGGGGGTCTGCTATGGGTCTCCAGGATCTACAGGCAGCGTTCAACAGCCTCGCCGAGGTTGTCAAGCTACCAGTAGGCGACTGGGGCTATGCAATATCTCTAGCCGGGGTCGTGCTGGTAACAGTGCTGTTAGGGGGGCTCCTAATAGTGGGGATCTATAGGGGTCTAAAGTCTCTATTCAACATGACGCCGTCGGGCTTCTTAAAGACCATAGCCGTTATGGCTGGAGTGTTCATCATCGCTGGGTTGCTTCTCCCATAGCACTGGCTCTTTCCTCAAGCTTTCTTTTCAGAAGCTTCAGCCTAACGAAATCCTCTCTCATTCTCTCCTCGAGCACGCCCTTGATATATTTTATAGCCCAATCGTACCCGGGAAGAATCACGTAGTCCATAGCATTTATGAGCCTCTGGGTATTGGCCAGCTCCCTTATCAGCCTTCTTATAGTCTCCTCGTATTCAGCCATTTTAAGGATGGACGGGAGGGATCCTCTAAGCATGTTGATGCTGGAGAAGAGGTGCGGTGACGAGTCAAAGGGTAACTGTATGCTTGGCAGGCTCCTGTCGACTAGTTTGAAGGAGGGCGTCTTCACGGCGAAAACGACTCTGGTGCCTACTCTTACTCTAAGCGACTCGGGTACCGATTCGAAGTAGGACTCGACCCTGTCGAAGCCCTCTTCAGCTATTCCTAGGTAATACTTGGTGAATATCTCGTTAATAGAGGTGAATACTTCTCGCTGGTATCTATTGTACTCGTCTGCAGCAGACCTGATATAGTGTAGTATAACCTCTCTCTTCTCTTCGAGAACTCTCCTTATCTTCTTAAGCATAGCGTACTCTCTTTTCAGCCTGATCAGGTTTATCTTGGTTGGGAGAACCTTTCTAGGATCTATGGCCAAAGCCGGGGCCCCCAGTATCTAGCGAGAGCCTCTGTGCCTGGGGTGGTATTTCTTTATCGTCTCCTCTTTCACGTGGAAGAGCTCTTCCTCAGGAAGCTCGGCTAGCACCTCCCATGCAAGATCGAGGGTCTCCTCTATGCTTCTATTCTCTCTAACGCCCTGCGTAAGGAATCTCTTCTCGAATGCATCAGCGAACTTCAAGTATCTCCTATCAGTCTCGCTGAGACTCTCTTCACCGACTACAGCTGCAAGGCTTCTCAGCTCAACACCCCTACTATATGCTGCGTATAGCTGGTCCTTGATCTCGGCGTGATCCTCTCTAGTCTTGCCGGGCCCTATTCCCTCCTTCATCAGCCTCGAGAGGCTCATCAGCACGTCTATAGGGGGATATATGCCGCGGTTGTGCAGGCTTCTGCTAAGGACTATTTGGCCCTCTGTTATGTACCCTGTAAGGTCTGGTATCGGGTGTGTTATGTCATCGTTAGGCATAGTTAGTATCGGCATTTGGGTTATGCTGCCTTTCTTTCCCTTTACTCTCCCAGCCCTCTCGTAAATACTGGCAAGATCGCTATATAGATAGCCTGGATACCCCTGCCTGCCGGGAACCTCCTCGCGCGCAGCGCTTATCTCCCTAAGAGCCTCGGCATAGTTCGTCATGTCGGTTAGGATCACGAGTACGTGCATGTCGCGCTCGTAGGCTAAGTACTCGGCCAGGGTTAACGCCGCTCGAGGCGTCACCAACCTTATCATGGCCGGCTCGTTGGCTAGGTTAACGAACATGGCTACCCTGTTTAAGGCTCCTGTCTGCTCGAAGAAGTTCCTGAAGAATATGTAGTCATCATACTTGATACCTATGGCAGCGAAAATCACTGCGAACTCCTCTTCCTCACCCCTCACAGTAGCCTGTCTCGCTATCTGGGCTGCCAGGACATTGTGGGGCAGGCCACTACCGCTAAATATGGGGAGCTTCTGGCCTCTAACAAGGGTATTCATGCCGTCTATAGCGCTTACACCGGTCTGGATAAAATCTTCCGGGTAGGCTCTCTCGGCCGGGTTTAGCGGGGCCCCATTGATGTCGCGTTCATCCTCTGCTATGATCTTTGGCCCGCCGTCTATAGGCTCTCCTAGGCCGTTGAACACCCTGCCTAGCATGTCCTCACTAACAGGCAGTTCTAGAGGCTTTCCTAGGAACCTTACCTTGGTCCCAGTCGCCGTTATCCCTGTTGTTCCCTCGAAAACCTGGACTACTGCGAGGCCTCTAGATACATCGAGAACCCTGCCTCTCCTAATCTCACCTGTTGGTAGCTCCACTTCCACTATTTCGTCATAGGATACTGCAGAAACTCCTTCTACCAGTACAAGAGGCCCTCTTATTTCGGAGACCCTGGAATACTCCCTAACACCCGTTATAGCCATAACCCCTCACCCTATCCATAGGTTGTCTTAAGCCTCTCCAGTTCCCTTATAACCCTGTTCCTTAGTTCCTCTATCTTGTGCAGTTCCTCGTTGCTAATCTCGAACTTTGCCTTAACCATCTCGACATAGAGCCTGCCTATATGCTCTCTAATCTTTGAGACAGGGATCCCTGATTCGACCAGGTTCAGAGCGGCCTTATAGTAGTCTATGAATAGTTTGAGCAGCTTGAACTGCTTCTCGGGCGTCGAGAAAGCGTCTATAGGGTCGTACGCGTTCTGCCTCAGGAACCCGTCCTTTATGAGCCTTGCAGTCTCCAGTACTAGCTTGTCTCTCTCATCAAGGCTCTCGGTCCCCACGAGTCTCACAATCTCTTGGAGCTCGTCCTCTCTAAGCAGTATTCTCATAGCCTCGTCTCTCACCTCCTTCCATTGTGGGTCTACATTCTTGTGCCACCAGTCTGCTACTAGGTCGACATAGGCTGAGTAGCTAAGTATCCAGTTAATTGCAGGGTAGTGCCTGCTATAGGCGAGCTTTGTATCGAGGGCCCAGAAGACCCTGATGAACCTCCTGGTATGGCTCGTGACGGGTTCCGTGAAATCGCCGCCGGGAGGACTAACAGCGCCCACTATGGTGACGCTGCCCACTCTATCAGGCAGGCCAAGGGCCTCTACTCTCCCAGCCCTCTCATAGAACTCTGCCAACCTGCTGGCGAGATAGCTCGGGTACCCCTCTTCTGCCGGCATCTCTTCCAGCCTACCAGCTATCTCTCTGAGCGCTTCAGCCCACCTGCTGGTAGAGTCTGCCACTAGAAGAACGTCGTAGCCCATGTCCCTGTAGTACTCAGCCAGAGTAACGCCGACGTAGATGCTGGCCTCCCTAGCGGCGACTGGCATGTTGCTCGTGTTAGCGATGAGTATTGTCCTCTCCATTAGAGGCTTGCCCGTCCACGGATCCTTGTACTTGGGGAACCTTTCAAGCACCTCAGTCATTTCATTGCCCCTCTCACCGCAACCTATATAGATGACAACCCTAGCGGCGCTCCACTGGGCCAGCGAGTGGAGGGTTACAGTGTTGTGCAACACTGTGGGCAGATCCCCACCTACAAAGTTGTGGGTCTCAGGCACTGTCACGTCATAGACCACGGTCTCCTGCTCCACCACATCGACGTCTACCACGGTATCATAGCTAACCTGGTTCCCCATAGGCAAGGAAGCAGTAAAGCCTGGACCCGCTAGGATTCCTGGAAGACCAGTTACTACTACCCGGTTTCCATCAACCCTGTAAGAAGCTCCTACTCTAGAGAGCATGTAGGAGACCAACTGCAACTCTTCTTTCGAAGAGAAGCTCACTATGCCCAGATATGACTGAGAGCCACTCCCATGTAAGAGCCCCCTTAAATAAGCCAGGACGATGCTGGTAGGAGACTTAAGCAAGAGCCTGGACGGCCTTATAGTGCCATCCTCTCCCACTGCATCCATGAGTTTGAGAAGCCCAGTAATCACAGGGGACTCAATTGACATGACGCTACTACTTAGATCAACGTCTACTCCGAATACTTCGCGTATAAGGCCTGCAAGCTTAGAGGCCTCAGAGAGGCTACTCGGCTTTATTAGAAGCCTCGACCCCTTCACAAAGGTTTTACCATGAAACAGGCCAAGGAGTTCTGCCAGTAGTTCTCCCAACACGTTCCAAACCACGACACGGTTACCCTTTTCATCTTCAACAACAACTTTGTCGGGCAGCTTGTAGCCTGTTGAAGAGTAAAGATCCCATAAGGTCTCGAGTGTGACACTGTCGGCCTGGATAGTCGTGCCGTGCTCTTTTGCCCACGACTCTAACATGGCAAGGACTTCTGTATCGACCACCTTAGCTCTGCCAAGCTTGTATGTCTCTATTATTTGAGGTGACCCTTCTATGGGGAGGACGCCAGGTACAAGGATCTTGTCCCCCTTCCTTATCATGATCGCGGGAGTCTCTACTACAGCACCGCCGCTAGCCAGCTTGAAGAGTCTATGAGCCGGTGTGACTTTTATCTCTCTGCTATTAGCTGTTCTAATAACCACTATTCTATCAGTTCTTCCCTTATAAACATGGCTAATTCTCTGGATCCTAAACCCTTTCCCGTCAAAAGTCACAATTCTTATATCGCTCTTAGATGCGTCGACTATCTCTTCTTCAAGCCCAGGGTCGGGCTCGGAGCCCTTAACTCTCTTAAAGAGCTCTTCTATAGGGACAAGGCTTCCATCACCAAGAAGCACGGGAGTCCCCGGGAGAACGCACTTGCCCGTGCCGAAGCCGCCGGGTATGGCACCTGTGCCCCCCTTAGCCATGGGAAATAGCGTGTCCACGATCCTTGTCCCTGTTATTAAGGGCTCGCTAGGCTCAAGCTTTCTCTTATAAGGCCTAGGTATTCTAACTGGCCACCTCTGGTGCATCCTTATCGGGACTCTCCTGCCATCCGTCTCGATCTCGGCTATAGCCTCGTCTATAGTATAGTCACCCTCTGGAGCGATCCACTTTACCTCCCCCCGGATCCCCGGGGGAACCATGATCCTGTGCTCTATTAGCTCCGTCTCCTTAACTGAGCCTATAACAGTGCCCCCTTCAACCTTGTCTCCCACGCCTGGCTTCCCGGCTGGAACGAAGTGCCACTTCTTATCATGGGATATGGGGGGGACACTTATACCACGCTCCACGAACATCCTGCGGTGAGGGGCTGTCTCAGCTATTTTGGCTGCTATAAGGGGGAGAGGCCTCTGGACACCGTCATAAATGTTGCCTATGAGTCCTGGACCAAGCTCTACGCTTAGCGGGCCCCCGGTGCCCTCTACAGGTTCTCCCGGTTTTAGGCCAGTCGTTGACTCATAAACCTGGATATACGCTCTATCACCTGTTATCCTGGTTATTTCTCCAATAAGCTTAGACTCGCCTACTAGGACTGTTTCATACATCTGGGCCCCTTTCATGCCCTCGGCTACTACTAAAGGGCCTGATATTCTTATGATGTTGCCCTTTGCAGGCACTTGGGCCACCTCAGGGTACCTATGACCCAGATTTTCGGTTAGCCTCGGAAAATTTAAACCATAATCATAGTGTTAGCCAAAGCTATAGCACGAAAGAGTCTATTCTCCGAAAAGTTCCCTCGAAGCCTTAGCCCTTAAGGCAGACTCCACACTTCTTATAACCAAGTCAAGGCTATAATCAGACCTGGTTAAGCCGTCAGCGCTCTCAGCTATTACTCCACCTCTAATCATAGGATCTTCGACAACCTGGATCCCGGGCCTAGGATATTTGCTTGAAATGATCTCCTCCACAATACTCTTGTCATCGGGCGAGACTCTAACCTTGACATCTCCATGGGGCATCTCTGAGAGGGCCCGGCCTATGGCGCTCTCCAGGTAATTCTTATACCACTCACCGCTTTTTTCTGAGAGAAGAACGCTCACAGCATCCCTCAGAACAGAGTCTATAGCGGTGCTCTTCTCAATAGCTACCCTATGTCTGAGATTGAGTTCTAATGTGGCCCTCTCGCTAGCCACCCTTTCCCTTAAATTCGTCAGCTTCTCTTTAAGCTCATCCTCGAGCCTCCTAAGAGCCTTGTTGTACGCGTCACGCAGTATTTGTAGGCTCGTCGAGTAGGCTTCCTCAATGTTACTAGTTACTCTGTCGAACTCCTTATCAACTATTCTATTTGCAAGACTCTTGGGATCGCCGAATAGACGCCCGCCCACTGGATCCCTCACCCATCAACCCATCCCAAGGGCCCTAGCTATGAGTTTATCAACATTAATGGGCTCGACTCTAGACCATCTTGTGGGCAGTACAAGGAGGGGCACACCTAGCCTTTCAGCCTTCCTGCGGAACTCCTCTTCATCCCCTATTATGTGGCGCAAGACAATGACCAGGCCCACTTCTGGCTTGGAGGCAAGAGACTCAACAGCTCTAAGCGCTTCTTCCTCATTGGAAGCCTCGAGAGTCATTGCTCCTATACTCCTAAACAATGGAATATTGGCTCTATCAGCTATCACGGCTAGCTTCTGCTCCAGAGCCACTAGAGGGCACCTCACAAAACTATAAGGATCTAAGAGTATAATAACAATTTTTACCAGACATAGGATCCTGGGCTTCAAAACGGCTACCTTCATATTTCTACAGATTTTTAATCCAGAAGGGCTAAAGGTAGATGGGAGGCTCGGGAAGCGCCTAAAGGGTGCCCCCAATGCTGGTGCCCAGAAGGATTGCCGAAGTAGTGATAATAGCTTCGAGCCAGGATTTCGATAGGCTCGTTGCCAGCCTTGCTAGAGAGAGCATTCTCCACCCCGAATCCCCTCCACCCGAGTTCAAGGGGAGAGTTGAAAGGGAATACCTGAACGCTTATTCCCTGGCCGCGGAATATAGTGGGAAGCTCGAGTCTTTCTTCAAGATCCTAGGACTCGAGGCTGTAGAGTCCAAAAGCGTCACTATAAAGGCGAAAAACTGGGTCGAAGCTTTAGAGAAGCTAGTAAGCGAGTTCAAGTACGATTTCGAGCAGTTTGAAAAAGGCGTTTCTAGCCTGGTTAGGGTTGAGGAGAGGATAAACGAGCTTGTAGCGCTTAAAGCCCTAATAGAACCCGTGAGCGACATAGATGCCGACCTGAGAGAGGCGCAAGAGGCTGCTAAAATCGGCTATATAATAGGCTATATGGACGTCGAGGAAGAGGAGGCTATAAGTCTTGCAAGATACGTGGCTGAGAAGTATAGAGTGGTGGCTTCGGCAGAGAAAAGAGGCGACATTATAGTTTTGTCGATTACTGGGGAAAAGGGTGACGTCCACAAATCCTATCTAGAGCTAAGACAGAGAGGATTCACTCCATTAGCTATACCAGCAGAGCTCCCTGGGAGCCCCAGTGAGGCATTCAAGGCCGTCACTGAGGGGATAGAGAAGCTACAGAAAGAGGCTGATAGTTTACGTAGAAAACTCCTCTCTGCAGCTCCTGGCATGTTTTCGTTCTACTCAGCAGTTTCTTCGCTGAGAGACGTTTTCAAGCTCTTATCCAATACTGCAAGAACGAAGACCGTGTCTATTATAAGGGGTTACATAGACCAGGCAGACCTAGGCAAATTAAGGAAGGCTCTAGAGGAGTCTACTAAAGGTTCCTATATACTTCAAGTAGTCTCCATAAGGAGAGGAGAGGTTAAGGTACCCACCAAAATAAGGCTGCCCAAGTTTCTGAAGCCCTTCCATAGGGTTGTCCAAGTCTACGGCGAGCCTGACCCGGACGAAGTGGTGCCCACGCTATTCGTTGCAGCAATGCTGCCAATCATGTTCGCCCTAATGTTCCCTGACGCAGGGCACGGATTCCTAGTTGTCCTCTTTGCCCTCTTGTATATGATTAAGAGGAGCCGCGACTGGGGCATCCTAGCTGCAATATTGGGGTCTTCAAGCATTGTGTCAGGCATCTTGGCGGGAGAACTTTTTGGTCCGCTGGTTTCGGAGAAGATCGGGCTTTACTCGTTCTGGAAATCGCTAGGCTTCGAGCACCCGCCGCTAGCCCCTCCAACATTTGCCGCAGAAGCTTATCCCGAGGGCGATCCTAGAAGGGCGTCCCTGGCTCTGGCGCTCTTCTACCAGGCCATGACTATAGCTCTATGGATTGGAGGCTTCGTACTTGCCATGGGAAGCTTCCTGGGAGTCGTTGACGCCTATCTAAAGAGGGACTTACACGGCCTTGTCCTCGCCAAGATGCCTCGCTTCGTCTTCTTCTTCTCGGTGAGCTCCCCGTTCTTCTTATACTTTGATGTAGTGAAATCGGGCACTATCCTGTCTAAAGCAATTTTCGAAATGGGAGGCGGAGACCTGCATGCAACATTCGTTATCTACGGATCAATAATAGGGCTTGCATGGCTCTTGGCAGGCTCAGTCATAGAATCCAGGCTACACGGCGAGAACCCGTTGCGCGGGTTCGGCCACGGCCTACTAGAGGTCTACGAGAACCTACTGATGGCAGTAGGCAACATACCCAGCTTTCTAAGGATACTGGCACTAGCGCTAGCACATACAAGTCTAATGCTAGGCTTTGCGGAGATCTACAGGATACTAGCCGACGGGCCTCTACTAACCCTGGCAGCCGTTATAGTATATATACTGGGCAATCTGCTGGCTGCAGGGTTAGAAGGTATACTAGCGTTTGCCCACAGTATCAGGCTACACTTCTACGAGTGGTTCAGCAAATTCTATAGCGGATCTGGCGTAGAATTCAAACCAGTAAGCCTCAAGGGACTAAGCGTCAGCTTCACATAGAACCATAGCTAGGCAGAGACACACCTTAAAAAGCCCATAGCACAACAACGCTAGGTAAAAAGCCTGTAGAGTGATCCCAATATTACGGGGCGATGAAGAAGGCTGGTATTACAGAACCAGGATGCAATGACGAGGGACACCAGTCTAAGAGCCCTCCCTTGCCTATGCAATAACCCTATCTTCCCAGGCCCCAACCAGTATAATAGAATTATACAAAGAAACTCTCCCTAGACAGGTTCTAGTACAAGCTCATGAACCAGCGCCGACTATCGAGGGACTGACTACATAGCATAAAACAGATTACTGGGAAACTCTTTCTAAATAACTTATTGGTGCTCGGTGCTTAATTCATGGCGAGCAAACTTGCGGAACCACAGAAAACCAAAACGGCAGATGATATAGTGAGGGAGAGCTTGAGAAATCTTACTATAAGAATACTCGCGGAGAAACCCATGCACGGCTACGAAATAATGAAGAAAATAGAGGAGATAACTAATGGTAGGTGGAGGCCCGCCGCTGGCACCCTCTATCCCCTCATAGAACAGCTCAAGAGAGAGGGATTGATAGATGTAGAGAAAATAGAGGACAGCAAGGTTCGCGGAGGCAGAAGGATTATTTATAAGTTAACAAATAAGGGATGGAGAGTGCTGGCAGAACTCATAAGGACCAGAGCTGAAGGGAAACTAGTAATACTTAAATACTATATCTTCGAAGGAGCCCTACTACTTAAAGAAAGGGGATTGAAAAAAGAATACGAGGAAATTATGGACATTATAAAGCGCGAACTAGGAAATCTAGCGTCAAAAATAGATTTGAAATGCTATGAGAAGGATTAATTAAATAGTCTCCCCGCCGCAGTACTAGTGCTCCATCCTTTGGTTTACGAGACTAGGACTATGTATACGTTAGGATAGGAGCTAGCCTTCTCTACAAGGCTTCTGGCGGCCCTACTATTCCGTGATAACACCATTATAACGTATCCGTAATCCATTAACCTATAACTACCGTTTCTCAGTGCGTTCCTCACTTTCCTATAATTCTCTTTGCTAATGTTTACTCTACCCAGCTTAGACACTATAGGCTCCTCTAACTCTACTCTTAGCCTTTCTTCTCTTATCGAAATAGTCACATAATGATGCCCCAACAGAGTAATGGCTCTACTAGCAGCTTCTAGGATGTCTTTGAGGCATTCGTCTTTCTTACATTCCCTAACCCCGCTTGGTAGCTTCTGGTAATTCTTCTTGGAGAATAAGTATTCTTTAAAGTAGAGTTCGAGCATGGACTTTATTATACTGTCGGGTGTAGAAGCGCCAGATCTAATGCTTGTAGCTAGGGCCCTTTCAAGCATAGATTCTAGGTAGTCTAGTTTCGCTTCTTCCTGCGTGAATTCTCTAATAATTTTGAAAAGCGTTTCCTGATCGAAATAGTTGAGCCGGCTAAGGTTCTTACTATTGCCTAGGTAAACTAATGCTAATGGAGACTCCGAGTGTTCAATAAGTTCCCCCTCGCACTTACCCGTAGAAACTAGTTCTTCGCCCCCTACAACATACTTTAAGGATCTTAGAGGCTCAAGGGATTCATCGCTACACGAGAAGACTCTAATCTCGCCTATCAGCCTGGCTTCTTCATCGCTAATGCCTATGTGGGATAAAACGCGTCTAGCCCTTAATTTTAGAGCCCACTTAGAGGATTCAGGTATGGAGGGTGCCTCATAGAGGGCCATACGAGACTTCAGAACTCTATAATCCAGAAGCCCCAGACGCCTTAGCACGTCCAGCGCTTTCAAGGCCCTAGTACGGCCGTAGAGAGCTTCCAAGGGGAGCGGTACCATATTACCCTTGTATCCCTGCTTTTTCAAAGACCTATAGAGTTCAACTATAGTGTTGTAAACCTTCAGGACAGTGCTGGGTTTTATCCTGCTCAGCCTTGAAAGACGCCTCCTCTCATCTATGTCTCCTGGATTATAGAGGACAACAATCCGTGAGGTTTTACCGTCCCTGCCAGCCCTTCCAGCTTCCTGGTAGAAGTCCTCGGGCGAGTCGCTCGGCATATAGTGAACTACCCACCTGACGTTAGGGATGTCCACGCCCATGCCGAAAGCCTTGGTAGCTACTATTACCAAGTGGTCGATCTCTCCTCGAGAAGCGCTATAGGCTTTATTCTCGACAGCCTTTCTCATGCTTGGAGGCATTTGGCCGTGATAATAGACGGTCCGTAGCTTGAGAGTCGACTCTATAGCTTTAGCTATCATTTCGGCGTTAGCCCAGGCCATTCTAGAGCTTTTAACATAGCCCGTGAAGACTATGCCTACCCAAGGCTCTCCTAGCCCGTTAGCCCACCTAGCCAGGCTGGCCACTGTTTT
The DNA here is from genome assembly GCA_015521705.1 of Desulfurococcales archaeon. GTDB lineage: Archaea > Thermoproteota > Thermoprotei_A > Sulfolobales > Acidilobaceae > S141-84. Next base: position 35,827 of record WANR01000028.1, read on the forward strand.
CAGCAAGTCATCTATCCTGTCCGGGCCACGCTTTGCAGGTACTACTTCGAATTTCAGTTCATCCCTAATTATTGGGCCTTCGAGGAAGACGCTCATATAGTCGTCTGCTGTGTGGCCAGGAGGCTCCATAACATTTATCTTAGCATAGCTCTTTTCACCTAGTAGGTTAAACAGATCCTCCACCACGTCTATTGTCCCAGTAGCCGTGAACATAGCTATCGGCGGCCATTCCTCTGAAAGCCTTTTATCTCTAATCCTTTTAGCTGCATAGAGATAGCTTGGCCTAAACGTGTTGCCCCAACTTACTAGAGTGTGGGCTTCATCTAGCACTATCAGCGCTGGATGCTCCCTCAACAACGGTTCCATCGATTCGTCCTGGAATCGCTCAGGAGTCACATAGAGTAGATCCAGTATACCGGTAAGAGCAGAACCTATAATAAGCTTCTTCTCCTTTGAAGTCGTAGAGGAGTCTATCTTAGAAACCACGAGACCTCTCCTCTTAGACCTCTCAACCTGGTCCCTCATTAGCGCCCTAAGAGGAGACACGACAAGTGAATAGGAGCCAAAACCAGCTGCTGTCGCCCACCTGGATAAGAGCTGAAATATAGCGCTCTTACCAGAGCCAGTTGGTAGAACTATAGTGTATACCCTAGGAAGTATTTTAGCGTAGGATTTGGATAGTTCTCTTAGGGCTACTGCCTGGTGTTTCCTCAGGGCCTTGTCTCTCCCCCAGAGCCTCTTAAACTCTCTCTCTACGTCTTTAACGATAAATTGTGGATCAATTGTACCAGGTATTACAATGGTTTTTCCATAATCTTTCACGTTTACCTCCTTATCGTTAAACTTGAGAAGGGCCACAGAAGAGGCTAAACCACCATACTTGGCTACGAGCTCCTTTATAGATCCATGGGAAACCTCTAGCAGTTTTTCCAGTGGCAAGCTCTCTACAATAGTAGGTGGTAGAAGCCTCTTAACAATGCCTTCGGGACTGACTATAACCACAGATGTTGCAGCATGGACTATCTCGGGCCTTTCCAGCACAGCATCAATGCTGGCAACAGCAAGTCCCCCCTCCTCGATCCACTCGTCTAAGGCACAGTCTTCTAGACTCCTTGCATGCAAAGTTCTCGAAGAGGCCACGGAAAGCGAGGGATAAGGGACTACTAGGAGGGGTCTCCTGCCACTCTTTGCATCAATCATAGGCAAGGCCGCAGATAGGAGATCCCAAAAAGATTTAGAAGAGCCAGCAGCCCTATTTACGTGTATCTTAGGGAGAGCACCCGGTTCTGGATCGGTACTGGAACCCCTAAGCTGCTTGCCCGTAGAAGTGGTATCTGCCATTATCCCTCTGGAATGCGGAGTTTTCCTGTAGCTGAAAACTCCGCGGGGCTCTTCAACAGCAAGTTTCCCAAGCATTCCCACATCCTTGTAAATGTTTACGCCATCTCTTATCATGTGTATTTCAAACCTTGAAAAGCCAGAACCAATTGAAAGGCAGTCTATGTTGATAGAAGCGCATTCTACACGCACATCTTTCCTCTTGAACTCTATGAATCCTGCGTCCCAGGGCTCTACCTGGCCACACTTGCTGCTAACTCCAGGCTCTAGGGATCCTATTATTGCCCTACAAATCTGGTCTCCCAGCTGACCCCTGCCTTTATTATAGTAGTATGCCCTCGAAGGGTCCCCCGACCTTATTTTTAGAGAGTGCACAGAGATCCATGCAAGAGTAGTTGGAGGAGACTTAGGGTTAAGCTTGTAGGGCTTCACCAGAGGCTTGCCCATCCTTGGCTTATCCGTTATTACTAGGCAGGGCCCGTTTTCCTCTAGAAACTCCTGGTGCAATGCTAGCGGGGGGATCACTCTAAGCCCGGCAATCTCTCTCGGAGCTTTATCGATGCCAAGCTTTGAAAGGATCCATGAGGCTGCACGCGACACCCTCTCAACGACTAATACAGGCGAGTCTAGAGCTACTTCAAGGTGGTACGCCAGAGAGCCTATATCAGGGCTTACATCGGGGAAGAAGATCCTAGCAACCAGTAAAGCGTCTATGTCTTGCCTGGATCCGCACCTCCAGCCAACCACGATTTTAGGCCTATATGACTCGCGCAGCCTCATGAGCCACTCGTCATCAGATACTGTAAGTGCTCGGGCAGAGCCGTGGGAAGGTATTAAACTAGTGTCAAACAATGTGTTACCTATCTTCACTGCCCTCCTCTTAGACCCGCAGTAAGCGTAGATTATACTGTTCCTTTCCAGTTTTTCGCCTAGGATGTCTTCAAGGACTTGAGAACGCCTCTGGTCACCAGATAGAATAGCAAAAGTCAGAGCCTCCCTGAGCAGCCCATAGCTTACATTACAACCGTTAAGGGCCAGACTTACTAGAGCTTCGTATAGGCCCTTGTCTGCTAGTAGCTTATTTACTTTAGAATAGCATAAGCTTTTATTTACCACAGTCCTTGCCACAAGCGTGCTCCAGTAGAGGCTTCTACTATTCTCTAAAACAGATGCAAGAAAGCTCTCTGACGGTCTTAGCAGACTAAACAGGCGAGGCGCTATATTCCTGTAGGGCTGCAACTCTAGTATCCTAAAGAACCCGGGACTCTTAGCGAAGAACAGGATAATTAATGGTAGTAGCGCGAACAATGACAATACTGCTACCATTACCGTTAATAACCAAAGAATCGTCGTCACAGCCCTGCCACCAAGTAATCCACGCCCCATTTATAGTTACTCGATAAAAATAGGGGGACAGGCTCTCGAAACTCCCATGGTAGACACGGATCTATTATGACGCTGAGTCAAACGAGTCTTGCTCTAGAGCAATACTTAAAATCTAGAGTTGCCTCATAATATGGCTTGGTGTTGCCTATTGTGGATCCTGTCCGTGAAGGGCAGGTGGCTATAGACCCTTGGTCCTCTAAAGCTATAAAGGACTATAGAAGGCTAATGGAAACCTTTGGCATTAGGAGGATCGAAGAGATCTACCCACTACTCGAAAAGAACGGCATGCCGAAAAGCTTACACATGGTGAGGGGTATCGTTTTCGGCCAAAGAGACCTAGACAAGGTTCTAGAAGCCAAGGCTAGAGGGGAGAACGTTGCTATATTGACAGGGTTCATGCCAAGCGGTAGGTTCCATTTCGGTCATAAACTAACAGTAGACCAACTCATATACTTCCAGCGTAACGGTTTCAAGGTATTTGTTGTAATAGCGGACGCTGAAGCGTATAGCGTGAGGAAGATAGGCAGGGAAGAAGCTATAAGGATAGGAATTGAAGAGTACATAGCAAACATGATAGCCCTGGGTCTAGACCCAAAAGAGACGACATTCTATTTCCAGACAAATAGAGGGACAGCCTATTATAGGCTTATCCAGCTATTCTCGGGCAAGGTCACTATGTCCGAGATGGAAGCCATATACGGCGAGGTTAACCCAGCAAAGGTTGTCTCAGCGCTAACACAAGCCGCCGACATACTCCACATACAGCTGGAAGAGTACGGGGGATATAAGTGGGTAGTGGTTCCGGTAGGTATAGACCAGGATCCTCATATTAGGCTTTCGCGGGACCTTGCTGATAGGCTATCAAGGGATCTTAAACTAGTAAGGCCTGCATCTACCTATCATAAGCTACAGAGAGGGCTTGACGGAGATAAAATGAGTAGCAGCAGGCCTGATTCGACAATATTCCTTACGGATCCACCCGAAATAGCCAGGTCTAAACTAATGAAAGCTCTCACAGGGGGAAGAGCGACAGCAGAGGAGCAGCGGCGCCTGGGAGGCGTCCCAGAGGAGTGCACAAAGTTCGACATGGACTTGTACCACTTACTAACCAGCAACGAAGAGTTATCCAGGATTTACAACGACTGCCGCGGGGGGAAAATATTGTGTGGAGAGTGCAAGCTATATAGCTGGAGAAAACTCGAGAAATTCCTGGAAGAACACCAGAAGAAGCTTGAGAAGGCCAAGGATCTAGCATGGAAGATCGTGGAGGCACCAAGCTTCTAAAACAACACCGGGATCCAAGGCGCAAACTAGCTAGTTATAATTGAAACAGTATTTACCTCTTTATTATTAAGATGGAGAGGAGGCTAAAGCGTTGAGAATCTCACGTCTAAAG
>WANR01000029.1 GCA_015521705.1 Desulfurococcales archaeon
CGTAGGCACCATGATGACAAGCAGTACAACTAAACCTAAGAGAAACCTCAACCTAAAACCTGCACTCACAGACGTATACCCCCATGTAAATAATTCTTTACTACCTGTAAATAAAGCTTTACACTTACATCTAAATACCTGAGAAAGACACCACGATACCATCCCCACGAAGCCTTCATCATAGAGATGTAGCAGGCTCACTAGGCTAACCATGATGTATTAGCTCCATAGACTGTAAGGCTAACGACGCGGGCCTACCGGGATTCGGAACCCGGGACCCTATGATGTATGCTAATTGTTCTGCTGGCTTAGAAGTTATGGTATGAGAGGGTGTAGCTCTATAGTGGTGGATGTGACTATTGCTATAAGAGGCTTTCTCTCAAGGTATTCTAAGGCTCTGGCAATGTTTGTGGAGAGCCTTACTAGATTGTCTTTTCTTGCTGGCTCCGCAATATAGATGAGTCCATGCTCTATCCTTCTCTTTAAACTTGTTCCTAGGAAGTCTCTGTCCCGTGTAAGTATGGTTCTTTATCGCTTATGCCTCGATACGCTGTCTCTGGTATCCATACTACGTCTATCCCCGTGTTCCGGAGGAGTCTTACTAGGGGCCAGGGTATGTTCTCGTCAGCTAGTAGCTTCGACTGCGACCACCTCGACCCGTCTCAGGGTTTCTAGGACGAAGCGTAGAGCCTCATAGACTGCCTCCAAAGGTATCTTGTAGTTTTCTGCGACCTCTTCAACGCTCCAACCGTTAGCCAACGCTTCAAGTATATCATCAACCGTTACACGAGTCCCCCTAACCGTAGGCCTGCCACCACGTCTACCCGGCACCACCTCGAGCCATTTGTATCCCGGTAATAGCACCATCCCCTTGGATACCTCCATACTTCATCTTACCTAGAGGGTATTATGGTGCTATATCTCTATCTCTAGAAGAATCCAAAGGAATTTGTAGAGTATTTCCCATCACTATTGACAATTATTTAAAACATTTGTTTAAAATATTTTAATTTTTAAATACTATTAATATTCTATATTTACAATACTTATTATAAAAAGAATTTAATAGAAAATATGTAATATCGATACATGGGTGTCCCATGTGTTATCCTATTGGGTATAAATGGATTTAGGAATCGTCACAAGATATCATTAGACTTTTGGGATACAGATATTTAAGGGCTGGCCTACGGAGCCTGAGGGTCCCGGATCCAAATCCCAGCGGGCCCGCCGCCAACCATTCTAAGGTGGCCTCGGATTCGTGGAGCTTAGGCGAGTTAGGGGCTTTTAGGAATGCCTCAGGAGCCTTCTAGGGAGTGGGTCAAAAAGGCTTATTAGTACGTGGATACGTATATACGTATGGTAGTGTGTCGTGGGGAAAAGGAAAGTGACTCTGAGCATCGAGGAGGAAGTTCTCAGGGAAGCTAAAGTCGTAGCCAGTCTCGAGGGTAAAAGTCTCAGCGGCCTCGTCGAGGAGTACCTGGAGAGCCTTATAGCTTCCCGGTGGCTAGAAAGGCTCGCTGCTAGTCTAGGCGTAGAGAGGCTGAAGCCGACCTCCGAGGATGAAATCCCAAGTCGGCGGCCCGAGGGTTTCAACGCAGCCCAGGCCGTTAGAGAAGCTAGGAGATCCCGGGAGGAGAGGATACACCATGGACTCAGCGGGCAGTGAATGCTACTACCTGGACACCAGCGCCCTCGTGAAACGCTACGTTAAGGAGCCGGGTAGCGAGGTAGTTGATAGGATCTATACCAAGGCCTACAGAGGGGTAGCAGTCATAGCCGCCTCCTACTGGAACATAACAGAGGCAGCGGTGGTCTTTGATAAGTATGAGAGAAGAGGGGTCCTCAGCGCTAGACACTTGTTGGAATCCCTCCTACGCGAATCCCGCACCCTAGCAGGACTCCTGAGATTGAAGATGGTGCCAGTATCCCCCACCTTGATCCACGAGACCACTAAGCTCGTGCTGAAACACCACATATACAGCGTAGATGCCCTACAGATAGCCTCAGCTCGTCACGCTGACTGCAAGCACCTGGTTACAGTCTATAAG
>WANR01000030.1 GCA_015521705.1 Desulfurococcales archaeon
GCAGGGGTTTGTCGCTGTTATCTTGCCTAGGTACCATGTGGGGTGTCTCCTGTTTATCTCGTCGAAGTTGAGGAAGCCCGGGTCGCCCGAGTCCCAGGCGCCCTCTATTATCTCCCTCCAGAGCTCCCTAGCGTCTACCCACTCTACTATGGCGCCCTCGTTCTCGGCTACTGCTAGGGCCTCCTCCCACGTGATTACTATGGTTTCCTCCAGGGGCACGGCCCCGCCTTTCTCTTCAAGCTCCAAGAGTATGGCCTCCTGGATCCACTCCTCCTCGATGCTGTGCCTAGCCCTCACTATGGCGTAGTGCCTCGAATCCTTCCCCCCGCCCACGTCAGTCTTCCTGGGGTTTATGAGGGGCCACTTTTCACTCCTCTCCACAGCCTCCAAGAACCTGTCGTAGAAGCCCACGCTTATGTTGAAGTTTTGGAGGTGCACGTCCTTTAGCTCCCCAGTCTTGGACCTGATGAACTTCCTAACATCCGGGTGCCACACGTGCATTATGCCCATGTTGGCCCCGCGCCTTTTACCCCCCTGCTTTACCACGTCCGTGGCTACGTCGAATAGACGCATGAAACTCAGCGGCCCGCTAGCCTGTCCCCCACTACTTGAAACAGTATCTCCCTCAGGCCTCAGCTCCGAGAAGTCAAAGCCTGTGCCTCCCCCTGCCTGGTGGATTATTGCCTGTGCCCTGAGGGCGTCCATTATGCCTTCCCCTTCGGGTGTTGTCATGGAGTCTCTCACGGGTATGACGAAGCATGCGGAGAGTATGCCGAGCCTCGTGCCGGCGTTCATTAGTGTGGGTGTGTTGGGCATGAACCTGCCTGTGCTCATGAGCTCGTAGAAGCGCCTGGCAGTCTCCTCCACCTCCTCGGGTGAGGCGCCATACCTGGACTCCACGCTTGCCAGGGCCCTGGCAACCCTCCAGAACAGCATCTGGGGCGTTTCTAGGAACCTTCCCGTCTCGGGGTCCTTCCTCAGGTACCTAGCCTCCAGGACCCTTATAGCGCTGTAAGAGAGTTCCAGATCCCTCCCGTCGAAGCTCCTCCAGCCCCCCTTACCGTAGACGTCATTATAGATCCTCGCCAGCTCGTACCGCTTAGCCGCTTCGAACCACCTAGGATCCCTGACCCCCTCCTCCATCATAGCCATCCCGACAAGATCCCTCAGCTCCTGCGAAGAAGCCTCGCCTCTCCCGTTAACCGCTGAAACCACTTTTTCGACAATCCTCTCAGCCATCGAAGGATCCAGCCCAGAACCCTCAAGAGCAAGAGCTATCGAAGTGGACAGCTTATCGCCGTCAAACTCTTCCCTAAACCCTCCACGTTTCACCACTAACAAGGCCGAGGCACCCCCATGACCTGTATTTGAAAGGCTGGAACCTGGGCCCTCTAGCCTGCAAGTTATAGGGGATGGAGCTCTGGTAGAAATAACGGGTTTAGATCAATAGTGGCCCACGGCCCCTATTCCGTGCCTAATGCTAGAACCACTAAAGGTAATCGTTAAACCTCAATAAGAGAATTACCCTAGGAACGAAGCTAGACAGGGTGGCCAGGTAGATTAGGTGTGTGGAGGTTCATGCCTGGTAATACTTTGCATGGTGTAAAAACAAGGGATTCTTCACTAAAAGTTCCCTAAAAACAAGACTATAAGCATGGCCAGCAAAGAGGTTGGAATGCCCCGGGGCGTGGTGACAGACCAAATATTATAGTCTTGGATTCCATAGTAGAAAGCGGGCCGACCATGACTGTGCCTCCATTGGCTTGCTCTGGTGGATGCAATTGGTCCCTGTAAGCGTGATGGTTACTGGGAGGGGGACTGTTTCCACTAGGATTAAGGGTAAATACGGGAAAGGATCCCCTTCAAAGCTTACCAGCTATTATAGGCCAGTGGTTTTCTGGAACATAACTTACAGGTGCAATCTCAGGTGTATACATTGCTACATAAACGCCTCTCCTCAGGGCCTCCCAGGCGAGGTAGACGATGAGAAACTGGCAAGCATAGCTGGAGAAATAAGCGAGCTCAAGCTACCCCTCATAGTCTTCACGGGAGGCGAGCCTCTTGCCAGGAAATCCTTTTGGATAGTCTCAGAAAAGCTCTCGGAGTCCCTGAAAGGAACAGGCTTACCCAAGCTTGCACTAAGCAGCAACGGAACCCTAATAACGGGGGAGGTCGCCGGCCTGCTCAAGAACCTAGGCTTCTCCTATGTGGGGATCTCTATAGACAGTCCTGATCCCGAGGAGCACGACAGGTTCCGGGGAGCGCGTGGAGCGTTTAATGCCGCCATTGAGGGGATTAGGGCTTCCATGAATCAAGGCATCGATGTTGGCATAAGAATGACCCTTACTAGGCAGAATATAGCGAAGGCATCCAAGGTCGTTGAGCTAGCTGAGAAGCTTGGAGTTCCCCGGGTTAGCCTCTACATACTGGATTCTATAGGAAGGGCCGTGGAACTGAGAGAGCTTTTCCCTACGAGAGAGCAGCTGAGAAGTCTTGCAGACGAGCTTGTCAGGGTTTCCAAGGAGAAAGATGGTGATCCAGAGATCCTGATAGTAAGAGGCAACTTCCTAGGAATATACCTGGCCGACAGGCTCTCCAAGACTAGGAAGGATTTCCTCGAGTACATGGAGATGCTAGGGTCACAGGGCGACTGCGGAAGGAAGACCATAAGCATATACCCCGATGGAACCGTTAAACCATGCCAGTTCATTGAGTACATAAACTTGGGCGACTTAAAGCGCGAGAGTCTGAGAAGAGTGCTAAGCCCCGGAAACCCCAGGATCGAGCCCTTTGTCAATGTCCATAAGGTTCTCAGGGGGCCTAAGTGCTCACGCTGCCCCTTCAAGGCAATATGCGGAGGTGGAAGCAGGAATAGGGCACTCGTCTTCAACGGTGACCTCTGGGGAGACGACCCGCTATGCCCTATAGACCCCTTCAGAATAGCTAGTAAATGGAACATAAAACCCGGGGACCTACCAGTTAACTAGCTAGTAGGAACAGATTCTCCGTGAGGAGAACTCTATGACTGGTGAAAGCCTGGAAACGGCCATAAAGGACATGTTCAAAGAGGGTATCAGGGTAGTCAAGGGTTTCACCCTACCCAGGAAGGAGGAGTGCCTAAAGGAGGCCCGTATAGTAAAGGCTAAAGAGCTACTAGACCTGCTGGACTCCATGCAGGAAGAAATCGCGGGGAAAATGCCGAGCGAGTGTGTTTTAATAATCGAGCCCCCCAATAGGGAGGAGTTGAAGGAGCTAATCGAGTGGCGGGAGAAATGACGGCCACAGGCTCGTGGTCTAGGGCTAGAAGGTTTCTCTTGGCGAAGAACACGCCTAGGTACTGGGTTTTAGGGCTTCTCATTTTCGTGGTTCCCATGATACTCACGGTTCTCCTCCAAGACCTCGTGAAGGAGTCGCCCCTAGGAGTTGTTGTAGAGAGGGCGCTAGAGGGCGTCCGGGAGAGAGCTAGGAGTGTAGAGGGTTTCGAGAACGCTCTTGCAAGGATTGCGGCGACTTTTGCCCTAATCTTGGCGAACAATGTGCTAGTAGCCCTAGTAATGGCTCTAACCTCTGTCACAGTAGTTGTCCCCATTGCAGTCATAGCGTTTAACGGCGTACTAACTGGCTACGTTATAGGAACCATTGTAGGGGAGCCCCCGGCAGGGCCGGAGGGCCAGCTGCTGGCCCGCGATGTTTCGTCTATAGGCGTGTTTGCAGCGTTAACCCCGCATGGGGTCATAGAGATCCCTGCGCTAGCCCTGTTGGCTGCCCCCCTACTAGCTATAAACGTTCTGGGCTATAAGGAGGCTGTTAAAACCTGCTTTTCCCTAGTCCCAGTGGTGATAGTTCTACTCGCCGTGGCCGCCCTGGTGGAGAGTACTATAACGCTAATAGGCCTGGGGATAGTACAAGCCATTACCGGGTGACACTGCTCTAAAGTAGGATAGGTATGGAGCGCAGGGCTGGTTCCATTGGAAGCCGAGTATTCGCCTGAGAGGCTCTACGACCCTATAGCAGGCCTCACAACTCTCATATCCAGGTGGCGCTCCTCCTTGGGCGGCCTAAGGGATAGGGAAGAGCCTAGCATGGAAGACGCCACTATAGCGTTCGAGTCGCTCTTCACGCGCATACCCAAGATACCTTTATATAACAATGTTCTACTGCTAGCTAAGAAGCTATCCCAGAGAGAGGGAAGCGTCCTAGACGTTATAGATAGAGTGGGAAAAGCTGTCGAGGCTTATATGAGCGGTTCTCTCTCCCAGATCTCGGGGATCTGCGGGGAGTCCCTAGGAGGCGATGCAATAATCGTTTCCACGGATACTCTAAGCCTCGCCTGCGCTAGAGAAGCGGCTAGAAGAGGCTCTCGAGTATACCTGGCATGGCACGACTTAATGGGACCTCTTGGGGGAGGCGAAGACTTTAAACCAGTATATTTTTACTCAAGCTTCCTCTACCACGCTATTAAGAGCCTAAAAGCGAGCCTTGTGATCCCTCTATTCTCAGTTACTAAAACGGACGCCCTGGCGCCTCCCCAATCCCTTGAAGCGGCAATACTGGCTGGGGACATGGGAAGAGGAGTTATAATGGTGGCGCCTAGGCTCTCCGTAGACCCTCTTTTCGGGCCTCTATCATCACTACCCATACCAAAGGTTGTAGTGGAGAGGGAAATAGGTTACTCGTTCGATTTCCCGGTATTCGACGTTATAGCGGTTGGGCCTGAAACCACTATCCTGGCAGAGACTGGGCCACTGGAAGTTTCCCTTGAAGCTTTATTAGACGCGCAGAGGAATGTAATTAATGAGCTATCATCCCTTACACAGGCCCAATAGCTTGAGTGGGGGGTCAGGCGGGCTGGCCGCCAAGGCACTATTAATCTTTGGAGCGTTGGCAGTAATGATTATGACCAGCGCGGCATCACCACTTGTAATATCTTCCATACCATCAACGGGGCAGGGTAACGAGGCAAGCTACGTCTCTGGATCTAGCGAAACCGCCAGGGAGACGATAAGGGAGGGCCGCCTCTGGGCTCTACTAGAATACACGCCAGGGCTCGTCTTAGGGGCTGAGGCTTTCCTGAGAGACATAGAAGGCAGGCAGTACCCCGTGGTGGTAGTTAATGCGACCCAGTGCCTTTCCTTGGTGCAATTGTATAGGGGAGACTCTAACCTCTCCGTTCTCCCACTAGTAGAGACCATCCTGGAAAGGGAGCGTCTTCGAGGGGGTCTCTGCATGATTACCCTAGACTTCTCCAAGCACCCATCATCATGGCTATACCTGGACGAGGACAGCACACTGAAAGCCCTACTTGGGGACGAAGCTGGCACACAGATCCTACAGGTAACTTTAAGGTTGGAAGACACGGGGCTAGCCCCTGGAAGGCACGAAAACGGGGAGTCCGAGCCTGTAAATGAGAGCCGGGCAGAGGCCGGTGATCCCGATATTGACGCGACTGTACCTCCAGAAGAGCCTACAGTGGTAGGAACAGTACGTGGGGCAGGGGGATTTAAGCTCTCCAATATTACCCTTACAATACTCGCATTCTTAGTAGTTGCGGCACTGGTGGCAGACGTTGCGAGAACACGCGCTAGAGGAAGCCGCTAGGAGCCTAAGAAGGGGCCTCCCAGTCCTAATATTTGACGACGAGAGAAGAGAGTCAGAGGTAGACATGGTCTTCCACGCTTCTTTCGCAACAATTGATACCATATACACGCTGAGAACCGTGGCAGGTGGGCTCATTTGCTTCGCCACGGAAGGAAGGATCGCCTCAGAGCTAGGGATCCCGTGGGGCGACGAGCTTATAGCCAGGATTGAAGCGCTCAGGCCCCTAGCAGCTAAAATACCTAGATACGGCGACAGAACAGCCTTCACTATATGGGTTAACCATGTCTCTGTCAAGACGGGCATCTCAGACGGCGACAGGAGCAAGACAGTGCTCGAGCTAGACAAGGTGGTGAACCTAGTCGTTGAGGGCCGGCTGGAGAGAGCCCTAGAAAAGTTTAGGAGCGAGTTCCAGGCTCCTGGCCACGTGCCAATATTGGCCACCCGGGGGCCTAAGAGGAGGGGCCATACAGAGCTGTCAATCGCCCTGGCCAGAGCCGCAGGTATGGCTCCAAGCATTGTACTTGCAGAGATGCTAGATAAGGGGCGCTCGCTCCCCCTAGATAAGGCCGTTAAGATGGCTGAGGAGAAGGGGTGGCCGTTGATCCGCGGATCCGACATTCTCGGCAGGAGCCTGTGAGTCAGCAGCGCTCTCATACGGCTTGCTAACCGTTATAACCCGGAGTCTACCGTTTAGGCAAAATGGTGACCAGAAGAGTGGGTGCAGAGGGTAAATGCGTGGGCATAGTTGACACCACATTCTCGAGGGTAGACATGGGATCCGTGGCGGAAGAGGTTCTCTCAAGAGACCTGCCGGGATACAGGATCTTGAGGTATACCGTGCCCGGGATCAAGGACCTGCCAGGCGCCGCCAAGAGGATAGCTGACCTGGGATGTGACGGCATAATAACGCTCGGGTGGGTGGGGAAGGAGGCTGTTGACAAGTATAGCTACATAGCGTCGAGCATTGGTTTGATCCTAGTAGAGATACTCACGGGGAAGATACTGATAGACGTTACCGTCCACGAGGACGAGGCCGAGGCCGAGGAGGATCTCAAGGAGATAGCAGTGAAAAGGGCCAGGGATCACGCAAGAAACCTGGCCCTACTAGTGAGGGAGGGTTTCACTGCTCTAAGAAAGCAGGCTGGCATGGGGGTCAGGCAGGGCAGGCCTAGCGTGGGTCCAATATTGTGAGGAACCCCTAACCCTCCCTGCAACCCCTATTCCAGAGTCTAGTCTTAGCTTTCCGGCCCATACCTGTTACCTGGTGACTTTCCCTGAGAGGATCTTTATGAGCTCTACTGTTCTCTTGTCGCTTTTCAGGGCCCTCCTTATGGGCTCAAGCATTTCCGAGAGGGCCCTGGCTGTGGCGTTCTTCAAGTCCAGGGGGTGCAGGTCGCCTTTCGCATAAGCCTCCTCTAGCTCCCCGTAGGAGTGGAATTCCACGGGACCTCCATACTTGGCTGGCCTATCCACTTCAAGCTTGAACCCCTCCTGCTGGAAGAGAAGGAACTTGTTGATCTCCAGCACAGGGTTGAAGCGTGTCTCGCGTGGAGGACAGTAGGCTTTCCTCAGCTTTGACTCTATATGCTCTGGCTCGTCGTGTACCCATATAGCTGTGCCTGGCACTGACTTGCTCATCTTAGCCTCGACGTATAGCTCGTCCACCTCAACTCCCTGCTCCATCCTGGAGACTCCCTGAAGACCTGTGAGTATTGGAGTATGAATGGCCACAGGCTTCTTGAAGCCCAACTTCTTGGACAGGTCACGGGCCAGCATGTGGGCCTTCCTCTGGTCCATCCCGCCCATGGCTACGTCTAGGTCTAGGTAGAATATGTCGGCAACCTGCATGGCCGGGTATATTATCTTGGAAGAGTCTAGCTCGGCCTCATCGGCTCTCCTACCCATTATTGTCAGGGCCCTCTTGACCCTGGCCAGGCTGGCGTTCTTGAGAACCCTTATCACGAGCCCCCAGTAGTCCTTGTCAGACGCCAGCTTCTCCGCGTCTATGAAGGTCACGCGGCTCTCGGGCAGGCCTATGCTCTCCAAGACCTTCCTGACAAGGCCGGCTGCGGACCTAATTAGATCCATGTCTCCGCCCAGCTTGTCGTTGATGTAGGCGTGCCACGTGGCTTCAAGTACTATGAAGTCGAGCCCCGCCTCTACCAGGTCTCTGGCCTTGAGCATCCATATAAGCCAGCCTATGTGCACTAGGCCGCTGGGCTCGTAGCCTATGTAGGCGCGTGGTTTTTCGTTGGTCTCTAGAAGGCTTTTTAGCTCATCGAGAGTCACTATCTCCTCCAAGTTCCTCGCGACAAGGCCCAGCCTTCTTTCAGAGTCCACCCAGGAACGCACCCCCAATAAAGGGGTTCCCCCTTGTGGCTAGGATCGCTGGATCCTATTAAGTGTCTTCCTTTATAACCCTCTGCCCCAATGACTTATAGAGGTCAGCGATGAAGATGCTAGGGAACCCCTCTAAGGGCGTGTTTACAGGGCACATGGCCAGGGGCTGCGATCTCTGCTTCCCCGGGGCCAAGGCAGTCGTGTTCGTGACAGGGGTGTGCGATGATTCGTGTTTTTACTGCCCAGTAAGCCGGGAAAAGCTCGGGTACGACGTCTTCTATGTTAACGAGGAGCCAGTATACTCTGTGGAGGAAGCCCTTGTCGAGATCGAGAGATCCAACTCGCTGGGCATAAGCATCACGGGTGGAGACCCCCTAGCAAGGCCCGACAGGGTGCTGGCAGTCGTAAGGGCCGTGAAGGAGTCTTTCGGCCCATGGTTCCATATACACTTGTACACCAGCGGCAGGTACGCGACGCCCGATATGCTAGTCGCTCTTTGGAGGGCCGGGCTGGACGAGATAAGGTTCCACCCCACAGAGCCTGGATTCGAGGATAGGATAAGGATGGCGGCAAACCTGACACGAATGACTGTAGGAGCCGAGATACCCATAGCGCCTGGCTTGGAAGAGTACGCAGCCAAGGTCATAAGAGCGGTGGAGGAGGCTGGAGGCAGCTTTGTCAATCTCAACGAGATGGAGTTCGTAGAGCCTAACGCCAGAAGCCTAGCCATGAGAGGGTACAGGGAGAGCAAGGCGAGACCGTTCACAGTAGACGGAGCCCTCGAGGCAGGGATAAAAGTCGTGGAATGGGCTTCGAGGAACGCTAGGATCCCAGTACACTTCTGCCCGGCAAGCTTCAAAGACTCCATACAGACGAGGAACAGGCTGGCACGCACAATACTGGTCGACGCAAAATGGTACGAGGCACCCACAAGAGATGGGACCCTGGTCTGGGGGGAGCTAAGAAGCCCTATAAAAGAACCCCCACCTGGAATAGCGGAGAAGTGCGGCAAAGAATCGTACTGCACCTACCCAGAAGAGAGACTACTCCATAAGCTAAGAGACCTTTACGGAGGAGATGCATTCATAGTAGAAGGGCACCCGACTCGACAACGAAAACCCATAGTCTCCGAGACACAGATACAGTAGCCTAACAGCCCAACAGCATAGCCAGCAAAATTTAACATAAGAATAGCTAAGGATCATGAGACTCTGTATTTTAGGGGCTATTAATGCACTAGAACAGGCTATTATTTATCTCGTTTATAGTAAATATTAAGTCGTTATAAGGGGTTTAGAACCCTATATAAAACCTGGATCCCACAGTGCATAGCGGTGTGGCTAGGTTTGAGTGGCGGTAAAAACTTTTGCATTCCTAAGACGGAGTTCTCTCATAATGAAGAGGAGGTTCATAAGGCTCTGGGCTTGAATACCGAGGAGAAAGACGCTGCTTTAAAGCTTGTCTCTGAAGCTATTAAGAGGGCTAAGATTAGCGAGATGCTTGAGTACATTTGGAGCGATAACTGCGAGAGCCTCAGCGTTAAGGCCAAGATCTATGCCACTTTTAGGCTTGGCATGGACGTGTACTCGATAATACTGGAGAGGGCTTTGAGGTCCGCCGGGGGAGAGGGGGGTAGTGGGTAAAGAGGTAAGGCCGCCGCGCGGCTTTAGGGATTTCGAGCCCGAATTGATGCTTCTAAGGAAAAAGCTCTTCTCACTACTAGAAGACGTTTTCCAGAGGTATGGGTTCGACCCTATAGATACCCCTGCCCTCGAGTACTGGGAGACCCTGGCAGGCAAGTACGGTGAGGAAGCCGAGGCTAGGCTCATCTGGAGGTTCAGGGACCCCTGGAGCGGTAGGGAGTACGCCCTCAGGTATGACCTAACAGTGCCCCTGGCAAGGTTCATAGCAACCCATAGGGACGTCTCACTCCCCTTTAAGAGGTATCATATAGCTCCTGTGTGGAGGCACGAGGAACCCCAGAGGGGTAGGTATAGGGAGTTCTACCAGTGTGACGCGGACATTGTGGGTAGTAAGTACCCTGAGGCCGACGCTGAAATAGTTAATCTTTTAGCATCAGCGCTGGACTCGCTGGGCCTTAAGGGCATGTACAGGATTAGGCTCAACGATAGGAGGCTGCTCTACGGGATCTTCGAGGAGGAGCTAGGCATAAGAGACCCCCTACCAGTCTACAGGGCCATAGACAAGCTTGACAAGATAGGGATGGACGGCGTTGTGGGGGAGCTCTACAAGATCGGCTTGGGCGAGTCAATGATAGAAAGGATAGCCAAGATAATAGAGCTTAAGGGAGACCCCTCGCAGGTTCTCGGCGGCCTCTTAAAGAGGTATGGAGGGAACAATAACGTGCGGGAAGCAGCGAGGCACCTCGACGAACTGTTCGAGCTTCTAGAGAACCCAGGCGTCGTGGAGCTAGATATGAGCCTGGTCAGAGGCCTCGACTACTACACTGGGCCCATAATGGAAGCCGTCTTCGAAAAGGAGAAAGTGGGCAGCATAGCTGGCGGCGGGAGGTATGACAACCTTATAGGCATGTTTATAGGGTCAGAGATCCCGGCGACGGGTGTGAGTATAGGCATAGAGAGGATTATAGACGCCGGTATAGCCACAGGCATCTATAGCCTGGAAAAGAAGACAAGCACGGAAGTCCAAGTCATAGTCCTGGACAGGGAATCCTTCAAATACGCATGGAAAGTGGCAAACAGGCTCAGAGGAGAGGGGATAAAGGCGAGAATAGACCTTAACAGGACCAACCACAGGGTACAGCTGAGAAAAGCGAGAAAACTCGGGATCCCAATAGTAGTCTTTATCGGGAGAAAAGAGCGAGACGAGGGCAAAGTCACAGTCTACCATGTGGAGCAGGGCACGAGAGAAGAGTACAGGCTCGAAGAGGCAGCCCCAAGGATAAAGGAGAGGCTCTAGCACAGCTACCAGGCAGTCACGAGTAATCAAGAGTAAAGCAGTGCTCCCTGGCAGGGTTCTCTAGGAAAACCTCGTTCCTAGCCGCCGGGTAGGGGTACACTCCAGTGGCCCAGATCCTCGTCATAGAAGGCTATAGAAGCCCTGACAAGCTTCTCGAAGAGCCTGGCAGCCTTACCTCCCAGCTTCTCCTCGACAAGGACTAGTGCATGGTCAGGATCCCTCGCCTTTATATCCTCAACTTCCGACACGAACTTCTCCCAGAAGCTCTTGTCTATTGCAACCCTCTCTCCCCCCAGGTTAATCACTATTGCCCCTTCCCTTTCAAGCCTCTGGAAGAACTTCTCTGGAGCCTTAAGCCATCTGAGATCCTCCTCGAAAACCACTCCCTCGCTCCTAAGCCTGTCAACGGCTGTGAACCCTCTTCTGCGCCCCCTCTCCTCGGCTATAGGCTCTGTTCTCTCCTCAGCTGTCTCAGCTTTCTCAAGCTTTTCGCTGAGATCAGCTATTCTCTGGGCCAGCTCATCTATTTTTCCCGTGAAGGGGTTTATGAGGTCGACTATCGTTCTTTCCAATCTTTTAGCCATAGACTCTATAGCTGGAACCACGCTGGGGCCAGCCCCTGTGTCCCCCTCCCTGGCATGGCTCACTATAACGTCCCTCACATAGTCCGATACCAGCGCATAACCCTTCCTCCTGGCCTCACGCTCTAGAACTAGGTAGTCTTCATAGCTAATCTCTACCTTCAAAACAACCTTGTCGGCCCTGCCAGCCATAGACCATCACTCCCGGACCCGAAGACCATGCAACTAACTAAACACCCTAACGAGGCTAACGCTCCCAGGAATAACTAACAGGTACAGAAACCTAATTAAGGTGATAAGTCAACTAGCAGAGTAGGCATCAAGCAAGCCCAGTTTCCCAACAGAGGCTTATCAAGCCTTGCATGGTTAGGAGGTAGAAGAGCCTGATCGTGGTTTTCCCGTCTATCTTGGTGCCTTTTTGCGGCCTAGGAGAATCTATATACTTCGCTAGCATAGTGTTCTCCAGATCCTTGGACGCTAGAAACGCTCTAGAACAATGGAAAAATAGAGTACCATGGCCAGAGGAGAACAGCTAGAGAAATATCCAAAGCAAGGTAAGAGAGTCGCTTCCTCTTTTCGTACCGCTCTGTGTGTTTTTGGGTTATTGTGGTACGATTTCATCAGTTCCCTGGCTCGCCCCACTCTGGAGGTTCATCCCTTGGGATCATGGGGGCTGTGGAGCCGAGCGGCACATGGGGCTTCCATTTAGAGTGTTTGAGTAGTGGGGGCTCCGGGCGTGGCTTCCATCGCCCACAGGGCTACTCCGAAGCCAAGAAACCCCTAAACAACCCTAAAATAAGTTCCTGCCCCGAGCTTTAAGAGCTGTTATAAATGTTTTATAAGTTTTTCTTGAAGTTAAGACATATAGACAGACTATTCGCTGGGTATAGTTTTTTAAGTTTCTTTAGCTACTGGAGTTGCTAGGTCTCCCGCCTCGATGACAGCAGAGTAACCGCCAGGGTGCGGGGAAATATACTTAGTTCCCCTTAAGGCCGCCAAGTGGTGACTGCCAATGTAGCCTCCAATGAGCCACCGACTAAGATGAGGCAGCTGAGGGGGAAGCCCGCCCCAAAAGGGCACAGGCAACCACTAGTGGTCTTAGACTATCACAGGTTTAGTGGTAATGGCTAAGGTTATATAAACCAGGTCCATATTCCCAGGATTAGAAGTGGAAAGGTGGGATTTGGTGAGCAAAACCATTCAACTCAGTCTTCTAAAATTACTAAATAAGGCTCCAAGGGAGCTGGATGAGCTGGCTAGGAAGGCTAACATGCTTGCTGATGCTTATAGGCAAGTGCTCGTAGAAGAAGGTTCAAAGCTAGGAGGGAGAGTTTACGAGGCTATTTCCAAGTCCGTCTCATTCGCCTCTAACAGGCTATACGGGGAGGCTGTGAGATTGGCTAGTAGAGAGGCTACGTCGTTAGCAAGATCTGCCGTTAAGAGCCCAGAGGAATTTGTCAGGGAGGCCTGGAGCGCATATATGGAAACAGCGCTCCCCGATATACCCGTAGGGCTCATACCAGTAGATCCTGCTAGGACAAAAATAGACCTAGACCTGATTAAACTGTTAGCCCAAATACTCCACGCCGCTTACCTGGTGAGCGGGTCTTGGGACGCCAGGTATAGTTCAATATTCACCTATGCTATATACTCGGCTGGAAGACTTAGATTAGACGGGTTAGTCAGACTCCTACTGCTAACCCCGGCCTCTTATAAAGCGTACAGGAACGGAGACAGAGAGTGGAGCCTGGCACTCCTGGGATGGCCTCTGGAGAGCATCCTACGCTTCAAACCAATGAGAGAAGCGGAGCCACCCATAAATAGTCCAAGACCATGGTCAGCAATACTACTAGCCAACTACCTCCGCGATGTAGCCATACCAATGAACCAAGAGGTGCTATATAAGTGGAGTTTACACAGAGTAGTTCTAGAATATCGGGAGGAATCCTATTGAACACTAATTTACTGGTTTACTATCAGCTACCAAGCCAGATAGCAATAGAAGAAGCAAGATAAAATCCTTTCCAGGTTTACTTCCTTGATTATAGATAACTTGCATGAATGCGGCCCTCTCATTGTGGTAGAAGTTCAGATCGATGAACTGAAAAATGCTCTAAGGGATAAGCTTATAGAAAGAGGAGTTTCGCGCGAAATAAAGATAGAATCAGCTTCTAGGATGGTGGAGGATTTTGAAGATCTTCTAAAAAGTCTGGCTCAAAGTAATATAGCAATATACACGAAAGAAGACGGAGAATTATACAGGAAAGCGCATGGAATTTACAAGAAAATTGAGAAGGAGTGTCGTGAAAAGGTTAAGGCTAGAAGGAGAATGCAAAGAGATTCAATGTTAATAGCCGTAGTGGGCCTTTATAGAGCAATTTTAGTGACACGCGATCAAGACCTTTATAGAGCAGTTGAATGCCTACACTTGCAGAGTAGTAAAGAATACTCTTCAATATTGATTCACGTAGACCAAAACAGAAAATCCATTACTATAACTTCTTGTACAAAAACAACTTCATCGTGTATTCCAAAATTTATGGAAAAACACTTAACGAATTATCCATGGACTGGGAGGTGATCCAGCATGAAAATTGTTAATACTAGATCGTTTGACAATACTCCTGAAAGCAAACAATGACTACCTCGATAAGATCCAAGACTAAAGCAGTTAATAATAGATGCGAGAACAAAGATGCAAGGAGGAAATCTAGCTAAGGCCTTAGCTGTAATTGTAGAAAAGGCGCTGAAAATGAAACATGGTAGAACATCTACCAGTTAAGAGTTCTGGGTAATCATGCTACTAATTTAGCTACTTTATCTGTGGACTATAGGCGTTGGGCTCCTAGCTCGCCTAGCACTTAAGGGTTTTAAGCGGGAAGTTTTAAGGTGTTAGGCTTGCATGTGGGGTGAACCCCTCTTGAATGATCTCAGGGGCTCGACTGTAGCTTAGGTGCTTAAAGCTTTGTACGTGTATGTTCACAGGGTTAGGGTTAGGGGTAGGGAGTATAGGTATTTCGTGGTGGAGGAGTACCTGGGATACGGGAAGCGCAGGACCCTGCTGAGGATGCGCTTGGAAGAGGCCGTGAAACGACTACTAGGAAACACGCGAGACGATCAAGTGTGGTGCGGGGGGCGGGATTTGAACCCGCGCAGGCCTACGCCATCGGGTCCTAAGCCCGACCCCTTTGGCCAGGCTCGGGCACCCCCGCCCTCCTATTATTCATAAAGCCATTAAGGGTGTTTATAGGGTTTTCAGTGGATCTGCTTCAGTCGGGTAAGTTGTATAGTCATCCCCTTTGGCCCCGCGGTCCTTCCGGGAGTAATTCATCACAGGGTAACTATAGGGTTCTGGGGAGTTTTAACTGTTGGCTCCACTCTACAATATTAAGGGTTTTTGTTTCACTCCTGCATGAATGGCCCGCGTGGAGGGTTATCGCTTGAAGTCCCGAAGGGTTTGGAGAAGCAGTGAGGGGATCGCTTCATGGCTATTAGAGGATTTGGGGTTCTCTATCATTGAACACAATAAGAGGATCATCCTGGAAGGGTTGGAGGTCGGCGAAGTAGACATAGTAGCTGAGAAGGACGGGGTCTTGTACGCTGTTGAGGTTAAGGCCGGGAGAGCCGACGTCGGATCGGTTAAACAGGCATACGTTAATGCGTCCCTGTTAAAGGCTAAACCGCTCATAATTGCCCGTGGAGCCGATGAGAGAGCCCTGGCAGTCGCCGAGAAACTGGGGGTGGAGGTTATTTTACTACCAGACCTCCTAGTGGGAGGCGTTGACGAGATCAGGGCAATCGTGAGAGAAGCCGTTGTTGAAGCCATTCTAGGCATTGCCAGGCTTTTCGTCGAGTGCCGAGAATTGGGGCCTGAAGACGAGGAGCTACTGCAGGCCATAGCCTCTAACGAAACACTTGGAGAAGCCGCCAAAACCCTAGGGATAGATATTAGGACTGCAGCTAGAAGGCTTGCCCTACTAAAAGACAGGGGCATCCCCATAGATACTTCCATGCCTTACAGGTACCTCAGACTCCAAGCACTAGCACTAGTGGTCTGTCTAAGACTTTTAAGGAGGAATAAGCCTCTGGACCAGTAAATTAAAACCGCCTATCCCTACCCTTCTCCTAATTTTACCTTCCCATGCGTAGCGCTGGGAGGCACAATGCCGTTCCACGCCATATTTATGCCCCCATAGCTTCTGTGAGGATTTAGGAGGAGTCTTTACGGGGATCCTGCCGAATTAACCCTAGATATTTATTCTTGGTATTTTCGCTTTACTGTTCTCCACAATATCGATGACTTTTTCTGTTATTTCCATGAATATTTTGGAGGCTTCCGTCTCTGGATGCTCTATGAAGAATATTGCGCCCCTATCGTTGGACTCCCGTATCCTGGGATCTATGGGTATGGAGCCTAGGAACTCTATCTCGAACTCTCTAGCAAGTTCCTCGGTCCCACCTTTACCGAATATGTAGTGGATGCTCCCGTCTTTACACCTGAAATAGGACATGTTCTCTATTACACCCACTACTGGGATGCCGAGCTTCCTCGAAAAGGCTGCAGCCTTCTTAACCACCGCTCTCGACACCTCGCTTGGTATGGTGACTAGAATTATTCCGGAGAGCCTAGGTATTATCTGTGCCATGGTCAACTGCTCGTCTCCTGTTCCTGGGGGCATGTCTATTAGTAGGTAGTCTAGCTCGCCCCATTCAACGAAAGCCAGCAACTCTCTGATCGCGCTCGTCTTTATGGCTCCTCTCCAGAGTAGTGGGACCTCGTCTCGGGGCAGTAGTAGGCCTACGGAGACAAACTTGACCCCGGGATCCACTACTGCCGGCTCTATGCTACCATCCATTCTGGCCCGTAGGCCCTGGCCTGTGGGCGCGCCGTACATCTTATGTATGCTGGGGCCTCCGAAGTCTGCATCAAACACGCCAACCTTCCTCCCCTTAACTGCAAGGGCCGCCCCCAGACTGGCTGTTATGAAGGATTTCCCAACCCCGCCCTTACTGCTGAGGACAAGTATCTTGTACTTGATCCTCATCATGTTACGTATTACTCTTCTTTGCTGCTCCTGGATCTCCCTCATTCTCTCGGCTATTTGCTTGTACTCGCTTATCCTCAGCCTAGCCCCGCTTGGCTGCCCCTGAGACAAGATCATGCACTCCCTCAGCGTGTTCCATAGTCCTCTAGAAGCCCTGGGACTTTAATTTTAATGTATTATTACCCTTAGAGTTTAAGATAAAGTGGGGGATGAGGAGTTTGCCGAGTTCGAGGCTCTGTTAATGAAGAATGGAGACCTCTCCGACCCCTGAACAGCTCGGTGACCTGAGATATGGGCAGCGAAGAGTCTCTAGAGCTAAAATGCCTGGAGGATGTTGTGGAGGTTGACAGGCTCAGCCTCATAGAGGCTAGGTCTGTGCTGGACCTCTCAGAGGCTAACATGGCTGACTTGCTCCTGTATAGTGGGGAGGGCAAGGAAGTTTATGCCAGAGTGTTTGTCTCAGTGGACTGTCTACTACTAGTCTACATGGTTGTAAGGGCTTGTGGCGAGGCCTCAGGTGATCTGCTAAGACTGGCATCTGAGGCTCCTGAAGTAACCAGAATATCTATGGAGAATGGCTGCGTGGAGGCAATGGTTCCCCCAGAGCCTCGGGGCAGAGTTTCTAGTTTCCTCGAAAAAGCGGGTATCAAGAACAACCTGGAGGTCAAAGCCTACAGGATCCTCGAGGAGAGCGTGATACATGGTGGGCACCAGGTACAGGGTTAGGGGCTGGCTTGATAGAGAGACCTTCATGGATCTTCTCAGGTTCTCTAGGTACATTGGTAGAGAAAGAGGCTACGTCTTGATGGAGTTAGACGAGGAAAGGATGAAGAAAGAAGGCATGAGCTATGCAGACGTCTACGCAAAACTGTCCTCTCTCGATGTGGTGGAAGAAGACCTTAAAAATATAGAGAAGCTTTTGGAGGCGAGGACGAGAGTCGACATCTGGATGGGACAAGACGGGTGGTTGAGGGTCAAGTCTGGGATCCTCCTTAAACCCATTCTTTCGAAGCTGGGAGTATACCTGCCCTATGATAAGAGTGAAAGAGCATACAAGGCCCCGCCCTACATGTACCCGAAGCTACTGGAGCTTTTCAAGAGTGAAGGGCTCAGCGTAGCCGACTCTATAGGGCTCGCCAGAGACACGGACATCGGCAGGAAGCTCACATTCAGGGGAGCTCTTAGGCCTTACCAGGAAGAGGCTCTTAGCAGGTGGATAAGCAACGGTTACAGGGGCGTGATAGCCCTACCAACAGGATCAGGCAAGACTGTGATAGCAATAGCTGCGCTGGCCAAGCTATCGGTAAGAAGCCTAGTAGTAGTATATACCAAAGAGCATGTGAAGCAGTGGGTCGACGCTATTAGATCCTTCACAGACGCCGGCAGCCTCGTAGGAGCATACTATGGCGAGGAAAAGACCTTAGCCCCTATAACCGTGACTACATACCAGACAGCCTACAAGAAGGTTAGACTGTTCTCCACGCGATTCTCTTTTCTAGTATTCGATGAAGCCCACCACCTGCCGGCCGAGAAGTTCAGGTTCATAGCCCTAAGGATGGCCTCACCTTACAGGATGGGGCTTTCAGCGACCGTGGAGAGAGAGGATGGCAAACACGAGGAAATATTCCCCCTGATAGGGGGGATAGTATACCATGCCTCGCCAAAGGAGCTGGCGAAGCAGGGATTCCTAGCACCCTTCGTTATTAGAAGAGTTAAAGTCGACCTATCCGAAGATGAGAGGAAGAACTATGAAGAAAAGAAGAGAAGGTTCCAGGCCTTGGCGGGTAGCAGGACATTCCAGGAGATTGTAGAGGCTGCTAAAAGAGGTGATCCTACAGCTATAGAGGCGCTCAGGATTCACGCCGACATGAGAGCCATTATAAACGAGTCGGAGGAAAAGCTTAAGGCAGCAGAGAGAATAGCCAGGGAAGAGCTGAAAAAGGGGTCAAAAATAATCATTTTCACGCAGTATAAGAAGCAGGCCGAGGAAATGGCTAGGAGGCTTAACTGCTACCTACTACACGGCGGCATGGACGCCTTAAGCCGTGCTAGAACCCTTGAGAAATTCAAGAGAGAGAAGAGCGGGGCTCTAGTCGTCACTACTGTGGGAGACGAGGGCCTGGACATACCAGACGCTAACGTAGGAATATTACTATCGGGTACAGGGTCTCGAAGGCAGTTCATCCAGAGGCTGGGAAGACTACTAAGACCCCAGGAGGGCAAGAAAGCCGTGCTCTACGAAGTCATAATGGCTAAAACCAGTGAGGAGTACCAGTCGCTCAGAAGAAGGGGTATACTCTAGCCCAGGCTGCTAGCCATGCAAAACTTCCTCGACTAGTGCTGGCACTTCGAAGGGTAACCTAGCCACCCTGACACCTGCCTTTTCCAGGGCCTCAACCTTGCCTTGGAAGGTTCCAGTCCCCATCATTATTATGGCCCCTGCGTGCCCCATCCTCTTTTCTGGAGGCGCCGTGCTCCCCGCTATAAAAGCCACTACAGGCTTAGTTATTTCTCCCCTCTCTATGAGGCTGGCAGCCCTCTCCTCCATGTCCCCGCCAATTTCTCCGATTAGCACTACAGCCTCTGTATCGTCGTCTTCCTCGAAGAGTTTAAGGGCCTCTGTAAAGGTTAGGCCTACTATGGGGTCTCCGCCAACCCCTATCACAGTGCTCTGGCCATAACCTGCCCTAGTTAGTGCGTACGCTATCTCGTATGTAAGAGTGCCGCTTCTCGACACGATTCCCACCTTACCCCTCTTGAAAACGTGGCCAGGCATTATGCCAACCTTTGATATGCCTGGGGATATTATGCCAGGGGTATTGGGGCCTATTATGGTGGCTCCCCGGCTTCTGGCATAGTCTATGAACCTCATGGTTTCATGAACAGGTATATGCTCGGTTATGACCACTACAAGCCTCATGCCGGAATCTACAGCTTCATATACAGCGTCTGGGGCAAACCTGCCAGGCACGAATATTATGGAGGTGTTGGCTTCGGGATGCTCCTCTACCGCCTCCTCCATAGAGTCATAGACCGGGACCCCGTGAACGATTTGACCACCTTTTCCCGGAGTAACTCCCGCCACTATCTTCGTGCCGTACTCTAGCATAAGCCTGGTATGGAACGAGCCTTGCCTACCCGTTATTCCCTGGACAATGACCCTTGAGTCCTCGCCTAGCAGGACAACCATCGACAGTCCACCTCCTAGCTTAAAGCTCCACGACCCTCCTGGCAGCTTCGACAGGGTCTGTGAAAGCCTGGAAGCCTGCCTCGCTCAGTATTCTCCTCCCCTCTTCCTCGTTGGTGCCGGATAGCCTGACTACCAGGGGCTTATCCGGGTTTCCAAGGCCCTTGACAGCATCCACGATACCACGCGCAACCTCATCGCATCTAGTAATGCCTCCAAAGATGTTGATGAATATCTTCCTTGCCTTAGGGAACTCTAGGAGAAGCTCGACGGCCTTCCGCATAACGTCGGAGCCAGCACCGCCACCTATGTCTAGGAAATTGGCTGGCCTGCCGCCAAAGGCATGCACCAGGTCCATGGTAGCCATGGTTAAGCCTGCGCCATTGCCAATGATCCCTATATCGCCGTCCAGCTCTACAAAGGCCAGACCAGCCTCTCTAGCCTTCCTCTCCCAGTGAGTGTACTCGGATGAATCATCCTTCCTCGACGCCAGCTCCGGGTGCCTGTACAAGGAGTTGTCATCGACTATTATCCTCGCGTCCAAAGGCACTACTCCCTGGCTGGTCACTGCTAGAGGGTTAGACTCCACCAGGTCCGCGTCAAGCTCTTCGAAGACCCTGTACATGGTTGAAAGAAACGAGGCAAAGCTAGCTAGTACCCCCCCACTGAGACCTATTTTCTTACCTACCCACCGTGCTTCATAGCTGCGCAGCCCTACCCAGGGATTTACATGTTTCCTAACAATGCTCTCAGGGCTCTTTCTAGCTATCT
This sequence comes from Desulfurococcales archaeon, assembly GCA_015521705.1. Taxonomy (GTDB): domain Archaea; phylum Thermoproteota; class Thermoprotei_A; order Sulfolobales; family Acidilobaceae; genus S141-84. Next base: position 20,463 of record WANR01000030.1, read on the forward strand.
CCTCTATATCCACGCCTCCCTGGCTGCTTGCCAGGACAAGCGGCTTCCTCTCGTTCCTGTCAATAATTATGGCCACGTATAGCTCCTGGGCGTGCTCCACAGCCTCCTCCACGAGTATGTAGCTTGGCTTTAAGCCCTTAATCGGCTTCTCGAAAAGCTCTAAAACCGTGGACACAGCCTCCTCTAGGCTGTCAACTCTCCTTATACCGCCGGCCTTACCCCTACCAGCAACAAGTACCTGGCTCTTAACCACAAGCGGGGGCTCCAATCCACTCCTCTTGAGAGCCTCCTCCACGTTAGAGCCCTTTCTTATCAACACGGATCTCGGGACAGGCGCCCCCCAGCGCTTCAGTATTTCCTTGGCTTCAAACTCGAAAAGCTTCATTGAACTGCCACCGAGAAGTCTTCGGCTATTGTCTGGCTAATAAGCATATCTGGGGCCCAAGCCTCCATCGTACGCTTTAACTCGTGCCATCCAGTATCTACTAAGATCTAAATGGGAATCGGGGAGGCTTTAGTCATGCAACTCTTCAGAGTATTCTCGAGAGGAATTTTTGGGGGTCGAAGGCTTCTAGATCACTGTATGACTGGCCGACGCCGAGGTAGATCACAGGCTTCCCTATAGCGGCTGTCACAGAGATCACGGTGCCCCCCTTCACGTCGGCGTCTACCTTAGTAACTATGACGCCATCTATACCTATGGCCTCGTTGAACCTTACGGCCTGCTCTACGGCGTCGTTCCCGGTTAGGGCGTCAACTACTAGCAATTTCAGGTCAGGCCTGGAAACCCTGACTATTTTTCTCAGCTCGTCCATCAGGTCTGAGTCTATATGCATCCTACCAGCAGTGTCGACAAGAACGCTACAAAGCCCCCTGGAGGAGGCATAGTTTATAGCGTCGAGGGCTACGCTAGCCGGATCCCTGCCGTACGAGCCACCTATGAAAGGTAATCCCAGCCTCTCAGCGTGTTTCTTTAACTGCTCCTGAGCACCAGCCCTAAAAGTGTCGGCTGCTGCAAGTACGGGTTTTGCCCCGACTTCTTTGAGCATGTAAGCCACTTTTGCTATGGTAGTGGTCTTACCTACACCGTTTACCCCGAAGAAGACCACAACCAAAGGCCTGCTAGAACCGCACCTATTAAGGGCCATTGACGCCAAGTCTATCCTGCCTGGCCTGGACAAGACTTCGAGCAAGCTCTTGTAAAGAGCCTCTCTAACGACTTTGCCTAAATCCTCCCCACGCCTAATCCTAGAGCCTATAAGCGATCCTTTTATGGATCCTGCTATCTTCTCGGCTACCTCGAAAGCCACATCCGCCTCTGCTAGGCTGAAGACGAGGTCCTGGAGGGGCTCCTCCAGGTCAGCCTCAGTGACGTCCTTGTAAACGATTATGTCCTCTAGGCGCTTTTTAAGGCTAGCTGTCGTCGATGAAATGGCCTCTCTCAGCTTGTCGAGCATTTCAAGCTTCCTCGCTACCCGCTGGCTAGACGGGGTTCGCCGCAATAGTCTATTTACTGGACTCCCTCCTCTGCTGCTCCACGATGCTCTGCAGTAGGGCCTGGTACTGGCTGTGGAGCTTGACGAGCTCGTTAAGCTGCCTGTTTGCCTCGCCTATGTTGCGCGAGAGGATCCTTTCCCTCTCTGACAAGATCTCGATGGCCTTATCTATCTCGACTTTGGCGTATATGTTGAACCCTATGTTAACGAGCACTCTGCCCCCACTGTTATCCGTAACATTGATAGCCGCGTTTAACCCCGGATCTAGGTATGCGATGAACGAGCCTACCCCTTTCTTGAGGGCCTCGAGGGCCTCCCTAGACTTCGCCACGTTATCCCTCATAGACGTTAGCTGGGCTATAAAGGCTTGAACCCTGTTAGCCTGCTCCCTTATAGCCTGCATCTGTGCAACAAGAACTGTTGGGTCAACCTGCTGTGACATCACGCCTTCACCCACCTGGTTAGCTCCGCCAGCCTCAATATGGCCGGGTCTTCTATCTCTTCTATAGGCACGGCCTTAACCTCCTTTATCCTTATGTGCCTTCTTTTTAGCTTGTGCCTGCTCCCTAGCTCCGAGTAGACGCGCTCAATAGCATGCTCCTCCTTTAAGGCCCTAACGTATACCTCGAATTTCCTCCACTCAGGCAGCTTATCGTGGGAGAGTAACATTTCACCCCTTACCCTGAACGTCTTAACCTCGTCCACTACCCACCACCTAGAGCCATCTGTATCCTAACTATCTCAGGCCCCCTAGTCTCCTCGCCCACTATAGCGCCTTTAGAGTTTGCCACTACTCCCATCCTTACAAAAGAGATACCAAAATTAGCCGTCCCCGCTAGTATGGGCACTTTAAATACGTGGGAGAGGAACCTTATATCCTCCTCGCTTGCATCGGGATGAACAAGCCCTCCCCTATTGGTGACCACCACTATAGAGCCCACCGTGGAGATACCAGCTACATCCCTCTGGAACACTTCAACGCCTAGCACATCGCTTATTGTCTTAACGGCTTCTTTCTCCATGAACGGGTAGACAAGCGCTCCCTGGTCATTGGCCGCCACTAGGTTTCCCAGAGCATTGTTACGTGTATTAACCACGGCAATATTGTAGTCCTTGAGGGCTTTCCTCAGGGCTTCTACCTCGCGCTCAGTAGCTGTGGGTGGGACTAGGACTCCGTTATTGTTACCAGCAAGCATCACGCCTACAAGCCTAGTCTCGGAGACTGTTGACTCGACAACCTCGACGCCCAGTACTTCTCTTATGGTTTCCGCGTCCTGTCTTTTTATGCCTGGAGGTACTATGGCGTGGCTATCGGTGGCGTGTATGTAGACTCCCACGTTTGGGTTCCCGAAAAGACTCATCTTTGCTACCTCAAACTTTGCCATTACTCTGCACCGCTCTCTTGGGGGGTCTCTGCCTTTTCCTCCTCGGTTCCAGCCTTCTCTTTTTCCTTCTCTTCCTTCTCCTCTTTCAACGGGACGTATTGTCCGGGCCTAAGCTTCTTGCCTGCAAGCCTCACAGTCGCGACCCTTATCTTGTTGCCTTCCTCTTCTTTTTCCTCCACTTTGACAAGGATCTTTACCCTTCTTGGAGGCTTCTCTCTACTTCTGCTCCATACTAGCTCGTTTACCTCGTTCATTATTACGACTCGGTCAGCCTTCGTATGCCTCCTAACGAAGTCCCGGATCATTCTTACGGCCCTGGAGGCTCTGTTGGTTCTCCTACCCCAATAGACCCTCTTCAGGGGAACCACGTAGACCCAGAAGCCTTCCCCCCTCGGCATGACAAGCATCCCCCAGGGACGCTACACCTTAAGCTTAGACCTTCTCCAGTGCCTTCTTAGAGGGTTCACGGTGAACCTTCTCATGGTTTTCACAATGACCCACGCAGGGACAGCGCTATTGGACTTAAATGCTCGGGCTAGTCTTAGCTTTCTGGCTAGAGGCTTGTTCCTGGCCACTGCCCGGCACCTCACTTTCTCTTGAACTTGATCTCAAAAGACCTCCTGCTTCTTGAGTCTAGTTCTAGAAGAATCTCTTTTACAGTAGCATCATCCACAGGTGGAGAGAGCCTGCCCGCCTGAACCAGCTGGAGAACATAGTCCTCGGCCATCCTAGCAAGCTCTGGCCTTACGAGTTTTATGTTGGCAAGCCTGTTTCTAGCCTCGGCCGTTAATATACTCCTAAGTATGGCGTCACGCCTAGCCTCGGCCTCTTCTAACTCTTTCCTGCGCCTCTCCTCCTCCAGCTTCCTCTGTAGCTCCAGCAGTTTCCTGCGCCTCAGTAACTCTAATTCCTCGTCCTCTTCATAGTCAAGCGACAAAGCACACCAACCCTCTCATTTTATCAATTGCGTAGGTTAAAGAGCTTATTTACTTTGGCCCTTGCACAAGCCAGCATTTCCCCAATAGTGACAACCACTGCTAACCACTATAGGCACTATAGACAATATCACAGGGAAGCCTAGTAGTACCTCTTCAGCTCAGGCCTGTGCTCCAGGAGCTCCTCCATGATCTCTCTAGCGGTTCTGTCGAGCAAACTCCTGCCCTGCGGCGTGAGCGCCCTGCCCTTACCAGGAACCTTTCTCACAAGTCCCGCAGCTTCTAGCTGTTGCAGTATTTTCCTAGGTATGCTTCCAGAGCCCTTCCTGAAATGCTCGGGTGCAGACCCCCTATTCTGTCTTCCGCCATAGATTGTTCTAAAGGTTTCAACCCCTATGGGTTCACTGCTCTTGTATAGTTTCCTGAGAATAGAAGCGGCCCTTATATACCACCAGTCACTCTGCTCTGGAGGCTTCTCCTTATGAATCCCAGTTTTAACGAAGTGAGCCCACGTAGGCGGCTTAACTTGATCCATTTCTTTCAGCTTCTCAGCCAGCCTCTTTATCAGAGCGTCCGCTGGAACGTCAAGTGCTGTCACCAATTCCGCCTCCCACCAGCAGAGGGGTGACAAGCAAAGCTATAAAAGTTTAAAAGCGCTTAGATGATGGCACGCCGGCAATCGATGAGAGCCCTGGCAGCGTATCGCCATCAACTAGCTAATAGCCTAGATGCGGGGATCAACAGTAGCTCATTTCCTCGCGGAACTTCTTCTCTTAGCTATGACAAGCGTTCTTCCTCTAACTCCTACAAGCTCGGCTCCAACTAGCTCGGCTATCTTTCTTGCTAGTTGCCTTCTATCCTGCCCTTCGACCTCTATAGCCGTTTTTAGGAGTCTTACCTTAAGCACGCCTTTCTTCTCGAGACGCCGCTTGATCTCGTCAACTACTTGGCTGGTGACACCCTTCTTGCCTACTATCACATCTGCGGGCCCGTGGTGAGCCCTTGAGTACTCTTTTCTAGACTTCACCAATCCCGTTAACCTCTGCCAGGCCCGTAGACGTGCACGGCGTCTTGGGCGTTAAATAATTGTGCTCACCTCTTATTATAAGGGTACCTATGCATCCAGCCGCACCTAAGGCATGTAAGAACCCTGTACGAAAAGCCGCCTTGACTCCTCAGTCTAACCCTTGAAGTAACCCCGGGTATTAAGGGCAGGTTGCAGTTCTTGCATAAGCCCCTCTTGAGCCTCTTAGGCATCCTGACCCTCGTTCTCAAGGATAGCTCCTTTATAAGGGATCCAAGCCGTGACGCCTGCTCATAATCGCCGCTCCGCGCTCTCTCCAGTGCCATATCGTATAGTATCGACATTCTCTGGAGTACGAGATCCGAGAGGATCCTCCTAGACCGCTTCTTGTGCTGGCGCTTCCTCAACCTTCCTCAACTGCGATTTGTACATTTCTAGTAGTTCCTCCTCTGTTGTAGCGTCCTCGGGCCTCTTATCGGGCCTCCACCTGATGAACCTTGGGAATCTAATAGAAATGCCTACACCCTGCCTGATAGCGTCTAGGCAACAGCTGTGCATGGGTGATAGCGTTAGCTCCGCGCCAAGAATCTCCGCAACCAGGCTTGGCTCTATCCACACGTCTGGTTTTACCCTAGACTCTACTCTGGGGTGTTTTGATTGCCTCTTCAAAGGCTCCAGCAGCTCCTGCATGTTTGCTAGCTCTTCATCACTGAACCCTGTAGCCACTTTGCATACAGTCTTGAACAAGTCTCTCTCGGGGTCATAGGCGGCCATTAAGAGGCTGCTAAGCATCCCGCCCCTCTTGCCCCTACCATAAAAGGCGCCGACTACAACGAGGTCCACGGTGTCCATCATCTCACTCTTATAGTCTCTCTTGAACTTTATCCAGAGCCACTCTCTCACGCCGGCCACGTAGTAGCTCTTATCGTGGATAGCCTTTATCATGATGCCCTCGGCCCCCTCCTCCACAGCCTCCAGGAACAGCCTCCAGGCCTCGTTAACGTCATCGGTCACAACATACTTTGCTATAGCGAACGTTTCAGTGGGATCCACTATGTCTTCTAGAACTCTACGGCGCTCCAGGAGAGTTCTCTTAGTCAGGTCTTTTCCGTCGGCATAGAGCACGTCGAAGAGAAAAACCGCTACCGGGACCTCTTTCATGACCCTATAAATGTCGTGCTTTCTCTTCCTGTGCATAAGCTCTTGGAAGGGCCTAAGCTCCAGGGTCTCCGGGTCGATTGCCACGATCTCTCCTTCGACTATGGCCTCTCTGGCTTTAATCCTCTCCCTGGCCATAGAGACCACGTCTGGGTACATGTTAGTGATGTTTTCCATTCTCCTGGAAAAGATGTATATCTGGTCGTCCTTCTTGTGGATTTGAGCCCTTTCCCCGTCGTATTTATACTCTACTATAGCCTTTCCGCCTACCTTCTTGAAGAGCTCCTCGAGCGACTTACCTCTCTCAGCTAGCATCGGCCTTATAGGGATCCCTATCATAGGCCCAATATCCTGTAGAGCCTCCAAGCCCTTCTGGGCAAGGAGAGACGCCACCATGCCCAGATCTGCCCTAAGATTATAGGCCCTCTCTACTATGGGCCTGGCCTGGGCGCCCCCGCCAAACACTATAGCTAATGCGTCTAGAACAGTGGCGTCGCCGATGCCAACCCTGAGCCTTCCCTCAACGAACCTAACAATGTACTTAGCCTCTTTAGGCTTAGCGTCGGCCAGCAGCCCAGAAAGGAGCCTTAGCTTGAGATCCCTGCTACCCTCGCCCTGCGCATAAGCTATTCTAAGCAACGTGTCATATACCCTGGAAACGGTTAAAGAGGCTTTCTCGGTCTCCATAAAGGCAAGAAGCCCCGACGCTGCAGGCCTCCCAGCCCTAGCACTCAGGGTCTCAGCTACCTTGCCAAGGTCACCTATGGACTTGTAGAGTCTCTCCACCTGCTGCTCAGAGGTCCTGTAGGCAAGCGATATGGCCTTTATAAGCATCTTCTCCCCGATGCCCAGCTCTGGCAGGTCCTTCCATTCGGGGCCTATCTTACCCTGTATAAGGTAAACAACCTTGTCTATAACCCTTGCAGGGGTCTTCTTGAGTATCCCAACCAGTAGAAGGGTTAGCTGCGTGCGCGAGGTTATCCTCTCCATCTGGTCCAGAGCGCTAGCCACCGCTTCGAACTCTAGATCCTCCCCGCCTTCTTTGGCAGGCGGAGCCATTGTAGAGGGCACCCTTCACGTCGCGCTCCACCCTAAATTTGTGCCGCTCCAGCCTTATAACATGGCTTGCTAGGCCATGGCTATACCCAAGGCCCTTAATCTATAAGCAGGCTTTCTGGCTCATGGGAGCGGCATCTATAAAAACTTGGGAGTTCCACTAACTAGCTGGCACTGCAGGGTATCGCTGGTGAAGCGGTGTGGGCGCCAGGAAGAAGAGGGCACCTCGTAGGGGGAGCCTGGGATACTCGCCCAGAAAGAGGGCTTCGAGGCTAGTGCCTAGGGTGAAGTCTTGGCCCGAGCTGGCCGTTGACAAGCCACTACCACTAGCCTTCATGGGCTACAAGGCTGGGATGACTCATGCATATATAGTTGACGAGAAAAAGGGTAGCCCGACCTATGGGAAGGAAATATTCGTTCCCGTGACTATTATAGAGACTCCCCCAGTCTTCGTGGCCGCTGTGAGGCTCTACGGATATGACCCTAACAGGGGAATGTACTCTATGGGGGAGGCATGGGCAGAACCCCCGCCGGGACTAGAGCTGCACCGTAAAATATCGACGCTGGGGAGCTTTGATACCGAGAGAAAGCTTGAAACCCTTGAAGGCTTGGCAGAAAGGGCTGTAGATGTCAGGATCATTGTGGCAAGCCAGCCCAAACTGGCAGGAGGGCTTGAGAAGAAGAAGCCAGACCTACTAGAGGTCAGGATAGGGGGCGGTGATATAAGATCCAGGTTCGAGTACGCGGCCTCTAAGCTTGGCAACATAATTGAGGTCGGAGAGGTATTCTCAGAAGGCCAGCTCTTGGACGTAATAGGCGTAACTAAGGGCAAGGGATTCCAGGGTGTCATAAAGAGGTGGGGCGTGAAGGAGCTCCCCCGGTGGCACAAGCACAGAAAGGGTAGTAGACGCATTGGTGCCAGGAGCCATGGGAAGGGAACCTTCTGGGAGACGCCGCAGCCTGGGCAGACAGGCTTCCACAGGAGGACCGAGTATAACAAGTTAGTGCTCGAGATAGGCATGGACGGCTATAAGGTGACGCCGGCCGGGGGCTACCTCCACTACGGCCTGGTCAGGAGCCATTACGTCATGCTTATGGGCACAGTGCCGGGCCCCCCCAAGAGGCCCATAGTGCTTAGGCACCCCATAAGGCCTCCAGCAGGCTATAATCCCTTCAACGTGAGCAAGCCCAAGATAGTGTACCTAAGCCTGGACTCTAAACAAGGGGCGTGAGGGTGACAAGCATGAGCTATACTAGCCTCCACCTCTACCTGAGGCCCGAGATAAACGTGCCCGTATTGGGTGCTAGTGGCGAGGTTGTAAGGGAGATCCCGCTGCCAGAGATCTTCAGGTTTCCGGTGAGAAAGGACATCATCAAGAGAGTATACCTCAGCGAGTTCACCGCTAAACTGCAGCCTAAAGGCAGGGACCCAATGGCGGGCAAGAGAACTAGCGCAAGAAGCTATGGTGTAGGGCTAGGCCTAGCCAGAGTGCCCAGGATAAGGGGGACAGGTAGAGGGGCCCTGGTAAACATGACAAGAGGCGGGAGACTCGCGCATCCGCCCAGGGTGGAAAAGAGGATCCACGAGGAGGTTAACAGGAAGGAGAGAATAATCGGCATAGTGTCGGCTTTATCAGCTACCGCGATACCCGAAATGGTTAGAGATCGGGGCCACAGGTTCTCGGCCAAGGCTCTACCAGTAGTAATTGCAGACGAGGTTGTACAGTCTATATCGAAAACTAAAGAGGCCAAGGAGCTACTCAACGCGATAGGAATATACGAAGACGTGGCCAGAGTGAGGGAGAGAACCAGGAACAGGGCTGGAAAGGGTAAGATGAGGGGTAGGAGGCTGAAGAAGCCTGTAGGCCCCTTGTTCGTCCTAGAAAGCAGGGAAGCCCCCCTGGCCCTGTCAATACAGAACCTGCCAGGAGTGGAAGTGGTAGAACCTCTAATACTGAGCGTGATACACCTAGCCCCAGGAGGAGTTCCTGGGAGGCTCGCTGTGTTTCAGGAAAGCACCCTTCACATGCTTCATGAAAGGCTAAAGGTGGCGGTGCCGTGAGTAGTCTGGAGAAGGTTATTATAAGGATACACATGAGTGAGAAGGCAAACAGGCTACTAGAAGAAGAAAACACTCTGACGCTAATAGTTGACAGGAAGGCTAACAAGCATCTAATAAAGAAAGCAGTAGAGGAAATATATGGAGTGAAAGTGGAGAAGGTGAGAACCCTAATAACTCCGAGAGGATACAAGAAGGCCTACGTTAAATTATCCCCAGAATCGAACGCTAGAGACCTAGCGTCGAGACTAGGGCTAATATAGCCTAAGTATATCAGATACAAGCCTGGTACCCGGTTTGGCTTAATCTACTCAACCAACCTTAACAACAGGTTTTCCATTATTTATAGCGGTGTCATTGTGGGGGATCTTATTGAGGCAGCTAGAAACCCTTGACTTGAGAAAGAGCTTTGGGGGTATAAGGGCGCTGGATGGTGTTTCGATCGCTGTAGATAAGGGTTCTGTCGTGAGTATCGTGGGGCCTAACGGGGCAGGCAAGACTACGCTTTTCAAGTGTATAGCTGGCTACTACAAGCCTGACGGTGGGAAGATACTGTTGAAGGGGGAGGAGGTTCAGGGTAAAAGGCCCCCAGAACTGGTCAGGCGAGGCGTCTCGGTCACCTTCCAGGTCCCCAGACCCTTTAGGGGTTTAAGCGTGTTGGAGAACATACTGGCAGCTATAGGTTCCCCAAGCTATAGTGGTGCGAGATTCCTTAGGAGGGTCTCCATGGATGACTATGAGAGAGCTAGAATTATCGCCGAAACTATGGGCCTTGAAAGATTCCTAGAAATGGACGCTTCTCTCCTCCCTCTAGGCCTACAGAAAAGGCTTGAAATAGCGAAGGCTCTAGCTATGGAGCCAGAGCTGATCATGCTAGACGAGCCCACGGCTGGTATGAGCCGCGAGGAGGCGCGCGATGTGGCTAGGATCATTGAAAAACTCAGGGATGAGGGGATCACTGTAATGCTTATCGAGCACAACGTGCCATTTGCTGTTTCCGTGTCTGACTACATGTACGTCCTCAACTACGGCAAAGTGCTTTCATCTGGAATTCCTAGAGAAGTTATTAGGGATCAGAGGGTGGTGGAAGCTTATCTTGGGAGAGGCTATACTGTTAGCTGAGAGCATGGTAGTGGAGTATGGAGTAATAAGGGCCCTCAACGGTGTATCTGTGAGTCTCAGAGAGGGAGAGATAGTATCAGTCATAGGGAGAAACGGTGCCGGGAAGACAACGCTAATCAGAGCCATAATGGGGCTTGTGAGACTAAAACAGGGGAGAGTCATAGTTAAAGGAAGAGACCTAACAGGGGCACCGCCATGGGAAAGGGCTAAATTGGGGCTAGGCTACATACCCGAGGGCCGCAGGCTCTTTCCCTATCTTACTGTAGAGGAAAATCTAATCATAGGAGGCTATCTTCTGGAAAGCAAAAAACTGAGAGATAGGCTAGAGTACGTTTTCTCCCTCTTCCCTAGGCTACGTGAGAGAAGAAAACAACAGGCTAGAACACTCAGCGGAGGCGAGGCCCAAATGCTAGCCATAGCAAGGGGTCTGATGAACGAGCCTTCTATACTACTAATGGACGAACCGTCGCAGGGATTGGCACCCATAGTGGTAGAACAGCTCTTCGAAATAATAAGGAAGCTCAGAGAAGAGGGTTACTCAATACTGTTAGTAGAGCAAAACGCCAGAAAGGCTATAGAGGTTTCAGACAAGATCTACCTACTAGAAACAGGTAATATAGTCCTTGAAGCCGACCCCACAGAAGCCTCCAAGAACCCTAAAATAAAAAGCACCTACCTTGGAGATTAACAAGCGCGTTCCCCAACACGCATTCCCCGACAAGTCTAATGAAGCACAAGACTTAAGAAAACCCTTCAAGCAAGGAATAACTCTTAAAAAGGGAATAGCGCCAATAGTATCGACAGTAAAGATTTTTACGTGCCTACGCAGACTGTGTGGTAACAGCCGACCTGTACAGGCAGGATATGCATGAAGAAGGCTTGCCCCTATTGCAAGTGTTCTAAGGTGATAGGACTGTGGGCGGCTCGTTTGAAATTATCTTGCCAGAAAAACTAGTAGCGAACATGGGCTGGATAAGGCATATAGGTTTTCCGCCGTTCATTTGCAAGCATTATAGAGAACCCCTACCAGGGACAGGCCATGCTGTCTGTTGTAGAGGTGTCTGTAGGATACATTATGACAGAGTGAATCCTCTAGCAGATCCTCTTAGCCATCTAATACACGATACTCCCCTCATCAAGATAATTACCAGCTCACTAGCATTGCTTCTATTGGCAAGCGTCCTATTATAGAGTGCTTCCCTGGACTGCCTTTCAGAACGCTTATATCTAGTTCGTGGTTTACTCGTTATTTAAAACATTTAAGAATACGCAAGGAACCCGAGCTAGATTTTATGGGCATTTTATTGAGGGCATTTTTATGCCCTGCTTGCATGCTATTTCGACTGATTTCTCGTAGCCTGCATCTGCATGTCGGACAACGCCTATTCCTGGATCTGCTGTTAGTACAAGTTCAGCTCTTTTCTCGGATTCTGGCGTGCCGTCAAGTACTAGTCCAAGACCTGCGTGGAGAGAGTAACCTATACCGACGCCTCCTCCATGGTGGAAGCATACCCATGTGGCTCCTGCTGAAGCATTTAATAGGGCATTGAGCACGGGCCAGTCACCTATTGCATCGCTTCCATCCTTCATCCCCTCAGTTTCTCTGTACGGGCTAGCAACACTGCCCGAGTCTAGATGGTCTCTGCCTATCCATACAGGCCCTATCTCTCCGAGCCTGACAAGCTGGTTCATTAGTTTCCCAAATCTAGCCCTCTCCCCGTACCCAAGCCATACGACCCTGGCAGGCAAGCCTTGGAACTTTACGTGTTTTCTGGCATTTCTAACCCATCTGACCAGCCTCACGTTATCCTTGAATACTGCCAGGAGCTCGTCATCTAGTCTCTCAATGTCCTTTGGGTTACCTGTGAGGCTGGTGTACCTGAAGGGACCCCGCCCCTCCTCAAACATTGGCCTTATGTAGGCCTGGACGAAGCCTGGGAACTCGAATGCTTCCCTGAGGCCTGCCTCGTACGCCATTTTTCTAATATTGTTTCCATACTCGAAAACCACTGACCCCCTTCTCTTAAACTCTACCATTGCCTTGACCTGCTTCTTCATGCTCTCAATGGCAAGCGACTTGTATTTCTCGGGATCCCTAGACCTTAGTTCTTCGGCTTCCTCAACACCCAGGCCCTCGGGAATATAGCTTAGAGGGTCATGTGCCGGGGTTTGATCGGTGACTACGTCAGGGATTATGCCCTGCTCTAGGAGACTATTATAGACTTCAGCTGCATTGCCCAGAACGCCTATGCTTAGGGGTTCCCCTTTATCCTTGGCTTCCAGCGCCATGTCTACAGCTTTCTCTAGGCTATAAGTCCACGTATCCAGGTACCCGTGCTTCAACCTTCTCTCTATCATTCTCTTGTCAACCTCCACAACCAGGGCGACGCCACCGTTCATTTTCACTGCTAGAGGCTGCGCCCCACCCATCTCGCCTAGACCCGCTGTCAATACTAGTCGGCCCTCTAGGCTTTTTTCTGGGAAGTGCTTCTCGGCTGCAAAAGCAAATGTCTCATAAGTTCCCTGAAGTATGCCTTGGGTCCCAATGTAGGCCCAGCAGCCAGCAGTCATCTGGCCATACATTGTTAAACCGCGCGACTCCAGCTCCCTGAAATAGTCCCAGTCAGCCCACTTGGGGACAAGCACTGCGTTACTTATAATAGCCCTTGGAGCCATCTTATGGGTCTTAAAGATAGCTACAGGTTTTCCGCTCTGGACTACTAGGGTTTCATCCTCCTTCATGGTTAGAAGAGAGTCGACTATGGACTCGAAAGCGTGCCAGCTTCTCGCAGCCCTACCAGTTCCGCCGTAAACTATAAGGTTCTCGGGGTCCTTGGCCACGTCAGGGTCTAGTACGTGGAAAAGCATGCGCAGTATTCCTTCAACCTGCCAGCTTTTACTGTCGACATTGAACTCCTCGCCCTTTATAAAGCTCACTCTGAGCCTCTCCCAGGGCCTATAGAAACCCTTCTCTATCAGCCTCATTATGGGTCTATCGCCATACTTTTCCCTAATATGGGCCGGGACCTCTATAGTCATGAAGCATCCCCAGGGTATTCCCTCCTAATAATTCTGGGCGTGCTAAAGTTTTAAAATTGCCAGTATTTCATATATATAATAATGTGTCCTCGCGGTGAGAGCTTGAAATTAGGAGTACAGAAAACCCTTTTAGCAGCTGTCATCGTCGTGCTCCTGGTAGTAGCGATCATTGCCGTGCTTGTAGTACTCAGAGGTGCGGGAGAAGAGGAAACTATTAAAATAGGGTTCTTCGCTCCACTCACAGGGCCGGCCTCTGCCGATGGCATAGCTGCTAGGACAGGCGCCGAAATAGCTGTGGAGATAATAAACGAGAGGGGAGGCATTCTGGGTAAAAGGGTTGAACTAGTAGTATACGATGATGCACTCAACCCGGACCAGGCCGTCGCCGTGGCCCAGAAACTGATCCAGCTAGACGGCGTAGTTGCCGCAGTTAGTGGATCCTATAGTAGCACAACGCTTGCAGCATCCCAGGTCTTCGAGGAATCAAGAGTACCGCTGGTAGTAGCCTATGCCGTCAACCCGCTGATAACAGAGGGGAAAAGATACGTCTTTAGAGTCGGGATGCTCGCCGAGACCGAAGGAAAAGCGGCAGCATATACAGCCGTGAAGCTCCTAGGCTACAAGACCGTGGCTATCTTATACATCGACAACCCATACGGGGACTCGCTGGCTAAGACTGCGAAAGAGTATGTTGAAAAGTATGGAGGCGAAGTAGTGTTCATGGACAAGTTCCAGTTCGGAACAGACGACTTCTCTCCCTGGCTAAACCAGATCAAAGCCATAGACGAAGAGAAGGGAGTGGACGTACTACTCATAGTGGGCTACTACCAGCATGCAGTAGCAGTAAAACAGGCAAAGAGCCTGGGAATCCAAGCCCAGATACTGGGAGTTGAGGGCTTCGATTCTCCAAAATTCATCGAGATAGCTGGCGATGCCGCTGAAGGTGTTATAATAGTGACAGACTTCGACAGGGATAGTGACCTTGAGATGACAAAAGAGTTCACCAAGAGGTACATAGAGAAGAGGAATCTAGACCCCGACATGGTGGCTGCTTCATCGTTTGACGCTATAATGGTTCTCGCGGAAGCTATAGAGAAGGCTGGCAGCCTCGACAAGGAGAAGATAATAGAGGAGCTCTCAAAGATCAGGGACTTCCCTGGAGTAGCAGGCAAAATACTCTACTTCACGGAGAACCATAACGCGGTTAAGGAGTTAACCCTACAAGTAGTAGAAAACGGGAAGTTCAGGAGATACGCCATGATTACTGAAGAAGAAATAATAACACCGTCCAAGTAAGCATAGCCCACAACACGTAAAGCGTTTTCTTTACCAAAACCGTGCAAGGGCACAGTGTCTTATCCGGGAATAGAGGGCTCTAGAGGGCCTTAAATAGTGGCCTACCCTTAGGAGTGATACATGATGATCGACGAGATACTACAGCATCTACTTAGCGGGGTCACGGTTGGCTCTATTTATGCAGCCACAGCTCTGGGGCTTACCCTCGTATATGGCTTGTTAAAGATCCTACACATAGCCCACGCTGGCGTCTACGTGTGGGGGGCTTATGCAGGGTTCTATGCCTACACATACACGGGCAACCCGATAGTCGCGGGCCTTGCCTCTATGGCCGTTGCAGCGCTTTTAGGTGTCGGCATAGAGAGGGTTTTCTACTTAAGGCTCCTCGACAAGCCTAGATACGTTCCTCTTATGGTCAGTATAGCTTTATTCATTCTAATGGAGGAACTGGCTGCTAACCTTTTTGGGCACTACCCCAAGGGGTTCCATGTCGAGGAGCTGCCGCGCCAGTCTATTAACGTTGGGGGGCTAACGATTAATGCTCTCCAAGTCGTAGTGGTCTCTATAATACTTTCAGCCTTTGTATCTCTCTGGGCTATCCTGGCCAAGACCCGGTTCGGCATAGCGTCGCAAGCCCTTATACAAGACATGGAGGTCTCCCAGGCTCTGGGAGTCAACCTCTACAGAGTATTAGACGTTAACTTTGCCCTTGGATCCGCCCTGGCAGGGCTCGCGGGGCTCATAGTGGGCATGTATTATTCGAGCATATACCCCTACATGGGCAATATAGTTGCTTATAAGGCCCTCGTAGTCATAGTCCTTGGAGGCTTCGGCAGCATAGCAGGAGCGCTGCTTGGAGGCATAATACTAGGCGTCTCTGAGGAGTTTCTAACGGCTTACCTAGGTCACATATTACCTAGGGAAGCATTCGCCTTCATAGTGCTGGTCCTACTACTGATAGCCAGGCCCCAGGGACTGCTCGGGAGAGGTGAATAGCTTGGTCTTGCCAGAATACTACGTAACGCTGGCCATCCAGGTAGGCATATACGCCATAGCAGCGCTAGGTCTAAACATTACGATGGGTAAGGCGGGCCAAGTCAATCTAGGCCAGGCAGCCTTTATGGGCATAGGAGCTATGGCTTCAGCTATACTAACCCTACGCCTAGGGCTGCCCTTCTGGCTCGCGCTCCCCGCCTCAGGGCTATTAGCCGGCCTGGCTGGTACCCTGCTTGGCCTAGTAAGCGTGAGACTTAGACACGATTTTCTGGCTATAACCACTATAGGCTTCAACTTCATAGTAGTCTACGTGTTCCTCTACTACGAAGTTTTCGGCGGATCCTACGGGATAATAGGCATACCCAGGCCGACTATTGCGGGCTTGGAGCTTAAAAGCCTCTACTACGCCATACTGGTATATGCTATCCTGGCACTGCTCATGGCCATAGCAAGATTCTTCGACAAAACATGGGGGGGCATCGCTTTTAAACTAGTCAGAGAGGACGAGGAAGCGGCAATGAGTCTTGGAGTAGACGTTAGGAAGTTCAAGATAATAGCGTTCGCCCTAGGCGCAGCCTACGGTGGAATAGCTGGCAGCCTTATAGCCCATTTCAAAACAGTCATAGTGTACAGCGATTTCGAGTTCGTTTACTCGATAATGATCCTTTCAATGAGCATTATCGGAGGCCTAGACAGCATACCCGGAGCCCTCGTGGGCGCCTCAATCGTGATCCTGCTGCCCGAGATATTCAGGCCGCTAACCGAGTATAGGTACATAATGTACACCTCGATAATAGCCGTCATGCTACTTTATATGCCGTCAGGAATACTGGGAAGCGGTAGCCCTGTAACTAAACTTTACAGGAAACTCGTTCAAAAATAAATCAAGGCACAAGTAAGTAAGCCGCTTACGCCTCTAGGAGGGAAGAGGAGCACGAACAAGTGCCCGGTATTACTACATAGTACTTTAATAGCTCTAGCCCCCAAACTAGTAATGGAAAAGAGAGCGGCCGCCTGGTTAGAAGAACTAGTCAAGGCACAGCAAAGACTAAAGTAGTGGAGGTGCATGATATATTGGCTAAAACACCCATAAGAGACGGGGAATCGCTACTTTGTATCAGGTGTAAAATACCGTTATCCTTGGGTAGCGAGACCGAGAAAAGAGCTAATGGCGAAGCCGTTATTTACAGGTACTATGTATGCAATGCGTGCAACTACAAGTTATTAGACGAGAAAATAGTCATAAAAAAGGATAAGGAAGGGATAAGGATCCTTATCGAGGTTAACGGCGCGTTGACAACGACGGAAAAAACCTACGTGAATAGGAGAAAGTCCCCTCAAGCACAACAATAAAAAGGCATACTCTTTTTGTACTAAACAATGACCGTTCACCCGAACCGTGTCTTCATTTATCAAATTATATCATACCGTATCAGACACGGCTGGGTTCATCACGGCGACACTCCGACCCCCTCACCGTAGCCCCTCACGGGCTACGGTTCTCGGGAATCGGAGCCAACCAAGATAACTCATATTTAATAAAACTATATTTAATAAAACTTATAAAGTTTTCTGGGGATATATACCCCTAGGTAGAATGCTATGGGTCTACCAGAGTACCTCGCACTTGATGTACCTTTTACGGTTAGAGGAGATGGAGCCAAACTAATTTAGTGGACAGCATGGTATTCTAAACTATGTGTCCATAGGCTATTAAACGATGTGAAAAACAACAATCTACTTATTGAATTATCACAAACGAGTTTCTTTAAATATGCTCGCAATAGATGTTACGAATTTTTACCTAATCGTAGATACATAGATGGGATGGCAACACTAATACACTCGACACTCAAAAGTGCAAGAAAGCTAGGAGTAAATGTGAAAGACATAGAGTTGAAGGAGTGGCTACTATTCCAGAGCGAGGCGGAAAAGGAGAAGAAGGGGAACCTAAACATAAGACTAATATCGCCAGATAAAGCCGAAATACTAACACTAGACCATGAGAAGACTCCAAAGAAAATAAACATAAAACTAAGAACACCCAAAGGCTACCTAAAGTTGTTAAAAACACTCATAGAAAAAGCCATGAATAGAGAAATAGGTTATCCAGCTAGAATAGTAATTAATGAGTACAATTTCTACCAAAACAACCTACATCTCTACTGTAGCTTACAAATAATGATACCCTACAACCTGTACTTGAAGAC
>WANR01000031.1 GCA_015521705.1 Desulfurococcales archaeon
ATTTCTTCTCTACCGTGAAAATGCTTGAACAGTCTATATAGCTTGGCTCCTTCTTTAAACGGCCAATAGCTAAGTCTGATTGCGTTATCGGCATTCTATGCGGGCCAGGGGAGCTGGTTATCTTTGCCACTATCATATCGTCGCCCAAGTCTATTGCATTTAATACCAAGACTGGCCTTAGTTTAGAGCCTAGTAAGTCTGTGAAAGGAAGCTCTAAGACTGCAATGTCTCCTTGTTTATATTTCGAAGAGTTCTTCGGCATCTTCGCCCTCCCTTAAGAGCCTAAGATATGAATAGAATTTCTCTGCATCGACGCCCTCAACACCTATTATCTTTATCTTGACCTTCTTACCCTCAAGCTCTGTCAAAGGTTTGAGTGGAATAATCACGCCACCCTTAACAATACCCTCTATCTCAGACATCTTCAAAGCACCACGTGATACTACTGCCGTAGAAGGTAATCAAGTTACCCTCACACTGCCCCTTTATTCTTCGCAACATTGCAGGAGCTAATTTGATATACGTTTGTGGTGGGCCCGCGGGGATTTGAACCCCGGACCTCCGCCGTGTGAGGGCGGCGTCCTCCCAGGCTAGACTACGGGCCCTCTGGGCCGAGGCTTGGCTCCATTTGGATATTTGGTTTTTAGGGACAAAAAGCTTTATTCGCTTTTAGCAGCGTTATTGCTTGTTGTGGCTGTTTTTAGGTTTCTATTAGCCTCGAATACGTTGTTAGTATTTTCCTGCCCCGCTCTGTTACTAGTACTAGGTCTTCTATCCTGATCCCGTAGAGCCCGGCTATGTATATTCCGGGTTCTATAGTTATTACCATTCCCTTGTCGAGTTCTTCGCGGGATCCCGGCCTTAGGTATGGGGTTTCGTGTATTTCGAGGCCTACGCCGTGCCCTAGCCCGTGTATGAAGTACTTGTCTAAGCCTTCCTTGGCTAGCCTCTGTCTTGCAGCCTTGTCGACTTCCCAAACTTTGACCCCGGGCCTTACCGTGTCTATGGCCTCTAGCATTGCTTCTAGAACAGTTTCGAGTTTTTCCTTGAAGCTCTTGGCAGCCCCGTCGCCGCGCCCCCACCATGTAGTCCTTGTCATGTCGCTGTGATAGCCCTTATAGATGGCTCCCAGATCTACAAGCACAGGCCCAGGCTTGGATAGGGCTATCTGCCCGCTAGTATGGTGTGGAAATGCTGTGTTCTCGTAGAAAGCTACTATGGGGGGGAAGGCTGTATCCCAGCCCCCCAGGGCAAGGACCTCTCTAACAATCTCCGAGACCCCCTCAGCCTCGCTGAAGCCCTCTCTCAGGCTACCCAGCACTCTTGACAGGGCTTTCTCAGCGATCCTTTGAGCCTCAACTATAGCATCGATCTCTTCCGGCGACTTGATGCTCCTAGCCTTCCTTAGAGTGTCGCTGAAATCCACATACTCGACGCCGGCGAGATCCCTGGTTACCTGGTGCGTTGTCCAGTCGAGATCCAGCCCAACCTTACTCGTGGAGCCTAGACACGACTTTAACAGGTCAAAGGCGGCTTTTAAGGGGCTTGCATGTACTATGCTATTCCTTGGCATGTCCGCCTTGATAGGTTCCTCGCCTCCTCGGTAAGCCGCCTTAACGTCGAACTCCTTAGGCGCGTGATAGGCTATTCTAGAGTAGTCCAGCAGTGGCGCTATTAGAGTGTTGCCACACTTATGTGACAGCACTACGGCGCCTGAGGGCTCTCTGATCCCAGTCGCATAGACCATGTTAGGCTTGCCAGCCAGCACCAGGGCTTCCAGGCCAGCCTCTTCCATCAGGGCCTCTAGCTTTTTCCTGTTACTGGCAAAAGGCCCCGGGGGCTCGCCCGCCCGGGCCAATACATACCCCTCTACTACACTATCCTAATCCTGTTAAACTTCTTGTTCTGCCAACTGTACCTCCTGATCCTCCTACTCTTACCAAAGCCGCAGGCCGCGCAATAGCCTTTAGACACGTTGTATGATCTCCTGCCACACCTCCTGCAGACTATGTGGGTCTTGCTTCTTCCATGTTTTCCAAAGGACGCTGTTCCCTTGCCCAAGCCCGTGCACCCTACTTTGCCGGGCTAATCACTACGACGGTGTCTCCTCTTATCAAAACCATTCCTAGCCTCCGAGTCCTTTCCTCGTTCATTTCCTCCGTCTCGTTCAGTATGAGGTTTAAGTGTTGGTCATAGCTCTTTAGTACACCCTTAAGCTTCTTCCCGCTCTTCAGCTTGACCATTACAGACGTTTCCAGGTACTCCCCCAGTATGTCGAAAGTGGTTTCGCGCGCCAACACTCCTTCGCACCCTTTAATGTAACCAACAAGATTTCAGTAACACCTAGGGAGTTAAATACTATCCGCTCTAGGTGCCATAAGACCTTACGTTAAAAACGTTAAAGCAGGGCAGGCCCACGCTGAACTAGCATGTGAAGGCTTGTTCACGGTTCTAGCTGCTCCACAAGTTATCGGAGCCTGCTGGCATAGAGCTATTTGCCCGTAAGAAGCGCGTTGACGTTAATAGTGTTAGCGTGCCTAGTAGAAGACGCGGCTGGCGGGGAGTCTGGGTGAGTCGAAGAACAAGTCTTACACCCTACTTGCTAATAGCCCCTGCTCTGGGCTATATGTTGTTCATGGTAGGCTATCCTTTAGTGGAAGCCATTTATCTTTCCTTCTTCGAGGATGGAGGCCTCACCCTTAGGCACATAAACTACCTGCTCTATGACCCGCTCTCAAAGTTCGATGAAGCCGTCAGGAACACGTTTCTACTCATAGCAATAATTGTGCCTGCGGAGACGATACTTGCCATAGTCGTAGCTGTTTTCCTCTACAAGTCTTTCCGTGGGAGGGACATGCTGGTATACATGGTAGCTATACCGCTTACTATAAGCGACGTGGCTTCCGGCCTCATTTGGTACTCCATCTTTGCAGGCAACGGGTTCCTAAACAAGACTCTGTACTCTCTGGGGCTTATAGATTCTCCAATACAGTTCCTGGGTTACGAGTATAAGTGGAGGGAGGTCATGGTTGTAGCCATAGCCGAGATATGGAGATCAATGGCTATTGTTTTCGTGATCCTCTTTGCAGGCCTCCAGCTCTTGGGCAAGGACCTTCTAGAAGCTGCTGAGGTCTTCGGCGCTAGTTGGTGGCAGAGAGTGAGACACATCATCCTGCCAATGCTCAAACCGAGTCTTCAGAGCGCGTTAATAATACGAACCCTTTTCGCCTTCCAGATCTTTGGCGTGGTTATGGTGCTTACAGGGAGAGATATACCAGTCCTGGCGGGGGAAGCCTACTGGGAATACGTGGAGCTCAGGAACAGAGAAGTCTCAGCGCTCTACGCGCTAATAATAGCTGGTCTTTCGCTGGCCTTCGGCTTCTTCTACATACGCATGCTTAGGGCCAAGTTCCTGGAGGTGGGAAGATGAGAAGCCCCATAATGCAGGCCCTTACAGGTATAGCCAAGGCGTGGTTCATCCTGCTACTAGCGTCATGGATAGGCCTGCCAATAGCCGTAGCAATGATCTATGCCGTCTCCGACAGGGACGCCATATATGAGCCCACCCCCATACCCCTGGAATACTCTCTTAGGCAGCTACAGGAGCTATGGTATCTTGGGGCCGGGAGCGCCATTGTTAACAGCGTAATAGTGGCTCTATTAACTATTGCAATAAGCTTCGCGCTAGGAGTGCCTGCTGGCTACGCTTTTGCCCGGTACGTGTTTCCAGGAAAGGACTTTCTAAAGCTCCTAATAATAGGTCTTAGAATGTTCCCTATAATAGTGATAGCCGTCCCCCTGGCTACCCTTTATATAAGGCTTGGCCTGAGCGACTCCCTCCTGGGGCTGGCACTAGCCCACTCGGCCATGAGTATTCCGTTTGTAGTATTGATAACATCGGGCGTGTTTGCAGGCGTCTCGAGGGAACTAGAGGAGGCTGGCATGGTCTTCGGCTTGGATCCCCTGGGCGTGTTTCTGAGGATAACAATACCTCTGGCACTGCCTGGATTGGCAGCGGCAGCCATGTTTACTTTCCTGATGTCGTGGAATGAAGTGTTCATAGCCTCAATACTGACAACTACCAATAGGCCCCTCTCAGCCTTCATACTATCGACGGCTCTGACAGCGCCTGACTACTACAAGTTTGCTGGAACCCTCATAATAATATTGCCAGCCCTTGTCTTCGTCTTTATTACGAGGCGTTATCTAATAGCTATATGGGGGATCACCGTACGTTAGGGTGCCACCGGCTTGGTGGAGGTAAGGCTCGAAGGAATAGTTAAAATGTTCGGCAAAGTAAGGGCATTAGACGATGTCAACTTGGAGATAAACGATGGGGAATCCATGGTTCTCCTAGGCCCCAGCGGCTGCGGCAAGACAACAACGCTTAGAATAATAGCTGGACTCGAGAAGCCAGACAAGGGTAGAGTACTCTTTGGCGATAGAGACGTGACAATGCTACCCCCCAGGAGCAGGAACATCTCCATGGTTTTCCAGTCCTACGCTGTTTGGCCGCACATGAGTGTC
Organism: Desulfurococcales archaeon; assembly: GCA_015521705.1. Classification (GTDB taxonomy): domain Archaea; phylum Thermoproteota; class Thermoprotei_A; order Sulfolobales; family Acidilobaceae; genus S141-84. Next base: position 4,528 of record WANR01000031.1, read on the forward strand.
TTCGATAATATAGCTTTCCCATTGAAAATAAAGAAATACCAGGAGAGCGAGATAAGGCGTAGAGTTAAGTGGGCAGCTGAGTTGCTACGCATAGAGGATCTCCTAGATAGGTACCCACACCAGTTGAGCGGCGGCCAAAGGCAAAGAGTCGCTGTAGCCAGGGCTATAGTAGTAGAGCCAGAAGTTCTTCTCATGGACGAGCCTCTTAGCAACCTGGATGCATTACTTAGGGTTAAAATGAGGAGCGAGATCAAGAAGCTCCAAAGAGCCGTCGGCGTCACTATGATCTACGTTACCCACGATCAAACCGAGGCAATGGTTATAGCCGATAGGATAGCGGTAATGGATAAGGGTAAGGTACTCCAAGTAGGGACGCCCGAGGACGTCTATAACAGACCTGCTGACACATTTGTCGCCACATTCATAGGTTCGCCCCAAATGAACCTGGTTAAGTCAATGATCCGCGTAGCTAGTGGGGGACTGTATCTCGAAGTCGGGAGGTCTAAGGTAAAACTTGAAAGGCCAGAGCTCTACAGGTATGATGGAAGAGAGGTCTTGGTTGGTATAAGGCCTGAACACGTTAAACTAGCTGTTAACGGTGAAGGCGTGGAAGGTGTGGTAGACTTTGTAGAAAACCTGGGGTCAGATATTATAGTACATGTACGTATAAACGAGGACGAAACTATAGTGGCTAAAGTCCAGGAAGAACCCCCAGCCGTAGGTTCTAGGATAGTAGTTATGCTAGAAGAAGCCCGGATAAGGGTCTTCGACCCAGAAAGCGGAAAACTGATTTCGTGAATCAATTCTAAAATTCACCACGAAAAGCGTGTTGGCTAGGGCGGTTCAACACGCTATTCGTGGCGTTTTAAGGCTCATGGATAGGTTCTGGCTTTTCTTTATTCCTTGGGGTGAAGATAATTCCAGTAGCCAGAAATGCTTCTTAAACGGCTGGGTTTTTTAAGAAACACTGGTTTGAGGCGTGGAGTAGTCAGCACTCATGTAATGGGCTAATTATGTCAGAAGTTTTGACCATCTTGTACCTCTCATAGAGCATTGTAACCTTATCGTCTTTAATGAAGAATTCTGCCTCATAGACCCTCCCGTTAGCTCTGGTGTAGAACTTTGCGTAGTCCTCTTTAAGCTCTACGGGTGCCAAGACTGTGGTCGATCCCGTGTATTTGTCTTTGTAGATGACAGAAAGGAAGTCGCCTACTCTCTTGATACAGTACGTGTGGGTTCCTTTGTAGGCCTGGTAGATGCCCTCAAGCTTCTCTAGTAATCTTTCAGCGCGTATGAAGTCTAGGTGTTTTTCCGGTTCATATCCGAGAGCTAAGGCCAGGGCATACATACCTATACTTGACAGAGGGTAGCCTGCAGAGTTTGCTAGAACTATCACTGCCCATCCATCGCTGGGTAGATACCCGAAAAAGGCAGTGTATACAAGCACTGAACCGCTGTGGTGAACCAGTTTTCTGCCTAGGAACCTGTTAGTCACTATTAGCCCATAGCCGTATTTTTCGTCGCCAAAGAGTTTGAAGTGCGTGTCTATGTACCCCTTCTCCATGGACTCTATTGTTTCTGGCTCAGCTACTACCGTCTCGCCTAGTCTACCCCTACCTATAAACATTCCAGCGTACCTAGCTAGATCCAGGGTATTGCTTAGCAGACCTCCATCAGAAGTTACGCCATAAGGGAATCTACTTTCATGGTGTCTACCCTCCCTGTCTACTATGTAAGGCGTGGCTACATCCGGATCCTGGCCTACCTCCTCCTTGTTAAAATATGTTCTTTTCATGCCGAGCGGCTCCAATATTTCTCTTCTCACGTAATCCTCATATTTGAGCCCTGAAGCCTTTTCCACTATTGAGCCTAGTAGCACGTAGCCCTCATTCAAGTAGAAGAATCTATGGCCGGGTTTTGCAACAGCCCACTCGTTGGACTCTCTCATGAAAGCAACTATGTCTGCAGGGCTTGAGAGAGGTAGCCATTGCGAGTCCAAGCCTAGAACGCCTCTTATAAATGCCTCAGCATACGCAAGGGCCGGGATCCCGCTGCTGTGGGTAAGTAAGTGGTGGATCTTGACAGGTTCCCCGAAAGGCCTAAGCCTGACTCCTATGTGGTCTTCTACTTTATCCTCTAAGCTTAGCTTGCCCTCCTCTACGAGTTTAAGCACAGCCAATGCGGTGAAAGACTTGGTGACAGAACCTATCCCATAGATTGTTCTCGGCGTAGCTCTCGAGCCTGAAGATAGGTCTCTCAGGCCGAAACCCCTGGCATAAACTACTTCATCTCTATCCACTACAGCCACAGATAAGCCGGGAATCCTCGTTTTTCTCATCTTTTCAATGATAAAGTTTTCTAGAAGAGAGAAATCCCCCATGCGACGTCACCGTACACCAGGCTTCCCTGGCTTCCTGGATCGGGATAGGCCGGGGCACGAATCTGGTTTTAAGTTTTTAAAGCTTGCACGCATTTATGACTGGTTTTTCGGGAGCGACTACTCTGAAGAGGTTTCACTGGCTTGGATCAGATACGCATAACTAAGAGGCATAGGCTATCTAAGAAGGAGAAGCGCTTGTTAGGTTCCAAGATAGCCGAGAAGTATCCATCGTTCAAGTCTGAACTGGAGGACGTAGAAATAGCTTTTACTAGCACTGGCGAAAAGATATACATAATAGACGGTGAACCCGTATTCGCTGAAACCAGTAAAGGTTTCATACCTCTCCTCCCCCACCTGCTAAGAAAAGGCTATGAGTGGCTCCCTTCCATAGAGGTTGATAGGGGCGCCTCAATAGCTGTCGGTAAAGGCGCTGATTTGATGATACCCGGCATAGTATCCATCAGGGGGGCGTTCTCGGAGAACGATATTGTAGCCGTGGTCGATGAGGTAGCCAAGGCTCCAGTGGCTGTTGGCAAAGCTTTACTGGGCTCCGACGAGCTAGCTGTAAAAGTTAAAGAGAAAAGTAGGGGCAGGGCTGTGAAAAACCTGCACAGGCCAGGCGACAGACTTTGGAGCCTGGCCCTGATGCTTGCAAGAAGAAAAAAGTGAAAGCGGCTCTTGGGAGCAAAACGGGTCCTTTAGGATTCTTTATGCAGTGATTAAGGGCAAATTTAAGCCTCGGAGCGCGGGGAATACTAGCAGGGACCGGCCGCGGCTGGCGGCCGACGGCCCCTAAAGGGGCTGAGGAAACACCGCCCTCCCCGCGGGAGCCGGGCCCCGGAAGGGGCACGGGTGATACCCGTGGCAATGGCACAGAAACGGCACGGCTCCAGGCGATGTCTATGATGCGGAGAGGTCCCCGAGGCAACTCGGGGGCAGGTAACCCGTTGAGGACAGCCTGGAGACGCGTTGAAACGGCCAGCCCCGGCGGAGCAAGGTCCTGGGGCTATGAGGCCCGCGCGAAGCCCTGGGAGGAGGCCGCTGAGTCAAATGCCGCCGTAGTACCGAAGGCGGGTTATAGCCGCGGCCGGCCCCATGGAATCATGGTGCTTGGCTGTGTATGTGCTCAGGTTTAGTGCCAGGGTGGAGGACCCGTTTTTCCTGCCCAGGATCCTCGAGTCTATATCTAGCATCTTGGAGGAGATTAAATGTCGGAGCTATAAGAGGGGTTCATGGGTCCTCGGCCTCTGCGGGGATTCTGTCCTTGTAAAGGCTTACACCCCCCTGGGGGATACTTACTCGCCAAGCCCTGGGGGCATGCCTAGGGAGATCGTCCTGGTGCTTGAGTCGGAGAATCCAGGGAAGGCCTACAATACTGCAGTCTATGTAATAGAGGCCCTTACGAGGGATTACAAGGGTGTCGTGGGGATAGTTGTTAGGGAGCAAGGGTGAGAGGTGAGAGAGTTGAAAAGGCATGTGAAGCACAAAAAAGCTGGTAAAACAAGTAACAAGTTATGGAATAGAACGGTCGCCGCGATAGCACTAATACTCGTACTGGCAGCTTCATTGGCCACCTTCTACTATTCACCAAAGGCTCCGGGGAACAGTGCAAGTCTAGTGGTAAAACTTTACAAAACACCCGAGTGTGGTTGCTGCTTGTCTTATGTAAAGTACTTATCTAGCGAAGGTTACAGAGTAGAAGTCATAGACCTCAGCCAGAGCGAACTGGCCAAGTTAAAGCACGAACTTAGAGTGCCAAGGTATCTATGGTCATGCCACACTTCTCTAATTAATGACTACGTGGTCGAAGGCCACGTCTCTGTAGAGGCTATAGAGAAACTCTTAGAAGAAAAGCCTAAAGTAAGGGGTATAGCGGTGCCCGGGATGCCTCCCGGAGCGCCTGGGATGCCCGGAGAAACTAGCAGGATAGTGGTTTACTACTACAATGATGATGGATCCCGTGGTATTTATCACGTGTATGGGCAGTAAGGTGTTTGTTAGTTCTAAAAGATTGGGAAAAGGATAAGAGATGTCTTGTTGGTTTAAAAACCTTAGATATGTCGAGTGATTTGGCTTGCTTTCAACCAGTTCTTTACTCGTCAGGCGGCGGCAATGGGGTTCCAGCTTCTCTGAATATACTGTCGAGTCTTTGTTTGAGCTCTGGCAGTACAGTGCCTGGATCCTCGTTTTGTAGGACTATTCTCTCGAATGCTGTCCTATAGGTTTGCGAGAATTCTCCTCCTTTGCCTCCTAGGCTGGGTATGAGCGCGACTAGGGCGTCGCCGGCGTTTAGCTGTGCTGATACGCCGCTTGCTAGTATCTTTAGTGGGCCTTCAGGTATGGCTCCGGAGGCCTCGTTTACCGATGGGAAGAAGCCAACGTTCTCTAGAACCTTAACCTGGACTTCGGGCCTTGTCAGGTACTCTATAAGATTCCATGAAGCTTCCGGGTCTGGGGCTCCTTTAGGAATGGCTAATCCAGCTATTACTAGTATGAAGCCCCTTCCCTTAGGCCCTGCTGGTGCCGGGACCACGACGAAGTCATCGGGTCTCTGAGTTATAGCATCTTTGATCCTAGCGGTATGATCCCATGCTATGAGGACTTCTCCCCTTAGCAGGGGATCTGCCATTGCATCATACGTAGTGCTGGCTGGGTTGACGTATTGCCATAGTTCTCTCAGATACTCCCACATAGCTATAGCGTCTTGGCTGTCGAAGTTCTTTACCTGGGCTCCCGTAAACGATGGGTATAGGTATCCGTGCAAGAATCTATGGAATAGCCCTTTAGCCCCTACAGGGAATCCTAGCGCCCTCTTGCCAGTTTCCTCGTATATGTTCCTAGCCCACTCTAGCAGGGTTTCATAGGTCCACTTGTCCGTGCCTCTGATAACGTCGTCCATAGATAGTCCTGAAGGAAGGTAGTTGAACGCCTCCTTGTTAATCACGAAGACGTAAGTAGCGGTCATCCATGGGATATAGGCTTTTATCCCCCTGATCGTGCTATACTCTTCTAGCGTCTGAGGGAAGCTTCTTCCAGGCAGAGCCCCGAACTGGGAGAGGTCCAAGAGCCACCCCTGGCTGGCATAGTAATCGAGGTTTCCGTGCAAGTCGCCTATAACAGAGATGGTTACTTGACCAGCTCTTATCTCGGCTTCGAGCCTGGTGACTAGTTCGTCGTAGCTTATTGGAAGGAATGTGACACTAATGCCTGTATCTTCAGTGAATCCGGGAAGCAGCTGTTCCTTGACAAAAGCCTGCTCTGCTGGCGGGTTTAGCTGGGTAGACGCGAACACTAGCTCTGTGGGCCCACGCAAGGCTAGGAAATACACTGCTAGGAGGACAACTATTATGGCTACTATGACGGCTATCCTTGCAGGACTTATGCCGGCCATGATTCTTGCAGAGAACCGATTCATTGTTCCACCCTCAAGTAGTCTGTAGTTTTCTGTTTCATATTTAAGTTTTATCTAGAAGTTACTATAATATGGCTGGCGAAAACTATGTGGGTGTAATTATTGTAGGAAATATGTAGCTATAAATGCCCAGACATCTGTATATGAGATGGCTAATACCCGGGAAAGATCGCTGATAAGAGGGGAGGTGGAGTATTGCAGGGGGAACTCGTAGAGGTTATAAGGGACAGTGGCGATGGCTTTGCATTTGCTGAAATGAAGCAAGCCAACATAAGCCTAGGAACTGTGCCAGGCGCCAGAAAATACGGGCAAGCATCCCTCAGGATCCCGAGGCCTAGCAATGCCAGAGTCAAAGCATCATATTTATCAGTGGGCGTAATGGCCGGCGGAGACTATGCATGGGGGGCACCGGTAAGACTGAAGATTGACGGCTCTACTGTGGCTAGAGAGTACAAGCCACAGTTTAGCGTGGAGGTTGACGAGGGCTTTTATTACAAAGCCATTTACGACATAACGCCCCTTGTCTCCAAGAAATTACTGGAGAAAAGCGAGCACAAATTAGGTGCGTTCTATGAGCACTTGAGGCCTCTTAGGCTTTCAGATGCCTGCCTCCTAGCAGTATACGAGTCTGGCAAGGGATCCTATAGCATTTCATACCACACAGGGGCTGTGTCGCTCCAGCCCGGAGAAGTGCTTAAGGTTAACATGCGCCTTCCGAAGAGGCTTGAAGGCACCAGAAAGGCCCTTGTAGGTGTCTACCTTCCTTCATCGAGGTCCTATATAAAGGTTGTAGCAGGTGGTTCAGACCCGTTAGTAATGTCCGGGCCAGGCTTCGCGACAGCCTCTATAGAAGTGCCTTATAGGGGGCTAGAAGTGCCAGTAGCCGTGATCTACGAGAAGCCCGAGACGAGTGTTTACCCTAAAACAGTGGTCGTAACCGATGTTATAGTCGTAGAATCCATATACCCTAAGCCCGATCCTCGTGTAATCATTGAAAGCAAGCATCTGAAAGGTGAAGAGGCGAGCATAGAAGGCACCATAGTGAATAATGGCGATGAAACCGCGCAGGATCTGAGAGTATATGTAACTAGCCTTGGCATAAAAATAGCTGAAAATAGTATAGGCGACCTAGAACCAGGGAAAAGCAGTAAATTCGTCCTTAAATTCAACAAAAAACAAGCACCACACTTGGCGATAAGAGTTGAATGGACCTATCTGGGCTTGAAAAATTCCAGGACTGTGGATCTATCCTCCTAAACCTAGCTGTGGGCTCCTTTAAAGTGCTACTTAGGGCCTGTCCGCGTGTCTAGAGGGCTGATGGGCTGATCGTTGAAACTACGGGGCAGGCATTCCTATGGCTGGTAAAGTTATTAAGCGTTGCCGTGCTTAGGCTAGAATAATTGGCGATGACTGGCGCTCGAGAGGTCCGACGCGCTTTAATGATGGGGAATAACGGGTCTGAGTAGCCGCTTCCCTTAAGCCTTTCGCCAAGACGGTTTGTCTAAGTCAGTGTTTTACTGGCGGGAATTATTGCTTTTAAATTCTCGGAAGCATCCATGTTTTAAATGAGCAAGTAGAAGCCTCTTTGAAGGCTTAATGATACGTAGGCTAGGGAGGTGCTAGAAGTTGAAGTATCTCATTAAGGCTAGGCTCGAAGTTGACGGGAGAGTTGAAAGGCATGATGTAATAGGTGCCATCTTCGGACAGACCGAGGGCCTCCTGGGTTCGGGGTTTAACTTAGAAGAGCTACAGGATAAGGACAAGATCGGCAGGGTTCACGTGGAACTAAAGTATCACGGAACCAAGACCTCTGGCATAGTACAGGTACCTAGCAACCTTGACAGGGTGGAGACAGCTATATTAGCGGCAATGCTTGAAACCGTTGACAAGATAGGGCCCTATAAGGCCCGGATTATGGTAGAGGAAATCAAGGATCTCAGAGTTGAGAGAATAAAGAAGATAATAGAGAGGAGCAGGGAGCTACTCAGGAACTTGAAGGAAAAAGAGCCCGACATTAAAGAGATCGTGAGAGAGGTTCTTCAGGAAGTTGACGCGAAGCAGAAAGTAGTCTCTTATGGGCCCGACAAACTACCCGCAGGCCCCGACGTTGATAAGTCTGACTCTGTAATAATAGTTGAGGGGAGAGCAGACGTAATAAACCTCCTCAGGTACGGATACACTAATGTTATAGCTATTGAAGGAGCCAGGGAGAAGATACCCGCGACAGTGATAGAGCTATCCAAGAAGAAGAAGGCTATAGCCTTCGTAGATGGTGACAGAGGAGGGGAACTAGTGCTTAGAACACTACTAGAGCAGGCTAACATAGACTACGTGGCACGGGCACCGCCCAACCAGGAGGTAGAAAACCTTACAGGTAAGGAAATAGCTCAAGCCCTAAGTGAAATGATACCCGCGAACGAGGTTAAGAAGGAGCTAGGGCTTGTGGAAGAAAAGAAAGAGAAAGAAAAAGAAGAGAAAAAAGTAGAAGAGGAGAAAGAGGAGAAACAGCCAGAGGAGAAACCTGCTCCTACAGTGACTACTGTGGCTGTCCCTAAAAAGATAATAGACACTATAAAAGACCTCAAGGGAACGCTAGAAGCTATCCTCTTTGATAAGGAGTGGAATGAGCTCGAGAGAGTAAAGGTGAAGGATCTTTATGAAAGACTTCAAAACGTGGAAGAAGGAAAAGTCCATGCAATAGTTTTTGACGGCATAATAACGCAGAGAATACTCGACATAGCCGGCAAGAAGAACATCAATATACTGATAGGGGCTAGGCTTGGAAGCAAACTGAAAACCAGGCCTGAAAACGTCCACTTCATGACATTCAACGATCTGACATAAATGTCCTAACTCTAGTTGTTAAGTCGGCGTTAGCTCTCTTTATTTTGGTTCATTCTTGTAAAGAAACCACTAACACCCTCTCTTGGCAAACCGGTGAATGCAGCTATATAAAGAAATAATACAGGTAAGTATTGGGGGACGGAACCCCTGTTACGTTAATCTTACCGTTAGGCACAGTACCAAAGCCTAGTAACATTATTTTGGCTTGTCCGTTAGTCAAAGCGACGGTTATAGGCCGCTGCTCCAGGAGGTTTTTAATTAAACTGATCGACTCATTTTTACTGGGAGACGGGGGATGTATAGTTGGACAAGCTCCACGCGACCTTGATATTTTTCTTGATTATAGGGCTTTTATCCTCCTTTTTGGGTTACATAGATTACCTGAGCCAGGGTAATTTCTGTGGGTATGTGGCTGGTTCTACTGGTGTCTTTAGTTGCGAGACAGTTTACTCGATAGACGAGGCTATGATAGTTGATGGGATCCATTTATCTGAGATAGCCCCCGTGTTCTTCATTATGGCAGTAATGGTTTATGGCCTTTACTTTGTTTTTGAAAGGAGGGTCTTCTTTGTTACGCTTACTTTATTGCTCGCTATAGGCTCAGCTATGGTGCCTTACCTCGTTTACTTAGAAGTCTCAGTGGCTAAAGCTTTCTGCTTGTTCTGTACCATAATGCATGTTTCCATAATAGGGTCCTTTACCTTGTCATCATACATTATATTCCGGGCGAGAGCTATGGGTCCTCTCTAAACTATGAATTAAACCTTTCAGAAAATATGCATTAGTTCTCCCAGCGCTGTAGCAGGGTTGCGAGAAGTCTTGGGTTTTCTAGTGCTTCCTTGGGGAGCAGTGCGTCTACGTAGTTTAGAGCTATTTGTAGGCACGATGTTGCAGGGGCAAAACCGGGTTTCGAGGCATGTGGCGTAATCCATGCCATGTGGCCTACTCTTCGTTTAATCTCTGCGAGGCTTTTTTCTAGTTTTTCAAGGTCTCCTAGATCCCATCCATCACTTACTATGAGAACTCCGGTTTTTTTCTTCAGGATCCCTGGATACTCCTTGACAAGAGTTTCTAGGGCTTCACCTATGCGTGTGCCTCCGCCCCAGTACATAAACTCGTTCATTATTACATGTAATGCTTCCTCGAGCCTGGTATGCGTTTCTAGGAGTTCTGTAGCTCTAAAGAGTCTTGTACTAAAGAGGAACACCTCGTAGCGCCCTGAGGGAAGCTTTTTAACAGCTGCTAGCAACTCATAGAGCCATTCCCATTCATCGCTCATGGATCCGCTAACATCAGCCACGATCACTAGCCTAGCCTTTACCCGCTTCTTAGTTGTTCTGGCTATCTTTACTATCTCGCCGAACGTTTTAAGAGATCTTTTCATAGAATACCTTAGGCTCTCCTCGCCTTTTGCCCTTAGGATCCTCCTTCTGCTAGCCTCTAGGGCTAACAGTCTCAGGTAAGTTCTAACTGTCCTGCTTATTTCCCTTCTCTTCCCAGATCCTGTATCCATCCTAGCAATCCTATTCTTCCAGGAGACTTCGAGGGGGCTGTAAACGTTGAGAAACCTGGAGACAGGATCCAGGTCTCGCTCAGAAACTATTCTGACCATGAACCTTCTAGCCTGTAATCCTTGCCTGGGCTTCCCTCTACCTTCCCAGAAATATTCGAAGACTTCCTCAAATACCTTGTAGTGTTCTGGGTCTTTAACCAATGTCGAGCGTAGAGCCTCCCTTAGCTTCTCCAGGTCATTTAAACCCATGTATAATACAGCGTTGAAGGCGTCTATGACTTCAGGGATCGAGCACTTAACGCCGGCCTCTCTCAGGACTCTCGCGAAATCCACCACTAGCTCTGCTAGATTCTCACGATCCCCGGTCATTGCTTTTCTCCCAGCACGTAGTTGATGTCCAGCTTCTCTGCATCCTCCCTGGACTTGACTATGCACGACATTGTGGACTCCAAGTTCTCTCTGGTTATGCTCCTATGCCCCAGCTCGACGAGCGACCTAACCCAGTCAATGGTTTCAGAGATGCCTGGCTTCTTTACTATGCCTTTCTGGGATCTTATCCTGTTAACCACTTCTACAGCTTCCTCTACTAGCCTCCTAGGTGCTCCGTTTACCTTTGAAAGGACTATTTCGACTTCTCTCTCCCTGTCTGGGTAAGACACGTATAGGTATAAGCATCTCCTCCTTAGCCCATCGCTTATTTCTCGTGTCCTGTTAGAGGTGATTATGACTATAGGCCTTGTTTTAGCTCTGAAGGTGCCGAGCTCTGGGATAGTCACCTGGAACTCTCCTAGGAACTCTAGGAGAAAAGCTTCGAATTCCTCGTCAGCCCTATCTATTTCGTCTATAAGGAGAACAGGCGGTTTTTCACCCTCATGGGTCACAGCCTTTAGAAGAGGGCCTTTGATCAGGTACCTCTCAGAGTAGATCGTCTTTTCTATGTTCTCCGCGTCTCTAGTGGACTCTAATAAACGTATAGTTATTAGCTGCCTTGCATAGTCCCAGTCATAAATAGCCTGGGAAGCTTCGATCCCTTCATAACATTGGAGCCTGATCAGTTCAGTATCCAGGGCTTTGGCCAGGGCTTTAGCTAGCTCTGTCTTGCCACAGCCAGGCTCTCCTTCGAGGAGAAGAGGCTTACCCAGTCTTATAGCTAGGTATAGTGTTACGACGAGTTTCCTATCAGGTATATACCCTACAGATCTAAGGGCTTTTTCTAGCTCTTCCATGGTCAGGTCTTCTAGCTTACGTTTATAACCTCGACTCAAATCTTGGCAGCCCTAATATAGTACTAAACAGAGAAGCCAATATTACTTATTGCATTAACTTAACCTTACTATGGATACTGCTTATAGAGTAAAAGCCCTTTGGCTTGTAAGATCCCGTCTAGGTTGTTGGGAGTGTTTTCTACTATTCTTTCTAGCCAAGCTACTTTGGTGTTAGATACCTTGTTTTCAATGTAAACCATATTTATTTTGGTCCAAAAACAACTAGTTCTGGTGGCTTCTGTGTCAAGCGACAAATGCCCTCTCATGGCTGCTAGCAAGTTATTGTCGAGGAAGTGGGGCTTAGTAATAATATATTATTTACTGGAGGGTGAGAAGACTTTTTCCGAGCTCGAGAAGAAGATTAACGGGATCTCGTCTAAAACGCTTTCAGAGACCCTTGAGGATCTGGTAGAAATGGGCTTGGCTGAGAGAATAGTGGAGCCAGGGCCGCCCGTCAGGGTCAGGTATAGACTAACCGAAATGGGTAGGGATCTAGAAAGGGTTATAGTATATATGGCCGAGTGGGCATGCAAGTGGCTCTTGAAAGAAGATGAGTGCCCTAGACCCAAGATCCGAGAAGGGTCGGCACAAAGCTAGGAGAAAAGAGGAGTTCGTTTAGAGGGAAGCTAGTGAAAGAGAGCTGGGGTTACTTCTTTAACTCCCGTGACAACTCTTCGTAGGCTTTTTTAGCTTCGTCGACTGCAGCTTCGTCTTCTAGCGTTGTTACGTCTCCAAGCGGCTTGTTAGAAAGTATAGCAACTAGTAGTCTCCTCATTATCTTCCCACTACGCGTCTTGGGTAGCTTCGAGACGAAGAATACGTTCTGAGGCGTGGCTATGGGCCCGTACTTCTCTCTTACCCATTTCTTGAGTTGCTCAGCCATTTCTGACGTTGGTGTTTGTCCTTCTTTTAGGACTACGTAAGCGACGGGAACTTCTCCCTTGACAGGATCCGGGGCTCCAACGACTGCCGCCTCAGATACTGCAGGATGTGACACGAGTACTGACTCCAGCTCATAAGTTCCTATCCTGTGGCCTGCAACTTTAAGCACTTCATCAGCCCTTCCTAAAACCCATATATAGCCGTCGCTGTCCTTGATAGCGTAGTCGCCTGTGTAGAAGAATCCTGGGATCCTGGACCAGTAGACTTTTTCATATCTCTCGGGATCGCCCCACATCCCGGTGGGTGGAGCGGGCATTCCAGGCCAGGGTCTCGTTATTACTAGGAAGCCCTTCATGCCAGGTTCTACGGGTTTCCCTTCATCGTCGACGACTTCAGCCTCTATTCCTGGTAGGGGGAGCCCGTTTGCTCCGGGCTTTATGGGTATGAGGGCTAGGCCGGGTGCTATGCTTATAAGTATGCCCCCTGTTTCCGTCATCCACCACGTAGATCCGACGGGGCACCTGGATTCTCCTACTACCTCATAGAGCCATCTCCAGGCTGAGGGGTTAATTGGCTCTCCCACGCTGTGTATAAGTCTTAGGGTAGACCTATCGTGTTTTTTCACCCACATGTCTCCGAATCTCATGAGCATCCTAACAGCTGTTGGCGTGGTGTAGAGCACTGTGACCCCGTATCTTTCTACTATGGACCACCATCTATCAGGTCCAGGGTAATCGGGGGCGCCTTCATACATGACTATAGTGGCCCCCTCGATCAAGGGGCCGAAAACTATGTAGCTATGGCCAGTTACCCAGCCTATGTCTGCAGTACAATAATACACGTCGTCGTCTCTTATGTCGAAAACCCATTTCATGGTAGCGTGGAGTAGCACTGCATAGCCTCCATGGTCATGTATGATACCCTTGGGCTTCCCAGTGGTCCCCGACGTGTAGAGAACGTAGAGCGTGTGCTCACTTTCTACTGGGACAGGATCCACGTAGGCATTAGAGGGGACTCCCTCCATAAGCTCTTCGAGCCAGTAATCCCTGCCCTCCACCATGTTAACGTCTATACCCAGCCTTCTAACTACTATAACGTTTCTCACGCCAGGCGACATCTCTACAGCCTTATCGGCCACGTCTTTCAGCCTCACGATTTTTCCTCTCCTATAGAAGCCGTCTGCTGTTACCAGGAGTGTTGCTCCCAGGTCATTAATTCTGGTAGCTAAGTTCTCTGCGGTGAACCCTGCAAAGACTACTGTAAATATGACTCCCAGCCTTGCAGCCGCTAACATGAATATAGGCAACTCGGGTATCATGGGCAGGTAGATGGCTATCTTGTCTCCCTTCTTGAGGTTAAACATGCGTGAGAGAATATAGGCTACTCTATTAACCTCTCTCCATAGATCGTAGTAGGTAAGTTTCCTGACTTCCCTCGGCGCTCCCTTCTCATCTACGGGCTCTCCCTCCCATATATAGGCTACCTTATTCTTCCTAGCGCCTTTGACATGCCTATCGAGTGCCAGGTAGGAGATATTGGTTAGCCCGCCAGGGAACCATCTATACACGTGGGGGTAGTCGCCTCTCTCGTATACTTTGCTGAATTCTCTGAGCCACTCAAGCTCTCTTGCAACACTCGCCCAAAACTCCTCGAACTTTTCCAGGCTTTCTCTGTGGAGCTTCTTATAGTCTTCTAGGGTACTATTCTTGGGCCACCCTTTAATGATTATTTTTTCCTCAAAGGGTAAGGGCTCTCCTAGGATGGAGGCTCCCACGCTTGGTACACCATTGACTTAGAATAACTATAAACAGTATATTTAAGCGTTAGCAATTACTATGACGCCTTCAAGCCAATAAACACTAGATTCTGCAGATAAGGGCTCCGGCCAGTGCTGCTCTTAAAAACAAATATATATCCCTCTGTAGGGACACGTTTTTAGCTATAACCAGGTGTGATTAAGGTTTTTATATCTCTGCGGTAATTGATCTCTTATCTGACGGTGATAGCTTGTCTCAAGCCCCTGGTAATGGCGGAGAAGCCATTACTATAACTGTCAAGGTAAACGGTAAAACCTATACCCACACAATCCCCCCGCGCATGCTCCTGGTCCACTATATAAGGGAGGTGCTAGGGCTAAAGGGCACTCATATCGGGTGCGACACTAGTAACTGTGGGGCTTGCACGGTTATACTGAACGGTAAGGCTGTTAAGTCTTGCACATTGTTCGCCTTCATGGCCGATGGCGGCGAGATACTAACCATAGAGGGCATCAGTGAAGACGGAAAACTACATCCAATACAGGAAGCCTTTTGGGAGAACCATGCATTACAATGCGGCTTTTGCACACCAGGGTTCATAATGAATCTATACGAATTCCTCTCGAAGAACAAGAAGCCGAGCGAAGAGGAGGTTAGAAGAGCAATAGAGGGGAACCTCTGCAGGTGCACGGGCTACGTCAACATAGTGAGGGCTGCAATGGCTGCGGCCGAAAAGATGGGGTGAGGCGGTGTGCCTGAGAGAAGGTATCTTGGTAAGAGGATTAAGAGGAGGGAGGATCTAAGACTACTCACCGGAAGAGGCCTATTTGTTGACGACCTGTCATTACCGGGAACAGTCTACGCGGCTTTCCTTAGGTCCTCATACGCACATGCTAGGATTAAGTCGATCGACACTACCAGGGCAGAAAAGATTTCAGGCGTCATAGGAGTATTCACGGGAGAGTATTTCAAGGACAAAGTTCAGCCACTCATGACGGCTTGGGCCCTGACCGGGGCCGATCTGAAACCGATAAAGTGGCCTGTTGTGGTTCACGACAAGGCCCGCTTCATAGGGGATATTGTTGCAGTAGCAGTCGCGGAAGACCCCTATACAGCGTATGATGCTCTTGAAGCTATAGAGGTCGAATACGAGCCTCTCCCTGTAGTTACTGACATGGAGGAAGCCGTCAAGCCAGGAGCCCCGGTGATCCACGATGAAGCTCCAAACAATGTCGCTTTCACCTGGAGGCTAACAGGAGGGGAGGACTTCGACTCTATAGCGGCTAAAGCCGATCACGTCATGAGGCAGAGATTAGTGAACCATAGGCTTATACCAAGCGCTATGGAGACTAGGGGGGCCCTGGCTCACTACAACGCGTCCACGGGGGAGCTGACAGTATGGGTTACATCACAAAACCCCCATGTTCACAGGCTCATAATGTCTGCTTCTCTCGGCATACCTGAGCACAAGTTGAGAGTTATAGCGCCAGACGTTGGCGGGGGCTTTGGTAGCAAGATCCCAGTGTATCCCGGCGAGCTCATAGTTTCAAGGCTGGCCATGGATCTAGGCAGGCCTGTCAAGTGGATGGAGACTAGGAAGGAGAACTTCATGGGTACCCACCATGGAAGGGATCACATAACAGACTTCGAAGTAGCGTATACCAGGAAAGGCGAGGTTCTAGGTTTAAGGGTCAGAACTCTAGCCAATTTAGGGGCTTATCTAAGCACTGCCGCTCCAGGAGTACCCACGATTCTCTATGGAACCATGCTATCGGGCCCCTACAAGATCAAGTCCGTCGATGTCGAAGTAAAAGGGGTCCTGACAAACACCACTCCCGTCGACGCCTATAGGGGTGCTGGAAGGCCAGAGGCGACGTACCTACTCGAAAGAGTCATGGATCTGGTTGCCAGGGAGCTAGGCATGGATCCGGCCGATGTCAGGAGAGTCAACTTGGTAGAGAAGGCCCCATATAACGCGGTCACGGGCCTCATATACGATAGTGGTAGATACCGTGAAGTCTTCGAGGAGGCCCTGAAAAGAGCCGAGTACTCCAAGTGGAGGGAGATCCAGTCAAAAGCTAGAAAGGAGGGAAGACTGATAGGAATAGGTATATCGTCTTATATAGAGATGTGTGGTCTAGCACCCTCTAGGATAGCTAGGGCTACAGGCTTCGGTCTAGGCCTATGGGAAAGCGCTGTCGTAAGGATCCACCCTTCAGGCAAGGTTACAGTATACACGGGGTCACACCCACACGGCCAAGGCGAGGAGACCACATTCGCGCAAATAGTTGCCGAGGAGCTGGGCGTCCCCATAGAGGACGTCGAGATAGTGCATGGAGACACTGCTCAGACGCCTTTCGGTATGGGGACGTATGGGAGCAGAACCACGCCTGTTGGTGGAGGAGCCATAGCATTAGCTGCCAGGAGGGTTAAGGAGAAGGCTAGGAGAATAGCGGCTTCGCTTCTTGAAGCCAGGGTAGATGATGTAGAGTATTCTGAAGGAAAGTTCTATGTCCGCGGGCATCCCGAGAAGCAAGTTACAATACAGGAAGTGGCTCTAGCCAGCTATACTGCTGACAAACTGCCTGAAGGCGAGGAACCTGGACTAGAGGCTACGGTGTTCTACGATCCAGAAAACTTCACTTTCCCCTATGGTACCCACGTCTGCGTCGTTGAGATAGATAAGGAAACCTTCAAGCCCAAGATATTGAGGTATGTTGCAGTAGACGATATAGGCGTTGTAGTCAACCCGTTGATAGCTGAAGGACAAGTCCACGGCGGGGTGATCCAGGGCCTAGCCCAGGCCCTCTACGAGTACGCAGTGTTCGACGAAGCCGGAAACCTATTAACGGCGGGCTTCAACGATTACATGATACCCACAGCTATCGATACCCCTAACGTAGAGTCGTACTTCGTGGAGACGCCATCGCCTCACAACCCTCTAGGCGTAAAAGGCGTAGGGGAAACAGGAACCATAGCTTCAACAGCAGCCGTAGTCAATGCAGTGTTGGACGCTCTCTCGCACCTGGGCATAAAACATGCAGACATGCCGCTGACGCCGTACAAGATATGGGAGATACTTAAGGAGAAGGGGGTGAAGGCGTAATGTATCCACCCTCTTTCAAGCTACTCGTGCCCCAAAGCCTTGATGAAGCCCTTAAGATGCTAGCAGAGCATGGAGGCGAGGCTAAGCTACTAGCTGGAGGGCATAGCTTAATACCCCTAATGAAGCTCAGACTTGCCAGGCCCGCCTATGTGATTTACCTAGGAAAGCTCAAGGAACTCTCCTATATAAGAGAGGAAGGAGACACCATAAGGGTGGGGGCACTAACCACCCACTCCGAGATAGAATCCTCGGAACTACTTAGAGAGAGATGCCCGCTACTGGCAGAAACAGCGTCCAAAATAGGTGACAGGCAGGTAAGAAACATGGGAACCATAGGTGGAAGCATTGCACACGCAGATCCGGCAGCAGACTATCCAGCAGCATTAGTAGCACTAGAGGCAGAGGTCGTGCTGAAGAGCGTCAATGGAGAGAGAGCAGTTAAGGTCTCAGACTTCATAAAAGGGCCCTATATAACAGACATAGATCCCCAGGAGCTAATTACAGAGATAAGAATACCAGTGGTCAACGGTGCTGTGGGATCATCCTATGAAAAACTAGTATTCAGAGCCTCCGACTTTGCCATAGTAGGAGTGGCAGCACTGATCGTTCTAGGAAAAGACGGGACAGCGGAAAGGGTACGGGTGGGAATGACAGGCGTTGCTGAGGGCCCCGTAAGGGCTCAAGGAGTGGAGGAAGAGCTTGAAGGCAAGAAGATAACAGAAGAAGATATAGATAAGGCGTCCAAAAAAGCGTCAGAAGGCCTAAATCCTCCAAGTGATATAAGAGCGTCGAGCGAGTATAGAAAAGCGATGGCCGAGGCATTAACCAGAAGAGCCCTTATTAAGGCTTTATCGGAGGCTAAAAAGAAGGCCTAGTTTTAATCCCATAAAATCGTAAAGGTTTTTCTCCTGGCTCAGCATATCGCTTCGTTCTCTTCCTCTATCCCCACAGGAACCATATTATCATCCGTAATAGCCCTTCTATTCTAGAATACAATATTTCCAGGCGGATCCATAGATTATTGCCGCTGAGTAGAAACGAGCCTAGAGGGTCGTTCCTTAAACTTTGGGTCTCGTCTAGCCCCACGACTCCCTTCATAAGAGACAGGGTTTCCCCTCCCAGCGTGGCGTAGAGGTAAATTATTGTGATAATTGTTAGTGAAGCGTAGAAGAGCGTCCATCTCCTCCCTGCTAGTCCTCTAGCCGTTGTCAGGTTAGTTACCAGCCTTCTCGCTGTCCAGAGTACTATCATTAATGCTGCTAGTCCCGCAGCGTAGGTCAGCCATCTAGGAACTATCGTTTCCCCAAGTAATCTACTAAGTGGTTCCGATAATTGGGCATAGTTCGCGTATATAATTGGGTAAATGAGCAGGGCTCCTATGCTGCTAAGTATCCAGGCGTTGATCTTGTCTTCTCTGCTGTTAAACCTGCTGAGCTCTGCATACTCTTTCAATGCTTGGTTCCTGGCAAGGTCTAGTGCCTGGACGCGTCTCAGGGTCGCGATCATTATTATTGTTTCAAAGACGTTGTTGGTGACCCATATAGAGAACCATATAACTGCCAGTAGTGCTAGAAAGACTCCTATCCTAGTTGACTTGAACAAGTCCCAAATATCTGGCAGAGGCGGGGGTAATCCTAGCTCTAGGGCCTCTAGGGCGCTAGCCGCAGACAATACTAGTAGTGAGGCGCCTATGGCTATCAAGAGTGGGGCTAGCGTTGTCAGGGTCATGTATAGTATTGAGCCTGGAAGGCTTCCTTTTGACACAGAGTACTTGACTGTCCAATCCCTGCCTGTGACTATAAAGTGTAGGACCCTCCTATAGCTCATGGAGAGAAGCGACAATATGGTAGCTACTACGGCTGCTAGCAAGGCTCTAGGAGTTAGCAGGTCGGGGCCTAACCCTACGGCCAAGGCTAGCAGTATATAGTAGGTGGCTATGGCCCAGTGGAGGCCTTTAAGCCTAAGGGACTGGTAGAAAATGAAGGCAACTAGTAGTAGAGCTATAACATCTATTACTCGGGGAACCCAAGAGTCTCCTGGCTCTAGCAGCTTCCAGAAACTAGTAAGGGGTGTTGAGGCAATGCCAGTCCCTGCCTCTCTAACGATTATATAGAAGGAAATACTGGTATACATGAGGGGAGCATTTAATGCAAGCACAGCTAAAGCATAGACTCGGGCCCTTTTATTGGCTAGCGCCTTAGCGATCTCGAAGACCATTATAGAAGCACCTGCCTTAGCAGCTCTATTCTTCTAAGTGCGTGAGCCGCTAGGTCATCCGGCCCCACGCTGACTATAGGTATGCCGCGTGACAAGAATAGTTTAGCTATAGCCTTTCTCCTTGCTATCTCATCTAAAGCCCTTATCCTGTAGAGGCCTGCTTGGAGCCCCGACAATGCTTTAGCCTCGAAGAAGGGCGTTGAGGGGGATAATACGAGAACCTCATGACCCAAGCCACGCATTTTTGATAGCAAGTCTAGCACCTTAGAAACTTCTTTCTCTCCCATCTCGAGATCTGTAAAAATGATGAAAACGGTTTTCCCTCGTTTCCTAACAGCGCCTATAACTCCTGAAAGGGTACCCAGTAACCTGTAACTATCGGGGCCTGCATGTTTTTCGGGTGAGGGCCAGTATAGGGATGATAGGGCTTTCATGTAGGCTTTAAGGTGGCCATAGCCTCTCCCGGGGGGTATCACTATTAGGCCCTCTCCTGGGTTTTCGAAAGCCAGACCTATGTAGTCGCCCCTCCTCGTGAGGTACTCTCCTATTGTGGCAGCTGCTCTTACCGAGTATTCTAGTTTCGTGTAGCCCACTCTGCCGTAAACCATTGATGGCGACGTGTCAATGACAACTATGACTTCCATGCTGGACTCTTGCTCAAACTCTTTCACCATTAGCTTTAACAGGCGTGCCGTCGACTTCCACTCTATTCTCCTAACCTCGTCTCCCTGCTGGTACTCTCTTACCTCGAAGATTTGAGTTCCTACACCTTTTCTTCTAGTAGCCGAGAGGCCCCCAGGCTTCGTGGAGGGTATCACCAACAATTTCTGGCTGGGTATCCTCTCGTATCTCGGCAACACTGATACTTCAGTCTCGCTGCCAATCCTCAGAGTCTTCGAAAACAGTCCTAGAGGATCCCTCACAATTACTAGAGGTTTCGGGAACCTATGCTTACCCATGGCCGTCCTTAGCGTGTACTCGAAGCTTGCGGAGCCTTTTGGCCGCACCAGTATTATTCTCATGTTGGAGGCGTTTTCCAGCCTAAAGATGCTCGGATAATAGTCGTGTACCTCGATGTTTTCCAACGGCACTATGGTGGGGTTTTCAAGCAATAGTCTGACTCTTATCTTTGACCCCTCGACCAGGCTACCCTCGATAACCCTCTTGACAATAAGCCTGCCTGCAGCGTAGAGTCTTAGCTCTAGGGAGAGCTTTGAAATGTAGAGCAATAATAGCATGAAGGTTCCACTGGCTATCAAAGACTTTGAGATGGGCCCCTGGGAGAGAAATCCGAGGGCCAGTAGAATGCTAGATCCAAACAGCACTGACTTGCCTCTCGGCGTTAAAACAGCCAGCAGGGGCTCTTTCTCGAGCTTAGTCCCTGCATCCAACCCTTATCACTCTTTAAGGCACTGGGACCCTTTTAAGGACGTCGCTTATGATGTCCTCCACGTTTACCCCCTCTATCTCTGCTTCAGGCTTCAAGATAACCCTATGCCTAAGAACAGGCTTGGCCACACTCTTGACATCGTCTGGCACTACATAGTTTCTCCCGGATAATAAAGCCATGGTCTTCGACATGAGGACTAAGGCTACGGCTGCTCTAGGCGAGGCTCCAAGGCTTACGGCTTCATGTTTTCTAGTGGCCTCCACTATGTCGACTATGTATGAAAGGACTGCCTCGTCGACATAGATGTCCCATGCCATTCTCCTGGCCTTCATAATATCGGAGGCGGATGCCACTTTCCTGATTGGCCATTCCTCTATCCTTCTAAGCCTTCTTAGAACCTCTATCATTTCATCCTTGCTAGGATACCCTATGTTAAGCTTAACTAGGAATCTATCAAGCTGAGCCTCTGGCAGGGGAAATGTCCCCTCCATCTCTATCGGGTTCTGTGTAGCAATGACTGTGAAAGGCTCTGGGAGCTTCATCGTAACACCTTCTATGGTAACCTGTTTCTCCTGCATAGCCTCTAGTAGCGCCGACTGTGTTCTAGGGCTGGCCCTGTTTATCTCGTCTGCCAGCACTATGTTAGCGAAAATAGGGCCCTTGCGCACCTTAAAGTCCCCCGCCTTCTGGTCGAAAATCATTGCGCCGACAATGTCTGCGGGTAGAAGGTCTGGAGTGAACTGGATCCTGCTGAATGAGAGGTCAAGCGCCGAAGCTATGGCTTTAGCCATAGTAGTCTTAGCCACTCCAGGCACTCCTTCCAACAGGATGTGTCCCCCCAATATTATGGAGGACAGTATTATCTTGACATCATCCTCCTTGCCCACGACAACCTTCGATACTTCGGATAAAACTTTGTCGGCAAGCTCTCTCATTTCTGCCACGGGAGAGCCCATAGCGTCTACACCTCTGTTTTCATAGTTCCCGTAACCCATACTCGACTCCTCTCAGCCTTTCTTTGCCCACAAGAGTATATCCCATCCTCAATAATATCGTTTCAGAGAACTTGAGCATACTTCTAAACTTCCTGTCCCAGCTAATAACGATGGGAGTGAGCTTCCTCTTACCCTCATACCTCTCGTTAATAGCCACAAGATCCCTAATGAACTTCTCAAGCTTTACTGCATCAACCTCTAACCTCCTTGCCACATGCTCTATTTCTTTCCTGTCTTTGTAAAGGCTCCAGATTGAGGTGCCCATGTGTTTTGAGAGAAGTGAGTCAAGGATCAAGTAAAGATTGTGCGTTAGCTCTAGTGCCTCTCTCTTTTCGAGCTTGGTTACAGACACTATTCTCCTCCTCAGCGGGGTCTCGGCCATCATGTCGATCTCAGGGATTACGGTGTCGATGTTGTCGTCTATTGCACTACCAAGGTTACCCTTAACCCTTCTATATAGGAGAATCCCTATAAGGAGAGAGGCCAGGAAAACAGTTATCGGGTAGCTAGAAGCTAGCCCGAAAAACAGCGTCTCCAGAGTCTTTGCTAGGTAGAGTCCGAGAAACACGAAAATGGCAGGGTGAAGCACTATAGGAATACTGAAGCCGCCTAAATTTCTAGACTCCTCTAGCAGGCTGCCTAGCAAGTCGCCGGGAGCCTCGCTTTCTTCCCTTAAAGGCTTCAGCGAGTCATTGTAGTGAGAAAGATCATACACCACTAGGACTTCACTAGGATCCAAGCCACTGCTCAAATACCTGAAAACCGATAGTGCAAACTCTTCATAGTCTCCTACCTGGGAAGCGTTTTCCGAGAAGGCAGTGTTCAGAAAAATGGTTCCATCGCTTATGACAAAGAACCTCCCACCGCCGGCCTCGCCTGCCACGGCGACTAGCTCGTTTGTGGCGCTTCTGGATAACGCTTCATAGCTTACGTTTACTGGCAGCCCTGCAAGTAATCCTATATCAGAGGCCACGCTCAGCAAGAGCCTGTAAGATCCTCTGCCCGGCACCTCGATTACAGCTGGAACGTAGGGTAGCCCGGCGAAACCCTCCAGCGGCTTGCCACTAATTTGCAGGCCTATCCCTTCCAGGATCGTGTTGGAGTTTTGGCTTTCATCTGCCACCAGTACCGACAATCTACCTTCAATCATCGCCTCTAGGATTAGTCTTGCCTCTGAGGGTTCAATGCGTGACTCTGGCGATATAATAGTCAACACTACAACTCGCTTCCCCGGGCTTTTCTCCATCAACTTGTTGAGGTCTTCTAGGGAGAAAATGACGGAGAAGTTGTAGCCCTCTTCTTCCAGAAGGCTTGCAAGCCTGCTGGTGCCATACCACTCATCTGTGAAAGGTGTGGGGGACTTGGAGAAGACCAGGGAGACTAGTAAGCTCTTAGGAGCAGAGTAGAGGGAGGCTACGATCCCTATTACTAGAAGGCCCAGAAGAAACGCCTTGTAACTGTTCAACTCTTTCCAACCTCCCTAGCTAGCCTCGAGCATTTAAGTGCGTCGTCCCACGTCGCTTTTTCAGGGGAGAAGACAGCCTTTTCGTAGATAAATGTTATCTCGCCAACCGTCTTGGACCATGGCACACGCTTTAGCTTATCATAGTATTCCCTGTGAGTCTCCCAACCCATTTTGGGGTAGCCAATTCTTGCCAACGCTGCTGTAACAGTTTTATAGCAGGCTACAATGGCTTCTCTGGGGTTTCTCGAGGATGGCACTGTGCGCCCCATACTTCTTAAGGCCAGAAACCTCGTTATCGAGGTTCTCGCTGCTTCTACCCCCCTAAATATGTGAAACCTGGCCCTGTAGCCTGCATAGATTAGCCCTATGGAAGCTGCCAGTAATATAAGTGGCACTATGGTATCTCTTGCAGGGCTTTCAGTGCCCCCTCCCCCTTCATAGATACTGGGGATTAGGTCTCTGGGAGGCCTTGGAAGCTCTTCTAGGTCTTTTAATGCTTCTCGCACCGATCCACTCTCCACGTATATTGATTGGGAGTATCGTGGAAACTCTTTCTCCGGGTACCCCCTTGTGAGATCCGACAGGTACTCTTCTAGCCCCTCGTAAATTCTAGGATCAACTAGACCTATCAACCCCTCATTAGTACTCGTGACGTTTATCGAGGCTAATAGAAGAAGCTGTCTTAGCGTGTATTCGTCCAACTCTACTAATATGCTTGGATCCTCGCTTATCAATGTTTTAAGCCGCTCCTGGTCCTCTGAGAAACCAGAAGCGTTCCCGGCTTCTATAGACTGCTTCATTGACTGAAGAGCCTCGACAAGCTCCGTAGTGTTGGACTCTCCAATGCTTCTTATAAGATTGTCTAGGATCCTCATGATTGATGACTCGTTGAGGCCAGCTACTATGGGTAGGTGCCTTGATAACGTCTCTCCCCCACCGATCCCAACATCTTGGGCCTCGGCTATGACTGTTGAATTGGAGAGGCTAGCGCCAGCTAGAATCGTTACTAAAAGCAATAGTGCCGGGGAGAGCATTAAAGAAAGTTTTCGCCCCCGCTTCCAGCCTTTAGCCGGGTTTCTCTCAGAGGCGCCACGCATCGTTGATACTGTCATCCCTCCCATAGGGATAACTTGCGTGTTAGGCTTTTAATAAGATTTTACCCTCTGCAGCCAGTATTATACTATCTACAAGGATGTATATCCCAGGGCTAAGGTGTGTGGTTTGGAGGCGTCTTTCCAGCTCCTAGACGCCACGTACGAGGTATCTGGCAGGGAAACAAGGATCCTTATATATGCCCGCATGGAGGATGGCAGCAGGGCTCTCCTGGTAGTTAAAGGGTTTAGGCCGTACTTCTACGCTATACCGGAGCAAGGGTCGGATCTGGCTAGTATCAAGGCTTCCATAGCTCGGCTCTCCTCTCCATCAAGCCCCATAGTGGGTATAGACATTGTCGAGAAGAAGTATTATGGGAGAGAAGTTAGAGCCCTTAGAATAGAGACTATGATCCCTCAAGAGGTGAGAAGGTACAGGGAGGAAGTGGCGAAGCTCAGAGGAATAAGTGAGGTCCTAGAGGCTGATATAAGATTTACCATGAGATACCTCATAGATAAGAACCTTTACCCAATGAGATGGTATACTGCGAAGTTGAGAGAGCTCCCAAAGCTCCCATCATACAGGGTAGATTCTGTCTACGAGGTTCAGGGCGAGCTGGAAGAGGACCCTGGGAGGGTTAACGTGGATCCTTTAAAAGGGCTTCGCGTAATGGCGTTCGATATAGAGGCGTACAACCCAGGTAGGAGCCCTGAGCCCACGCGTGACCCTGTCATAATTATCGGCTACTGGCTGAAGCCCGGCATGGCTAAGCCTGAACTGCTAGAAGCGGAAGGTATGAGAGATAAGCGCCTCATCTCGGAATTTGTTTCTAGGGTAAACGAGCTGGATCCCGACATAATAGTCGGTTACAACCAGAACAGGTTCGACTGGCCCTATCTAGTGAGAAGAGCCAAGGTTAACAGTGTCGCACTAGATGTTGGTAGAAGGGTTGGCAGCACACCGCAGACAAGCACTTATGGACACATATCCATTAACGGTAGGCTGAATGTAGACCTCTTCGATTTCGCGCAGGAAATGCCAGGTGTAAAGGTGAAAAGCCTTGAGGAGGTAGCTGACTACTTAGGTGTCATGCCTAAGAGCAAAAGATCCACCCTCGAGTGGTGGCAGATAGCAGATTACTGGAAAAAAGGCAACAAGGATCCTCTTCTCAGATACGCTTTCGACGACGTCTACTCTACCATGCTGCTGGCAGAGAAGCTGTTACCCTTCGGGACACAGCTCAGCCTAGTCAGCGGCCTACCCCTAGACCAGGTTATGGCTGCCAGTGTAGGGTTTAGGCTCGAGTGGAGGCTCATGAGGGAAGCCTTCAAGCTGGGAGAGCTTGTGCCCAACAGGACTGAAAGAGTTGAGGAGAGCTACACGGGAGCAGTTGTTTTGAAGCCTAAGCCCGGGCTCCATGACAACATAGCCGTCCTTGACTTCGCCAGCATGTATCCTAACATAATGGTTAAGTACAACGTGGGCCCTGACACCCTCGTGAGGCCAGGCGAGGCTGTAGACGAATACTATGAAGCACCAGAGGTGGGTCATAGATACAGGAAGAACCCCCCAGGCTTCTTCAAGCTCGTTCTTGAAAAGCTGCTAAACATGAGGAAAAGGCTGAGGGAGGAGGCCAGGAAGTACCCGTATGATAGTATCGAGTACAGGCTACTTGACGAAAGGCAGAAAGCCGTTAAGCTGCTAGCCAACGCTTCCTACGGCTATATGGGCTGGGTGCATGCTAGGTGGTACTGTAGGGAATGCGCGGAATCCGTGACTTCATGGGGTAGGTCGCTCATCCTTAGATCCATAGGGATTGCTAAGGAGCTAGGCCTAGGCGTTATATATGGTGACACTGATAGCCTCTTCGTTACATACGACGAGGACAAGGTTAGAAGGCTTGTGGAGAGGGTGGAAAAGGAGCTGGGGTTCGACATAAAGCTGGAGAAAGTATACCTCAAGGTATTCTTCACAGAGGCAAAGAAGCGGTATATAGGGCTGACAACGGATGGCAAAATAGACGTTGTAGGTTTTGAGGCTGTTAGAGGCGACTGGAGCGAGCTGGCTAAAGAAGCGCAACTCGTGGCCGCAGAGATAATACTCAAGACTGGAGACGTGGAAAAGGCTGTCGAGTACATAAGGGGCATAATAGAGGATCTCAGGGCCCGTAAGATAGCTATAGACAAGCTCGTTATATGGAAGACTCTCACGCGGAGACCCGAAGAATACGAGGCGGAGCAGCCACATGTTTCTGCCGCTAGAATAATGGAGAGAAAGGGGTATAGAATAGAGCCTGGCATGAAGATAGGTTACATAATAGTGAGGGGGCCTGGCCCCCTTCACCGGAGAGCAAAACCCTATTTCATGGTATCTCCAGAAGAGATAGACGTCAACTATTACATCGAGAAGCAGATCATACCGTCAGCGCTTAGAATACTAGGCTACTTCGGCATCTCGGAGAAGAGACTACGAGGCGGGGGACAGGCTTCGCTACTAGACTTCATGAAATAACATGGAGAACGCGCAGGCTAAGGCTACTATGTTGCCCAAACCACTAATTAAGACAGGAAACGGCTTAAGATATTTTGGATTACCTGTAACTCTGCAGGGCTAGGCCATGAGGGCTGGTTCTGAGGGGACCTTTCTAGCGGTTGATGTAGGCGCTACCAATCTTAGAGTAGCACTGTTTAGGGGAAATGAGCTTCAAGCCAAAAGCGTTGTGAGAACTCCCACTACTGGGGGCCCCTATGCTGTGGCTCGAAAAATCTTGAGAGAGGCTGAAAGGTTAGGGGCTGACAGGGTAGATGCTGTAGGTGTCGCCACTATCGGGCCTCTAGACATCAAGAAGGGTATGGTGATCGATACCCCAAACAACCCCCTAAGGACTTTTTACTTAAGGGAGCCTCTCGAGAAAGAGTTTAAGGCCAAGGTTGTTGTAGCTAATGATTGCGTCGCTGCCGTGTGGGGCGAGAAAGTCCTTGGCAGGGGCAGAGATGTAGAGGACCTTGCTTATGTAACCATAAGTAGCGGCATTGGGGGAGGCTTCATAGTCGATGGCAATCTTATAGTAGGGTGGAGGGGGAACGCGCACGAGGTAGGACACCTAGTAGTGGATTACAAGGCAGAGATCAGATGTGGCTGTGGCGGGCTAGGCCATTGGGAGGCTCTAGCTTCAGGTGCTGGGATCCCTAGGATGGCATATATCAAAGCTAAAACGTGGAGAGGGGTACCCACTGAAGCCTACAAGCTAGCGTCCCAAATGAAGCTCGACGCCCCTGGCTTGTATAGGCTGGCCAGGAATGGAGACTATTTTGCTAGAGAGCTAGTCAGAGAACTTAACAAGATCCATGCCGCCGGAATAGCGTCCATAGCCTCTGCTTTTGATCCTAAAATAGTCTTCTTGGGCGGCTCTATTTTTCTCAACAACACGGACCTAATGCTAGACGAAATAAAGGGTTTCCTGGGAGAATACACCCTATTAGAGCCTCCTAGAATAGAAGTTGCTACTTTCAGGGAAGATGCTCCTCTAATGGGGGCCTTAGCCCTGGTACTAAAAACGCCTGAAGTCATCAAAAAGCCCTGGTAGAGAGGCCCTGACCTTATTTACCTCCCCTTTGCTTAGTTGCTGGATGCTTCTGGGTTTTAGGATAAATATCCCTTAGAAATGGGTTTGTGGAAAGAGCGGTTAAAAACCGGAGCTAGTAGTGAGGGAGAACGCAGTTAACTGGCTTGGCTTACAGTTCTATTTCTAGTTTTTCGGGTGGTTCCAGCTTCTTTGAGATCTCTAGGAGGTTCTCTTCTACGGGTCTTTGGCCTAGGTATTCCTTAAACTTGGGTTTCAGAAGGCTCTCCCAGATGTCTTTCGTCACGTAGAAC
The DNA here is from genome assembly GCA_015521705.1 of Desulfurococcales archaeon. GTDB lineage: Archaea > Thermoproteota > Thermoprotei_A > Sulfolobales > Acidilobaceae > S141-84. The sequence continues at coordinate 32,722 of WANR01000031.1, forward strand.
ACTATGCTACCTCCTAGTTCGTGCTGATACTGGGGGTATGGTTTTGTTAGGTGGCGCAGGTAGAACCCCATTCTAAAACCGAATGGGCTCTCGAACGTTGCCCACCATTCCTTGGCTCCTAGATACTCGAAGGCGTGTTCCATTTTGGCAATGTAGCCTACCAATCCTACTCTTCTTTTTCTCCTAAAAGTTATACTGTGCAGGCTTATTGTGAGGTTTTCATCCCACATCCTGGCATTCCAGATGCCTACCAGCTCTCCTTTACCCCTGGTAACGTCGACACCCACTATGACATACTGGTCCTTGTACCTGTGTTGTTTCCAGGCGAGAATTTCTGCGTATGTCCTAGCAGCTACTAGATGGTAGAGATCCTTATCGAACCCCATGTCTATTATTTGCTTTAGCGGTTTAAGGAGAATGTCGGCCTCGTCTCTGGAAGCCTGCCGGAACACGATTTTGTCGCCGTCTGGTGTTACGAAGAGTTTGGGAGGATACTCAGCTTTAGACACTATGGCTTCACTGCTGTGTAGATAGTACTCTATGTCATTGATACTGAACCTTAGGTGATCCACAGATATGGGTACAGGAGGTTTTACACTCACGAGTCTACCACCTCTACAGCTAACATTAATGATAACCGTGACTAACCCCTAAAAATACTTAACCAGGCAAATAATAGGGCAGAGCGCCTTAGCTACTTAGCCATTAGTGCTCGTAGGGCCTAGCCTTGGCTTATTTGCGGCATTCTTGGGATTAATACTTACTAATAAATGCTGTCTCCTGTCACCGGATCCTAGTGTGATAGGAGATGAAGATAGTTAGGCTAAAGATTGAAGGGATGCATTGTGACGGTTGTGCTTCAACGGTTAAACTTGGCCTTAAAGAGGTGAAGGGGGTTAGGGAAGCTGAGGTGGATCTAAGTACAGGTATAGCGACTGTGGTTATAGATGACAGTCTTCAGCCCGAAAAACTGTTAGAAGCTGAAGTGTTTAAGCCGCCATACACTTACAAGGCTAAAATACTAGGTGTTAAAGCAGGCTGACGGTTTCCTAGTCAAATCACTGCTGAGGCTAGTATTGAAGCTATGTATAGTATTCCGAAGAGTAGAGTGGCCTGTGCAGTTCTGGGATCAGCGTCTACAGGTATCTCTTCCCTCATCCTCCTATAGAGGGCTACTAGGGGGTAGAGGGAGATGATAGTTATTGCTGATAGTGGTGGAACTACCCTGAGGCCTATGAGAACTATTATAGATATTATGGGGATCACTATGGTTAAGGCTGCATAGAGCTTTAATCCCCGCTCTTTGCCGAGGATTATTGCTAACGTTCTAATACCGGCCTCATTGTCATACCTTATGTCTCTCAGGTTATTGGCTAAGAGGACGGATGTGACAAGAGATCCTATGGGTATGCTTGCAAGGGCTGGCTCTAGAAAACCAGTGCTACCCGTAGCTACGTAGTAGCCTCCAATAGCCATTAGAGGGCCCCAGGCCACGAACACTGTAGCCTCTCCGAGCGCTCTGTACTTCAGGTTGAAGGGAGGCCCCGTGTAGCCATAGGCAAGTAGAAAGCCTAGGATCCCTAGTAGTGGGGCTAGTATTCTGCCTTCTAGGGCTAGTATGAAGGCTAGAGCTAGGCCTGTGGAACCCAGAGCTAGTCCAAAAGTGAGAGTAGCCCGTGGGCTTAGTATTCCATGGACTATTGGATGTGGCCTGTATATCGTAGTTCCTGCTCCCGGTTTATCGACGCCCCTAGTATAGTCGAAATAGTCGTTTGTAACGTTAACTAGGGCGTGTAGCAAGATGCTGCCTATTATGGCTATCAGAGATAGGGGGACATCTATGTATCCCTCACTCCAGTAGCCATACGTGATGCCGAAGCCTACAGCTACTATAGTCATTGGGAAGCTCCATGGCCTCGTGGCTAAGAAAACCTCCCTTAACGTGGGGTTGCTACCCATAGGGTTTTCCACCTCAAAGGGGATCTCAGCGATTAGAACCTAAATCGTTTAGCATAGTTAGATCTGGTTAAAATTAGTGTTTGCTTCTGTTGTTCTCCTATGGATCTACACGGGATCCCTGTTGTCTCGCACTTCGATGCTGGAGATCTCTTCTATCTCTCTTGCTAGGCTTCTGAGGAAACTGATAGCCTTTGCAAGGGCTATTTTCCCCCTGTCTGTGATGCTATATAGACCCTTGTCTTTCTTTATGAGGCCTTCTCTTTCTAGCCTGTAAAACGTCGTGTAAAGGGTTACTATGGGTGGCTCGAAGCCGAATACTTCCCTTATCATCTTTCTCACGTCGTAGGGGTAGCTCGGCTTTGACGCTATTATAGCTAAGACGTAGATCCATAAACTGCCTACTGTGACGCCCTTGAGCAACTTTAGAGGTATGCCATCCGGGATCATTAACTTTCCACCTTTAAGGCCTCAGCTTCCGGCGCACTCCACACAGGAATTCTCTCGGGGACGAGGTTGGTCTTCATCGGCACCCCGCCTTATGAGGACTATATATGGGGATTTAAATAGTTTCCAGCAGGAACGGTTCAAGCCCCCTCCTCTCCCTTCCTATAGTAGGCCTTGGCCAGGAGCCAGGTTCTCAGGAGCGTTATAGAGGCTGATAGAAGCGCTAGCCCTATAACTGCAGCCATTAGACTGGCCGCTACTCTCGGGGGATCCTCTGTTATGAGTATGAAACTATTGTTCAAAAAATAGAGTGAAACCATGAGCAATAGGATCGACACCAATAAGCCTACATCAGGCCTAAGCTTGCCCCTAAACGACAACTTGTACCATCTCCTAGACCATCTATAAGGGCAACTATTCTGCCAGTCCTCTTTAGCCTGCCTCTATCCAGGATCCTTGTGCTAGAGGAAATAAAAATAATTGGTGATGGGAGCTATAATTCCTGGATAACCGATGATGCGGTCTGCCGCTCCTGAAGCAGTATGAAGAGCGAACTCCTGGCTGAGGCGGGCCCCCTTCTCATTTATAGTTATTGGCTGGTATAGTTGGCTCCATGCAAAAGTGGTGCTGCAGAAATGAACCAGGTCTCTTGCCCAAAATGGATATTTAGAGTTTATCCTTTCATGGCATCACGTCTGGATCGTATTCGTCGTATTCGCCGGGAAGTTCTGGCTCTGGGGTTTTTAAGCCTAGAGGACACCCTTTGCCTAGTCTTATGGGTTCTGGTATTCTGCTTAGTAGGACGACTCTGCTGGTTTTGCTCTCGCCTATAATGGGGTATCCTGTTAGTTCTGAGAGTCGCTCAGTGAATCTTTTGACCTCGTAGTGCTTAGCCATGTTTGTTTTGGAGAGTCTTTCACGGCTAGCCCCTACCCACATGTAGGATTTGACCTCAACGTAGGTGGGTTCTGCTAGTTCTACTAGCTTGGCAAATCCTCTAACGGCTTCCTCGTGGTCGTTGAATCCTCTTACTAGGGTTATCCTGATTACCGTGGGGCTCGAGAAGCTGGGCATCAACTCCAGAGTCTCGTATGTGAGCTCCCAGGCCCGTGGCACTAGTGGCCTGGTAAAGTAGTTATAGCTCTTCTTGTCCCAAGCCTCCAGGCTGACATAGAGCTGGCTAGGCTCTTCGTCGAGGCCGGCTAGCACGTCCGGCCTAACCCCCCTAGTTACGAGGAAGGTCGTCATTCCCCTCCTGTGGACCTCCTTTATTAGATCGCCAAGCATCTCGTAAAGCGTGGGTTCTCCCGTCAGACTCATTGTCACATGGACAGGCTTCATGGCCTCCTCGACCATTTTGGGGTCTACCTTGGGGTGGCCTTTGTAGCCGCTCATAAGCTTTACATGAACCTTGATCATCTCGTCCACGAGAAGTCTGGGATCGTCGAAGAACGGCATCTTGGTCTCGTCCAGCTCGACGCCTACATCCTCAGGCCTTATCCTCCAGCAGTGAAGGCAGGCGTTCCAACACCAGAAGGCGGCGGGGCTCATTTGTATGTCTCTATGGCTTTCTATGCCGTAGAACTTGCACTTGTAGCAGTGCCTGCCCTCCACTAGGGCTTTATGGGTCCAGTAACACTTTTTGACGACTGTATGCCTTCCCACGAAGTGGTACTTCTGCTTTATCATTACCTGGTAGAGTGGGTAGTACTTGTCGGGTATGCCTTCAGGCAACCTGATCATTTCGGGTCACCCATGAAGCGTTACCTCGTTAATAGCTCTACCTTCGGCTGGTATAAACCTTTCTCAGATAGGTAATTATAGGCGCTATAAGCCGCCACCGCCCCCATAGCGGCAGCCGTCACTACTTGCCTGAAACCTATCCAAGCGCTGGTGCAATCTCCCGCCGCGAAAATACCCTCAATATTGGTTCTCATCCACTCATCAACCTTGATGTAGCCCCTCTCGTCGACTTCTAGCCCCAGCTTCTCGAACCACTCCCTCATAGGCTCGAAACCTATCTCAATGAATATTCCGTCGACGCTTAGGGGGATCCTTTCCCCTGTTATCTTGTTCCTTACGATGACCCTTTCGACTGTTTCACTACCCTCTATCCTCTCCACCACGCTGTTCAGCACTAGCTCTATATTGCTCCTAGCCCTGACCTGTTCCACGTAGTAGGGTTTTGCTCTAAACTTGTCCCTTCTATGTATCAAGTAGACCTTACCTACATAGCCGCTGAGAAGCAGGGCTCCCTCAAGCGCGGAATCGCCGCCTCCCACAACTGCAACGCTTTTCCTGCCCTTAAAGAGGGGGCCATCGCATATACTGCAGTAGCTAACACCCCTGCCCTGGAACTCTTCTTCTCCGGGGACTCTCAGTTTCCTCCTTTCAGACCCTACAGCTATTATAACGGCCTTAGCCTTGACATCGAATCCTTGGGACCCAGTTATCCTAAAGATACCGTCTTCTCTGCGTATGTCGCTAACCCTGACTCCAGTAAGTACCTTGGCCTTGAACTCCTCGGCGTGCGACTTGAAACGGGCCACCAAGTCAGAAGCGCTTATCCTGCCTAGGCCGGGATAGTCCTCTACCAGGTTCGTTAGGTTAAGCTGGCCCCCAACATCTTGGGATACGACTAGCGTTTTTAAGAGAAACCTTGCAGAGTACATGGCAGCCGATAGGCCTGCCGGCCCGGCTCCGACTATGACGACGTCAAACGTTTCTCCTCGGGCTACACCCTCCCTCTTACCCATTCTGAGGCGTAGGCCCATTCTGGCCACCTCCATTGTTTTATAGTTGCAAAACTAATATTCACAAACAAGGAAGAAGCAAGAGAAGCGGTCTTGGAGAGTATTATCGCCATTATAGTCCAGATCCCTGGACTCTATCAGGTGGAGTCGGCCGGGAAGGAGCTATAAAATTAAAGCTCTAGGGGGCACGCGGTAAATACATGAAGTGGGCGGATTCCTTAGAGGGTGATGCTATTTTGAGGTTCAGCATACGGCAGTCCAGGCATAGAACCGCCTATATAGCAGTCTTTATTTCCCTACTATTCGTTTCCGTTATCGGCCAGGTACCTAGCAGTGCTGGCTTGGAGAAGTACGTTACTCGGAGTGAATACATAATCGCCCCCTTCCACTCCCTACCTGCAGTAGTCGCGCCCGGCGGTACTATAGACGCTATAATAAGGGTTAAAGAGCCACTAGAGGTTTCTAGGGCTTATCTTCAAGGCTTGAATGTTACAGTGGAGCTGGAATTAGGGAATGTCAGCGGGCTAATGAACTACACGGTAGATGAGGGCGAGAAGCTTGTATACGAGGTTCAGAGGGTAAGCCTTGTGTTGCCAGAGACTGCTCCCGACGGCTTGTACACTCTTGTCATTGAAACAAATGTTGGGAAGCTCGTGTCACCCCGCTCCGTACTCATTGATAGTAGCGGCGGGCCCAAGGGCCACATAAGAATAGCCCATTTATCAGACATACATGTCGGGGCGTCAGACGAGGGAATACCAAACGACTTAAAGAATACCAGGTACATAGCCCTCTTGAACACGTTCTACTTCAACTTTGGGCTAGACCTGGCTGTCGCTACTGGTGACAACATAGATATAGGGACTAGCAGGGCCTCCGACATAATACTGTATAACCATGTGAACCAACTGCTCCTACCGATGCTCATAGTACCTGGCAACCATGACTGGGCCCAGGTCTCTGGCATAAACGCCTTGATGAAGTCGTTCTATGGAAGGTTCCTTAACACTCACAGGTACTGGTACTGGGTCTACGGCGACTTCCTCATTATAGGGCTCGATACTAAGTGGAACGGCGTCCCTAACGAGTACCAGCTCGATTTTCTCGAGAGAGCGCTCTCCGCCTATGAGGACAAGACCGCCATTATAATAATGCACCACCCCTTATTCTATAGATCTGGCCTCTACTCTGGAAGCCCAGAGGAGCTCAGAGACTCCCTATACAGGAGCTGGGAGCAGAAGTTTGACATAGCGAAAAGATTCCTAGAAATAGTAGAAGAGTACAAGAACATAGCTGCCGTGCTAGCAGGCCACGTGCACAGAGACGCAGACGTCGTCTATAAGAGAAGTGACGGGTCTCTGGTATACTTCATGACGACAACAACGGCTAATCATGGCCACCCAGACGAGGCCTACTGGGGGTTCAAGGTCATAGATGTCTACACCAACGGGACTGTTAGCGTGTTCCTACCATCGGGACGTCCATACTTTAGGGACTCAGGCAGTATTAACACCGAGAACTTTATGGCATTCCAGTATGTCGACAAGGAGTTTAAGGCAGTTACTTGGGTAATAAACACTACTGGGTTTGAGGAGTTTACTCCAGAGAATATAACTCTGGTGTTCTACCTTAACAAGACGCTGCCGCTCAGCTCGTACAAGTTCTACGGGGATGTGGGCAAGATTCTCTCAACCAAGTACTATGATACAGGCGAGTTCCACCTAGTCATAGCCTTCGTCAACGCCACGACACCGGGCAAGATAACCCTGGCCTCGTATAGAGACACTGTGGAGCCGGCGGTCAAAATATCCAGTATTCAGCCAGCCAAGCCTAGAATGGGCAAAGCCGTGACTGTCTTCGTTAGGGCGAGCGATGGAGAGTGGGGTATAGACAGGGTTGTTGTCAGAGTGACTACTCCAAGCATGGAAGAGTTCAGTGTAAAGGCTATACAGTTGCCCCTGAGTAACCAGTACATAGCTGTATTCACAGCAGCTGAGCCTGGGGAGTACAGCATAGTAGCAGAAGCCATAGACCAGGCTGGTAATATAGGTTCCAGCGAGCAAGTAAAGGTGAGTGTCGCAGGAGAGAGGAAAGCGGAAACGACTACGCCGCCAGCAACTACTACTCCGGAGACAATGCCCGAGGAAACAACCGGCACGCCTGAACCTGTGGAAGAGACTACTCCAGGCGAGACTGTAACAAGGCAGCCACAAGAAACCGTTGCAAGAGAGCCAGAAACTGTGACGACTCCAGAAAGAGAACCCACCGAAGCAAGGACAGCAACTGATGAACCTGAAACGACTACAGAGGCCCCAGAAGCTACAGAAACTGTGGAACGTGGAGAAACACCCGTTTGGGCCGTGGCTTCAATACTATTGATTACTGTGATAGTACTAGGTCTAGCCTTCATGGCGAGGCTTAAAAGAGCTTCATAGAGCATGGCCGTGCAGGGACGAGGCCCAGTCGTCACATAAAGGCAGTTCAGGTTTTTCCAGGTATATAGAGCCTCTGCTATCCATGTAGAACGAGGCGGCTTTCAAAGGAAGCCCGTTTAAGACCCATTTACTCAGTAGCTCGTGCATGACGGGATCCCCCTGTCTAGAGGGTTTGAAGCATCTGGCCCTCTTGAATCCAGCTATCATGACTATCAAGGGTCTTGGCAGTGATCTCTCTCTAGCTAGTCTCATTAGAGAAGACACTTGTCTTCTGCCTCTTTCAGTGGGACAGTCAGGATACATGGCTTCCCATCCGCTGCCTATCATGACAGCGCTTTTAAGCTCAACAATGTAAGCTAGCTCGCCGCATTCAATGAGATAGTCAAAAACGGAGTCACCGATTCTTGGGGCTCTTTTAGAGATTCTACAACCGCGTAGTAAGGGGAATAACTGGTTATGCACGGTTCTCTCAAAAGCCTTTGCCTGGAGTATAGTGTCTATGAGTGCATAGTCATCATCGATTTTGACGCCAACAAGTCTGTACTGCATCTTCCTTCCACTAATGACTTGCAGTAGGCACTTCCTACCGCTAACTAATATGTCAGTTAGGCGGCCCGTGTTTGTTAAGTGCGCCTTTTCCTCGTGATCCCCAACGAGGACTTTGACAGTAAACCTGTTTACTCTCTCAAGAAATACGCACTCGACAGGTTCCACGTCCAGAAGATGCTTGGGCCCCAAGGGTATTCACCCGGTGTCACTGGCCTCCCGTCTTAACGGTCTATGCCTGGGCCTAGAGTTAAATGGGGGGCTGGTATTGGCTGAGCTCAGAATATCGAGGCCGCCGAGGAACATCGCCTCCTACAGGGTTAGGGAAGCCGCCAATCTATTCCTGTCATACATGGAGTCCAGCGGTGCCAGCGAAAAAACCGTGAAAGCTTACAGAGCTGCCCTCAAACTCTTCGTGGCCCACGTTGGAGGTGACACCAAGGTCGCAGATCTAGGAGCCGAGCAGTACCTGGACTGGCTGTCAAGCATTAGGAAGGGGTCGAGGCGGAAGAGCCAGGCAACGGTCCACTATTACTCGATATTCGTGAGAAGGTTCCTCAAGTGGGTGGGTGTGGTGGATGATGCGCCAGCAGTGCCTAGGGAGAAGGGCAGGCTTGTCGAGGCCCTCTCGTGGGACGAAGTGGAGAGGTTAATATCATCTGCACGCGACCTAGTGGATGCCCTAATAGTCAGCCTGCTGGGAGAAACTGGTATGAGAGTGGGAGAACTCTTAAGTATTAGGGCCGAGGACGTGAGCCCGGACTTCACTGAAATAAGGGTGAGGGGCAAGTACGGCAAGGAGCGTATAGTATTCACGGGAGCTACCAGTAGGCTCCTCCTAGCCGAATATTTTAGAAGGTTCAGACCAAGAAGAAGACAGCGCATCATAGATATAACTTACCAGGCCGTTTATAAGAGGCTTAAAGCACTAGCCAAGAGAGCGGGAATAGATCCCCGAAGGGTTAGACCACACGTTCTAAGACACACGTTCGCCACAGAGGCCTTAAGGAGAGGGATGAGCCTAGCCTCTCTCCAGAAACTGCTAGGCCACAGCGACATCAAAATTACTCAGGTCTACCTACACCTGACAATGGAAGATGCCAGGCGTGAATACCAGAGAGCCTTCATGGAACATGCTAATGCGCCGCCTATTGAGGCTCCACTACAGCCCTTGCCACAGTATTGGGGTCATATAGGGCCCTGGCAGAACCAGGGAGAGGCACCTACTAGTTTCCGGGTCGAGTACTTGAGAAGACTAGCAAGGACTGGGTATTAGCTGCTGAAGAAGCAGAAGTATCCCCAGGGCCCACTAGTATTTCCTCTTAATCCTCCTACATTATGAGGAAACTAAGGCTCTTGTCATAAGAATTATCTGGCATGCTAACGTTGGGTAGCACCTTCTACGAGGTATGCAGGTAGGTAGCTAGTGGGGCTAGCGTCTGCGGGCTATTACTTCAATTCAATGAGTTATCATAGGTTTTCTGTTCCCCTTACCATGCTTCTGAGCCTCATTAACATGGCTGTCTTTTCCTTAGAGCTTATCTTGGCGTTGAGAACTACTTCTTCGAGGATGGAGGCCACTTTCACGGCAGTTTTCCTGTTATAAGGATACGGTACTCTATCCTTGCCTCCCACGGCATAGGAGTATAAGAAGGGATCTAGGGGGTGTGTTACAGGATCCTCGCGGCTGGGAGGCGTTGAATATATTAGGTCAGCTACTAGCGCCAAGGCCCTGATTACCTGAGGCCCTGCTCCAGGAGCTAATAATAAGTCCAAGTCGCTGGACGGCTGGAATCGTGCCAGATCCTCGATGTTGCGCAGTAGTTGCCTAGAAGGCTTAACCGGTGTATAATATGAAGCTAAAGCCCTGGCATCAGGCGCCTTCCAGGAGTGCTGGGCTGGGGAAAGGAATGATGTCAGCGGTTTGGCACCTCTCAAGACCCTATACGCTTCATAGAACCTCTTTAAAGCCTTGCGGGGCCCTTCGGAGAGCACCTCCAGCATTACTCTTCGCACCTCCCTGCTCTTGCTAGAAGACAGGTCTAGGGCTGTCCTCTTAACACCGGCTATACCACTGTGCGGCTCTTCTGGTCTAGGATACCTTACATGATACCTTCTGGCTAGGCCACGTCCTGGATCCATGCCTTGTTGCACCACTAGCAAGGAATTACTAGTTACTATAACTACGTGGTGATAGAGATCATAGCCATCCTGCAAGAAGGAGGAATCCACTCTTGCTGCTATCTTACTGAACAAAGCTATATTTTCCGCGTTAACATCCAGGTCTTTCCTTTTAGATGCAACTTCTGCCTCAGCGGGGACTTCTCTCATTCTAGAGCCTTTACCGCCTAGGACAACGAATCCTAGGCTATCGTCGTCCCAGGATATTTTCTTCAGAATAGCCGTCAGGACTGTCGTGCTTCCACTACTGTCCCAGTCCATTCCTATAATGTTGTTAAACGCCTGAAACCAGACAGGATTGCTGAGTCCCTCTATTAGGGCCTCGTGTCCTCTCAACTCTATTAGAGCCTTGACTATGCTCCTAGCCATTCTTTCCATGCTTCTCAGCATCCACAAGGGTACTTTTCCGTCATGTAGTGGGAGGTCTGCTATTCCGCGCAAAGCCTACACCAGCTATACCAGCTTTAAACTCTAGGGTTTTTGGTATACTCTCAGCTCCAGGATTATTTAAGAAAGGGTAAAAACTAATATTGTTGCGTGTAATGGATCCCCTAGTACTTTTAGTAGATCGCTAGCTTTTCCCTGGCCTTGCAACCTCTATGTTTAGCTCGGTTATGGGGTCAAAGAGCATAAGCTTGTCTGGCTGGATCTGGATATAAACGCTCTCTCCTGGCTTGAACTCAGCCTCAGGGGGCATCAGTACTTTGACGCTTGATCCTCCTACCATAGCTGTTACTATGGACTCTCTGCCCAGGGGTTCTGTGACGAATACTTCTGCAGGTATTGAAATATACCCTTCCTCGGGTTCCTTGACTATGGAGGCGTGTTCCGGTCTAAAGGCTACGATCACGTCGTCTAGCTCGGACTCTCTCAGTAGCTCGACCATTCTTTCGGGCGGCTTAACCATAGAGCCTCCCACGTCGATCCAGATCCCGTTTTCCCTAACTATACGTCCTGGAAGCACGTTTGAGGGAGGTGATCCCATGAATGTTGCCACGAAGAGGTTCCTGGGCTTATTGTAGACCTCCCATGGAGACCCTACTTGTTGTACGCTTCCCCTATCTATGACAGCTATGTAGTCGGCCATGCTCATGGCTTCAGCCTGATCGTGAGTTACATGTATGGCTGTTATTTCAAGCTTCTGCTGTAGCCTCTTTATCTCAGCCCTTATAGTGAGTCTTAGCAGGGCGTCCAGGTTGCTCAGAGGCTCGTCTAGTAGTAGAACCTCTGGCTCCTTGACTAGAGCCCTTGCGAGGGCCACTCTTTGTTGCTGCCCCCCGCTGAGCTGGTGTGGGTATCTTTCCAGCAGGTCTTGTATTCTTAGTAGCTTAGAGACGTTGTTAACCTTGTCGTTTATAGCATTTTCATCTATCTTCTTGAGCCTTAGCGGAAATGCTATGTTATCGTAGACTGTCATGTGAGGGTATAGTGCGTAATTCTGGAAAACTAGGCCAACATTCCTATCCTTGGGGGGGAGTTCTGTGACGTCCCTGTCTCCGAACAATATTTTGCCTAGGGTCGGCTTATAGATCCCCGCTATAAGGTAGAGTATGGTGCTTTTGCCAGACCCGCTAGGCCCCAAGAGTGCCGAGAACTTTCCATCGGGGAACTGTAGGTTAACATTATTTACCGCAACAACCCTGCCAAATCTCTTGGAAACCCTCTCAAGCCTTACTTCTACCATTAGGCCTTAACACCCCCACTCATGGCTTCTAGGAGGAGCTTCTGGGTCAGTACGAAGAAAACTATAGTAGGGATCAGGTAAAGGGTTCCGGCGGCGGCTGCTATTGGTAGATAAGTAGTTTCAATGTTACCTATGACTTCTTCTAGGAAGGTGGCCAAAGTCTTGATCCCCCCAGTATATAGGAACACGTGTACGTATATAAGATCCTCCCAGCCCGCCAGAAAAGCGAAGATAGATATAGCGGCTATTCCAGGCTTGATCTGGGGGAGGACTATCTGTCTCCAAACTCTGATCCTGGAAGCGCCGTCAACCATGGCGCTCCACTCGACCTCCCATGGTATTCTGTCAAAGAAGCCCTTCATTAGCCAGATGCTCATAGGTATCTCGAGTGATGCCCTGGCCAGTATAGTATATAGGAACCTGTACTCTGTCAACACGTCTTTGGGCACAGCTCCTAGTGACCAGACGTATATAGCGTAGACAGCTATTATTAGGGCAACACCGGGGAATGCGTGGAGCAGTATTATGAACTCCATTAGCCCTACTCTGCCCCGGAATTTCATCCTGGAGAAGGCATATCCCGCCATGACGCTTATCAAAACAACTGCTACCGTCACGCCTAGAGCCACTATGAACGTGTTCACTATTATCATTATGAGTTCTCTCAAGTCGTAAAGCCTACCAGCCGCCGGTTCCAGTTTGCCCTGGAAGAGGAGCTTCCAGTTTGTCGTGCTGTACTCTGCCTCTATAATGTCTGGGCCAGTCACTATCCTGTCAGCGAAACTTGAGAGCGCCAGCAGTAGGTAGAGGGCAACCAGGGGGAGCGTGGCCAAGCCTACCGCTATACCTATTACGGCGTTCAATCTTCTCCTTTTAATGGTCTCAACGTCCCTCAGCTGCTCTACTTTGGGCTTAGCCTTTCTCCTAAACATTCTAGACAGGATGGAAGATGCCATCACAGCTCACCCTTGGGTTCTTGCATGAGCTTCTTGAACCCCATCAGCCTAAGCACTAGTATCCCTAGGATGCCTCCTATCACTACTAGGATGACTGCTGCAGCAGCCGCGAATCCTTGATCGCTTGTTGTGAATGCTGTATTGAACACGTATAGAGCCCAGGGGCTCCCCCACCACTTGTCTATAGCGCCCCATTGTACTAGGAGGAATATGTGGGCGTACGTGGTTATCAGGCTTAGCAGCTGCCACACTGTAACGTAGATTATGTGCCATTTCAGCTGTGGCACTAGCACGTAGCGTGTCATCTGGAATGCCGAGGCGCCCTCGACTCTGGCTGCTATAACGTGCTCTCTGGGCAGGCTACGCAGCGCACTATAGAATACAACCATCCCGAAACTGACGCCTACAAGGCCGTTTACCAGGATTATTATAGCCCATGCAGATTCGGGGAGTAGTTCAGGACTGTTGCCCCATGCAAGAGGCTTCTCTATCACACCTAGCCGTAGTAGAAGGCTATTGAGGGTGCCTGATTCGTCTCCTAGGAAGAAGTAGTACCAGATTAGAGAGTAAACTGCTATAGGGGTCATTCTGGGCAGGATCCAAATAAGCCTATAGGGTAGAGACAAGGATTCGTCCATAAAGAACATTGAGAGGGCCAGGATAAGCCCCCCTAGAACGTTGAATATAAGGGTTATTGTGACAAAGACTATGGTGGTTTTCACTACTTTAGTGACGTCTGGATCATTCATGGCCATGTAGAATAGTCTCTCATAGTTCTCCAGGCTTATCTGGTCTAGGTAGCGTGCAAGGTTCCAGTTCTGCAGCGGCGTGAAGCTAATATATATGGAGAAGAATAGCGGGACCACGTAGAAGACTATTATCAGGAAGAGGGCCGGGGACAGAAAAAACCATATAGGGTTGGGTTTTGGGATCCTCAATTCTCACACCTTGCTATGGGAAGCTCCACCCAGAGGGTATCTCTCCACGTATCTCGGTAGCATCTCTTAGCTCGGGGTCGGCATTCACCTTGCTCTTGATGAAGTCTATAGCCTCTTCTGGTGTCATCTCTCCGCGTAGCACCTTGTCTACAGCATCTCTGTAAATATCAGCTAGTCTCGGGTAGAGCGGGTGTATAGGGGTTAGCTTCGTGTATTCTAGCATGTAGCTCGCGTCGCCCAGGAACCTGACGTTGATGTCGTTGACAGTAGCTTTGACGATGTCTCTTATGCCCTCCTTCACCCTGTCGGAGAGCTCTATTTCAAGGTTAGCTAGCTTTCTGACCCATCCGGGGTCGTTTATAAGGTCGGCAGAAGCCTTCCTGACTGGCAGGTGTGCGCTTATGATGCTGTGTATAGCGTTCAGGTCAGGATCGCTAGCCTTAACTACCAGCAGGAAGGCTAGCATGTGGTACACATCCTTTAACTCGTCATACTTGGGGTTGTCCTTGCCCGCGTTGCTAGCTATTACCCATACGAACGGCTGGCTTAGCGTTACTGGGCTTAATCCCTCTTCTCCGGCTGGGAATAGGGTATAGTAGAACAGTTTCTGGACCTCTTCAGCGGTCAAAGGCCTTGTCTCGCCAGTGTTGGGGTCCTTAAAGTAAGGCTTTGTCTGCCACTCTGTCCAGTGCCAGGTCCCTCCTATCCATACTAGGGTGTTCCCGCTGACGACGCTCGGGTGGATCTGCTTGCCCCAGTCCCAGGCCATCATGTCTTCGGGTATAATGCCGTCCCTGGCCATCTTCCACTCTACGTAGAGCCACTTATATACTGCTGGAACGTCGACCACTAGCTTGCCAGTGTTGGGGTCCTCCAGCACTCCTCCGAAGGCGAATATAAACTGGATCAGGTCTGGGTGGGCGGAGCCCTTTCTGTGGAGGACTCCCCACTCAGTGCAGCCGGTGTCTACTGATGTTTTGGCATAATTGTAAACGGTCTTCCAGGTGACTAGGCCTTTCTCTACGGCTTCTTTCAGTTCCATGCCTCTAACGTTTAATATGTCGCCTTTCCCAGCGTCCCTGAGGCAGGCTATGACGTCTGTCCTCCAATATAGGGGTCTGGCTTCAGTGTCCTGAGGTATACCGTAGAACCTTCCCTTGTATTTTACAGCGTCTAGCAGGCTTGTGTAGAAGTCTGATATAAACCCGCTGTAGGCATTAACGAAGTCCGTTATATCCAGGAGGTAGCCCTCCTCGGCGAACCTTGCTATGTGCTTGTAGCTGTTAGCCATTATGTCAGGGTTGGTGGCACTGGCGAAGGCTGTGGCGAAGTCCTCTGCAAGCTGGTCTCCCCCGCCTCTCCTAAAGTTGTCCTCGATAGTTATCTTGAAGTCCACGTTGTTCTCTGCCAGTATCTTGTTGAGCCTTTCGGCAGCCTCTACTACTGCCAATGTTCTGAGGACACTGTTGGGGTCTCCCGCTCCAGCTACGGTGAACTTGGCCTCCTTAACCCCGTTAGCTGATAAGTACTTTCCAATGGCTACTATGTCTTTTTCAATATCACCTGTCAATGTAGGTTTAGCTGGGGTTGTTTCTGTTGGGGTTTGAGTGGGTGTTTCTGTCGGTGTTGTAGCTGCTGGGGGCGTTGTTTTAGTAGGCGTCTCCTCAGGAGCTTGCTCTCTCATAGCGATGATAGCTGCCGCCGCTATTATTATGATAACTACTGCGATGCCTGCTATGAGTGCCCTAGAAGCCCCCCTTCTATATAGAGTATTCCCTGAGAACTTCATGATGCCTCTCCTCTTCTTCAATTGTATGGTAAACCCTCCATGTATTATAAATATTTTTCTCTTAAACTATATAGGGTAAAAACAGATTGTTTATTAGAAAAGATTACACGCCGCGCCGCAAGCCTAGAATGCTCCTTAGTATATACCGGGTATATACGTGTCACCCTTGTTATTGTGGTTTAGTACCTATTAATGCCAACCCGCTTAATCGGCCCTTTTAATGTAGTCATTATAGGGATTAGGGTGGCCGCCACGCTCGGCGAGGCTAAGCTATCCCGCCTTCTAGCCTACTCCCTCGATTACAGGAAAGCAGGTAAGGATGCTGCAAAGAGGCTGCTAGAGCCCAAGGAAGCCTATAGGAGGCTCTACAGCTTGGTGGAGGGTATTGTTGTGCTTTCTACTTGTGCCCGGTACGAGATTTACATGGATATAGCCGATAGAAGTGCTGGTTTGGACGATGCTGTTAGAGAAGTTTATGGCGATTACTATGGCCTGGCCTCCAGGCTCGAGGGCATAGACGCTGTTAGGCACCTATTTAGGGTAGCTGCCGGCCTAGAATCACCTATAATAGGTGAACCAGAGATCCTGGGCCAGGTGAAGAATGCATGGCTTCACGCCAAGGAGAACCTCTATACAAGCAGGCTCATAGACATGGTGTTCCACAGGGCCATAGTCGCAGGTAAGAGGGCTAGATCCGAGACGGGCATAAGTAGGGGAGTTATAGGCTATCCTCAAGCTGCTGTTATAACAGCCTCGCGGATCATAGGCGACTTGAACGGGAAGAAAATAGCCGTTATAGGTGCAGGCCAAGCAGCATCGTCCATAGTATCGTTTCTGTGTTCCAGGTGGGAACCAGGGCTTCTGGTAGTTTATAACAGAACCCCAGGGAAGGCTAAGAGCCTTGCTTCCAAGTGTCCTAATGGGCTACATAGGTCGTTAAAAGAGATGGATAACATGGTGGATTATGATGCAGTTTTTGTGGCCGTTAGCGGGTTTAATGGTGGACTTAGGGGCCTGGAGAAGGCTGGAGTCATAGTTGACATCTCCATTCCACCCGTTATAGGCAAGGGCGGGGGCCTGAGGGTTTTGCATTTAGAGGATGTTAAGAGGGTCTCGATGGAGGGTATTGCCTCTAGAAATAGAGAGGCTTCAAAGGTGGAGCTCATAGTGATTGAGGAGGTTAGGAAACTCATTGATGCCGTTAAAGCGGAAGAGGCTAATGCTGCGGTGGCGGCTATTTTTGAGTATGTGCGTGCATCAGCGACGGCAGAACGCCAGCTAACGCTTAAATCTCTGAGCAGAGGAGAGGACGTTGAAAGGGTTCTAGAGATAGCTTTTGACAGCTTCTCCAGAAAGATCCTCAGACCCCTAGTATTAGCTCTTAGAAAGATAGCTAGGGAGGGCGATATGAGAGCCATCGACATTATTCGAGAGGCCTACAGGAGGGAGCTCGGGGGCGAGTAGCATGAGTCCTTTCAGAGACAGGCCAAGGAGGCTTAGACTATCCAAGGCAGTTAGGGATCTTGTAGCTGAGACGTCTATCGAAGCCTCCTCCCTGATGCTCCCAATTTTCGTTAAGGAGGGAATAAAGGATAGAGAGCCTGCCCAGGGCCTTGAGGGCCACTACTACTATCCGCCGGCCTCGAAGAGTCTCCTTAACGTCATTAGTGGTGCTCTGGATCTTGGCGTTAAGTCCTTCTTATTGTTCGGGGTTACAAGTAGGAAGGACAGCAGGGGCTCTACAGCTTTTGACCAGAAGGGGCCCGTCCAAGCGGCTCTAAGATTTATCAGGAGAGAGCTCGGGTGGGAGCCTCTAATATTTACCGATGTCTGCGTTTGTGGCTACACGGACCATGGCCACTGTGGCATAGTGAGGGAAACCAGGAGAGGCCTGGTCGTGGATAATGACTCTACTCTAGAAGTTTACGCTAAAATAGCTGTCAGCCATGCAGAGGCAGGCACGGATTTCGTGGCTCCCTCTGGGATGATGGACGGCCAGGTTTCAGCTATAAGGGAAGCCTTGGACAAGGCTGGCTACGCTGATGTCGGCATAATGGCTTACTCGGCAAAGTATGCCAGCTCCTTCTATGGGCCCTTTAGGATAGTTGCTGGGTCTGCCCCCAGGTTCGGCGATAGGAGGAGCTACCAAATGGATCCACGTAACTCTAGAGAGGCCGTGAAGGAAGCCTTAAAGGACGTAAGTGAGGGGGCTGACATTGTCATGGTTAAACCAGCCCTGGCTTATCTCGACGTGATTTCGTTGTTAAAGGAGAAGCTCTCTGGGATCCCCTTAGCGGCGTATAATGTTAGCGGCGAGTATATGCTAGTGAAGCTGGGAGCTAAGGCAGGGCTTATAGATGGTGAAGTAGCCATGATGGAGGTGTTGACTGCTATGAAGAGGGCTGGAGCCGACATTATAATTACTTATCATGCCCTTGAGGCGGCTGAGATGCTTAGGAGAGGCTATAGCCCCTTCTAGCCTGGAGGTCAGGTGGCCGTGAGCAGATCCAGCGAGGAATTGTTAGTCGAAGCGTCTAAAGTGTTTCCGGGCGGCGTTAATAGTCCTGTAAGAGCGCTTGTGAAGCCTTATCCCTTCTATGTAGCTAGCGCTGAGGGGCCTTTCGTGTACACGGTTGAAGGGAGGAGGCTACTGGATCTTGTCATGGCTTATGGCCCCCTAATACTGGGCCACAGAGACAAGCGGGTATTGGATGCTATTAGAGAGCAGCTAGAGAAAGGATGGCTCTACGGGGCGCCATACGAGGCTGAAATAGAGCTGGCAAAAGCAATACTCAGACACTACAAGCCTGGAGGCATGGTAAGGTTTGTCAATAGTGGCACGGAGGCCACTATGACTGCTATAAGACTGGCTAGGGGGGCCACGGGGAGAAAGTATATAGTTAAATTCGATGGCTGCTATCATGGAGCCCACGACTACGTACTTGTAGCCGCTGGGAGCGCTATGGGAGAGTACGGCCTCCCATCTAGCGAAGGCGTCCTCAGCGACTCCGCACGGTACACCCTTGTGGCGGAGTTCAACGATGAACCTGGCATAGAGAGGCTTGTAGCGCGCATGGGCGGTGAAATAGCTGCTATAATAGTTGAGCCTGTTATTGGGAACTCTGGCGTGATACCAGCTAGGCCCTCTTTTCTAAGAACACTGAGACAGCTGGCCGACGAGTGGGGTTTTCTCCTAATATTCGACGAGGTTATAACCGGGTTTAGGCTAGGTCTCGGCGGAGCCCAGGAGTACTATGGTGTCGAGGCAGATATAGTAGTTCTGGGCAAGATTGTTGGAGGAGGTTTCCCCATAGGTGTTGTCGTTGGTTCCAGGGATCTCATGGAGAACCTGGCACCCTTGGGTAGAGTGTTTAACGCTGGAACATTCAACGCTCACCCGGTTTCTATGGTTGCTGGGCTGGCTACCATAAGGATACTAGAGTCGACGGACGCGCTAGAGATTGCCTCCAGGGCCATGAAGCTAGTGACTGACATACTAGGAGAGAGCGTTGTGGAGTCAGGCCTGCCCCACGCAATTAACAGGGTGGAGAGCATGGCTCAAATATTCTTCGTCGACGGTGTTGTTGACAGTGCTTCCAAGGCTAGGAGGAGCGATAAGAGGATCTATACTAGGCTCCACGAAGAATTGCTGAGAAGAGGGGTTTTCATAGCACCAAGCCAAATGGAGGCTCTCTTCACTTCCTCAAGCCACACACGCAGCCATCTCGGGATCCTAGAAGAGGCATTACCTGAGGCCGTTCGCGAGGTAGTGAAGGATGCCAGGTTTAAAGGTCAGGGTAGCAACTAGAGGGAGCAAGCTTAGCATAGAGCAGGTAAAGATAGCGCTATCTCATATAAGTAGGGTGCTAGGGAAGGTAGAATACGAGCTTGTAATAGTTAAAACGCGTGGAGACATTGTAACAGATAAGCCCATCAGAGATATAGGGTTCAAGGGTGTCTTCGAAAAGGAAGTAAATCAGGCCGTACTTGATGGGAGAGCGGATATCGCGATCCACAGCATGAAGGATCTCCCGGCACGAATAGACGAGAGACTGGATATAGTAGTCGTGCCTCCCCGCGGAGATCCCAGAGACGCTATAGTGCCTCCGCCTCCAGGCCCCACACTGAGATCGCTACCGGAGAGAGCGGTCGTCGGGACCTCTAGTGCTAGGAGAGAGGCTCTACTGTTATACCATAATGATGGGATAACGGTGAAGCCTCTTAGGGGGAACCTAGACACGCGCCTAGGGAAGCTCTCTGCAGGCGAGTATGATTATATAGTGGTTTCAGAAGCTGGCCTCCAAAGACTAGGCGTCAGGGTTGAAAGGCTAGTGTTGCCTATATACGATTTCCCTCCGGCCCCTGGACAGGGATTAATAGCTGTTGTAGGGCTTAAGGGGGACCCTCTTGCATCGAAGCTTAGGAAAGCTGATGACAAGCTTTCAAGGATAATGGCCGAGGCTGAAAGAGCTTTTCTCGAGAAAGCCGGTGGAGGGTGCAGGATACCGGTAGGCGGTGTGGCTGTAGTCAGGGGGGACAAAATACTGTTTACAGCGGCTGTCGTGTCTCCTGACGGCTCGCGCGCCTTTTGGGTGCGAAGCAAGGGGGATATAAGAGACCCCAGAAGGGTCGGCTTGGAGGCAGGCGAGGCTATTAGTGCTGGAATAGAAAAGGTGCTGGAGTGATGCAGGTGATCTAGCTTTGCGCGAGGACTCTGGAGCCTGCCCTAGTAAGCCAGGGGACAGCGGCAAGGGTGTAGTCTATGTAGTAGGCGCGGGTCCCGGCGACCCCGAGCTCATAACGATTAAAGGGTTGAGGCTTATCGAAATAGCTGATGTCATAGTCTATGACAGGCTAGCGCCCAGGGAACTCCTGAGGCATGCAAAGAAAGGAGCCGAGCTAGTGTATGCTGGTAAAGAACCGGGATTCCATGCCATGAGCCAGGATGATATAAACAAGTTATTACTCGACAGGGCTACTAGGGGGCTCACGGTTGTTAGGCTAAAGGGAGGGGATCCTCTGGTTTTTGGCCGTGGAGAAGAGGAATGCCTATTCCTGGCTCGCCACGGAGTAGAGTGCATAATAGTACCCGGGATCCCTAGTTTCATAGGAGCAGCAGCATACGCTATGATCCCTCTGACCTCACGCGGTTATTCATCTAGTTTTGCCGTAGTGACTGGCAAAGAGGCTCCAGAGAAGGGCTTCACGTCGGTCAGGCTCGGGGATATTGCTAGGGCCGTAGACACTATAATAGTGTTGATGGGCGCCTCTAGATCGCCAGAGATATTCGAAGAACTCATCAAGGTTTTAGGCAGTAACGCTCTAGGGGCTGTCGTGATCAACGCCACGCGCGGAGACCAGGTCGTTATAGAGGGGACGTTGGGCGAGCTTCTACACCTTGCCAGGAAAGGCAGGATCAGGAACCCGGCGGTTATAATTGTGGGCAAGACTGTGGGTTTGAGGGAGAAGCTTTGCGCAGAAAGTGTAGAGTCCTAGTTATGGGGCCAGAGCCTCCTAGACACGGCAATCCCATGGTGGAGGTTCTATGGATACCTGTTATAAAGGTTAGGCGCGTTGGTGGATCATCCCTGAGAGTCGTTTCGCTGCTCGAGAGCGCCGACACCGTAGCCTTCACGAGTCCGCGCGGCCCACGGCTCCTTAAAGAGGATTCAGAGATCTATTCCGTTTATAACATGCTAAGAGCCTCTCTCCAAGAGAGGCTCAAAGCCGTTATTGGGCCAGAGACCGGCAGGGCTTTTTACGAGAGTTTCAGGTTACACTGGGACATAATGCCAGAAGAATACCGGGGAGAAGCTTTAGGCCTGGTCCTGGCTAGAAGCGGTTCTAGACGGGTTGTCATAGCTAGGTCTAGGAACGGCGGTAGAGACATCCTGGAGGTTCTCGAGAGTAACGGCGTTGAATTCTACGATATTCCAGTCTATGATGTAGACGTCGACATGGAGAGAGTTTCTATCGTAGCTTCTATCATCATGGAGGGCCGGGTTGATGTTGTAGCTTTCACGAGTGGCAATATAGCTTCAGCCCTGTGCCGCGTATTGAAGGGATGGGAGGGTCTCCCTCACATAGTTTCTATCGGCCCCACAACGGCTGGTGTCATAAGGAAGGAGTGTGGGGTCGAACCAAGGATCTCTGAGAAGTCTAGCTACGAGCACCTAATAAAAAAGGCTGTAAGCTTGTGTGGGGGCTTTTAGGCCTACTCTTTTCTGTACTCTTGGTGGGCCTCCAGCACGGCATCTACTATTTGCTTATAGCCAGTACACCTGCAAATGGTTCCTGAGAGGGCGTACTTTACTTCCTCCTTGGAGATCCTAGGCTTTCTCGCAAGATACTCGCCAACAACTATGAATCCTGGCGTGCAGAACCCGCATTGTAGGCCTGCGTTCCTTATAAAGGACTCTTGTAGGGGGGAAGGCCTGCCGTCCTCGGAGAAGCCCTCGACAGTGTAGATCTCTGAGCCGTCAGCCTCGACGGCCAGTATTATGCATGACTTCACAGGCTCGCCGTCCATAAGTATTGTGCAGAGGCCGCATTCGCCGCGCCAGCAGCCTTTCTTTAGAGCTTTAAGCCCCAGCCTCTCCCTTAAGACGTCTGCAAGCAACTCGTAGGGTTCAACCTCTATTTCCCTCTCAACGCCGTTAACCTTGAACCTAACCTTCACCACTAGTCACCCCCTTTCCTGGAGGAACGAGTCCAGGAGCCTCTTGAAGAGTATGTAGGCTTGCACCTTCAACATTTCAAGTCTATACTCTGCCGAGGCGTATGGATCCTCTATAACCAGCTCCTTTATTGCACTGGTCATTCTATCCAGGGCCGCATCCAGTAGATCCACTATATCGCCTTCTCTCCGGAAGACCTCTTCAGCCTCTCGAACCCTGATGGGGGCCGGAGTAGCCGCCGAGACAGCTATTCTAACCTCCCTGCTCCTGGGATCAACCGGGTTAGCCACCAGCATGGCTACACTAGCGACGGAGTACTCTATAGCCGGGACTATCTTCGAGAAGCCGCTACGCGACTCTCGCGGGGGATCAGGGAGCTCTATGGAGACTAGCAGCTCGTTGGGGGCTAGGTCTAGGAAGCCGGGGCCTTTGACGAAGTCTGTTATAGTTGTTTCTCTTTCTCCTTCAACGCTTGCTATCCTCAGTTTAGCGTCAAAGAGTGCCAGCGGAGCATAGCTGTCCATGAATGGCAGTGCCTCGCAAATGTTCCCGCCTATTGTTGCTCTATTTCTTATCTGTAGATCTGCTATTCTGCTCAGCGCCTCGTAGAGGGCCCTATACTTCTCTCTGACCCTAGGGTTGGAGTCCATGTACCTGGTGATCTCGCTAATCCTCGCGGCAGCGCCCAGTACTAGCCCCTTCCCCTCCGTGTACTCGATTCTCCTCAGCTCTGGTATCTTCTTTATGTCAATAACGATCCTCGGCGACACGAGTCTTTCAAGCATGAAAGTGATCAGGCCCACTCCGCCTGCTAGTACTTTAGCCTCTTCCCCGTACTTTGCTAGCAACTTTAAAGCCTCCTCCAGTGTGGAGGGCCTTGCATACTCGAACTCTGGGAGTGTAGCGTAGGGCGAAGACATGCTGCTCACCTCGCTACGACCAGGGCTTCTCTCAGCTTCTTGTAGGATTCTCTGATGGATCTCTTGACCGCTTCAAGTGCTTCCTTATAGAGCTTAGGGTTCTGTTCTCTAATAGCTCTCCAAACCCTTTCAGCCTTTAACGGTAAGCTCCTAACGTCAACGCTGAGCCCGTGGTAGAGCGCATTACCTATAGCCGGGGCCACTGCTATCATGACGTTCTCTCCGATACCCCTGGCGCCGTAGGGCCCGTCGCTCTGCGGCGTTTCTATTATCTTCAGAACCCATTCGTCGGGCATGTCCTTGGCCCTGGCCACATAGTAGAAGGATAGGTTGGGGTTGGCTACCGACCCCATCTCGTCGAATATCAGCTCCTCGTACAGGGCCCTGCTTTGCCCCATAACGAAGCCTCCGATCATTTGTCCCTCTACGAGTAGGGGGTTGATCGCTTTACCTATGTCGAATACTTGCACCGCTTTGACCACCTTTATCTCCCCCGTCAGAACGTTAACCTCCACCTCAACCCCTGTCCCGCCAAACGTGTAGAAGATTGTGGGAGTACCCTGGCCAGTCTCTGGATCCAGGAACGTGTTTAGCTCTGCTATGTGCCTCCCCGCACCTATTATGGGGCCGCCTATAGCGTTCCCGTTCTCGTATAGATAACCCATGACTATCCTCTCCAAGGGGATATAGTGCCACGGCTTCCCCTTGACGTAGACCTTACCATCACCTATCTCTAAGTGATCTTCGCTGACCCTCAGGACCGCTGAAGCTACTCTCTTGATCTTAGACTTCGCGTCCTTGATAGCCTCGAGCAGGGCTGAACCGTCTGTAAAGAGGCCTCTACTCCCAACGGTTTGCCACGTATAGGCTGAATCGTTCGTGCTCCGCATTTCATGCACGTGAACCTTGTCTAGAGGAATGCCAAACTCTTCAGCAACTATCATAGCCAGCGACGTGACTGTTCCCTGGCCGAAGTTACCCGTACCGACCATCACGTCTACAGAGCCGTCTTCGTTAAACTTTATTATAGCGGAGGAAGAAGCGTCGGGGGGCTGGGAGGGCCCTTTGACTGAAAGAGCGAAACCCTTGGCTCTAATCTTCCAGGGCTTGTCTGTACTGCTTGGCTCCCTGCCCCAGCCAAGAGATCCAATAACCTCCTCGAGAACCCTCTGGGGATCACCAGCGTCTTCTCTGAGTCTAGCCCCTGTGCTTGTCTTCGACTTTCCTGGTTTGAGCAGGTTTATGCTTCTGACCTTAGCTGGATCCATTCCCAGCTTCTTGGCTGCCATGTCTATGAGTCTCTCTAGAACCCAGTGGTTCTCCGGGTAGCCGAAGCCCCTGAGAGCGGTTGTCGGTATCTTGTTTGTGTACACCGCGTAGCTGAGGCACTCAACGTTATCCACCTCATACGAGCCCGTGCAGGCGTACCCGGCTGTTCTAGAGACGTTGACCGTGTAGTCTCCAAACGCTCCCGAGTCGAAGATGAATCTTGCCTGATAGGCCACTATTCTCCCTTCCTTGTCTAGCCCTAGCTTGCCCCACGCTTTTACGCCAGCAACTACCGGGGCCAGCCTCATCTGCTCGGATCTAGTGAAGAGGAGCTTCACGGGCCTGTAGCCGGCCTTCTTAGACAGCATTACTGCTAGGGGCTCCCATCCAAGGCCTGCCTTGCCGCCGAAGCCTCCCCCAACGTAGGGGACGTGGATCCTTATCCTCCCCACAGGCATGCCTAAAGACATGGCCAGCAGGTATCTGGCAGAGAAGGGTGACTGCGCGCTAGACCATATATCAACATACCCGTTGGGCTTGTAGTGTGCTATGACTGCTTGGGTCTCCATGTAGACATGGCTCATGAAGGGTATAGAGAACTCTCCCTCTACGACAACACTGGCTTTGGAGAACCCTTTATCTACATCACCCTTGGATAGCCTGAACTCGTTTGCAATGTTTGTTCCAGGCCTTGGCTTGAACGCCGGCGAGATCCTATACTTCCCTAGGTCAGGGTGTAGCAGGGGGGCTCCCGGCTTCATAGCCTCTATAGGGTCGAAAACTGGCTGCAACGGTTCGTAGTCGACCTCTATCAGGTCAAGCGCCTTCTCGGCGGCTCTGGGGCTTTCCGCTATAACCGCTGCTACTGGGTGGCCTACCCATAGAGCCTTCTCTATAGCTAGTAGGTCCCTATCACCCACGTATATTCCTATCCTGAAGGGGAAGTCTCTGCCTGTTGCTACGGCGACGACTCCGGACACGCTTAAAGCCTTGCTATAGTCTATACCCTTGATCCTAGCGTGTGGCTGGGTGCTTTGGAGGAGCTTGACATACAGCATGCCTGGCAATTCCATGTCGTAAACGTAGGGAGCTATGCCAGTGACCTTGTCGAAGGCGTCCCTTGGGGGTATTCTCTTCCCTATATACCTGTACTCTCTAACCACAGCGCCGCCCACACTAATCACCCTATCGCACGTGTAGAGTCCTGGGGTTGCTAGGAAACATGTAGATCATTATTAAAAGGGGGGAAGATTAAAAAGCTTAGTTAGTAAAGCTTCGAGAGGACCAAAGCTGGAAAAGCCGCTCTATCCGGTCATTATGACTTCATCCTCTGGGACACGCACGCGAATAGGTCTTTCACAATGTTCTCCACGACACCCTTAATCACGATACTGCCTAAAGCCGCAAGTATGCCTCCAAGAGCCACGTCGAAGGAGTACTCTATGGTAGAGGCCGAGCCGCTGCCAGACACCTCTAGTATCCCCGAAGCCTTAAACGTGGACCCAGCGGCACCGCTACCCTCCATGACCAGTTTGTACCTATCATTCTCCCTCTCTAGCCTTCCCCTGACATTGAACCTCCCACTTATATAGCCAATTTTGGCAACAACAGTTGCTTGAAACTCTTGGCCCCTAACCACGTATCCCGGCTGTATACCTGGTATGCAGTCTGCAATAGTCTCTGGCCTTTCCAGCAGTTCTCTGACACGGGTTTCCGGGAGCCTCACTTCCACGGATCCCTCAAGCCTTGGCAAGATCCTGCACCACGGATCCATAGAAGCCGGGAATGGGGCTAATTAACGGTGCGCTATAATCTTTGGGTGCGAGCCCTTCAGGAACCCTGGGCAGGACAGGCTTTCGATATTACTAGTTCTATATCGCTGGGATCCAAGTCTCTGACTCTCTTCTCGCCTAGCTCTACGGAAACAGCTCTGCCGAGAACCCTCTCGCTGCACTCCCTGATAGCCTTTGAGGCCCTTTTATTTCTTTGGGCGAAGAGGCATGCTGTTAGTTTTTCAAAGACCTCGTCGCCCTTCTCCCAAGGCTTAATTCTCTCCATTTCTACTATAGCTCCATCTACCTTAGGCCTGGGATAGTAGTGGCTCTTTGGTATGACCATTTTAATCTCGGCCCTAAAATAGCGTTTCGTGAGCAGCGTTAGCCTGCCATACTCCGTAGAGCCCGGTTCCGCTATCATCCTACGTGCCACGTCAAGTTGCACCCCGAGAACAGCGTTCCTAACGTTATTATTCCTAGCCATGGCTGCTATGATCCTGGAGGAGGCGCTATAAGGTGTATTAGAGACTACTGCAGAGACTCTAACGGACTCGAGGAGCTCCGGCCCGTCACCAGCCACTATTACTACGTTTGGGGACCCGCAAGAGTTTACTAGTCTTTCAAGGAATAAAGCCAGGCGCCTGTCTAGTTCTATAGCTACTAGGCGCTTCGACATCGTAGAGAGGGGGATTGTGAGGGATCCCAGGCCAGGGCCCACCTCTGCTACATCGCCGCCATTGGCTATTCGAGAGGCTATCTTAGCAAACTCTGCTATGGAGTACCCGTTGACCAGGAAGACCTGATCCATCCATTCCACTGGTACATGGCCTAGGGATCTGAGAACGCTCTTAGTCCAAAAATAGAGGGAGCGTGGGGGAGGTGGGGGGCACTCCATAGGCTTCATTACTGGTAGCGCCCACCGGCTCTAGCGGCTCTTTTCTTCATCTTAGACAAGTAGTCGAAGAAGGGGATGCCTGGGTCTTGGGGTGGTATGAATAGGTTATACTTGCTCTCGCCAGTGATCTCCTCGACTATCTTTTCAACGAGGCCTTCCAAGGGGTCAACCTTTATAACCTTCTTGACTTCTTCAAAGCTTGTGAACGGCCTTCTTGATCTCTCTGCTACTAGTTGTTTGACGGTTTTCTTCCCTATTCCTCGTATGAGTTCCAGCGAGTGTTGCCTAATATTTATGGGCTCGGCTATGTTGAAGAACTCTACATAGAATGGCTCGTTGCTTACTATTATCTTCCTGACTGCTTCGTGTAAGTTGTTCCTAGCTATGTCAGTCAAGGTATCCAGGGATATAGGTAGGCGCGGGACTACGAGGAGCTTCTCTGGCAACCCTTTATCGCGGGCTATCTTCTTGAGCTCGTCAAGGCTGTTAACCAGGTCGAACCTTCCCTCCTGCTTAACCTCTTCCATGAGCGTGTTGAAAGCGTCTTCCTCCAGCTGACTTACCGGGTAGCACGCTAATCTCTTCTCTCCGCTAGGTAGGCATCCCAGCGTGACCTCAAGCTTCTTAACCCTTCTGAGTCTCTCCTGTTCCATGACTACAATTCTGTCGACCTGCCTGGCCAGGGTAACCCTCTCTAGTATCTCTACTGGCTCCAGGGGAATACCGTCTAGTAGTGTGAATCTTCTAACACCAATAGCCTGGGCTACTGTTGTATTCCTATGCTCTCTGTGGGGGTCGGCGTAGTAGCCTCCATGTATAACGTCTAAGACTACGGCCTCTACTTCAAGCGCTGCTATATGCGGTTGTTCGTGCTTCTCGAATCTCCGCGGCCCTCTAAACTTCTCCATAAATGCCCACATCCGGCTGGTTGGGGGGCCCTATAGTTCTTATAGTTGCAACGAGATTTAAAAATCGTGTAGACCGTAGAGTGCATGCCCTTAAGCGGGCAAGCCGTAAGGCAAGAGGTGTCTGGTCTATAGGCCTTGCAGTATTTAGTGGCTTCTACGCGTTTCTGGCTGAAACGACTTTCAGGGCTCTAGCCTGACTTAATACTTGTATCAGCTTCCGCAGTAGTCTCTAACTATTTCAAGGATCTTTGACACCAGCTCTTCATTGTATGTAAGCTCTTTTCTCATAGCCAAGATTAGTCTTACTTCGCCTGGTGTCGAAGGGCACATGTTTACAATGTTCACTGAAAGGACTTCATCCAGGCCAATTCCTTGCAGGTTCTCTATAGCTTTTCTCGCCTTCTCGGGGTCTCCCTTACCGAACGTTTTAAGGTAGTCCCAGGTTCTCTCTTGCTCGGTTATTGGCGGAGGTTCTTCTTTCATCCTCTTTTCAAGCAAGTCCCGTGCCTCTGCCAGGCTCAAATACCTCTTTGATATGACTCTCCGGTTCAAGGCCCGTGCCCCTTGCACTATTTGCCGCGGTCTTGGCTATTTTACTGGTCTAAGGTGTTCCGGTGTGACGAAAAGTGTCTTCTCCTTACGGCCCAACATAACTCTTACGATATAGGCTCGTCCCCTCTTGCCGATGATTTCTCCTGTTAATCCATGATACCTCCTATGAGGCATGGCTTTGTGGAAAGAGGGGTCAATTTTAATGGCGACCCGCTCGCCCATATTGTACTCTCTTAGAAGAATGCTGAGCTTTGGAACTGCCCCCTTCTCTCTAACATTCTTCCTCAACAACTTCCTGGTCCTATGCCTATAGCCTCTCGGGGCTTTAACCAATCTCTTATCCCTTGAGAGCACTGTCAGTTCAGGCATTTTTAACTCTTACCTACACAACGATCGACCGCTATGGTCACAGCTCCCTTAATGGATCAGCATCTACTGCCATGCAGAAAGGTTGCCTGCCATATTCTATGGAGCAAGTCCATGGATCTGTAGAGATTGTAGTATATGTATACGGCTACCAACCTTCCTCTTGGGAAGAGCTCGCAGCTTTCACACGCCTTGCCTCTCAACGTATA
Organism: Desulfurococcales archaeon; assembly: GCA_015521705.1. Classification (GTDB taxonomy): domain Archaea; phylum Thermoproteota; class Thermoprotei_A; order Sulfolobales; family Acidilobaceae; genus S141-84. Next base: position 61,978 of record WANR01000031.1, read on the forward strand.
TGCGGGCTATAATGTAAGCTGCGGCAGTAAATAGTGCTGCCGAGATTGCCGAGGCTAACGATAGATTTAGGCCCTCCTCGCCAGTCTCTCTATTGTTTCTGGGTAATTGGAGTAAAGGGCTAGCACCACCATGCTGGTTGTTTCAACATTTGCGTCGCCTGAAGGCACTATATAGCCGTCAGGGACGATGTAGTCGGTCACCATGCTGCCATCGCTTCTCTGGAGCTTGGACAGAGATTCACAGATCTCAGACATGGAATCCCTGCACTCATATACCATGTCTGAGCCAGCTACCTCCAATGCACGGTAAAGGTAAACAGCCAATGCTAGCTTATAAGTAGCGTAGGTGCTTTTGAAGGCGGCGTCTTTGAGCCCGTAGCTACCCCACATAGACATAAGCTCCCTGAATAACTCTTCTGCGCGGAGCCTGGAGCCCTTCAGCAAGCTGTCTAGCGCCCTGTATACTAGTAGGTCCGCGTATCTCTGCCACCCGTTCATCGCTTCACCTTCATGGCGCTCATATTTAATGACAATCGTGCTATTAAACTTGGCAGAGTAAATAGTGCTTATGGCCTCTCTGGAGGGAGCATAAAACTAGCTGGGTGGGTCTATCCCCAATAGTACTTCGTACTGCACGTTAATACCACCACCGTACTTGTCCTTCAGCTGAGAACTAACTATACGACTGTAAGGGGAGCCTAGCACTGCTAAGGCTTCAGCGGCTAGAAGATCATCACTAGCAATCCAGATGGTCACATTGTCTGGGTATGCCACTATAGCAGCCATCAACAGCCCTGCTTCAGGCACATACTGTGCCTCAAGGAAGCTCAGTAGGCAGTCATCATCAACACGGCACTCGGCGACACCAGGCCTAGCTGTAGTTGCATACAACACTATTGGACAGTAAAAACACAAACGTCAGCAATGCGTAAACACGCATAGGGCCCATAGAGGCTCCTCCCATTAATAACGTGGAGACACAGAGTAGAATAGTAGTACTGTTGCCAGTAAGTTACGGATACTTAGCCCCACTCTTATTTAGAGGCATTAGTGACTTAAAGCAGCATTAGCCATGGCTAGAAGTGTTTAAAAGCGCTGTTAAAGCTGGAAGAGTCTTGGATTGAAATACGTATAGTTTTTGTGGTAAGCTTGTCTCAAAGGTGGAGTGTTGAAGTGTCTTTCGAGGAAGCCGAGGTTCTAAGAAGGAGAGCTCAAGCGTTCTTGCGTAATGCTGAGAGACTGATTGAGGAAGGCGAATACGATCTTGCCGTCTTCAACCTTGAACAGTACTGCCAGTTGATACTCAAGTACAGGCTACTTGTTGCAAAGGGCTCGTATCCCAGGGCTCACTTTCTCAGGAGACTTATCAGGGAGCTCGGCGAGGCTGATAGGCGTGCGCTGGTTCTCGTTGATGATGTCAGGAACCTGCATTACATCGCGAGGCTCGAAGAGGCATATATAGCGTCACGCTATCATCCTATCTCCTACGAGGATGCTGAGGCTAGGGATTTGATGAAATTTGTCAAGGAGGTGTTTAAACGTGTCATCGAGGGAGTATGAGGCTTTAAGGAATTATAGGGAAGTCGCCAGAAAGGTTAAGGAAATAGTTATAGAGGAGGATCCACGAGCTGAAGTCTACGTGTTTGGCTCAGTAGTCCGAGGCACATACACGGCTGCAAGCGATATAGATCTCCTGGTAGTTACAACCAACATTAACAAAAAACACGAAATAATGGTTAAAGTCTATAAAACCATAGACGCGCCAATAGAACTACACATAATAACCCCAGAACTTTACGAAAAATGGTATAAAAGATTCATAAGCAGTAATGAGCTAGTAAAAGTATAGAGAGTCCCTGATCGACGCAATATACCCTTTTATAGGCTTAAACACGTTTCCCTTTCACACCCTAAACTTAACCTTTAAATGGTAACAACAACAATTAATGTGGCTATACTTAAGACTCTTCACCATAAATCCTAGTATGTCATAACCTCCCGCCTGTTAAGATTAAGATTTAAAAGGAGGAGAATAAGTATGAGTCAACGCTTTTCATTGCTTTGAGATTCATTGAGGAATTGACTCACTGCTCACCGAAACACTTGCCAACGGTTATTAAGTTTACACACGCTGCATTTGCTTCACAATACTGGCTAGTTAAGCGACCATCTATGAGGTTAGAAACGTTGCATGGAGGGAGCATCGCAGAGACAGAATAAGGGACTCTGCGGTAATGCCAGGCTTTTCCAGGAGACCTTTATAACACCAAACCCAAGCTCTGGCTCTCTCCCCAGCATTTTTGGTTCTTTCCCTGTTTCTTAGTAATTCCTTTTCTGCTCTCAAGAATAGGGGTGTCAGGCTATACTTCTTTGCCGCTGCCGGCGTACAACGGTCTCCTAGGCTTATTGATAATATGGCATTTACAATTTGCTGCATGTTCCCAGAGCTTTTCACCTTCTATGATTGTGAGTGCTCTTGAATACGTTAGGATCTGCATCCTTTCCAACGCTCTCTAAACCCCATAATCTGCATGTCATGCATAGGGCTTCTGTTAGACTAAGCCTTGCCATGTATGCGCCAATATCCCCCTGTAATTATAGAGTTTACTAAGCTTTTGATTACCATCGCTCCCAGCTAATACTTCAATTAAAACACTTACATCCAAGACATACGGCTTTTGTTGGGGATTCAAAACCTTGTATTACCCTCCTTATCACTCATTAAGAGGCGCTGTGCCATATCAGTGTTATGCTCCTTAACGGGGGTTCTCTAGAAGGAGTCTTAGGAGTTCTGGCTTAGACTGTGCTCTCATGGCTAGGATGCGTATCAATTCATCGTAATCCAGTCTTCTCCCGAGTCTAGCTTTGAAATCTATAAGGACTCTTTCAAGGGGTTTCTTCGTTATCCTTCAGCACTCTTATACTTGTATACTCTGACAATAGTCGCATCCATCACTATGCAATGCATGCAGAGCATATAAAGTGTTTTAAAGCCGTCAAATAGATGCCAAATGCATAACTCTGAAACAACTGGAAGAATACATGCTTGCCCATCATGGCTGTGAGGGTTTGAAGGAAACTGTGGAGCCGTCTGCCAGATTCCAGACACGCGACCACAGGCTTGCAAGGCCAGAGACACAAATAGAGGCGTTTCAAAGAGTCATGGAGGGCTGAAACGTTTATGCAGAATGTAGCGTCCAAGAAGATATTCATTAATGCAAACTGAAAACGTCTACGAGCTACCAAAGATTTTATCCTGAGAGCGGTATTATAGCTTTAAGGGTGTTCTTCTGGTATGCGCGTAAGAGTCATTGTTTGGCGTGAGGAGGACATGTATGTGGCTAGAGAGGTTGCTACAGGTGTTATTAGCCAGGGTAGGACCGTCGAGGAGGCCGTCGAGAATCTCCGGGAGGCACTAGAGCTGTACCTGGAGGAGGTCCCTGAGGCGTTAGAGAAGCTGGAGCAGCTCGACAGAGGCATTGTAGGTTTGCTGGAGGTTGAGACGAAGGCTCCCAAGGCTGTCGGGGCGTGAAGCTGTAGAACTGCTCGTCAGGAAATTCGGGTTCACCGTGAAAAGACAACGTGGAAGTCACGTAGTCCTAGTCGAGTACACTGGTGATAGGAAGATTGTAACTGTCGTGCCACTCCACCCAGAGCTGAAGCCTGGTATTCTTCTTGGAGTACTTGAACTGGCAGGAATAGATAGAATAGAGAGGAATTCCTGAAAGCATATAAAGAAGACTGCTAAAATGAACCTTATTACTCAATGACTGCATAGAGTTACTGGTTGCCGACACTTTAAACGACTACATTCTATACGATGTGTAAGGTAGCGAGAAAGTTGTGGAGCCGCCGGCGGGATTCGAACCCGCGACCACCGGCTTACAAGGCCGGCGCTTTAGGCCCCGCGCAGGGTCTGCCAGCTGAGCTACGGCGGCTTTAGGGGGTTAGGTGTGGGCCATGTTATCATTATCTCTTGTATTAGGGGTTTTAAGGGTTTGTGGGGGTTCCCCCTTATTTGCAGGCTATTTTAATGCTATGTTTTTCCTGGGGGAGTTCTATTGGTGTAGCCCTTCTTAAAGGGTTGTATCTAGTGTTTTTCTAGAGCCCCTTTGCGCGGTATTACATTTGTTTTATCCTTTAAATGTGTCTCGTTTGCTGGATTCTTCTCTTTGGTGAGAAGTATTATGGAGGGGTTGCTCGTAAAAATACTTAGCCTAGTTTCTGAGAGGGGCCTTCTAGCGCCAGGTGATGCAGCTTCCCAGCTAAGGGCTCCTAGATACAGGGTTTTGGCTGCATTCCACTGCCTTGAAGAGCTGGGCCTCGTGGAGGCTGTGTATAAGAGAGGCTCCTACAAGGTGTATAGGATCAGTCATCTAGGAGAAGAGGTCCTAGCCAGGCTTGAAAGTAGCGATTTAGCGAGTATCCTGGAGCTAGGAGTCTCAGCTACCTACACGCGCCAAGAAAGCAGCGCTACAAGCTAGAAGCCCAGGCATCAATTTTCTAAATATCTAAATATACCAAAATAATATTGAGATTATAGCATCCCGGCTTTCCACACTTTAATAAATTTACGACTTGATGCTTGCGAGCTTTCCAGAGGCTCTAAGAGATCAGGGCGCGTGATCCATTGGGTCTTCTAAAGGCTTGGAGGAGCTTTCACCAAACGGTATCTCTTGGCGAGGCGTAGAAGCGTCTTCATGGGGTTCTTATCCATACCTAGCTCTTGCAGGCTTGAATATAGTGCACTTATTCAGCCAGAGATCCTGGCCGAGCTATGCCTGTATTTTTTGTATTCGTTCTCGTTTTTTGGTTTTCTTAGTATGAAGAGTTTTTCATGGTATATTAACAGGAAGTCTCTCTCCCTTAGCTTTGCCCACCTTTCCCGGGTCGCTTTCATCCTGTGCTGTATCTTGACAACCTCCTCCTTGAGTATGAAGCCAGTTTTGAGAAGCGTGTCCAGGACATAGTAGGTTATTGGCACGTAGTGCCTGTGCACTCTTGTATCGCCGACCAGGATACCTAGGTGACCACCTGGCCTAAGCACTCTAAAAGACTCCGAGACAACCTGGCTCATCATGGCTAGATACTCCTCCAGGCTCCTAGCAGCTGACAAGTCCCCTGCTACTCTAGACTTGCTGTATTTTATTATACTGGAGTAGGGCGGATGCATGGCTACCAAGTCTATGCTTTCATCCTGTATTTTATCCAAGTTCCTGGCATCGCCGTGATAGACCTCTATCCTGGCTTTAAGCATTTCATCCACTGTGACTCCTCCCATACTTTTTCCCGACTCTTCCATGATGGTACCAAACCTGTGAGACCCGCTCCCCTGGAGCCTTTCCAAGTGCTTTCTAAGCCAGTATATGCGATGCAGCGTGAGCATGATGGCGTAGTAATTAATATCTACGCCAACACAGTTCCTTCCCAGCAACACGGCTTCAATACAAGTGGTCCCACTGCCAACCATTGGGTCTAGCACTGTATCTCCTGGCTCCGTGAACATGAGTATGAGAGCACGCACCATCTGCGGAGGCCAATTACCTCTGTAGTCGCCCCTATGCGTAGCCCAGGAACCCCTCTTAGGAAAGCTCCACACTGTTGTAGATACGTCAGTTAATTCTTCAGGACTAGGATGTATCCTCTTAACCTCAATAGGCTCAAGCTTAACTCTGCTACTCTCCACCTCGAGCTCTTTGCGTGTCCCTGCAAACTCTAGATATTCATCGAAACCAACCTTTCGCATGCTAAAGACGACAGTCCCTGGTTGCCGCGAACTAGGAAAGCTCCGTCTTGGTTCCTGTAGCCCCACAAATATCTGCCCCCAAACCCTTGAATACTCTACCAAAAATATTTCACTTATAACTACCAAAACGGTTTCCTAACCCCTATCAACCACTATTGAAATTAAATAAAATTTTTAAATATTAATTAGGTTCCATGACAGACAAACCTATGTTTCAGCCTAGATAGCTATCGTACAGGTAGCGCAACCCCACTACTACTGGGGAATTATAAATTTAACTTTATAGACAAGAGAGGTTTACCCCTTAAATACCGCGCTCACAGGTTAACACTAAAACCGGCCCGGGCGCCGCTAGCGGGGCACTACAACCAGGATCTGCCCCGGAGGCTCCCGGGGGACAAAGGGCTCAAAACCCTAAGAGCAAAGGAGAGGTTAACACTCAAGGGGGAAGAGCCCCAATAACCCCCAACCAATTAAAACCCCATACAGGGGGCCGGGTTGGGGGAGCCTTACGTTGGGGCCCTTTCCCCGTAAGAGTGTTAACCTCTCCCAAGCTCTTAGGGTCAGAGCCCCAGTCCCTTAGGGAGCCTCCACCGGGCCCGGGGGGCAGCCTGGTATGTAGTGCTGCTCCGGAGCCGCCCGGGCCACTTCTTCTCTCCTGAAGATTATTATTTAATCAGCTCCTTATCAAGCCCCAACAATGCGGCTGGTCCTGCTTCTCCGTAATACTATTACTGTGTAGACTGTCGCTATTGATATACTAACTAGCACTAAGAGCGTTGTTAGAGCGTTCAACGCGTTCTGGCTAGACAGCTCTGTGAGTCCCGGCCTCCTAGCCCTGTTCCATATAAGTATTGGGAGTGTCTCGAATCCTGGCCCCTTAGTGAAGAGGGTTTTTATGAAGTTTGTGAAGCTTAGCATGAATGTAAGCATGAGGGAAGCCACTATGCCCGGCATGCTTAGCGGTATTATGACCCTTCTCCAAATATAGAACCTGCTGGCTCCCAGGGTTCGTGCGGCGGCTACGAGGTTTTCGTCGGCTCCCCTGATCACTGTGAGTGTCACGTAGGCGTATGCGGCGTTGAATGCTGTGTGGGCTATGAACACGCTAACCCAGCCTAGGGGGAAGCCTATGTAGAGGAAGAGGACTAGTAGTGAGACGGCTTCTGTTATCTCTGGGATCACTATGGGAGGGGCTGTTAGAGCGTTTAAGACCCCTAGTTTTGGAGTCTTAGACGTGTGGTAGGCTGCAGGCAGGGCTATGAGTGTAGATACTATGGCGCTGGCTATGGCTATTGTGAGGCTATTGTTGAATGCTTCCAAGGCCCTCGAGTCTGCTAGCAATAGCTTGTACCACTTGACTGTGAATCCCTTCCACTCGCCGGCGTAGGGGCTGTCGTTAAAGCTCATGACTACCATGAATGCGATCGGCACATAGATCATTGCCAGTAACGCGTAGGTGTAAGCCCTGAGGATCTTAGACGGCATTCCTGTTCACCGCTAAGAGCCTTGAGGCATAGAATGCCAGTATCATGGACGCAGCTACTATAACTATTGAAAGGGCGGCTCCAAGCCCCCAGAGCCCTCCCTCTAGGAAGAGGGAATATATCATCATCCCTACCGTGAATACCTGAGAGCCTCCCAGCAGTGAGGGCACTATGTATTCTGTAAGACTCATGAGGCTTACAAGGAGGGCTCCCACCATTATGCCTGGCATGCTTAGCGGTATTATGACTCTTGAAAGGAGCATGGAGCGTGGCGCTCCAAGGCTTCTAGCTGCTTCTATAACGCTAGGATCTATAACAGAGAGGGAGGCATAGAGAGGTAGTAGCATGAAGGGCAGGTACTCGTAGACCATCGCTATTAGAGTGGCCACGTATCCCTCTCTAAGCCCCAAGACGTAGAGGAGGTTCTTGAACGCTATTGCCCTCAAGAGGAAATCGACCCAGAAGGGGACGAGGAAACCAGCTATCAGGAAAGGCCTCTCGCCGCTCCTAGCCCCGAAGGCTAGATAGTAGGCTGCGGGGAGCGCTATGATCAGGGTAGCTGCTACTGTTTCCATAGCTATAGCTAGGCTTATGGCGAATACTCGCAGGTAGCCAGGGCTCGTGAAAACTTCCAGGTAGTTTCTGAGGGTTAGGGATCCAGTATCCTGGTCCACGAAGCTTATATAGGATAGCCACACTAGCGGGGCATAGAAGAAGACTGAGAGAAAGACTACTAGCGGGGCATAAAGGATTGCCTGAGCCAGCCTTCTATCCCCTATTCTCTCAGGGGTTTCATGGCCTCCCGCTTCCACCCTACGATCACCTTTTGTCCAGGGCTATACGAGCCGCTCCCCTTAGGCACCAGGGCCTTGATTACTGTCTCTCTCCCAGTGTCGACTCTTATCTCGAGGCGAACCAGAGCCCCCTGGAATACCTTGTCTTCCACCACTCCAGGGATCCTATAGTCGGCATTCCCGTTGTCTGGATTGACGATCACGTCCTCCGGCCTCACCGCCACAAGCCCCTCCGCTCCGAGCTCCACTATGTTGGCGTCGCCGAAGAAGGACGCTACAAAGGAGTCTGCCGGGCGCTCATATACCTCTTCGGGCTCTCCCTCCTGCACTACTTTCCCCTCGTTCATTATAGCTATGTGGTCGCCCACCTCCATGGCTTCCGTCTGGTCATGCGTCACATAGATTGTGGTTATTCCAAGCCCTCTTTGAAGCCTTTTTATCTCCCTCAAGAGTCTCTGTTTCACCTTGAAGTCGAGGTGTGCTAGGGGTTCGTCGAGGAGAAGAACCTCGGGCTCTATGACAATGGTTCTGGCAAGGGCCACCCTTTGCCTCTGTCCTCCGCTAAGCTCTGTAACCCTTCTAAAGGCAAACGTGCCTGGGTTGAGGCTTACCAGTTCTAGGGCTCTAAAGACCCTGCGCCTAACCTCGTTTTCTGGGATCCTTCTAGCCTTCAACCCAAAGGCCACGTTGTCGTAGACGTTTAGGTGTGGGAAGAGCGCCAGATCCTGGAAGACCATTCCTATGTTCCTCTTCTCTGGGGGGACGCGTGTAACGTCTCTCCCATTGAAGAGCACGCGCCCCGAGTCAGGAAATAAGAGGCCCGCTATGATCTTAAGGAGGGTTGTCTTGCCACACCCGCTGGGGCCTAGAAGAGTCGTGACCCTCCCTGCTGGGGCTCTCATGGTAGCATTTCTGATTACAGGGTTTCCTCCGAAGCTCTTAACGATGCCCTCAACTACTACCTCTACCCCTCCCACCTCGGGCCCCCAGTGATCCCTCGCGATAGCGGCTTCTGTAAGCCCTATAAGTTAAGCCCTTTTCCTGGCAATAAGTGCGATGGCCGCCGCTACAACTATTGCCATGAGAGCGTATAGCGGCAAGCTACTCCTCTCACCTGGAACCTCTCCTGTCTGCACTGCTATCTTAGTCTCCTCGAGCAGCTTGTTCATCTCCTGGTCTAGAACAGGGCTCGGTATGAGCCTCGCGTTTTCGGGGGGATACACAAGGGGGTCTTCGAGTATTTCCATGAGCTCCGAGTCCCCCGTCGACTCTGCCAGGTCGACTAGCAGGTCCTTCTTGATCGAGGCCGCGTACCAGACGAACTTGACATTCCTGGCAGCAATTTCGGGGTCCAGGAGGAAGTTTATGAACTTATGGGCGGCCTCCACGTTTTCTGCGTCTCTTGGGATCAGCATGTAGTCGACCCAGAAGAGTGTTCCGTCCTCCGGCGTTACATAGTTGACCCTAGGATTCTCCTCCCTCACGACCAGGACGTCCCCGTTCCATGCCTGGGCTATGCAAATCTGCTCGTTGGCTAGGGCGGGCATATACTCGCTGGCCCCGTAGAAGCCCACCAGGTGCTCCTTTATCGAACCCACTAGTCTAGCCACTTCTCTTGCAACCTCGCCGTTCCAGTTGTCCCTCACAGACGGGTCGTATCCAAGGGCTATCATGGCGGCCTCGAAAACTTCAGAGAACTCCGATAATAGCGAGACCTTACCACTGTACCTCGATATGTAGTCCTCGTCGAATAGCTGTCTCCACGATCTTGGCGGATCCGCCACGCAGCCCTCTACATAGGCTATTCCAGTGGTGCCCCACATGTAGGGTACTGCATAGTCCTGCCTGGGGTCTGCGGGATGCCCGGCTATTAGGGGGTCTAAGTTGGCCAGGTTTGGTATCATGGACTTATCGATCTTCCTCACAAGGCCCTGGTCTATGGCGAGCTGGACGTAGCTATGAGCTATGATTATTAGGTCGTAACCTGCACCGCCCACCTTCAGTTTAGCCCAGGCTTCTTCGGCCGCCTCAAACTCGTCGTAGACAACTCTTATCCCCGTCATCTCCTCGAAAATCTTCAAAACCTCCGGGTCTATGTACTCGCTGTAGTTCAGGACCTTAAGAACGTTCTCTTCCGAGGCAGCGCTGGAAGCCATAAACGGGGCTATCAAGGCTACTATGATAAGCCATGCAGCTATTCTGACGCCTCCCGGCTCGCCCCGCACCATAGCGTAACCCCCTCCGGGGGAAGGGAGGGCCAAATAATTGGGGGTCCCCTTAATATTTAAAATTATTTGTAGAGTCATAGTTGGTGTTAGAACTTGGCACGGGACCTTGGTAACAAGGTCCACAGGCTCCTCCAAGCCCTCCTAGAGCACATGGACAGGAAAGAGGCTGAAAGGCTAGTGGAGGGCTTGAGGCTCGCAGTCAAATACAGGGATCCGGCCCTGATATACCACGCAGCCTCCCAGCTCTCACACGACTATTATGGTGGAAGGCTGAGCTACAGGCTGCCGCAGGGCTATGAGGCCTATCATAAAAGGTATGGTGGAGCTGAGACAAGGCTGCCTCCTCCCCTTGAAACGTCTGGGGTCGATTCCTTCTGGGCTATAAGGAATAGGAGGAGCAGGAGGGAGTATACTGGTGAACCCGTTAGGAAAGTCGAGCTGGCCACCATACTCTTCTATTCCGTAGGCGTTACTGGAAGAGCTTGGTGGGGTGGCCCCAAGAGGAGCTATCCTAGCGCTGGCGCTTTACAGCCTGTAGAGGCGTATGTTGTTGCTAATAACATAGAAGGGATCGCACAGGGCATCTATTATTATAACGCGTTTAATCACAGCCTTGTAGAGATCAGGAGGGGCGACTTCTCAGAGGACCTATACCGTGCGGCTCTCGACCAGGAGCACGTTCTGGAGGCCTCGTTCAACCTAGTCCTAACAGCCGTGTACCCCCGAACCGCGTCTAAATACGGGCATAGGAGCTATAGATACGTCCACTGGGACGTGGGCTTTGCCGGGGAGAACGTTTACATAGCAGTAGAAGCCCTAGGCCTGGCCACGACGGCTGTAGGCGCCTTCTACGATGAAGACATCTGCAGGCTCCTCGGCATAGATTGCGTTATAGAGATACCCATGCTTATATTCCCCGTGGGTAGGAGAGCAACCGTGGACTAGGGCCCCTGTTCACTGGTATTTGAGTCTAAACTTCCCGTTTTTACGGGTAAAAGCTTAAAGCCTGGGCTTGACTGAATCCCTTATAACTGATAACAAGGAAAAAGGCGATACAAGTATCCCGGGGTTTAAGGCTTGCCCATTAATATTAAACAGGCATCGGATCTCTCCCTGAGGTTTCTCGACGAACTAGAGAAACCATTCGTCGGAAGACACGAGGAAGCCCTTATAATAACGTTAGCTCTCGTGAGTGGCGAGCATGCGGTCCTCATAGGAGAGCCTGGGACAGCCAAGAGCGCCATGGTTAGGAGGGCCTCTGAGCTGTTAGAGGCCAGGTTCTTCAAATACTTGTTGACAAAGTTCACCGAGCCTGGGGAGCTCTTCGGGCCTCTAGACATTAAAGGGCTGAGGGAGGGCTTATACAAGAGGGTCACTGTGGGCAAGCTGCCCGAGGCCGACATAGCGTTTCTCGACGAGATATTTAACGCTAATAGTGCAGTCCTCAACTCGCTTCTCAGCATCATGCAAGAGAGGATCTTGTACGATGGATACACCGAAATCAGGGTCCCCTTGTGGTCGCTCATAGGGGCTTCTAATAGGCCACCGGAGGAACCCGAGCTGGAGGCTCTTTACGATAGGTTCCTCTTCAGGCAACACGTCAAACCACTTGAGGCAGACAACTGGAACAAGCTACTAGACTATTCATGGAAACTCGAGAAAGGAGAGGAGTCGAGCGTTGAGCCCGTGATGGATATGAATACTTTGAGAGAGATCCATAAGGCAGTATTCACTATAGACCTGTCAGTAATCAAGCCTCGGCTCATAAAGCTTTTCCTAGTACTCCAGGAGAAGGGTCTCTACGTCACTGACAGGAGAAAGGGTAAGATACTGAAAGCTATAGCTGCCCATGCGCTCCTCTACGGCAGGGAGAAGGCTAATGAGGACGACCTAATAGTCCTCAAGTACACAGTGCCTAAGGATGTAGAGGACTTCGACAAGATAAACGTCATATTAATGGAGGAGCTTAGGACTAAGGAGAGGGTTCTCAGAGAGCTGGAGGAGATAAGGAGCAACATACTGATAGCCAGGAAGGCTGTGGAGAAAGTCCAACACTTCGACCCAAGATTGACAGAGTACTATAGGAGCCTGAAGAACACTAGGAACAGGATAATGAACCTTATACGGGACTTCGAGGACGAAGACGTCATAAGCATAGCAGACGAGCTCATAGAGAAGATAGACGATACACTACAGGAAATAATGGCCAAGCTCAACATGTAGGTGTCCATGGTGAAAGAAAGCCTAATAGAGGGAGTAGGCCTCATAGATGAGGTGAAGCTGTACAGGGCAGACAAGGTTCTAAGGCTGGCATCAAAGCTTCGTGGAGACAAGCTGCCAGATATTATCACGCCTGAGCTGGCTGTAGACATTTTCTACTCCTTCTACTACCCCATACCAGTAGTAAAAGAGGCTACCAAGAGCATCGAGCAGGGAGACCAGGCTGAGAGCTTCAGGGCCTCAGTAGTATCATCTCTTGTCTCAAACGTTAACCTGTGGAAAGTCAAACCATACACAGTGGCAGATTCTTTGACAAGCGTGGTTGCTGCAGCCTCTTTCGTGGAGAGGCTAGCATCAGCTATGACGTCGATGACCCAGAGGACAGCCCAAGGATCTAGGAAAGGGAAAGGCGAAGGGGAGAGGAAAGGTGAAGGAGCCCGCGATAACGTCTCCAGCGAGAAGATAATGGAGGCAGTTAACAAAGCTTTAGAGGAGGCTGAGAGGAATTCTAAGACGGCTAAAAGCCTCAAACAGGTAATGTCTAGAGTAGGCGCTGGGAGATCATCGATCCTAGAGTTCGACGAGAGCGCTGAGATGGTCATGAGGCTGGCCAGGGAGACCGATATTTCCAGGATCCTGGAAAAGGTTGAAGGCATAAAGTTCTCAGTCTCGAAGAGCAAGAGGGTTCAGAGGTACTCCAAGGGCTGGCTAGAGGGCGTAGAGTATGGTAACGACCTTGAAAGGGTTCACCACTCTCAGATAGCCTTGCCTGACGACTATTTCCTCGCCTCTCTGGCCAACAGCAAGCTACTCCTATACCAGAAAGTCCTGCAGGCGACTAGGGGGCCACTGTATGTGCTCCTCGACAAGAGCGGTAGCATGGTCGGCACTAAGATAGACTGGGCTAGGGCAGTAGCTGTGGCCCTCTTTAAAAAAGCTGTAGAGGAAAGCAGGATCTTCTATGCCCGCTTCTTCGACTCCATGGTCTATAACCCTATAATGCTCAGGCCCAGATCGAAGCCAAGCGACATCCTCAAACTATTGTCCTACTTAGCCAGGGTAAAGGCGGGGGGTGGGACAGATATTACGAGAGCCGCTGCGATAGCTGCGGAGGACTTGGCCAACCTTAGAACTGGCAGGGATAGGATAAACGATGTTGTCTTAATAACTGACGGTGAGGACAGGATCTCTATAGACCAGATGAATAGGATAATCAAGCGGGGCAAGTTCAGGCTGCACTCGGTAATGGTTATGGGGCACAACCCTTACCTGCAAAAGGTTTCGTACAGGTACTTGGCTGTTAAAAAGCTCGAGGAGTCAGAGGCACTTAAAGTTATAGAGTTTACTAGCTGAGACGCGTTCACGGGGAAACCTTGTAGATCTTCTCGACAAGGTCAACGTTTATCTTCTCCAAGTAGCTTGAATCCACAACGCCTCTCTCCAGGAGCCTCTTGAGGAGTAACGCCATGTCCCAGGGGTAAGTTACCGTGCCTGGCCTGTAAGGGTCGTCTATGTGGTCGCTTTCCAGCGTGAAAGAGGGCTCTAGCCTAGATATTGCGGCCTCTACTAGTCTAGGTATACCCGGCACGCTGGCTGAATACCCCCTAGCTATGGCTTCCATGGCTGTTTTCGGGTTGGCATGGTGAAAGACTATCCTTGATGTAGCCTTGTTATCTGCTCCTAGCCTTCTATAGGCTCTGTCTACGAGCTCCACGGTTATCTTGCCGCTATTCTCTAGGTGTAGATGGATTATGCACCCATAGTCTCTGGCCGCCTGCATGGCTCTCTCCATTATTGCACTAGCTATAAGCACCCTTTCCGGCGAAGTCTTGTAGTGTTGCCTGCCAACCTCGCCTATTCCATCTAGAACGCCTTCCCTGCACAGGTTCTCCAGGTACTCTACAACTCTCAGCCCGAGCTCTAGAACGTTGCCTGGTTCAATCCTATACTTGTCTATAAGCCTGTCAACGTCGGCTGGGTGGAAGCCAGCTAGGCACGCAATCTTGAGCCCTTCCTCCTCTGCCTCCTTACATTCCCTCAGGTGGAGATCTACCACTTTCACGTAGGACTCAAATCCTTCAAAGTCAATATTATAAGCCCATGGAGAGAGGGATACGAGGGCCATGAACCATCCACCTTCTTTCTTAAACCTCTCAGCTATCCTAGAGGCGCCAAGCCCTCTGATAGGATTGCTATGGGAGTGGGTATCGGCAACTAGCAGGCGCATAAACTCCACCCAAAATCTCTAAACGTGTCCACCGTTAAAGATTGTTGCCCGAAAGCTGGGCTGGATCGTGAGATATTCTCCTGGCTTTTTGGGCTAGGATTTAAATAGTTGAGAAGCTGGCCTGGTTGGAAGCTACAGTTTAAGGTTCTTGTCTTTCCCAGAGAGCAGCTCTAGGGCCGCGGGCCTGCTCCAGCTGCCTCTCAAGACCCACGAAATGCCAAGGCTTCCAGCCACTATGTTGCTGAGTGTCATGCTCCACCAAATGCCCAGGTCTCCAATGCCTAGGATATAGACTAGTATATATGCTAGGGGGATTCTGACCAGCCATAGCCTCGATATGCCTATAAGTGATACGAGGCCTGTATAGCCGCTGCCTCTCGCAACCCCATTGGATAAGAAGTAGAGGCCGAGAAATGGCATCCCTAGAGCTACTACCTCGAGCATTCTATTGCTGACAGCTTTCACGTCCTCTATATTAGTGAAGACTCCTATGACATGGTCGCGGGCAATATATACCAGGGCGCTCCCCATTGATAGTACCAGAAAGACCACGCCAGCCCCCCTGGTAGCGGCGCTTCTAGCCCTATCCACGAGGCCTGCCCCCAGGTTCTGGCCCACAACTGTGGCCATGGAGATGTTGAGGCCGAACGTTATGGACTGGAACACGTGGAGAATAGCCAGCGAGATGTTATAAGCTGCTATCACAGTAGCCCCCAGCCTAGCCACTATGCCCATCATGAACAGAAAGCCAGAACTCTCGGCAATCCTTTGGAGGGCCACAGGCCCCCCAATACGGGTCACGACCTTAACTAGCTCGCTGCTCGGCCTCTGGGGCACTACTCTGAGCCCGACGGTTCCCGAAAGAAGCATATATATGGCGAGCCCGCTTGCAGCTATCCTCGAAACAGCTGTGGCCAGGGCTGCTCCGATGACCTCCATCCGGGGAAACGGTCCTAGGCCGAAAATGAGTATGGGATCTAAAACTATGTTCAGCAAGGACGAGACCGAAGATACTATGAAGGGTTTCCTGGTGTCACCCATAGATCCTGAGAGCCCGTTGAAAAAGAACATTGTGAACATGAAGGGGAGAGATACCGAGTTTATAATGATGTAGGCTACGGCGAGCTCGTAAACCCCCGGTGGTATGCCCTGTAGCCTGTACACCAGGGGCGCCACAACTATCAGGGCTAGGGCCCCGAGACAGCCTAGTAGAATGGAGAGTGTCCATACTTGCCCTGCTATTCTTGCTGCTTCATCATACCTCCTGGCACCCACGTGCTGGGATATAAGCGATAGAAGTGCCGTGGACACGCCAAAGTTGAGGCCCATGAAAAGCCAGAAGATCGTGGAGGCTGCTGCAGGAGCCGCCAGGTCTTCAGTGCCCACGCGGCCCAGAAATATGGCGTCCACGGATTCCTGTATGGATCCCAGGAGCCTAGCAGCCACTATGGGGCCTGCTAGTGTAAAGATCGATCCTAGCACCGACCCCTCTACTACGCGCTTTCTCAGCTCCTCTACCCTTTCTTTCCGCCTCAAATGAGCCATTCTAGGCATCCAAGGGCTGGATAGTATTTGGTAGAAATATATCTATTACCTTCATAAAGTCTTTCCCTAGGATCGTCCTCTGGGCCCCCTAAAACGTAGCCCTGTAACTATAACGTCGGAATTAAGGAACCTTGCTAGAAGCGCTAGTAGCAAAATAGTGGTTACTGCCTCGAGGGCTAGGATGCCGGCGGCAAGCCCTAGCGAACCCTTGAGAGCACTATTCATTATGGCCAGGGGCCCCGGTATCACTAGGAGGCCCATGAGTAGGAGTGGTAGCGCGCCGCTAGGCAACCCGGTGAACTGGGCGGCTATGCCTGTAAACATCGTTATTATCCATAGTGGTCCTATAAAGACGCCTGCAGTTTTAGTGTCGCGCGCCAGACCCCCCAGTACGAGCCCTAGTATAGACGCTGCAAACATGGAGAGGGTTATCGACGCTATAAATAAGGCCAAGCCCCCACCGCCGATCATATCCAGGAATATTCGTAATAGGCTTCCCCCCGCTATTGAGCCTTCTCCAGGAGCCTCTGGCCCAACAGCCCTGGCGCTGCTCAGGTAATAATACCATGCTAGGGCAAACACCAAAGCCTCTATAAGGCTAACCGTGATTACCGCAATTATCTTGGCAACCCCTATATGAGACCTTGAAATAGGCTGTGCTAGTAGCATTTCGAAGGTCTTCTGCTCCTTCTCCTGGGCCATGGAGAGTGTTGCAAACTGTGCAGATAAGGCGATAAGTATGAGTATAACGAAGTAGCTGAGGGTGAGAGAGTTTACTATGCCTGTAGCTTCCCCGAGTCTGAGCTCCCGGCTGCCGATGTATACCCTGGCGTCTGGGACGATGGAGACCCTGTCCAGGTCTCCGGGCTCTATTCCCATATATTCTAGGAGCATGTTCCTGACGAACTCGCTTATCTTTGGGATCAGTCTGGAAGAGGCTTCTATAGGGGCTAGCCCTGAGAGGCTGATGGACTGAATGCTAGCCTCAACACCTACCTCTACTATAGCCTTGCCGCCTCTTAGAGCATCCTCGATGGCCTGGCCAAAGCCTCTAGGTATGACTAGAAGCACGCTGCCGGGAGGGAGCTCTTGAGGCCTGGAATCAACGGGTTTAGCTCCGGCGAAGACCTGCAGGTAGTATACTAGGAGTTTCGAGTAATTCGTGTTATCCATGTCTAGAATCATCAGGCCCTGCTCTCGTAGCTCCCTAGCCTTTTCAACGCCGTAGGCCGTCGCCTCTCCCATAGCCACGAATATTATCGGCATCAACAATACAGAGGCTATGAACTGGGGGTTCTTTAGAAACCCTTTAAGCTCCTTAACCACTAGCACCCTGTTCAAAGCCTATAGACCCCCCAGCGGCTCTGACGAAAACCTCCTCGAGGTTCCTAGCCCCGTACTCCTCTTTAAGCTCCTTCACGCCGCCTTCCGCTACAATCCTGCCCTTATATATTATGCCTACTCTGTCGCAGAGGTATTCGACCTCTAGCATGTTATGGCTGCTCAAGAGCATAGAAACTCCACGGCTTTTATTATAGCCTTTAATGGTATCCCTGATGAAGAGGCTCCTCTCAACATCAAGCCCTGCGGTCGGCTCGTCTAGTATCGCAACCCTAGGCTCTACAGAGAGCACTGCGGATAGCGCGAGTAGCCTTCTCATACCCTTACTGTAAGTCTTGACCTTGCGCTTCAAAGCGTCTCCGAGGCCCGAGATCTTGTAGGCCTCCTCGATAGCCTCAACCGCGTCGGACCCCTTAAGCCTGAGCCTGACGAAGAACTCTATAAACTCCCTCCCTGTGAGATCCTCATAGCCTCCAGCCTCCTCGGGAAGGTAGGAGATAAGCCTTCTAGCCTCCAGAGGGTTTTTTAGAGCGTCGACCCCACAAATCTCCACACGGCCACTAGTAGGCTTCAATACTGTAGAAACTATCCTCAAAGTAGTCGTCTTCCCGCTACCATTGGGCCCGATAAGACAGTATATCTCCCCCTCCTCTACCCTAAAAGAAACGCCGCTAACACCCACAAACCCTCCAGGATAGACCTTTGTTAGATCACTAACTAAAATAGCATCCAATGACGCTTCACCAGTCTGGCCTCCACCTAGAATCACTTCTCACCTCATAGAGGATAAAGGTTTTAGAGTTTACTGGAGCAGGAAACTAGGTGCCCGGCGAGACTCTTTGAGAGCATTCACATAGTTTCTGGTGACGTAGTTATGCCTAGTTCTTCGGCTATTCTTTTTAGTTCTTTATCAAAGGTTAGAAGGACAGAGTTTGTGATCGCTGCCAGGGCTAGGTATAATGCGTCGTAGACAGTGATTCTATGCTTTACGGCTATGTCTATTGCTTGCCGTGCCAGCATATAGGTTTTATGCACAGATAGTTTACTCCACAGAATCAGAACGTCCTCCAGGGCACCCTTAAACTCCTCCTCGCTTAAGTCTTGGATCATAACTCTATGCCTCCAGAGGGCATTTAGAACCTCGGCTAACGCTATCTCCGGCACGTTAACCTCATAGCCGCTAGCTAGTGCTTCTCTTAATACCCTTCTAGCCTCTCCGGACATTTCCTCCTCGATAACTATCTTGACTAGTGCAGAAGCGTCCATGACAAGGCTCAATGGCCCCACCTATCTTCGCGGATCAACCTAGTACTATCAACTTTAACCCTACGACCCAAAGCCCTCCTCTCAATATCCTCTAACGCTTGTAGAGCTTCGAGCTGTGCCACTCTCTTTTCTAGGAACCTCCGTATCTCCTCGCTCCAGTTAACACCTAGCCTGGACATTCTCTCTTTTAACTCCCTAGGAATCCTAACAGTTAGTGTTACACTCATAGACGACACCAAGTAATACAATTGAGTACATGCATTAATACGTCTTATTACTAATCCAATCCAGAAGCCAGGCTTAAACCTAGGCAGGTTTTCTCAACACAATGTTGATACCACTTCTTCCTGGTATGTATTCCTTGAGCTCGGCTAGGTCGTGGTATGCCGCCTCCAGCACCCACCCGGACTCGCTTGCTAGCTCGACTAGCTCATTAATGGAGTATATTCGGAGGGTGAACCTATGCTCTCCTAGGAATTTGAGATCCCTGTTGACCCGCTCGTAGTACTCCCACGTGTTCTTCAGTAACGAGTTTATGCCATCGAACTCAGGCCGCTCTATCACTACTATGTTACCAGACTCAGAGACTATTGGTGCGTCGCCCTCTTGGCATGTTCTTCTTGCTAGTACAAGGTCTTTGCTCACGGTTCTAAGAATGGCTAATAGGCCATTGGGCTTCGTTATTCGGTGAATCTTTCTTAGCAGTTCCAGGTCCTTCTCCTTCTCTTTATGGTATCCTATGAGCGTAGTCCATATAATGTACACAGCGTCGAACCGATTTTCCGGGAAGATCTCATCTATCCTCCACGCGTCTGCCACGACAGTTTTCAGCGAATCCGCTACTCCCTCCTCCCGCGCTCGGCTCCGAGCTTCATCGATAAATGTTTCCGATACGTCTAGACACGTAACCTTGTAGCCCTTCTTAGTCAGAGGTATTGCAACTCTTCCTATCCCGCACCCTAACTCTAGGATCTCTGATCCTTTCTGTATCCCGTGCTTCTCTAATAATCTAACTAGATTATCGGCATCCTTAACACCAGACTCATACATGTGCCTCAGGACTAATAGGAAGAGGTGAGCCTTATCCACGAACATGTCTCTAATCCAATCATTCTTCTCGAACGATCCCAGCTCACCTGATCAAGGCTATTTTCTCCATGTTATATATAAGGTTTCAGCATGTGGTAGGAGTGTTCCACGATGATCATAAAGATTCTGGAGGAAGCCAGCTGAACTGTCTATGTTTGCTGGATTAATTAATATATGTGAGTCTATGGTGGATGATAGTGGTTTCGCAAGCCCTAATGACTAGCACTTGGAGAGAATTAGTGAATTGGTATATTGTGAGGAGCCGTGACTGGTGCAGGCTTCTAACACTAACAGATATTGGCCACATTAAAAGAAATAAGAATTTACTAGATATAGCATATGGATTATGGGGATACGTGTGGCACGAGCTTGATCTTGTCATGAGGTTTTCTCATATTTTATTAAAATATATGGAGGAAGAGAATTTAAGAGCACATTTGCATGTAAATTACAGGTTAAAACCAGATAATTTCAAAATGATAGCCGATTTTTATGATAACCTCAATATAGCAGTGAAGGCTCTACGAAGTAGACTCCATAGAGGCAGGAATTGGCTCCCAGAAATAGATTTGATTATTGTTAAAGATTATCCATCATTTTTGTACTGTTTAGAGTTCAAATATTATCATTATATTCCAACTAAATGGAATATAGTAGGAGATCTTAGAA
>WANR01000032.1 GCA_015521705.1 Desulfurococcales archaeon
CTCAGTAGGGCTTGTGGAGGTGACGCCGCTGAGCCAGGTGTAGATCGCTATGGCAGCAGTCGCCACTACGAGGGTCAGGAGTATGACAGCCACTAGAGTCTGAACACCCATCCTAGCCAAAGGCCTCACTACCCATCCACCCCAGAGACTCGCACTTTTGGCCATGCATTATTAGGATTGGTTTAACGTAATAAAAGTATTCATGCTTGTCACGCTACTATTGTTTCCTAGGTTCCAGGGACAAGAATATCGGATAGACTGATGGCATGAGGACGGCAATAATACCCGATTAATACTAGTTATTACTTGTTAATATTGCCTGTTCTGCCGTGTATAGCCTCCAATGCCTATGGAAGGGGAGTTGAGGGGTTCTACTATCGGGCGCCGTATTGTTAGGGAGCGCTGTGCTAATGTGTGGAGATGGCTACGTGTTGGGGTTAATGGTTTCTGTGCATACTGGCATGGTTTTTCCGTTGAATAGTTTTAGCGTGGATTCGTGGTAGCCTAGTTCCTTGAGGTAGCTTACGGCTATTTTCGTGGCTATACATGGATCCTCATGGGCCAGTTTCTCTGGGGCTAGTCCGTGCCTCAGCCTGGCGTAGAGCGAGAGTGATTCCAGGAGCCCTATTGTGGGTTTGCCGTGTTTAGTGTGGCCTGGTTTTACTTTGTAGAAGCTGGACACTGCCAGGGGCACCCTTGAATATTATATGGGGCCTGCCAGGCTATACTGGTTGTCCCGCTAGAGCCATCGTTTATGGTTAGAGGGTATAAATACTGTGCACAGGCTCGTGGGCGCGTTTTCTACAAGCATTTTACACCTTTCCTTGACAGGGGCCAGGACTCTGGCTTTCCGCTTTTAGCTTCCAAGGCCCTGCTCCTGCCCAATAGCCTTGAGAGAGCTCTTAGGCTACTTTCTGGCGATATGGGTACTGGTAGTCCCTCGAGCGAGCGCCCTGAGTGTACACCAGTCACTACTACATTCTCGAGGAGGGCTCCTTCCTCGAGGCTGCATGGTATCAGAACCATTAGGGGGTAGCTGCCTACCTGCCTAGCATAGCAGTAGCCCTTGTGGCACTCCTCCACCCATAGCTTGGCGAGTGTTGTGCCCCTCGGGGCTATTCTCCGGAGCATCTCCCTGTCGAACCTGTCCCTAACCCACCTGGTGAACGACCTGGCTAGTGCTAGCCTCTTGCCGTCGAGGCCTGCACCCATCTTCGAGGCTCTTGTCAGCGGTATCACCATGATCTTCCTAACATTGACCCTCCTAACCAGTAGGCCCTCCCTGAGTATGGCTTCAAGGAACTCCCTGTTCTTCTCGTAGGTCTCCCTAGTCTCTCCCGGGAGTCCTAGGACGAAGTTGACCCCCGGCAGTAGTTCTGGCATGCCGTTGTAGCCCCTAGCCGACCCCACCTTGTTAACCAGCCTTATCGCCTCGAGGGCTTCCTCGGGGCTTGTGTTCAGGTTGTTTATACTTGCAACCCTCTCGTCGGCAGTCTCCACGCCCATGGCTGCAACGTCTCCAGGCGTGTGGTACTCCACTATGACCTTTAGGGCCTCAAGACCCTCCCTGGGGTACCTTGCAAGGGTTCCCGGGTTCACGTTGTCTATGTGCAGAACCTCCAGCCCCGGGGCTCTAGACCTTATCCCGTGGAAGAGCCTCCTAAGCTCCACAGGTGAGGGCACGGGCCACTCGTCGGCTCCAAGTCTTTCTGACCCGTAAACCAGTATGTCTGCCTGCCTGCCCAGCCTGAAATTCCTCACGCCAGCCATGTAGAGGGCTTCAACCTCAGAGACTATGCCTTCGGGGCTCCTCCCTATAGGCCTCCCCCTGAGGGGTTCAACGCAGAAACTGCACCCCCCGCTAACCCACCTAGCACAACCCCTATACGTCTCTATCTCTGCTATGAGGTTCCTCCCATAGTTGGGGTGTTGTTCGACGATCCTAGCTCCCAGCCTAGCCACTAGGTCCACGAGCCTATAGTCGCTTCTAACCCTGTAGGGCGAGGCCTTCTCGGGCCCGTGCCTGGCCAGGTCGTAGAAGTACTCCTCGACATCCCCGGTAACAAGGACATCGAAACCGGCCTTCTTCAGCTGCCATGGCGGGTAAGCAGGCCTCCCACCCTCAAGACCCATGCCCCACTTGGCTGCGGGCCCCACGAGAACCTTCAGGGGGCCCTCAAACGCGCCGACCCACTCGACAAGCTCCTCGGCTGTGGCAGGCCTTGCACCTATATACCTGCCGGGCACGACGACGCCGGCTATGAAGACGACCACGTCATAGCCGCGGGCACGGGAGAACCATAACGTGGGGCTGCGTCTGAGCTCGTCAACAGTGACATAGTCGATCCTAGCGCTTCTATCGTGAAGCCATATAGCACCAGCGATATACCTCGGATACACGTCTATATACGGTGGGACGCCGAGCCCTCCAGGCTCATCGTTGTAGCCGTCAACCACTAATACCTTCGATACAGCCAACCCCCGCGCACCAATCCTGGGATCCATACGTTTTTAGCATCCTAGAGGCTTAATACCAGAACCTTCTATAAATGTGAGGGAAGCTCACCAAATATTAGACCTCAATATTCCTAGGAAGTCCCATGGGTAGGCCTGCGACACTCCCGGGTCGGGGGGTTCCTTGGCCTTGGATGAGCAGGCCTCTCCCGGCCTTCCCTTTAAAACTCTACAATCCTAGTTCGGAGGGCCCCGCGCTGGCAAGCGTTAATATGCGCTCGCGCCCAGTACTTCCCCTGGCAAAAAGGTGTTGCATAGTGGGCCAGGCTAGGTTCTCCGTGAGGAGTCTTACGCTTCACGTGGATAAGCGTGGCTTAGAGGAGTCGGGCTGGGGCTACGTGGAAGACCTGGCGACGAAGCTGGCTGAGGCCAAGGATATGGTCCTCTCTGAGGGTTTTGAGGTGTTCTCCGCAAGGCTCACACTGCCAGACGGCTCGGCAAGTCTACTCGAGGAGGCTTCATCGGCAGTCGATAGGCTGGCTGAGGAAAGGATCATAGTGTCCATCGGCTATGTTAGCCTAAAAGCCGGGGCGGGGGAGGAAGTTGTTATGGAGGCTGCAAGCAACGGCCTATACCTGGCTGTTCCACTAGAAGCCCCAGACTGGGATTCCGCTAGGAGGGTTTCAAGGCTTGTCCACGCCCTGGCCGAGGAGGATCCCGTCTATGCGACCAAGGTGGGGGTCAACGTGCTCGGCCGGCCCCTAACAACCCCCTACTATCCTCTCAGCTGGTCCCAAGGGGACGAGCTGGGCCTCAGCATCTCCCTAACCTACCCCTCATACCTGGCCGAGGCATATAGAAAGGAGGGACTGCCAGGGATTGAGAAGGCCCTGAGAACAGCAGCCTCAGCAGCTACAAGGCTCGGAGAGAAAGCGTCCAAACTCCTTGGAGCGCGGTTTGAGGGAGTAGACCTAAGCGTGGCCCCCTGGATGGAGGACTCCAGCCTCGGCCTGGCCGAGACTGTGGCAGGCGTTAGAATGCCGAGCCCGGGCTTCGCCATCGGGGTCTCTCTAGTCAACCAGGCTATAAGAAGGGTTTCCAGGGAATTCAGGACTGTAGGCTTTAACGAGGTCCAGCTACCAGTAGGCGAAGACCTGAAGCTCAAGGCCAGGGTTAGCGAGGGCGATGTCAGGGCCAGGGATCTTGCCAGGCTTGCGGGAGCCTGCGTCGCAGGGCTAGACCTTGCAGTGGTGCCATACAGCATAGACGGGGTTGCAGGCCTGATACTAGAGACGGCCGCCTACTCGATGGCCAAGGATAGGCCCCTAGGCGTTAGAATAGTTCCAGTCGAGGGGGTAGAGCCAGGCGACAAGGTCAGGCTTGGAATGTTCGGCGATACACCCGTTATAGGCATATAGTCTCCACGGCTTCAGGGCGCCACCTCTCCCTCTGGGAAAAGCGGCTTCAACCTGTCGACCATGCGCTTCGTCTCTTCCACGGCTTCACGGTTGCAGGGGGTCAGGGACAGTTTGAGGGGGGTCACCACTATGTGGCCCTTCTTGACGAGGCCCACGTCAGTGTTCTCTTCCGAGGTCACGATCTCCCCGTATATCCAGTAGTACTTCTTACCCCTGGGATCCACGTTAACCTCCACTCTCTGCCTGTATTTCAGTAGTGCTGGCAGAGCCACTCTTACCTCCGTGTTCCTGCCTATCTTGCGCGGGAAGTTCACGCTTAAGAGATCCGCGCCTCCAGGGATCCCCTCTTCCAGTACAAGCCTTGAGAGGGCCCTAATGGCTCTGAGCAGGGCATTATAGTACTGGCTGTCCTCGAAGTCGGAGGGTTCGTCTACATCAGCCGAGAAGGCTATGGCTGGTATGCCTAGAAGTGCTGCCTGGGCGGCGGCGCCCACGGTGCCGCTTGAGAGTATGACTTGTACACTAGTGTTGTCGCCGACGTTTACCCCCGAGACTACTAGGTCTATCCTCTCCGAGATCTCGGTGAGGGCCAAGTAGACTATATCGCTAGGAGTCCCATTACTCGTGTAGATGTCAATACCCCAGTACCTGACCTTCTCCAGCCTAAGGGGTTTATGGAGGGTTATGCCCAGCCCGCTGGCACTCTTAGGAGTATCAGGGGCTACGACTATAGCTTTACCCAGCGGCTCTACGGCCTCATAGAGCAGCCTCAGGCCAGGACTGTATATACCGTCATCGTTTGTAACAAGGACCACGGGCTCCCCAGCCACGAAGCGTCACCCGGTAATAGCTACTATACTTCCAGGCTGTCTGGAGCTATTTTAGATGTCGGCGCTTCCGGCCTCCCGGACTATCAAGAGCCCCTGCTTCTACGGCTTTTATACCTTATACTAGCCACCTCTATGCCTAGCCTAAGGGCCAGCCTCCTAACCGCGGAATCGTCCGTTGCCAGAGTCACTCTCCCCCTCTCCCCCAAGTGTAGAGCCACAGCGATCACTTCTATATCAGCCCTGCTGAGCCTGTCACTCAGCCCCGCCAAACGGGCTTCCTCAACAACTCTCTCCACATACGCCCTAGGAGGGTCAGCTACAAGCAGTGAGCCCGACGCCCTGACCAGTTCGAGCCTCTTCCTGCTCTCTGGATCCCTTACCTCCTCGATCACGCTAGGAGGCGCTGCTATGGGAGCGCCAGAGTACAGCGTGAACCCCGTGAGGAACGCCCCAGTGTCTGCAACTATGACCCTACCAGTACGAGAGGAGCCTCGCATAGAGCCTCTCATAGAACTCCTCCCACCACCTGAACCTAGCTATTCTCGCGGGCCAGGGACAGCGCCTAATGGAGACGACGTCCCCCACACCGAGGTCGTAATACTCCTGTCCATCTATAACTATGCTTAGGTCGTTGCTCCCAGGAGAGACCTCGACCTCTATAGTGTAGCTTGTAGGCACTACTAGGGGCCTGAGGTGGAGCTGTATGGGGTTAAGAGGGGTTATAACGACGGCGTCGAGGCGAGGGTCTATTATGGGGCCACCCGCGCTAAGACTGTAAGCAGTGCTGCCCAGTGTCGTGGCTACTATAACTCCGTCCCCGTCTATGTTTAACGCTTTCTCGCCGTCCAGGTAGACGGAGAGCCTAACCATCTTGGCATTCTTACCCACGAGAACCACGTCGTTCAGAGAACAGTGGTGCTCCTTATCGAATACTAGGGGCTGCAGCCTGCCATGCTCGACCACCACGTACCTGCCCTCCACGAAATCCTTAACCCTGGCCTCGACCTCGTACTGCTCCACGTCTAGCAGGAACCCTCTCTTACCCGCCCTGACCCCCATAACAACAGTGCTAGGATTGCCTAGCCTCATGACTGTTCGTAGCAGCGTCCCATCACCACCGACAACTATCACTTTTTCCGGGGCCTCCTCTTCCAGGGAGAAGCTCTTATAGGCGCCCAGAGACTCGTAGCTAGACTTGGTTTCCTCTGACACTACCGGCTCTATGCCCAGAGACTCGAGAAGCCTAGCTATCCTTTCAGCGGTCTCAACGGCTATTGAACTATTAGGCTTCACCACTAGGCCTATCCTCTCGCCCTCGAAGCTTCGGCGCGGCTCTGCTTCCCTGATCATCAGACCCTCCAATACCGGTCTCCTTTCACCCTTATACGATAGTGGCTCTTTAGATAATAAACCTTGAAGGGCTAAGCTTTGGGGGCCCCTATAAGCCTGACGTCTAGCGCGTAGAGTGAAGTGTCCTGGCTATACTCTAGAACCTCCCTTACACCGAGGATCTCAGCGCCGCAGCTTGAAGCCTCAAGGGCCTCGAGTACTGTGTCACGGGCTTCCAGCCAGCTCAGCGAGAACACATAGACATGAGCCATGGCCCCGTCTGCGGCGAGCCTGCAAGCATGGCCCAAGTATTTAACGCTAGCCGTGGGGTGATTCATGATGATCCTCGTAAAGCCACCTCGTAGGATCGATGGTAACCTAGAGGCGTCCGCCCTCAACACTAGAACCTCGCCCCGAAGCCTTCGCCTGTTAAGGGCTACATTGATCGCTGCGTACGCCGCGGCGTATGGGTTAAGGTCGACAGCCAGCACCCTAGCCCTTGCCAGCGATGCTATATGCAGGGAGAAGCCGCCTACTCCCGAGAACATGTCGAGAACCCTTTCCCCGTCACTAGCCATGGAGGCTACTCTCCTATGCTCGTAGGCTAGGCGTGGATTGAAGTAGGCCTTTGCAATATCGACGTAGAACCTAAGGCCGTGCTCCTTGTGTAAGGTCCATGTCCTCTTCTCCCCTGCGAGGTGCACCAGACTGGGCCTCCTATAATCCCCCTCAACCCTTACCTTAGCAAAGGCAGCCTTAACCCTAGGCTGGGACTCCATCACAACCCTTGCAGCCTCCCTCAGATCCTCCAGCTCTTCGCGCCTGCCACTGAACAAGACTATATCGCCCACGACAAGATAGCCCCTAGGAGCAGGCCCAGCCCTGGCTCTTCTGTATTCCTCGAAGAGGTCCCTACACGGCTCGGCTTCTATGCCCTCACTCAAGAGTATAGAACTAGCCCTCTCGGCGGAAGCCACAGGGTACGCGACATAGTCGCCCACGACTCTCGGCTTAAGGGTAGCCACCAGCTCCCCTCTCCTGTAGAGTATCCTCCGGGCAGGCTCTCCCAGGCTCTTGGGAACCCTAACGCACCAGCTCTCAATCAATCCCTCCCCACCGTGCGTGCTTTACGGGTGACAACTGAGAGGAGAACCTCGAGCCTCTCACCCTTTACCAGCAGTGACACCAGGTCTCTCCTAATGTCGCGGGCTGCCTTGCTGGCTTCAATCATGACGGTTGAGGCGTCGACATACCTGCTTCTCCTAAACACAATTCTACGCTCATCAGCGAGGCTCATTCTAGGATCCCCACGACCTACAACAGCGTCGCAGATCCCCCCAGAGCATATCAAGGCTACAACCAGGGCTTCAGGGCTACGGGCAGACTCCTTGAACCAGAGAGGCAAGTGGGCTGCAGCCTTGTCGGCAGACACGCCTATTATGCAGTCGCCCCGCGGGGTAAGATAATTGTCTCTTGTCAACTCGAAAGTAGTCCTATGAGTCGCTGACACGTTTTCGTGGCCACGCGCCCTTATAGAGACCCACGGCCTCGCTAGGTAAACATCCGTGTCTCGTAGTTCTTCCACCCATACTCACCCCTCAGCGGGACAAAGACCACGTCAAGCACGCTCTTCGACTTTATGCCCTCGGGTCTCCTCTCTACAACCATTAAGGTCTGCGACACGAGATCCCCTACAGGCACCACCATCCTACCCCCCACCACAAGCTGGCCCACGAGCGGCCTAGGCACGTCTGGCGAGGCTGCCGTGACCATTATCCTGTGGTACGGCGCCTCTCTGGGGTAGCCCTTGCTGCCATCACCGACTATCACGGTCACCCTGTCAGAGTACCCGGCCCTCTCCAGGTTCCTCTTAGCCCTCTCAGCCAGCTCCTCTATGATCTCTATGGTCCACACATGGCCCCACTCTGTCCTAGGGGCACCCGTCGGCGCCACTATTTCGGCTAGCACAGCTGCCTGGTAGCCAGAACCAGTACCAACCTCCAGGACCTTCATCCCCCTACTGGCGTCGAGAAGCTCTGTCATGTAGACAACAATACTGGGAGCGCTTATCGTCTGGCCAAACCCTATCGGCAGGGGCCTGTCAGCATAGGCAAGACTCCTCAGATCCTCCGGTACGAATTCCTCGCGGGGCACCAGCCTGAACGCTCTCTCAACACTCTCCGATCTAAGGAACCCAGCCTCCTTCAATAGCCTTATCAGCCTCTCCTTTTCAGCACTCAAAGGCGAGTATTCCACGCTGCATCACTCTCGGAGACCCGGCTGCCTGCTAAGTATTATACGTCCTACTAGCCTAGAATAGTTAAGTGAGGGTAAAATGTGATGAATGTGGTGGACACCGAGCCCCTGAAAGGCAATGAAGACGAGGAGCCCACTGAGGGTGCCACCATCAATGGGAGCATTGAAGGACAAGGACTGGGGAAAGAAGCTTGAATCGCTCCAGTCAAGCCTATACAATTCGAGGCAGCATATAGCGGGAAGCCCTGGGGAGAGAGCCGAGGCAGAAAGAATATCCTCTGTAGCTGAAAAAGCCCTGTCACACAAGGCCGAACTAATCAGCGTGCCGACTCTGACCTGGAGCCCCGAGTGGGTAGAAGTCGAGCCTAAGCCAGGCTTCTCAGTAATGCTCCCATACACCCTCGAGGCCGACGTTGAGGGCCCAGTCTCGCATGTAGAGGGAGACCCGTCTAACCCACTCTCTTGGAGGAGGTTCCCAGGAGGAAGGATAGCCATAATTCCAGAGCCCAACAACCCGGACGACATAGAGCCGGCAGCCCTGCTAGCTTCGGAGGCCGGTGCCGAGGCTCTTCTCGTGGAGTCTAGGGTTCCCAGGATTATAGTGACTAAGGGCTCCTGGGGCTACAGCGCCTCCTCAGGATCCCCCACGCCTATACCGGTAGTCGCCGTGCCTCAGGGCTATAGGTCACTAGCTGAAAGGGAGGGCAGGGTCAGCGTCAAGACTAGTGCAAAACTCTCAGAGTCCCACGCCTACATAGTATCGGTAGATCTCGGGGGCAGGGAACCACAGGTTCTCGTAGGCGCACACTATGACAGGTGGTTTACAGGCTTCCAGGACAACATCCTGGGAGTGGCACAGGCGATCCTAGCAACCCTGGCCCTAAGCGAGCACGGCTTCTCTACCAGGCTCCTAGTCTTCTCAGCCGAGGAGCAAGGAGCCCCTGGACCAGCAAGCTGGTACTGGGCCTGGGCCAGCAGGTTCTACGCCAAGCAGCTAGTCAGCTCACGCCTAGAGTGCTCTTTCGCTGTCTACATCAATTTCGACCTGGCAGGCATGAGTGGTTTAAAGATCTCCGGGTCCCCACAGTACGTGGCTAGCTCAGTCTTACAAGAGAGGTGCTGTGAGTGCCCCGAATGCGACAGCTTCCAACTAGCAAAAGCAGGGATCCCCACCATAAGCCTCCACAGCCTATGGTCGAAAGGGGTCACAGAGATCTATCACACACCACTGGATACCCCTGAAGCCCACAGCCCACGCCATGCACTGCTAGCAGTCGAAGAGGCTGTTAGACTAGCCTCCCAGGGCCCCAAGTGGGAGGGCTTCTCTGCCAGGCTGAGAGAGTGGCTTGGCCAGGGACCCCTCTTGGCCAGGCGTGCCTACTACCTGTTAGAAGCCATAGCTAGGAGAGCTGGGTGGAAAGACCTCTATTGTGAGGCGGCAAAAGAGTTCCTAAACCCCGTACACTACGGCTCCTATAGGGCAGGCGAGGCAGGGCTCGAAGCACTATGGTTCCCAGAGGTCACAGTCTACAAGAGGATCATAAAAGATGTGAGGCAAGGCAAGGCCCCAAGAGAAGTATGGATCTCAGGCGAAGAAAAGCTACTATACGCCCCGGCAGACGTAAAAGGAAAACCCTTATCACCCAGAAGACTGGCCGACCAAGCCCGTGGCCGGCTTAAAGAGTTCAACGAGAAAATAGAGGAGATCCAAAGAAAGGTAATTGCATAACAGTACCTCCCACAACTAGAGGGCTCAATTACTGCCTCCTTAAAGCTTCGCCTAATAGGTAAACCTAAACCAGTATACGAGCCAGGAGAGCTAAGACTCTACTACTTCGAGGCATGGCCTTCAAGACCCTCTGCCTTCTGGTTAGACTCTGGCTCTGGGGCAGAAGCTTAACAGCTAGCTCCGAGCCCAGCCGGGAAAGTCTATGTTCAGCTAAACACTCAATGAACCGTGGAACAGTAGGACTTACCATAGGCAAGACACTGGCGAAACAGCCTATAGAGCGTTCACCTAAAGGTGTGGGGGTTTTCCCATGTTTCACAGTATCTCTCTAGGTATCGTGACAACTTCTTTGAAGGCTTCATGCATGTATGCAACCTCATCTGCGCCGTGAATCAGGGCAGTTATTGCTAGCGCTGCTGACTCGGGCTTGTAGCCTGCAGTAGCTATAACGTAGACCTGGTCTCCTTTATCTTTGTGATTCCTCACTATACCTCCAACAGTGTCTTTTAGCTCTATGAGTAGCCTCGGGAAGTCAGCAGCCGCGCTAATCTCGCCTAAAACCTCTATCTCAACCCCTCTAAAACCGGCTCTCTCCATGTGCCTCTTAATCAGAGTAGCTGAGAGTACTGCATTGCATGTTCTGGTGGATAAGAGCTTAACCTCTATATCGCCTGGCCTGTGGCCACGCTTCTCCATAAGCGAATAAATAGTGTTAAGCTCCGCCGAAGACGCCTTTGGTTTCTGATCCACGAAGGACTCGAGGCCCACGGCAAGGCTCCTAAAAGAATCGTCTTTAAAGACTTGGCATAATAGCCCGTCAGGATAGGAGTTCCTGAGATCCTCGACACCAAGCCTCCACCAGTCCCTTATACCATAGTGCTCGTGAGCAGCAACTATACTAGCATAGTCCCTGTCCTCAGCGAAATTCCTCAAAATACTGGTCCCTACGGAGGCCAGATACAATATGCCCATAAAGAGCCACCGCCAAGCCCTATAACCTGGTTTATATAGCACTTAACACCACGTAATAAATATGGAACATGGATCCCCCCAACGCGTGGCTACCCGTGCGCGGTAACCCATATCATCTTGTGAAGGCTCTATCAGTCGCCGCCAGAGCGGCTTTACGAGGCTTAGCCATCACTTAGCTAAGCCCTGGCCGCCCCGGAGAGGAGGCTAAACATGCAGAGCCAGTAAATCAAAAGCTATCCTAACCACCTAGATAATCAAATAAGCGAGAACTCTTGGCGTTTTCACAATTTAAGTCCTAGCCTGTCTTGTTAGTATCTTGGTGGCACCATTATAATGAGCCCAAATATTAGGCCCCTCGAAGTAGCCAGGAGCTTGGTAGACAGGGTTATAAAGGCTTCTAGGCTAGACACTGCAACCAGAGACGCTGTCCTGGCCTATGCTAGTAGTTATGGGAGCCTTAGCGGCTGTGTAGTCATTGCTTTTGGCAAGGGAGCAGTTTCTATGGTTAAGGGTCTCTTAGATGCTGGCGTTGAGCCTAGTGGAGGGATTGTGGTTATACCTAGAGGTAGCAGTGCTAGGGGTTTTAGTGGGCTCGAGGTTTTAGAGGCCAGTCATCCTGTGCCAGACGAGTCGAGCCTCAGAGCTGGAGAGGCTGTCATAGAGTGGGCTAGGAGCTCTAGAGGGTCTTGCTCCGTCTTCCTAGTATCCGGAGGAGGCTCCTCACTGGTTGAGAAGCCTGTGGAGTCCCTGGGGCTTGGCGACCTCGTAGAAGCTACGAGGCTCCTGATCAATTCAGGGGCCTCAATAATAGAGGTCAACACTGTGAGGAAGCATCTCTCAGAGGTTAAGGGTGGCCGGCTGGCTGAGGTAGCCTATCCCTCCAGGCTAGCTGGTTTCTATGCCAGCGACGTTCCTGGCGATAGGATAGACGCCATAGCGTCCGGGCCTACAGTCCCTGATCCGACTACTTACTCAGACGCCATCAATGTTTTGGAGCTCTACGGGCTCACGGAGAGCGTTCCTGAGAGCGTGCTGAAGGTCCTGGAAGAGGGATCCCAGGGTCTAAGGCCTGAGACCCCCAAACCTGGCTCTGAAGTCTTTAAGCGTGCCTTCAACAAAGTGATAGCCCGTAACATTGATGTACTGGAACACCTTAGGGAAGTGCTGGAAGAGTGGGGGTATAGGGTCCTCGTACTGACTAGTAGGCTTGAAGGAGAGTCGAGACACGTGGGCTACGTGCTAGCCTCGCTGACTATGGAGTCCTTGGAGAGAGGCTACCCGCTAGAGCCTCCGGCAGCAATACTAGCGGGCGGCGAGACAACGGTTACTGTAAGGGGTAAAGGCAGGGGTGGAAGAAACATGGAGCTGGCCCTCGCGTGGGGCATATACTTGTCAGGGTGGGGCGTCAGCGATGAGGCTGCTATACTGGCTATGGATACTGACGGGATTGACGGGTTCACAGAGTACGCGGGCGCGGTTCTAGAGCCCAGGATGATCCGCGAGGCCAGGCTAAGAGGGGTAGACCCCGCACAGGAACTAGCCAACAATAATAGCTTACACGTGCTAGAAAAAGTGGGGGCCCTTGTCAAGACTGGCCCCACAGGATCCAACCTTAACAGCGTAATAGCGGTAATAGTGGGGTCGCCGGGTTGACATATAGACTCAGGATTGTAGGCGCGGGACTAGCCCCCGTCGAATCCATACCACTCTTCCACTACGCAGTCGGGGGCAGGGCCCTCAGGCTAGTGGTGGCTTCTAGTGAGGGCTCTTCCCCGAAATGCGAAGGCTATGATATATGCGACACGCTAGACGCCTCCCTATCCACAGGTGTCCCTGTACCCGTCGAGAGGCTCTCATGGAGGGCCTCCATGTGGGGAGTCGACGTCGTGTTATTGGAAGGTCTCGAACCCCAGACGAGCGTAGACCCCCGAGCCTTAAAAGAGACTCTTCGCAGACCTCTAGGGCTTAGAACGCTGGGCCTGTACGAGGCCCAGTATAGCTTCTACGACTTCATAGTATTTGACCTACTATTCGCAAACGAGTCCCTCCCGAGTAGATCCGCGAGGAACCTTGAAGAGGCCCTGGAAAGCCGGGCCTGGGTCGAGGCCGTAGCCCACATACCCGATGCACGTAGCTTAGACCTTGCCCTAGAGGTGGCCGGCCTCATGACGGCTAGGAGAGAGACCCCCCTACACGTTATTGTCAGGGATCCAGGGGGAGGTGCTGGCATCGAAGACTTCTACCGGAGACTCTCCTCTATGCTGGACTTTGTGTATATCCACGCAGGCCCCTATTCAAGGCTGGACACTCTATGCCCTTCGTGTTCCTCGCCAGTAGTGACCCGCTGGGATGGGTTACTGGAGTCCCTGGCACCGACGGCTCCCCGGTGTCCTTCTTGCGGAAAAGCTATACCTCTCAGAGCGACTAGAAATAGCGTGGTTGGGGTGAAGGGCCTGGAAGCTAGGCGTAGGAGAGGTGTTAGTGTTTGGTTCAACGCGGTGGAGCTATGAGGCTAGACCTGCTCAAGATGCCCAACGTGAGGAAGGCCAAGCTATGGGAGCCTATTAGTGGCAGGGAGGGATGGGTAGTTTGTAACCTGTGTCATAAGAGGTGCCCGATCGCTCCAGGCAAGTATGGGGTCTGCGGTGTTAGGAAAAACATTGGTGGAGAGCTATACACGCTGGTCTACGGGCTTCTATCGGCGCTAAACATTGACCCCATAGAGAAGAAGCCTCTTATGCACTTCTACCCTGCAAGTAGTGTGCTCAGCATGTCAACCGTGGGGTGTAACTTCTTCTGCAAGTTCTGCCAGAACTGGGAGATAAGCCAGAGAAGGCTAGAAAGGGGCCTGCTAGGGTTTAGGGTTACACCTGAGGGGGTTATAAGGAAAGCGCTAGAGCTGGGCGTCGATGGCTTGACCTATACGTATAACGAGCCCACTATCTTCATAGAATTCATGATAGACGCCTCTAAACTGGCCAAGAGGGAGGGGCTCTTCAATACAATGGTAACTAACGGCTACGCCACGCCAGAGGCCGTGGACGAGCTTGGCTCGCTGATAGACGCTGCAACAGTCGACTTCAAGGGTGGCGGGGCCAGGGAGTTTTACTTGAAAGTAATGAACGTTAGAGACCCAGACCTGATCTACGAGACAATCCTGGCGATGAGGGATAAGAAGTGGTGGATAGAGGTGACTAACTTGGTCGTCCCCAAAATAGGCGACGATCCCGGCCACATAAAGAGGATGGCTAGGTGGATAGTCGATAACCTCGGCCCAGAAACGCCCTTTCACCTGCTACGCTTCCACCCTGACTACAAGCTAATGGACCTTCCATGGACCCCCGTGGAGACCCTAGAGAGGCTTGCAGAGATAGCCATGGAGGAGGGCCTGAAATACGTGTATATAGGTAACGTGCCAGGCCACCCGCTCGAAAACACTTACTGTCCCGGGTGCGGCTATATGGTCATAGAGAGGAAAGGCTTCCTAGTTACCAAGTTCGACCTGAAGAACGGCAGATGCCCCAGGTGCGGCTACAAGATCAATATTAGGGGAGAATATAGGGGGACCAGCCCAGGCTTCCCCATAAGCGCCTTGTAGAGCCAGCCAAACGTCTACGAAACCCCGTTGTCCCCCCTTTTAAATATGAGAAAAGCAAAGCTTATTAACACTGAAACAGCTAAGGAAAGGGGGTTAAATGGCTAGTACGTAAGAGGTGAAAGACCTTGAAATTCTGTCCCAAGTGCGGAGCAATGATGGTACCCGTAAAGAAGAACCATGAGACAGTATTGAAGTGCCACGTCTGTGGCTACGAAGAGAGAGCATCTAAGGAGGCACTAGAAAAATACAAGTCCGTCGCAAAGCCCGATAAAAAGGCTAAAGTAGTAAGTACAGGCACAGTCTCGAGAGCCAGCAGAGCCAGTGGCACCAAAGAGGAAATAGAGCAAGCCAAGGACGACTACTACGAACTAGTCCTCGAACAAATGGGGGAATACGGGGAATAACTAAGAGTTCCTTTCAATTCTTCCTTAGCTTCAAACCCGCTAAGTCGGCCCTCCACCCAGGGCGTGCCTTAAGCTATCAATAAGTTAAAAGCCCCAAGGATCTTCTATGCTTCTTAGGACCGGTCTCCGGCTAACTCTAATTAAAGATAAATTTAAAGATCCCAGAGATCCCAGAATCTAATGATACGTAGCGCCAAGACAGCCACATAATATGACGTGCTATTCTATTTAAAGTCTTGGCGGTTGTTTGACTACTTTAAACACTACGTGCAGACGGAAGTTGTCGCTGTAATATGCTTTGTTGTATAATGAGGCCTGCGATGCCACGCCAAGACCCTCACTACCCAATAAAAGCCCTTCGATAGGATATGGGGCTGGTGGGAGTTCTGGCTTATTGTTTCTCCTAGGATATGACGCCGGTGTTTTTTGCTAGTCTTTCAGCAGCCGCGTGATTTAGCCCTTTCTCCCCGAGTATTGTATATCTTTCAGGACGTATATTTGCGGCGTTGACTAGAGCTTCTATGATCTCTTCGTCTGACACCCCCAATTCTTTAGCGGTGACCGGGGCCCCAACCTTTTTGAGTAGTCTCCTTATCTTCTTCCATTTCCTCCCATGGAGGTATGACATCATTATGGTTCCGACGCCTACAGCCTCTCCATGGAGTGGGGGATTTTTGGCTGTCATGCTTAGAGCGTGGGCAAAGAGGTGCTCAGAACCGCTAGCCGGTCTTGTACTCCCAGCTATGCACATGGCCACCCCACTGCTAACGAGGGCTTCTACAAGCACCCGGTATCCCTCTATGGTGCCGTGGGCTATCTCGCTTACATATTGGGACACGTGGCGGGCGCTCATTAGGGCTAGGCTGGCGGCGTAGGCTCCATAGTATTCACCCTTCAGTCTGTGGGCAAGCCTCCAGTCGAGCACTGCAGTATACTTGCCAAGAAGGTCGCCAAACCCAGCAATATTGTAGCGCCTGGGAGCCGAAGCTATGACGCTTATATCGATAACTATCAGGTCGGGGGCCTTGGCTCTCCTAGATACGGGTCTCTCGAAGCCCTTAAGGCTTGCAAAGGGAGACGTTATCCCGTCGTGGCTGGCTACCGTGGGAACGCTGATAAAGGGTTTTCTAGCTTCATAAGAGGCGTATTTGGCCACGTCTATAGATTTTCCTCCACCCATACCCATTATTATGTCGACCCTATCACTGTCAACCTCCTCGGCTATCCTTGCCGCGGTGCTTGTTGAAGCGTCAAGCACCACTTCGTGCCATACAGTATAGCCTGAATCCTCAAGCGCTTGCCTGGCCCGAGGAAACACCTGCCTAGCCACGTGCGGCCCGGTGACCACAAGGATCCCACTGTCTCTGAACCCAATCCTGCCAAGGTGGGATCCTATATCGTCGAGAACCCTGGCTCCCACAACAACGGACCGCGGCAGGTCGATGGCATGCAGCGAGTTCTCAGCCAATCCAGGCAACCACCCTAACTCGTGGATTGTTATATGCCAGGGTTATTAATTCAAGCCGCTGTTAAGCCCTTCAGAGGGGTCGATACGGTCCTGGGAGAGTGGTATTAATTTAAAATCCCCGGGGCTGGGTTATTACTGGTGGAGGAAACCCATCATGGAGGACTATTGGCCCTGGAAGAGACCTATAGAGAGGCGAGTAGAGCCTCTAGAGCCAAAAGTAATACACGGCACAACGACCGTCGGCATGGTTCTCAGGGACCACGTGGTATTAGCAGCCGATAAGAGGGCTACAGCTGGAATGCTGGTAGCTAGTAGAAGAGTCAAGAAAATAGTGAAGCTGACAGACTACGCAGCCATGACACTCTCAGGACTTGTAGCCGACGCCCAGGCCCTCACAGATATTATAAGGGAAGAAGCCAAGATGTACCAGTTAGAGACTAAAAGGAGGCTCTCGGTGCGTGGCCTAGCAACCATCCTCTCTAACATACTCTTTAGCTCCAAGTGGTTCCCATACCTGGTCCAGCTGCTAGTCGGCGGCTACGATGAAAAACCAAGACTCTACACTCTAGACCCCTACGGCAGTATAACAGAGGAGGAGTTTGCAGCCACAGGCTCGGGCTCGCCCGTAGCCTATGGAGTGCTAGAGGAAAACTATAGAAAGGACGCCAGTGTGGAAGAGGCTACCAAAATAGCTGCAAACGCTGTGAGGGCGGCCATATTAAGGGACACCGGGACAGGCGACGGCATAGACGTTGTTGTCATAGGCAAGAATGACTATAAGGAAATATTTATACCCCTCAAAGCGTGATCACGGTGTTGGAGGCCCGATAGGGTACAACTATCAGGATCCCCCTATAAAGATAGACACAGCCTAGGGGTAGCCCGGAGCACTGCATTTGGGCAAGCCGCGCATAGGGCAATTCTCCAACATGGGAGAGGGCCAGCGGTGAATAATTTATGGAAGCCTTAGGGTCTAGGGCCAGCAGGAGCAGGATGGAAGAGAGAAAACACCTTATCCTAGAAATTTACAGAGAGCTAGGTAATGCCGAGATAACCAGTGTGGAGTTTGAAGGGGCAGAGATTGCAGTTTACGTGAGAAACCCGAAGTACCTGCTGGAAGCCGAGAACAGGATAAAAGAGCTGGCAAAAAGCCTTAGGAAGAGGATAGTCGTCAGGACGGATCCTAAATCTAGAAAACCGAAAGAGGCCACCATAAAGTATCTTCTCGAGGTGCTGCCCGAAAGAGCCAAGGTCTCTCCGGAGGATATAGAATTCGACGAGATACTAGGCGAGGTGAGGGTCTACGCAGAGAACCCGCAGGCCATATACCTTCATGATAGACACCTCAAATATAGGGTCCTCGCAGAGACTGGCTGGAGGCTAGAAATTTTCAGGAAACCACCCCTAGTCAGCGCTATCCTGAGGGGTATACAGCATAGCCTACTCAGACTCGCGTCAGAGCGCAGGAAGGCCCTAAGAGACTTCGGCGAGAGGATCTATAGAGACACCCTAGTAGGCACCAGGTATGTGAGAATAGTGGGCCTAGGGGGCTTCGGCGAGGTTGGCAGGTCATCGATACTGCTGGACACAGGCGAAAGCAAGGTGCTTCTAGATGCCGGCATGAGTCCAAGCGGCTACGGGCCCGAAGCATATCCCTACTTCGATGCGCCCGAGTTCAGGCTCGAGGAGCTGGACGCCGTGGTTATTAGCCATGCGCACCTAGACCACGTGGGAATGCTCCCCTACCTCTATAAGCACGGGTTCAAGGGCCCAGTCTATGTGACCCCACCCACGAGGGATATCATGGTCATCATATTCCACGATTTGATGGAAATAGCAAGGAGAGAGGGCAGGGAACCGCCCTATACAGAGAAGGAGGTTAGGGAGGTCCTCACTCGCGTAATAACAGTAGACTACAACGTGGTGACAGACGTGGCTCCTGACATCAAGCTAACATTCACCAATGCAGGCCACATACTAGGTTCCTCGCTGGTGCACCTCCACGTGGGGCAGGGGCTCTTCAACATACTCTATACAGGTGACCTGAAATACTACAGGATAAAGGGTGACAAGAGTACCAGGCTACTCCCTCCAGCATCTACGCGGTTCCACAGGGTTGAAGCCCTAATAATGGAAGCTACGTACGGGGCCACGGAGACCCAGTCTAGGGAGAAGGCTGAGGAAGAACTGGTCAGGCTGATAAACAGAATAGCAGAGACCAAGGGCAAGCTACTGATACCAGTAATGGCGGTCGGTAGGGGCCAGGACATGATGGTGCTAATCAACAGAGCCCTCAAGGAGGGTAGAATACCGGAGATACCCGTTTACGTCGACGGCATGGTGTACGAGGTCACCGCGATATACACAGCCTACCCGGAGCTCCTAGCCAAGCCCGTGAGAGACAGTATTCTGGAAGGAGGCTACAATCCCTTCATAAACGAGAACACAGTCTACGTCAACGACCAGTCCAAGAGGGACGAAGCCATGCAGTCTGAGGGCCCAGCAGTAATACTGGCAACCAGCGGCATGATGAACGGTGGCCCCATAGTAGAGTACTTCAAGTATCTCGCTGAAGACGAGAACAATGTACTAGCATTTGTAAGCTACCAAGCCCCCGGAACGCTCGGCAGGAGGCTTATAGAAGGGGAGAGAGAGATCCAAGTAGAGGAGGATAGGCACTTGAGAACCATAAAGGTTAAAATGGACATTAGGAGGGTCGAAGGGTTCACAGGACACGCCACGAAGGAAGAACTGAGACTATTCCTGAGGCACCTAACCCCAAAGCCTAGAACCGTAATACTAAATCATGGAGAACCGAACGCCCTCCTCTCTATGGCCACGTCTATCAAAGCCTCATGGCAGAGGCTAGGATACACGACGCCTCCAGAAGTCCTTGTGCCAGAGAATCTCGAATCCGTCAAGCTGTATCCTAGAAACAC
This sequence comes from Desulfurococcales archaeon, assembly GCA_015521705.1. Classification (GTDB taxonomy): domain Archaea; phylum Thermoproteota; class Thermoprotei_A; order Sulfolobales; family Acidilobaceae; genus S141-84. The sequence continues at coordinate 19,398 of WANR01000032.1, forward strand.
GAAATTCCATATAGGTCTCCAATTCTCGCCTTAAATGACCCATAAAGCAGCTCCCAGCTGCCTCCCAGAATTGAGGGTTGAAGGCTCATGGTTATCCGGGAGCAGAGGCCCAGGGTGCTCTCTGAGATTCTCTACATGACACTATCCATACCCATAAAGCCCGGCAGCTACCACAGGTTCCTGCCAACCATCGACTTTGAAAAGAGGATAGTTGAAGCGACAGTTATGTACGAGTACCTTAAGGAGGTGTACAGGAGAGGCTACGAGCTTGGAAGAGGCTCTAGGTCTCCGAGAGCATTGGAGCTTGGCAAACTACTCAAGGAGGTTTACAAAAGAGTCATGGAGGAGATCGAGGAAAGACCACTGGCAGGTCTAAGCGCTGCTGCCATGCTAGTTTCCAGCATTGTCGGGTACTCCGATGCCGCGTCGAAGAGCGTTATGGATGCACTGCCTGTAGCCATAAACGTGGCCCTATATAGGGGGGGACCGGCGGACGCTATAGAGTTCATAGAGGGGTTAGAGGCCGTGGGGCACTCAGAGCTACTCGGTAGGCTGGATGAAAAGGGTTTAGGTAGGAGCAGGCTCGCCGTGGAATCTAGAAGCCTGGGAGACTTGTTTGAAGCCCTTTCAGACCTGGATTATGGTTTCAAGCTGAACTTGAGGAACTACTCGGAGGTCCTCGAATATTATAGGATAGCCTCCAGAGCAGGAAGCGTTACCCAGGCTCTCCTGGAAGTCTACATAGAGGCCCTATCCAGGTCGCTTGGGGTAAAGGCCAGGAGAGAAGACAGTATGAGGGATCTTGCTAAGCTCGACAAGTCTCTGAGACTCAGAGGAATAGTTATGGATAAGCTATTGGGTATAACGTATGCATCCGTGGCCCTGGCGTTTGTCGAGGGAAGGATCGGGAAACTGTTCCCCTGAGGCTTGGCTGGACGCTCTCACCTATATGCCTGGTATAGGAGCGCTCTCCTCAGCCTTTCCTTATCCACGAAGAGGGGAGTTAAAGCCATCCCCGTTATAAACCCGCCTATGTGGGCCCAGAAGGCTACCCCCGTGGAGACTCCGGCTATTGTCGAGGCATAGCCCATTATTAGCTGGAAGCTGAACCAGAAGAGCAGGTAGACATACGCGGGTAGCTCTATAATCACGGGGAAAAAGAACCAGGTGAACAGTCTCACCCTGTTAGTGGGGAACAACAGTATGTAGGAGCCTAAGACTCCTGAAATAGCGCCTGAGGCCCCTACAGCTGGGACTAGCCATGGATTTGCCAGGCCTGCAAGTCCCGGGTTGAAGAGGGCATCCCTAGGTATGAATGTAAGGCTGACTATGTGAAAAACGATAGCTCCGAGGCCGCTGACCAGGTAGAAAAGAAGGTACCTAACCCTTCCCATGGCGCTCTCAATATTGTCGCCGAATATGTAGAGGAACAACATATTGCCAAGCAAGTGAGCCAGGCCAGCATGTAGAAACATAGACGTGAAGATAGTGTACAGTTTCTCACCGCTCAAAACATAGGCTGGAACCATGCCAAGCTCAGAAAGAACACTCTCAGGCGAATTAGCTCCAGGGACTAAGAGACTTGGATAAAGAGACATAACTATAAACACGGCTATATTACCCAGTATCAAGGACCAGTTAATTATGGGGGCACCCAAACTGGGTACAGACTCTTCATCACCAACAGGTATACCCACTAGGACTCCACCAACACACCATAAGAGTCACACAATCCCTACAAAATAGGCATACACGCCGAACTTATATACATTTAATATCGACAACAACAGGTTACGTTAAAATAATAACGTCCCCCGAAAGCGGATCCTAATAGATGGATATTCAAGGTACAAGGGCCCGTAGCTCAGCCAGGACAAGAGCGCCGGCCTGCGGAGCCGGAGGACCCGGGTTCAAATCCCGGCGGGCCCGCCACAAAACACAAAATCTCCTCACGTGCTGCTTCCTGACTGGAAAATATGATACGTATTACCTTCCGGATCTTTGAATAGTGCTTCTAGGCCAACGCCAATGTCTTGTGGATCTGTAACTTCTATTCCTTTCTCTCTTAGTCTCTCTACAGCCTCGCCTATATCCTTGACTTGGAAAACTATTCCTGTGTCTTTAGGGTTAGCAGTTGTATCTTTGTGTAGTGCTAGTACTAGGTTGTCTAGCTCTAGCTCGCTCCACTCATCACCACTATACCTTACATTGAGGCCTATATTCCTCCAGAAATTAAGCATAAGATTCATATCACGGACGAACACGATCACATAGCCAACACGGCTAAACAAGACGCATGACCTCCAGTAACCATAATACGGGTTCGGACATAAATCGACCTGTATATATCATCAATAGAGAATACTACGGGATGCCCTTTAGCCATGGAACCCGCTTGAAGTCTTCGTCAAATGATGCTAGCGTTTTTATACTTCTATGCTTGCAGGTTAAGGCTATTTGCGCATCGTTTGGCGCTAGCCTGTAAATCCTGATTGTCTCGACAAGTTCTTCTGGGTCCTGATAATCCCTTAGTATGGTTACCTTGAAGTCCCTAATGAAGCCGTTCACCTTCTCTATGGCTTCCTCGGGGAATCCGTGTTTGGCTATGTGTTTCTGGAATGAGTATTTTCCCTTAACACCGTGCTTTATTCGAGCAATCTTCGCGCCAACCGTGTAGAGTAGCTCATTGTATACTATCATGGGGACGGCCATGCCTTCAATAATTGCTTCCCTGATAACCTTCTCTGAGGCACTAGTTAGCTCGGTCTCGAAGAGGAAGTGGTAGATGATGTTCGTGTCGAGACATATCATTGAGCTTGAGCCTCCTCTTCGAGCCCCCGGAACTCCTCAACAGAGGATTTCCCGAGAACACCCCTATACCTCTTGATTAGCTCGTCTATATCCTCCTCTACTATAACCTTATACTCCTTGCCCTCCTCAAGGTCTACGTTACCTAAAGGCTTAAGTACTCCCTTTTCATACTTGGCTCGTATAACCTTGGACAACCCTTCTCCCCATCCCCAATATGACTAATAGAGGCTCTAAGCTTTACCCCTTAGATGTTGCATTATTATCAGTTGTGAGAAGCTGGGCTGAAGATCGAGTCTGAGTAGATGTTGCATTTCTCCATGGATTTATAGTCTGGAACAGCCCTCTCTATGAGGAACTCTTCATACTCATCAGCCACACTCCGCCTAGTAACCCCGTGCCAGATCCGGACAAAACCCAGCAACACCAAGGACACCCTGCCTTGGACACTTGCGGGATATGGTATTTATTTCTATGGATATCGAGAAACACTAGATGGCCTTAATACGGCTCCCTCCTCTTTAGGGGAGGACTATTAACCAGGGCACCCGCTTGAAGTCTTCGTCAAATGTTAGGATCCTCTCTATGCCATAGTGCCTGCATGTGGATGCTATGAGTGCATCGTTTGGTAAGAGTCCGTATTGCCTCATTACCTCTATAGCTATTTGCTTGACACTCTCATTTACTTCCAGCTCGATGAAGTATTCCCGTAGAAACTTGATCTGCTTATCAATCTTCTTAATTACCTCTTTTACTAGTTCGGGTTTCCTCTTTAGCTCGTAAGCTTTCATGTCTGTTAATAGTTTGATAAGTATGAATATAACTTCAGAGAATATAATATTATTAATGAAGCCTGTTATCTCACCGTTAATTACTGGTTCCAGGGCTTTTCTAGCCTCTAGATCTCCGGTGTAGTACTTTATTATTACATTAGTGTCAATACATGCCGAGCTCATCTTCTGCTTCCCTCAGCACCTCCTCGACTTTTTCTTTACCTATTTTTATAGAGC
>WANR01000033.1 GCA_015521705.1 Desulfurococcales archaeon
CAGCGACTCTAGGGTGCTTCCAGCGATCTTAGAAACCTGCACACAGAAACCCTTTCCATCAATCATATCATCCAGCATCTTTCTCCAAATCATTACGTCCACGGATCTTCTCCATTGCATGACGATGACTGGAGAGGACCCTAAAACAGGCCTCGAAGAGTTGCCATAGTAGACTATGACCCTGGTAGGAAGCTTCACCAGGTCAACGCGCCACGAGCCATCTACATCCCTTACCTCCACTATCGCTTTTCGAGCCGCCACAGGGCGGCACCAAGGCCTTTCCCGTAGGAGGCGAAAAATTATAATCTGCCCCTAAAGATGGTTCTTCAGGGGGCTGTGAAGACCCGCTGTCCAAGCCCCTATGCGTGTGGGGCGTGGCGGGGTTTGCTGGTCTGAGCCCCCGGTGTTGCGTGACTGTTTCCTTGTTACTCTTTGTAGATGACTATTTCCACTGACGAAACCCTTCTCTTGGTGCCTTTGTCGTCTTCCATTTCCTCGCTGTTTATGTCGAACTTCTTGATCTTCAGGTTCTTTATGAACAGGTTCTTAGTAGTCTCGATGGCGTCTACAGCCTTGTATATGTTGCCCCCCCTAGCTCTTACTATGACTTCGTCCACGCCTTCCTGGTTGAAGAGCCTGACTATTGCCAGGACGTAGTTCATCACGGGCTTTTTCCCTATAAGGACTGCATTTGTCTGGTGTGGTACCTTCTCCACACTGCTTCACCAAGGGGTTGAAGAAGGCTCTTCGGGTATTAACCTTTTCCTAGTTGCCAGCACTTTTCCTCCCTTATAGTAGTAATTGCTAGAGCCTGGGACTTGCATGCCTACACCGTTACCAGTAGGGGGTTTCCCCGTTTAAGTGGATAGCTCAAAGCTGGGAGGGGGGCGCGCTGGTCTATTAAAGAGTCGCTTGACCCTCCTATGCGGGCATGTACACGGGCCTTTCAATGGTTGCTATTTCCCCTTTCTCCTCTATAAGCGTCTTGAGGTAGCGTGGTACTGTGAACATGTGCATGTGGGAGTCTCCATCGTAAAACCTGTTCTCGCCTTTAACTAGCTCCCTTATCCTTTCGTCGACACCGTCCTTTCCAAGGGCTCTGGGATCCCTGTAGTCGCTTGCCACGACGAAGCCCCACAGGCCGTCGAAGGACTTAATGTATACATGGTAATAGGCGGCGTGCCTGAAAACGCTGGAGACAGTCTTGTAGATAGTGGCGTGGGTCTCCAGAGTGTGGCTTGGACTGGTGGCTTGGGTCACGAACACGCCTCCCTCTCTGAGCCTCTCCTTTATCATCTCATAGAACTCTTTGGTGTAGAGCTTGTAGGCGGGCCCCGCCTCTATGGGGTCAGCCAGGTCGGCTATTATGACGTCGAACCTCTCCCTAGACTTCTCGACGTACTCGTAGCCGTCTCCGATCACGAGCCTAAGCCTGGGATCCGTGAAGGCGCCTCTATGCCATTCTGGGAGAAGCTCCCTGCTCACCCTCACAACTTCCTCGTCTATGTCGACCATTACAACTTCTTTGACGCTCTTAAACCTCAAAGCCTCCCGTGCTGTAGCCCCTTCTCCTCCGCCTAGGATCAGGACCCTCTCAGGGCTCCCGTGTAGTATCATGGCTGGATGCACTAGTGCCTCGTGGTACACGAACTCGTCATGCTCTGTCGACTGGGTCTTCCCATCCAGTATGAGCGCCTTGCCCAGCTCCTCATACTCCAGGACAACTATTTCCTGGTACCTGGACCTGCCCCAGTACAGGACCCTTCTAACAGAGAACATGTGTGCATTAGCCGGCGTCGACCACTCTATTATCCAGCCCCACCTTGGTTGCGCAGACACCAACCGTCCACCCCTGGTACCGTATTATGGCCAGACCCTAGAATTTAAAGAAGACAAAGCGGCCAAAAACGTTTAAATCGTGGGGGGTAAAACTTCTGCTGGCTTCCCCGGGAGAGGCTAGGGAGCCCTGCCTGGATTTTAGGAACTATGCTATGGTGAAGACTAGCCGTCATGGGTCCTGTTTAGGATCTTGAGAGGACGTATGCCAGTACTAGTATCACTACAATGATCAGCGTGGCAATCACAGCTGCCTCGCCGAAAGTAATCCCTTCCTCCGGAGGCTGGGGTTGCTGTGTGGGAGTTGTTTGCTCCTCTGGAGTCGTCTCAGCCGGTGGCGTTGTCTCTGCTGGCGGCGGCGCTCCACCCGCCTCCTGGAATACTTGGAGGAAGAATTCCTCTAGCTTCTTCATTCCAGGATCATCAGGGCTTGCGCCAACGAATGACGCCATGGTTTGCATTAGTTGTGCGTATGAGCTAGCAGCGACGCCTTTGACTTCAGAGACCACAGCCTGGTCTATCGAGTCGTACCTGGTAGCCCAATCCTGGAATAGGTTTATCATCTCCTCCCACGACGGGGCTATTGACCCGTGGCAGCTTGTGCATCCAAGCTGCTCGAAGATCTGTCTAGCCTCCTGCTCGCTCACCTGTGCTATGGTATAGCTCACGGTGCCAGACGCTACTATTAAGGATAACACCGCTAAGATGGGTAGCAGCCGTGAGTGGATCCCCACTTAAGCTCCCTCTTAGAAGTGTTGCCTTCAATTGAATATATAAACATTATCCAAACATGTTCAGCCCACAAGCTATATAGGGTATAAACGGTTCCTAGCCCCTCCTCGAACATGCAAGGCACGGCCCATAAGCGTTCCAGCCTGCCTGGCAGGATCCAAGGCTAGCTAGGCAGGAGAACCGTGAAGCCAAGCACTACACAGGCCCAAGGAGGTTGTAGTGGTGGGTGGCGGGCTGGACAGTTAAAGGATGGAAAACGTGGAGCTATTAAACAGCTAGAGGGGGGCCGAGAGCCACGGATCCTCCCGAACCCTAAATATTGGATCGATAGGGAGGGGGGCAGGTGATATTGAATAGGCTTTTAACGTCTCCACCGTTATAGTAGACTCCGGAGTAGTAGAGGAGGCGAGCAAGCGGTGTCCGCCGGTGTGCCCTTGAGGAGGATAGACCGCTATACCTGGATGATACCTAAAGAGGCCCAGAGGTGCATGAGGGTCCCCGCCATAGTTTACGCCGACGACTTCCTCATAAGCAAGATGAAAGAAGACATAACGCTGAGACAAGCAATGAACGTTGCATGCCTCCAAGGGATCCAGAAGTACAGCATAGTAATGCCCGACGGCCACCAAGGCTACGGCTTCCCCATAGGCGGAGTAGCCGCCATGGCCATAGACGAAGACGGCGTCATCAGCCCCGGAGGAGTGGGTTACGATATCAACTGCCTCCCGCCAGGCACCAAAGTGTTAACGCCTCTAGGGTACAGGGTTAGCATAGAAGACCTGTCTAGAGGGGGGCGTGTAGTCTCCCTTAATAGTAAGGGCAGGGCCAAGTCGAGGGTAAGGCTATTCCTGTGGAGGAAGGATAAGTTCCTGTACGAGATCGAAACCGCGTCGGGATACAAGCTAAGGCTGTCCCACGACCACCCAGTCCTTGTTAGAGGCAGGGGGATGGTTGAGGCGAGCAAGATTGATGTTGGCGATGAGTTGGCCTTACATCCCTTCGAGGGGGTAGACTACGAGGAGCCCCCGGACATCACTATAGTGCCAGAAGACGCCGTGAAGGATGTGGGGGTCAGGAAGGAGCTGGCTAAGAGAGGCCTCTTACCTCTCAAGGCCCGCAGCGAGAAGCTAGCCATACTCTTGAAAATCCTGGGCTATGCCCTGGGAGACGGTACAATAGCCGATAGGGGCAAATCCCTCATACTATACGGTAGCCTGGAGGATCTCGAGGAGATAGCCGCTGATCTGGGAGAGCTAGGATATAAGGGTAGGATCTATTCGAGGAGAAAGACTCATAGAGTGAAGGGCTACAAGTTCGAGAGGACAGAGTACTACCTTAAAGTCTCGGCGAAGAGCCTAGTCGAGTTGCTAGCACTGCTAGGGCTGCCTAGAGGTAAGAAGACTGACGTGGAGTTCACAGTACCAGACTACGTGTTTAAACTGCCGCTCTGGATGAAGAGGCTATTCCTTGCAGCATACTTCGGGGCCGAGCTATCGGCCCCATCAACCCTTAATGGCTACAACTTCTACATGCCCGAGCTCAAGATTGTCAAGAAGGCGGGCCTAGCCAGTAACGGTATCAGGTTCCTGGAGGGCGTGAAGAGGCTTCTCTCCGAGTTCGGAGTGACTTCAACGGTGAGAGTAGCGGAGAGGAGCTTAGACAGAGTAACCCTTAGATTACTGATCCACTCCAACCCAGAGAACCTGGTGAAACTGTACTCTAGGATCGGGTTCGAGTACAACAAAGAGAGGCTTAGGAAGGCTCTGGCGGCGGTAGTGTACTTGAGGCTCAAGTCAAGGGTTGTAGAGGCTAGAAGGGAAGCCAGGGCGGAAATAGCCGTGGCTGGATCTAAGTGGCAGGCGCTGGCTATAGCCGCTAACTACGCGGGGCTAGTAAATGAGAGGTTCGTCGAAAGAAGTCTCTATGAGAGCGTGGAGGAGGCTAGAATACCCAGAGGGTTCATAACGTTCGAGAGGTTCCTAGAGGAGAGGAGCGAGGGCCTCGTAGTATACGACGACGTAGTTTCCATCAGAAGGATACCATACGACGGCCTAGTCTACGACATAACAGTCGATAGGGAGGAGCACAACTTCGTGGCCGACGGGTTCGTGGTATCGAACTGTGGCGTTAGGGTTGTGCGTACTGATTTAACTGTTGATGAGGTTAGGCCTAGGATTAAGGAGCTGGTTGACACGCTTTACAGGAACGTTCCCAGCGGTTTGGGGAGTACTGGTAAGGTTAGGCTTAGTGTTCAGGAGCTGGAGAGGGTGCTGGATGAGGGTGTCGAGTGGGCTGTTGGCAGGGGGTATGGCTGGGCTGAGGATAGGGAGCATATAGAGGAGAGGGGGAGCTGGGCTCTCGCTGATTCCAGCAAGGTTAGTATGTCTGCTAAGAGGAGGGGGGCTGAGCAGCTGGGGACTCTGGGTAGTGGTAACCACTTCCTGGAGGTGCAGGTGGTTGACAAGGTTTTCGACGAGAGGATAGCTAAGGCCTACGGGCTCTTCGAGGGCCAGGTGGTGGTCATGATACATACTGGTAGTAGGGGGCTCGGCCACCAGGTTGCCAGCGACTACTTGATGGTTATGGAGAGGGCCATGAGGAAATACGGCACCATCCCGCCGGACAGGGAGCTGGCCAGTATTCCTTATAGTAGCAATGAGGCCCAGAACTATGTGAGGGCGATGGCCTCGGCCGCGAACTTCGCCTGGACTAACAGGCAGATGATCACCCACTGGACCAGGGAGAGCTTCAGGCAGGTGTTCCACAAGGACCCGGACAAGCTTGGCATGAGGGTGGTGTATGACGTGGCCCATAACATTGCTAAGATAGAGGAGTACGAGGTTGAGGGTAAGAGGAAAAAGCTCGTGATACACAGGAAAGGAGCGACAAGAGCCTTCCCACCCGGGCACCCAGAGATCCCTGCAGACTATAGGGATGTCGGCCAGCCAGTACTCATACCCGGCAGCATGGGCACGGGAAGCTTCATCCTAGCAGGCGTGCCTGAGGGAGTCAAGAGCTGGTACACAGCACCCCACGGAGCTGGCAGGTGGATGAGCAGGGCCAGGGCCAAGAGGACAAAGTCCTACAGGCAAGTAGTCCAGGAGCTAGCGGCCAAGGGCATATATATCAGGGCGAGCAACGTGGCCACAGTAGTGGAGGAGATGCCGGAAGCATACAAGGACGTAGACAAGGTGGCGCACGTAGCTCACGAGGTAGGCATAGGAAGACTAGTAGCCAGAATGAGGCCAATCGGTGTGACCAAGGGCTAACTGTGGGAAACCGGGCAACTGGAATCAACCACCTAGACATTTTATTTTTCATAATCTGATTACTCGTAAGCAGCATCTTTTACCCACGTGCAAACTACTAGGGTTCCCTTGTTAATGGTTTAATTCCTCTAGGCGGGAATTATATAGTTTAACGGCGATGAGGGCTGCCGGGTTTGTGGAGTTACCGCAAGCGATGACAGTTTCACGGACCGTCTGAGCCGCTCTTGGCTTACAAGTTTCCAGGCATTGTAGTATATTGGCGGACTCTAAGAGTCTACTAATGGTGCTACATATTGCCTGGAGGTTTGGATCCTCCATTAGCTTCCATATCTTTCTGCTCAGATGCTTAGCCCTCCTACCTATAAGCTTGCCCATCTTTGCCAGCAGCTTTCTACCATCACTATTCAATACGCCTCTAGAGTCGAGGAATTTGCCCGTCAATAGGTTGCTGTAGAGTGATAGGATTTCCTCGTAGAGGCTTGCTTCCCTGCAGTTGCATCGAGTCCTGGGGTCGTTATCGTAGCTCATTCTTCGGTAGCCTCTATCATCGTGCATGCCTCCCCCTAATACTCGGCTTGATATAAAAACTACTGGACTACTAGTTGCTTCCCTCCTCTTTGGCCTTAGCTAGTAGCTTTCTTAGAACATACTGCAGTATTCCGCCGTGCCTGTAGTACTCTACCTCGACCTTGGTGTCTAGCCTTGTCTTAACCTTGAACTCGATGACTCTGCCGTCGGGCTTCGTAGCCCTGACGGTTAGGATCTTGCCCGGCTCCAGTCCCTCCTCTACACCTATTATGTCGTATACCTCGCTTCCGTCGAGGCCTAGCTTCTCAGCGTTCTGGCCCTCCATGAATTCTAGAGGCAGAATACCCATCCCCACTAGGTTGCTCCTATGTATTCTCTCGAAGCTCTCAGCTATAACAGCCTTCACGCCCAGGAGGTAAGGCCCCTTAGCAGCCCAGTCCCTGCTACTACCTGCGCCGTACTGCTTCCCTGCTATAACTATGAGGGGGATGCCCTGCTCCTTGTACTTCATGGCTGCGTCGTATACGTGCATGACCTCCCCCGTGGGCCAGTAGATCGTCCATCCTCCCTCCCTGTCCGGCGTCAGCCTGTTAACGAAGCGGGGGTTGTCAAAGGTTCCCCGCATCATGACTTCGTGGTTGCCTCTTCTCGAGCCGAAAGTGTTAAGTTGCGAGGGAGGGACACCCTTGTCCATAAGATACTTGCCAGCCTTGGAGTCTGGTAGGATCCTGCCGGCTGGGCTTATATGGTCTGTAGTGGTTCTGTCGGGGGCCCACACGAGCACCCTAGCACCCCTAATATCCTTTAGGGGTGGGGGTTCTAGGGGCATCTCGTCGAAGAAGGGGGGCTTCCTTATATAAGTGCTCTCGGGATCCCAGGGGTAGGTCTCCGTTTCTGGCACTTCCAGCGAGTCCCAGAACTCGTCGCCGCGCAGCATGGCCTTGTACTTCTCTCTGAAGAGCTCCGGGTCTAGGGCTTTCTCGACAGCTCTCCTGACCTCTTCTTGGCTGGGCCATACATCCTTCAGGTAGACGGGCCGCCTGTTGGGGTCGAAGCCTAGAGGCTCGCTGGCAAAGTCTATGTCTATCCTGCCGGCTAGGGCGTAGGCTACTACTAGCGGTGGGCTGGCAAGGAAGTTGCCCCTAGCTAGTGGGTGTATTCTCCCAGAGAAGTTCCGGTTACCGCTAAGCACTGTCACAGCGTATAGGTCGTGCTTCTTAATGGCTTCCTCAACCTCCTTTCTCAGGGGCCCACTGTTGCCTATACAGACTGTGCAGCCGAACCCAGTTATGTGGAAGCCCAGAGCCTCCAGGTAGGGTGTGAGGCCTAGCCTTTCCCAGTATTCGGGGACAACCATGCTTCCGGGGGCATTGCTTGTCTTAACCCATGGCTTGGTTCTTAGCCCTTTCCTCACGGCGTTCCTGGCCAGGATCGCTGCGGCTATCATCAGGGAGGGGTTGCTGGTGTTCGTACAGCTAGTTATGGCGGCGTAGACGATGCTCCCGTCGGACAGCTCGACCTTCTCGCCTCCAATATCCACTAGAACCATTCTAGGCTGCCTACCCTTCCGCCTGGCATACTCCTCTATAACGCGTCTAGCATATTCCTTAGCCTCCCTCAGGGGGACCCTGTCCTCGGGATGGCTCGGCCCGCTAATACTAGGCTCCACGTCGTTCAGGTCAATAACTAGCACGTCTGAGTACCTGGGCTCTGGAGCCTCCACATCGTACCATAAGCCTAGGGCCCTAGCGTACGCCTCCACCAGCCTGACGTGGGACGGATCCCTCCCGGTCCCGTATAGGTAGTTTATGGTAGCCTCGTCGATGGGGAAGAAGCCCATGGTGGCCCCGTACTCTGGGGCCATGTTGGCCACGGTAGCCCTGTCGGGGACGCTAAGCGTTTTAACTCCCGGACCGTAGAACTCTACGAACCTGCCAACAACACCCTTCTTCCTCAGCTTCTCAGTGACATAGAGCACTAGATCCGTAGAGGTGACCCCCTCCCTCAGCTCGCCCTCCAGCCTCACGCCAACCACCTCGGGGAGGAGCATGTAGTAGGGCTGGCCCAGCATGACCGCCTCGGCCTCTATGCCCCCCACACCCCAGCCGAAGACGCCTAGGGCGTTGATCATGGTAGTGTGGCTGTCCGTCCCCAGGAGGCTGTCGGGATAGGCGGCTTCATGCCCATACCTGTCCTTGCCGACCCAGACCACTTTGGCCAGGTACTCTAGGTTGACCTGGTGTATTATCCCCTTGCCTGGGGGGAAGACTCTGAAGTTCGAGAAAGCTTTCTGCCCCCATTTGAGCAGGGAGTACCTCTCCCTGTTCCTCTCATACTCTTTCTTAAGGTTAAGCTGGAGAGCGTAGGACGTACCGTAGAAGTCCACCTGCACGCTGTGGTCAACTATGAGGTCCACGGGTACCTGGGGGTTAACTACCCTAGGATCCCCCCCGAAAGCCTTTATCGCGTCCCTCATTGCCGCCAGATCCACTATAGCAGGGACTCCGGTGAAATCCTGCATCACGACCCTTACCGGGTGGAAGGGCACCTCGCTCTTGCCAGCGTTCGATCCCCACTTGGCAACAGTTTCTATGTCCTTCATTGTGACCGCGAACCCGTCATAGCTCCTCACGACGTTCTCTAGCAAAACCCTGATGGAGAAGGGGAGGGACTCGTAGTCCCCGAGACCCATCTCTGTTATCCTGTTAACCATGTAGACTCTCAGCTTGCGCCCGTTGACCTCCAGGCGGCCGATGAAGTCACTTATCTCGCTAGGAGGGCTGAGAGACCCTCTCAACACCAGCCACCACTTAAGGTAGAACATCTAGCATAGGCTATTATAATTGTTTATCATAATTACCAGCCTAGCGTACGGGGGCATTGCATGGTTTTTAATGCCTCGATCCTCGCTACTATCTAAGCCTGGGATAGCGGGGCAAAGGTAATGACGGGGAAAGTTGACCCTGTAACGCTTACTGTCAGGGAGATGGCGTTGTTTTTCAGCGAGACTTTCAAGATACCCCTAGAGCAGGCCATGTGGCTAATCCAGCCACCCCGGGAGGAGTACGGAGACCTCTCGTTCCCCCTAATGAGGTATCTGAGGGGGAGTGGCTATGGTGAGAGGGAGATAGTGGAGACTCTGAGGGGGAGGCTCTGGGAGAAGGGCATCTATTATATATCCCTCAGCGTTGACAGGGGGTACCTGAACCTGAGGTTCGAGGAATCGGAGCTGTCCAGGCACGTGTTCACGCTAGTCAGGTCGGGCTGGCGCCCAGAGACGGTTAAGGCTGATGCGCCAGAAACTATAGTGGTGGAGCACACGAGCGCTAACCCGATACACCCGCTCCACATAGGCCATGCAAGGAATACCAGCATCGGGGATACACTGGCTAGGCTCTTCAAGGCGAGGGGTCACAGGGTTAATACGAGGTTTTACATAGACGATGTGGGCAGGCAGACGGCTATAGCGGCTCTGGGATTCCAGATCCTAGGCGTAGATCCTGGGAGCGAGGCTAAAAGGCTTGGAGTCAAGCCAGACCACTTGGTAGGCTGGGTTTACGCGGCGACACACACGATCCTAGACATATTAGAGGCTAAGAAAAGGCTTGAGAAGGCTGACGCGGGGGAGAGAGAAAGGATCCAGAGGAAAATAGACTCGCTAATGTCAACCCTCTCAAGGCTTAAGGACTCAGACCCCGGAGGATACATGGGCAAGCTGCTCGACTACTCCTCCAAGAACGACCTCGAGGATAGGGTCCAGGAAATAATGAGGAGATACGAGAAGGGCTTAGACCCGGAAAAGTCGCTGATTAGAAGCGTGGTCGCCGCAGTCCTGGAGGGATTCAGGGAGACCCTGGCTAGGATCGGTGCAGAGTTCGACTCATGGGACTGGGAGAGCGACATTGTGTGGTCTAGCAGGGTAGAGAAGCTACTAGAGAAGGCCAGGGGGAGCAAGTACTACGTGATCCATAAAGGAGCCGAGGCCCTGAACATCCCAGCCATTATAGAAGAGCTTGTTAAGCCCCGCCCCGAACTCCACGGCTCCTTTAAAACGCCCAAAGGGTTCGAAATCCCCCCACTAATACTAGTGAGGAGCGATGGGACAACACTTTACACGACCAGAGACATAGCTTATAGCATTTACAAGTTCGAGCAGGCCCGGGCCGACAGAGTGGTAAATGTTATCGGCGCGGATCAGAGGCTGTCCCAGCTACAGGTCAAACTAGCACTGCTAGGACTTGGCTATGAGAGAGAGGCAAGGAACATGATCCACTACGACTACGAGATAGTAAGGCTACCCGGCAGGTCTATGAGCGGTAGAAGAGGCGAATACGTCTCGCTCGACCAGCTACTAGACGAGGTCAAGTCCAGGGCTCTAAGCGAGGTGGAGAAAAGGAACCCTGACATGCCCAGAGAATGGATAGAAGACGTGGCAGAAAAGGTCACAGCAGGGGCTACGAGGTTCGCACTAGTGCAGGTAAGCTCCAAGAAGCCAATAACCTTCGACTTAGAACGGGTCCTAGACTTCAAGGAGAACAGCGGGCCTTACCTACAGTATACACACGCCAGGGCTTCGAGGATCCTGGAGAAACACGGCCCCATAGACTATGGCTCGATCGACTACACGGCAAGCTACCACCCGGAGAGGAGGAGGCTGCTCCTACTAGCGCTCAGGTACCCCCTGGTCTCGGCTAAGGCTGCCGACGACATGGCACCTGAGGATCTCGTAGCGTACCTTGTGAAACTAGCCGACATATTCAACTCGTGGTACCCGAAGGATAGCGTGATTCACGACCCAGACCCAGGAGCCAGGAACTATAAAGCGGCACTGGTAAATCTAGTGAAAGAGGTCTTGTCGGAAGGCATGAAGCTGATAGGAGTGCCGCCGCTGGAGAGGATGTAGGAATGATCGCTTCGGCCCTAGGGAGCGCTCCATGGATCTGGAGTTTTTAAAGTATTCCTCTAGCTACAGGAAATGGTAGCTGGAAGTGGTTAGGGGTAGCCGCGGGGCTAGGCCCTTGAAACGGTATGGCTTGTTTCCCTGCTTTTACCAGCGTTGTACAGTATTGCCACCTGGCCTAGTTTTACTAGTCCTTGTAGTGCCCTTGGCCTCTCACGTGGCTGTATCGCAGGTTTTTGAAGTGTCTAGTGTCACTATTGTTTTATACGAGGATGGTAGTGCTGCTGTGAACGTTACCCTCAGGGTTCAGGATCCCCCGGCAGAAATCACTGTGAGAGCCCTCGGCGACCCGATCTATTTTGAGCTAGTCTCGGAGGGGGTTTTCCAGCCAGTCTTCTATCAGGGAGGTTTCTTTAATGGAACGGTTTTCGGGGAAGAGGCCTTCCTCTACTATGTCACGTCAGAGCTGACTTCTAAGAATGGCTCTATATGGATGTTCTCCGCGGAACTGCCATGGCCTGCCAGGGTAGCTCTGCCCCGCGAGGCTTTAGTACTCGCCGTGAGCCCTCAGCCAAGGATAGTTATAGAGGGGGATACAGTATACCTAGCCTATGAGCCGGGCAGGATCTCCATCACTTACGTTATAGTCCCCTTAGAGACTGACGCTAAAACCCCCACCGGAGTGCCCACAGAAACCACGCCACCTATTACTGGGACTTCTCCCGCCGTTACAGGGACAGACGAGTCTCCACGGGCCGACGGCGGTGCACTGGCAGGTGTGCCCGTCTCCCCGCTACTAGTTCTGGCAATAGCTGCTGTTGTGGCTGGCTTAGTGCTTCTATCAAGGCTTAGGAGGCGGGGCGTGCTAGCTGTTGAGCTAGACCTGGGGGGAGGGGAGCTTGACGAAAGGGATAGGGCCATTATTGAGGCTGTCAGGAGGCTGGGCGAGGCTACAACCCATGAGATAATGGAGGCAACTGGTATACCCAAGACGCCTCTGTATAGGAGACTCAGTAAGCTGGTTGATATGGGGTATTTAGAGTCCTATGAGAGGGCTGGTAGGAGGAGGTATAGGCTGAAAAAACCTGGCTAACAGCTACATGTACTCCCAGATCCCTTTGCCCTTATAGTTGTAAACTATGGTTTTCAGCGCTGTGACTTGCTCAATACTATACCCTATGCCTTCCCTCCCAATGCCGGAATCCTTTCTACCGCCGAAGGGGTAATAGCCTATGCCGTGCCTCGGATACTCGTTTATATAGACGGCTCCCACCTCGAGTAGCCTGACCAGCTTCCTTATCTTGTTGATGTCTTTCCCGAAGATTGCTGCATCTAGCCCGTAACGCCTCTCATTAGAGAGCTCTATGGCCTCGTCCACCGAGTCAACAGGCGTTATTATGGCTATCGATGCGAATATCTCGTCCCTGTAGGCTCTCAGCTCTTTCAGGATTCTCTTATCCTCTACCTCTATGAGTGTGGGCTCGATATAGTTGCCTCCGAGCCTTCGGCCGCCGAAAAGAACCTTGGCCCCCCTTTCCTCTGCCTCCTTCACGGCGCTAAGGACTTCTTCCACCGTTGAACTATCAATCACAGGCCCCATGTCTGTGTCTGGCTCCCGGGGATCGCCCACCTTGACCTGTTTCAGCTTTTCCACCAATAGCTTGCGGAACTTCTTGTAGACCTGCCTCTCCACTAGGACCAGTTTTATGGCATCGCACCTTTGGCCGGAATAGCTTGTTATGCCAGTGGCAATCTTCTCGGCCGCCTGTTCTAGGTCAGCGTCTTCAAGCACTATGGCAGGGTCTCCGCCCCCCAGCTCCATTATGAACTGCTTTATACCCGCCTTACTTATAACCTTCAGCCCGGTTTCCGTGCTACCCGTAAGGCTTATAACGTGGATCCTCCTATCAGCCACGAGTTTCTCGGACTCAGAGCCTGGAAGCGGCACTAGTGCTATAGACTCCCTGGGGATCCCGGCTTCCAGGGCAGCCTTTACGAAGTAGAATATAGGTATGGGGTCGGAGGATGGCGGCTTGATCACGAAAGCGTTGCCCGGCAGGAAGCTGTAGGTGAACTTGTTAACGGTGTCGAAGAGGGGGTAATTGAAGGGTATTATGGCGAGGACTACTCCATAGGGCTCCCTCCTCACTAGTCCTTCGCTTTCCAGCGTATGAGCGTCCCAGTCGCCGGGAATGTAATCCCCAGGGAGCTTCCTAAGGTCTAGCGGGGCTTTCCTGAGCCTATCAATACTCGCCTCGACCTCGCCGTACGCAGCCTTCCTAGTCTTCCCAGCATTAACCACGAGTGCGTCGACGAAAGCGTCGAGATGCTCCTCCATTATGTCAGCGATTTTAGAAAGAATAGCGAGCCTCCTCTCTCCAGGGATGTTTCTCGCTCTCCTCCTACCCTCCCTGTAAACCAGTTCTAGCCCCCTATCAACACTCTCCCAGCCTGGCTTGAAGACGCGGGCTATAACGTTACCATCTATGGGCGAGTAAACATCTCTCTTTTCGGGGAACTCTACCCACTCGCCTCCGATGAAGGGCTTAAATACTGGCACTCCCTCCTCTATCCTGTACGAGTCTTTGAAGAACTCGTCTAGGGGTAGGGACGTTTTACCCTTTATAGCGACCTCCACTCCTTTGATACACCTCCGCAGAGCTGCGGGCTATCAGCACTAGATATTCCAGGAGCGGCTTAATATATTTGAGACTTGAAACTTCGAGGTCCTCACGGTAAAAACAAGGAACCCCTCCGTCCCCCCGTGCCCACTGAGGGTAAGGATAGAGGCTGCCCAGTTTTTAGCCATGCTAGTTAGGCGTGCTTCGACAGCTCTTCCTTGACTTTAGCTAGGAGGGCTGGGTCGTCTGTTGCTATGCCATCCACGCCTCTCGAGGCTACGAGCTTGGCTAGTGTCGACTCGTTTATAGTCCAAGTGGCTACTTTCAGGCCTAGCCTGTGTGCGAAACCCACGGCCCTCGGGGTAGCCACGTTGTAGCGCGGAAGCACTATTCTGCACCCAATCCTCTTGCACTCTAGGATCATGCCAGGCGGCCTAAAGTAGACCACCCCAGTAACTATGCTAGGGTTCATTTTCCGGGCCTTTACTAGGGCTTCCACATGGAAACTGATTACAGCCACGTCTAGCACCATGGTTTCTGACTCAACCTCTTCCAGGACCGGCCCAACAGCCTCAACGTCCTTTATTTCCAGGAATAGGGGGATCCTGCCCTTTGCCGCCTTCAATAGGCTTGAGAGCGCTAGTAGGGGCTCCATGAGGAACTCGTTTATCCTCTCATACGTTAGCTCCCTGACCTTTACCCTCGCGCCACTAGGGATCCGTATTTCGTCGTCATGCAACACTACAGGTACCCCGTCACGCGTGATCCTTATATCGGCCTCGGCTATCTCCGCCCCCGCCCTTATACTGGCCTCCAAGGCTGGCAGCGTGTTCTCAGGGCCGAGCTTCCCGCCTAGCCTGTGTGCAATTACAGCGAAAGGCCTGGAGTCCAGGGCTTGCAGGACCCTACTCTTTTCCATGCCCCATCACTGTACCTATCAGAGGAACACTAGGCCTGTGGACAGGTACTGTTTAAACCTAGAAACGCTGGAGACATGCTCAAAACTCTGCACCAGCATCGCCGAAGTCCACGTCGAATTCTCCGCCCTCTACATCGCCCTCTTCCTGCCCCCCGCCGTAGTACTCTTCGGAGTAGCCCAGTGGGGCTATCGTTGCCATGCTTATGAAGCCCAGCCACACTAATAGGGGTAGTATCATTGCTAGCTCCAGGGGCCACTCGCTAACAGGCCTTCCCTCTCTTGCCAGTTTCCTGGCCTCTATAGAGGCTTTCTCAATGTTCTTCTTGGCCTCGTCGAGGGCACTGACTCCTTTGTCTGTCAATAGGAAAACCTTCTTCTTAAATATGAACCCCTTAACCTCGCTCCTTAGATAGCCCGATGCTTCTAGGGAGCGGAGCTTGGATTCTAGAACGCTCGGGTCAACCCCTTTAAATAGGCTAGAGAGCTCGTCGAGAGTGTTAACGCCGCTAGAGACAGCCATAAGTATGGAGGACTCCAAATAGCCGAGGGACACCATTTAGTCACCTCTTCATTTAGATTACTAATACATAATGTGGAGCTTATTAGTATACTGTATTTAGAACAGCGTGCCGCGACCCTTAGAGTGCGGGGCTGCCAGCGTTTTAGTCCTCCTTTTAAAGGCCCAACGCTACACCCATTCAAGGGGCCGAGTCTTGGGTATAGCCTTATCAGCGATCGACGCATTCTGGCTTCCCGGCTGGTTTGCTCAGGGTATACTCCTTCTAGTAACCATACTGGTCGCCCTCCTGGTCGTAATCCTGCTCTATGTCATCTACAGGGTGCTCGCGAGATCAGGGGTCGAGCTATCTGTGACCATCTCAGAGCACCCGGGGGAGCTAACCGGCGAGTATCTCGAGAAGGTGGAGAAGAGCCTTGCGGAGAGAGGCATTAGG
Source organism: Desulfurococcales archaeon (assembly GCA_015521705.1). Taxonomy (GTDB): domain Archaea; phylum Thermoproteota; class Thermoprotei_A; order Sulfolobales; family Acidilobaceae; genus S141-84. Next base: position 15,759 of record WANR01000033.1, read on the forward strand.
GCTAGGGTGGAGGAGGGAAGGATCAGGATAATGCTTGTGGGTTTCTATGTAGAGGCCCGGGGAGTCTCGACGCCTGTCAACAGTGTCGTATATAAGGTGGGGGCCGAGGCCCTAGGCATAGTCCTGGCTATCATCCTCCTGATACTCTTCCCGCCTGGCTGGCTGCTTCTAGCCCTAATCCTCGTAATGCTTTATACCAGGTATTCTGAGCTGAGAAAAATAGTGGAGCTAGCGGTTTCTGAGGGGAAGGGCCAGGCCCAAGGCTAGCCGAGGGAAGCACTGACTGCCCTATAGGCGTCGACAACGCCGTAGCCGTAGAGGCTGTCATAGCCCGTGTTCCCCAGGTCTAGAGCGGTCGAGTGGAGAACCCCCCTTATAGTGTCGGGTGTAGTATCGTTCTCTGTGCCGGGAGGCAGGGGCTGGAGCCCGTTGGCTATTCTTGCAGCCTGTATTAGGGCGACGACGCCGCTTACGTGTGGTGTCGCCATTGAGGTACCGCTCAGGGTCTCATAGGTGTCGTCTGGGTAGGTGCTTAGTATATCGACTCCAGGGGCTGTTACCTCGGGATTCCTGTTACTCCAGCTGGGCACGTCACCGTTCTGGTCTATAGCTCCTACAGCTATGACCTCGGGGTAGGCTGCGGGATATGAGGGAGATGAGGCGCCCTCGTTCCCCGCGGCCGCTACTATGACTATTCCAAGATTATAGGCTGCTATTATGACGTCGCGCAGCTCTGGGGGTGGGCTCGAGCCTCCAAGACTCATGGATATAACCTCCGGGGCGTCGTCTTCAGGATCTCCAACTACTACCCCGTCGTTGTCAGAGTCTATGAGGCCGTCTGGGCCCTTGACTGCCACATCTATGGCTATTATTAGGTCGCTCCATGACCCCATGCCCGCGTTATTTAGAGCCTTGATCACATAAATCTCCACAGCGTGTGACACCCCGACCACGCCTATCTCATTATTCACAGCGGCCACAGTGCCCGTGACGTGGGTTCCGTGCCCGTTTCTATCGTTAAACCTGTCCGTTATCCTACCGTTAAGAACGCTGACCCCCCACTTAATGTTGGCCTGCAGGTCTGGATGATCTCTGTCAACACCTGTGTCTATAATAGCGACCTCTATTTCCGAGTCGCCGTCGCCGTTTATGTCGGCGAACCCGACAGTGTAGTTCCACGCATCTGTTGCATTGATATAGTCAACACCCCATGGGACTACCTGGGGAGGCTGCTGAGAACCCCCGCCTCCGGGCCTGCCCGGAGGCTTGAAGGCAAAGACCACGCCGTCCTTGCTAACACTTAGCACGCCCGGTAGCTTGGCTAGATCATCAAAAGCTGTAGCGGGGATCCTAGCAATGACGACGTTGGCCAGGCTAGTCTTGTAGACCACAGAGCCCCCCAGCATCTCTATAATGCCCAGGTCAAAGCCCGGAGAAACCCTTAGTATGACGGTTTTAAAGCCCGAGCCAAACTGCGGCCCACCGACTTGTAGGGCCTGCGATACAGCCATAACGGGCCCTAATAAAAAGAATCCCTATTAACAGGGAAGACGCGGCGAATCCAGACATTTTCCGCGCCATTCATGTCACACCTAAAACCTCTCAACCCTATTTAACATGCTTAATAGTTGGTGAAAGCCTGTAAGCTAATAAATTTATCTGTTTTCAATAGGGAAAACCGAACTCAGCCCATAAAAGTAGCGTAGAACAGGTTTTTAACAATTTTACAACGGCCCAAGACTTCAAAGTTGCAAGCACTCTAGCTCAGGCACAAAAATAACCTGCCAGGGCAAAAGTATCCCTGAAAGTAGGCCATGAAAGGCTGCAAACAAGGGAAGCGGCAGGCGGCCTCCCTGATGAATAACTGTTACTGGCTTGTCCCCGTGCTCTTTGCTGGCTTTGCTTTTATTAGTGTACTTGTCATAGGGTAGCTACTGGTGTTTAAGCCGCTAGGCATGATTGTTTGGTGTAGACTTTTTATTCTCACACAATCTGGAGATCATAACATAATTAGGGAACCAGTATATCGTTGTGATTATGGGGGGCAGTATCGTGGCCTCGATCAGGCTTGACAGCATCACCAAGGTTTTCGACAATAACGTCTATGCTGTCAGGGATGTATCGCTCGAGATAAGGGACGGCGAGTTCTTCGTACTACTGGGGCCTTCAGGCTCGGGCAAGACCACTCTTCTTAGGATCATAGCTGGCCTTGAGATGCCTACAAGAGGAAGGGTCTACATTGACGGGGATGATGTTACAGATCTGCCGCCGAGGAAGCGTGACGTAGCCATGGTTTTCCAGACCTGGGCCCTTTACCCTCACATGAAGGTGTTCGACAACATAGCGTTCCCGCTGAGGATAAGGAAGATGCCCGAGGCAGAGGTTAGGAGGCGTGTGAAGGAGATAGCTGACCTGCTCGAGATAAGCAGCCTCCTTGACAGGTACCCGAGGCAGCTCAGCGGGGGACAGCAGCAGAGGGTGGCCCTAGCCAGGGCCCTTGTCAGAAACCCGCGTGCATGGCTTATGGACGAGCCCCTGAGCAACCTAGACGCTCTCCTCAGGGTGCAAATGAGGGTTGAGCTCAGGCGGCTCCAGAAGGAACTGGGCATAACGACGGTTTATGTGACCCATGACCAGACAGAGGCTATGAGCATGGCCGATAGACTGGCTGTTATGAACCAGGGTGTAATCATGCAGGTTGGGACGCCACTTGAAGTCTATGAGGAGCCCGCCAATTCATTCGTTGGAGGCTTTCTAGGATCCCCGCCGATGAACTTTCTAAGGGGCACCGTGTCACTGACCGATAAAGGGATCCTATTCAAGACGCCTGACTCGCTCGTCGAAGTATTGGTGCCTGTATCAAGGAGTGTCTCAAGATCGCTAGAGGAGGGCGAAGAGGTGCTGCTCGGCTTTAGGCCTGAACACGCAGCTATTTACCAGGAGATAGCGGATGCCGCTGGAGGAGTACTCTTCGAGGGCGACCTGGTTCACGTGGAGACGCTGGGGTCGGAGTATCTTGTTAACGTTAGGATAGGAAAGACTATAGTGAAGGTCAAGGTGCCCTCACGGGTGCAGATTAGGGGTGAAAGAGTGACTCTCGCCGTCGAGCCCTCCAATATAAGAATATTCCGGGCCAGGGATGGGAGCAGGCTGCTCTGACCCCCATGCCCCTTGAATAGCCTGGCTCCTTATTTTCCTAGGGGGCCGTGGCCGGCTGCTCCCCTGTTGTCTAGTGATCCGTTTTTTATGTTGCTTGTTGCATTGTTAGGGTTCCATGGGTGCCTTGTTGTGGGGGACTTGGTAGTACTTGTTAAGGCAGCGCTGAACCCCGAGCTTGTCAGGTCGAGCGATGGAGACAGGCTGGATCTAGACTCTGTGCCCCTCAAACTGTCTGACATCGACAGGAATGCAGTCGAGGAGGCTGCTAGGCTTAAGAGTATTTTGGGAGGAAAGCTTTACTCCATAACCGTCCTCACGTGGGGCCCCGCTAGTTTGAGGGAGAAAGACTTGAGACTAGCGGTTCAGGAGGCCCTGGCTAAGGGCGTTGATGAGGCCATAGTGGTGGCGGACGACTCCGCAGTTCCTGGTGACCAGGTGTTAACGGCTAATATCATAGTGGGCGCTATTAAGAGCTTGGGTTTGAAGCCCGACATAATAATCGCCGCTGAAGAATCCATAGATGAAGGCACCGGGCAGATACCTGGAAGAGTCGCGTCGAAGCTGGGCTTCCCCTACGTAAGCTTTGTAAGGAAGATCGACGTATCAGACGGCAAGATTATAGTGGAGAGAGACTTGGAGGAGGTTGTAGAGGTCGTCGAAGCCCCGCTACCCGCCGTGGTTAGTGTGACCCAGGAGATCAATGATCCCCGGCCTCCCACCCTGATCCAGATCCGGAGAGCCTCCAAGAAGCCCATCAGAACCCTTAAACTGAGCGATCTCAACGTAGAGCCCGTGCGTAAGCGGGCTATCAGAGAATTGAGGATAATTAAGGAGGAAAGGAAGGGCGTAGTGATAGAGGCTGAGAGCGTCGATAAGGCCGCTGACAGGCTCCTAGAGATCCTGGAGAGCGAGGGCATCCTCAAGTAGCTTGGGGGTGGAGGCTCCTTGAAGATCCTGGTTCTAGGCGAAACCTCTAGGGATATTGGTGAGTCGCTAAGTGCGATCTCCAGCATAGAGGGAGACAGGGTTGTGGCCCTATTCTCCACCAGCCATGACGAGGCTTCGAGAGCTTCAGCGCTGGGCTATAAAGTGTACCACTTAAACACTAGAAACACGGAGGCGGCCTACAAGCTCCTCGTAAAAGTATATGAGGCCGAGAGTCCAGGCCTCATAGTATCCGTGTCCACGAAGAATCCTAGAGACGTGCTCTCGAGGCTTGCAGGCCTCTTAGACCTCCCCCTAGCTACCAATGTCAGAAAGATAAGCGTGGGCGACGGCAAGATAGTTTACGAGAGAGCAGTGCTAAGCGAGAGAAGCATCTCGCTGGAGGAGGCCGACCCCCCAGCTATTCTTCTTGTAATGCCCAGACTCTTCAAGCCAATAGCCGGCGAGGGACAGGGTAGCATAGAGGAGCTTGAACCTAGTGAGGAGCCGGCGGCTAGGATCCTTGAAGTTAAGAGGAAGGAGCTCGGGGGGGCACGTATAGAGGAGGCAGACGTTGTTGTGGGTGTAGGTAGAGGCTTCAGGAGACGTGAAGACTTGAGACTAGCGTTCGAGCTGGCAGAGCTTCTCGGCGGCGCTGTTGGAGGGTCTAGACCCATAGCCGCCGACCTTAAATGGCTACCTGAGGATGCATGGATAGGTATAAGCGGGAAAAGGATCTCTCCGAAGCTATACATAGCGGTGGGTATTAGTGGGGCCCCACAGCACATGGCAGGTGTGTCGGGCTCAAAGATCATCGTAGCCATCAACAAGGATAAATCAGCCCCCATATTCAGGTACGCAGATTATGGCATAGTCGCGGATCTCTACGAGATCCTACCCATATTAATTAGGAAGCTCAAGGAAAGAAAGGGGCTCGGATGAAGGGTAGTGGTTAGCTATGGTCGAGCACATAGCCGGAGACCCGATAATGGGCCTCTCTCTGGGCCTCACTGCTATACTCTTGGCAGTTCTTTTCTTGCCGTTCGTCTCGCGCACAGTTGAGGAGAACCTCGAGCCCTTCTTCCTAGTTATGGGTATAACTGCGGTCTTCATGAACCTCTACTACGGGCTTATAGACGCCGAGGCGCTGAAGGAGGTCTTCCTTGAAGCCGCTGAGGCCCCCGTTTCCGTCTCCGGCCTACCTATAGGCATAACTCAGGCCGTCCTGTTCTTCGGGCTGCTCTTCTACTTCTACCATGCAAGGATCTACAGGTCGATAGAGTCGGCCCTGAAAAGGGCTGGTTTCACGGCTTTCATCTTCATAATAGTCCTGTTCCTGGGCTTAGTGTCTAGCGTTATATCCGTTATAGTGACGGCGGTCATTATCTCAGAGCTGATAGCCGCCCTTAAAATACCCAGGGAGGCTAAGGTTAAGCTGGCAGTATATGCATGCTTCGCCGTGGGGTTGGGGGCTGCTCTCACACCCATCGGCGAGCCTCTCTCCACTATTGCCACTAGAAAGCTGGAGGCACCCTTCGACTTCCTCTTCAGATTCCTGGGTGTCTACGTGATTCCAGGCGTCGTAGCAGTCGCCGCTTACACAGCCTTCTCCTTGAGAAGGTATTCTAGAAACGTTGAGGGCGTCTCTATGGTCTACGAGGAAACCCTAAGAGGCGTGATCGGCAGGGCCGTCAGGGTATACATGTTTGTAGCAGCGCTTGAGCTGCTCGGGAAAGGGTTCACCCCCATGGTTGTGTGGTACTTCTCCAAGCTGCCAAGCTGGGGCCTTTACTGGCTCAACACTATTTCGGCCGTCGTAGATAACGCCACGCTGACAGCGGCTGAGATAGGGCCCTTCCTGACAGAGGAGCAGATAAGAAGCGCTCTCATGAGCCTACTCATATCAGGGGGGATGCTTATACCAGGCAATATACCCAACATAGTAGCGGCAGGAAAGCTCAGGATAAGGAGTGGCGAGTGGGCTAGAGTGGGCGTACCCTTCGGGATAGCGTTATTAATCATCTACTTCATAATTATAGAGGTAGCGGGGATCCACGTATCACTATAGCACGGGTGGGGGGACCTTTGACCGACGCCTTTACAAGAACGCTTCTACCGCTGGACTTTTCACCGGCCTCGGAAGCCCTTCTAGACGTCGCAGCCTACATATCGGTGAAGTACGGGTCAGAGATAGTTCTGGCCCATGTGATCGAGGAGTCCCTAATAGAGCACGCCGCCTCTGGCTACAACGTTACCGGGCTACTAGAGTCCGTCGAGAAAGAGGCTAGGCGCAAGCTAGAGGCTTACAGGGACAGGCTAGAGGAGGCTGGGGCTAGGGTAAGCATACACAGAGACATGCCAGTAGCCGACCCAGCCGTGGCCATCTCTAGTATAGCCAGTGAGGAGGGTGTCAGCGAGGTCTTGATAGTAAATAAGGGGTGGGGCTGGAGAAGGCTCGTCCCCTTCGGATCCACTGCCAAGCTCGTGATAGCCTCCTCACCCAAACCCGTGATAAGGATCAGGGCTGTGAAGGTCGAGAAGAAGATTATCCTCGAGTGGCCTGACAACCCTTTCCACTCAATTCTAGTAGCCCTGGCCCCCGACTCTAAGGCTGAGATGGTGGAGTATGTTGCAAGCATAGCTGAGAAGACCAGTTCCGACGTGATACTTCTCCATGTCGGCGAGGAAGAGCCCAGGGAGCCCCAGGTAGTGTCCCAGGCCCACGATATTCTGAGGGAGAGGGGCGTGAATGCCAGGAAAATGGTCATAGCCGGGAAGCCTCACGCCAGGATCGTCGAGGTGGCCGAACAGCTCGGCGTGACCTCGATAGTTCTGGGGAGGTCGCTACGTTCTAGGCTCACAGACATAGTGTTCGGGTCGACCCTCTACAGGGTAGTTGCTGAGGCTAGGATCCCTGTTATAGTGTATCCCTAAGCCGTTAGGGGTCAGGATCCCTGCCAGACGCCATGCAATACTGGGGCGGCGCCCTAGTCTTTCTCCATACCTTTTACTGAGACGTGGTAGCCAGCCAGTAGGGACGCAGAGGCGAATACTAGTAGTACTGCCAGGCCCGTAATGGGATCCCCGATCTCCTTGCCCACCAGGAAGTACCTGGTTAGGTCGGCCGCATAGGTTAGAGGGTTAAGGACTGCTATCGACCTGAGCCATTCTGGCATCTGTTCTACCGGGAAGATAGCGCTCGAGGTGAACATTAGCGGTAGATTGACAAGATTGGCGAGGGCGAAGAGCACTTCCTGGTTATTGATATGAAACGCTATGGAGGAGAATATGCTTGTGAACCCTGAGGCTACAAGCAGCACGACGATCCACGCGCCCAGCAAGTCTATGATCGATATGCCCTCCTTGAACCTGAACCCGGCCATGTCGGCTATCAGCAATAATACCGCCGAGAGAACCGTGACCCTGAAAAGCGTCCCGCCCACTTTTGCCAGGAAAATACTGCCCCGGGGTATGGGGGCTACGAGTAGCCTGGTTAAGTATCCCAGCCGTTTATCGAAAACCACGCTGACCCCCGAAAACATGCTCTGGAACAAGGCAAAGACCACTAGGATCCCCGACGTTACGTAGGTAAAGTAATCCAGCGTGCCGAAGAGCTCAACCAGTAGCGAGGACACATACCTCTGAAAGGCCTCGGCCAGGGGCGCTGGGAACGGGGGCGCTTCCAGTGAGATAAGCCTCAAGAGGTTGAAACTCTTCCCGAAAAGGAGGATCCAGAAGAGCGGCGTCACTATCGAGATCACCAGCACCGGCCTCCGGTTAACCCATTTAACAACCTCCCTCCTAAGCAGCACCAGGGTCTCATAGAGCACTTCCAGCCACCCCCCTACCTGAGCCTTCTCAGGTGCAACCTGAACCTTGCAGGGTCCATGGATTCCTCTCTCAGGCTCCTGCCAGTAAGCTCGAGGAAAACCTCCTCCAGGTTAGGCTTCACAACGTTGACAGACTTGACCCTATAGCCTGTCAGGGCCCTTATAATGTCTGGAAGGACGGAGCTGGCTTCCTGGACGCTGATGACAACAACCTGCCCCCCGGAAGCTGGCTCGACACTGCTAGGCCCTAGTAGCTCGTTAAGCGCTGAAACCACCTTATCAGCCTCCCGGGGATCCGCTAGTTCTACGTGTATCCTGTCCCCCCTTATCCTAGACTTTAGCTCTTCCGGAGCCCCCTCGGCGACTATCCTCCCGTGATCTATTATTGCGACTCTGTCGGAGAGGTGTTCTGCTTCCTCCATGTAGTGGGTTGTGAGCATTATCGTTACTCCCTGCCTCTTCAACATAAATACGTAATCCCAGAGGTGCCTCCTAGACTGCACGTCTAGGCCCAGCGTTGGCTCGTCAAGGAACAGTATCTCAGGGCTATGAACCAGGCTCATGGCTATCTCAAGCTTCCGCCTCATGCCTCCACTGTAGGTAGCCACCCTCCTATCTCTGTGCTCCCATAATCCCAGGAGCTCGAGAACCCTCTTGGCCTCCTCTTCCGCCTTTTTCCCTCTAATACCGTATAGCCTTGCTGAGACAAGCACGTTTTCCCATCCTGTCATCTCGTCGTCTGCCGTGAGGTCTTGGGGCACGAGGCCTATCAGCCTTCTGACCTTTAGGGGCTCCCTTACAACGCTGTAGCCCCCTACTAGCGCGTCCCCGGAGGAAGGCTTTGTTAGGGTGCTTAGCATCTTGATCGTGGTAGTCTTGCCGGCGCCGTTGGGGCCTAGTAGCGCGAAGGTCTCTCCTCTCCCTATACTGAATGATACATCACTAACCGCTACTAGGTTTCCGTATGTTTTTACGAGTCTATCAGCCACGATAGCGTGGGACTCCAACATCTCCCTCCTCTAGGGGGTGCCGGAGAAGCGATTAAATATTTATCTCCAATAGATGTTTCCCCGATATATTCTCCCGGGCTTACCAGCTATCGCGGGGGCTCTCCTGCGTTGGGTGATGGGGACTCCCACTCCCAAACGCTTTCCCTGCAGTCGCTTTCTCTCCCCCCGTTGCCTAGGTTCTCCTTGAACCATTCTAGGATCGCCTGGAGCCTTTCAATTCTAGACCTGGGCCTGCCGCTGCGCGACAGGTCATGGTTCTCTCCTGGGAAAATCGCTATTCTCGCCTTCACGCCTCTCACCTTGAGCGCAGTAAAGAGCTGCACCGCCTGTTCTAGGGGGCACCTATAGTCCTCTGTCGAGTGTATTATTAGGAGTGGCGTCTCGATCCTATGGGCCTTGAAGAACGGACTCTTCTCTATATAGCCCTGCGGGTCCTTCCACGGCTCCTCTAGCCCGTGGAGGTCTTGCGAGAACCACCAACCTATATCGCTCAGCCCCCAGAACGTGAACCAGTTACTACAGCTCCTCTGGGTCGCTGCCGCTCTGAACCTCGAGGTTTTCGTTATTATCCAGTTGGTCATCCACCCGCCATAGCTACCGCCCGTGACGCCTCCCCTGCCTGGGTCTAGCTCGCTGTGCTTCGACAGGGCGTCATCGACTACTAGCATTAGTTCCTCGTAGTCGTCCTCTCCATATCTCCCCCTTAGATCCGCGAACTCCTCTGTATAGCCATCACTCCCCCGGGGATTGGAGTAGATCACGTAGAACCCGTTAGAGGCCAGCACGTGGAACTCGTGCATAAAGCCATAGCCGTAACTAGTCTTCGGGCCTCCATGTATGTAGAGCATCCATGGGAGGCACCTCTCGCACCTCTTATCCCTAGGGCCTAGGACCCAGTACTCGACCCAGTAGCCTCTCCTCGTTTTCACCCTATGATGGGAGAGGCTAACGCTCCTCCTAACACTCTCCCTTAGCCCCCTGTTATAGTCCGTAACCCTCTCGTAGGCCCCGTTACGCCAGATATACAGCTCCTTGGGCTCCATAGGGCTCATGGCAGTGAACGCTGCAAAGTCCCTGGAGACGCTGAACTCGTCTATAGTGTATCCCTCGAGACTGAGAGCCTCGCCCACAGACCCGCTTGAGGGGTCATAGTGGTACACCTTCACCCTACCACCCTCGTTTACCGGGAAGAGTAGCTTACCGTCAGGGCCGACCTGGAGATCCCTCGTGCACGATGGCCCCTTAACATCGCTGTTAACCCCATTAACCGTGTTCCTGTCCATGCCGCATGTAATGCACCTAGCCTTCCCAGTGTCTACCTCGACCTCGTAGATCTTGTGGTGCGTGGCAAACCCCCTCTCCCTCCTATGCCCCCTGACATAGAGTCTTTCCCCGTTACTGCTGAATGCTAGACCGCTTACAGTGTAGCCCTCTGCTAGTAGCCTTGTACGCCTAGATTCAAGATCTAAGAGGTGGATCCTGTGCAGGTAGGGCTCTATCATGCTCTCTGACGCCGCGTACGCCACCATGCTGGAGTCCGGGGATACTGCGAACGCGGTAATATTGTACTCGCCGCTTGTGAGTCTTTCAACGTTACCACTGGGGTACTCTACTAGGTGCAGGTGTGAGAACCTGTCAAAGACCCACCCCTCTCCATTGAACCATAAGGGTATTCTCTCGCTTTTCAGGACGCTCCTCTCACCGTAATCCTTCCATTCCTTCTCGTCCAGCGGGATTCTTGAGAGAGCCAGGATCCCCGTCCCGTCAGGCAGCCATTCCATGGAATAAGCGCCGAACCTGAGCCTTGCAAGGATCCATGGCTCCCCCCTATCAGGGCTCACAATGCTTATAGACGCTCCCTTTTCGCCCTCCTTGAACCCCCTCCTACTAGTGAACGCTATGAGTCCCTGAGGCCCCCACTTTGGACACCTGTCCTCGCCGCCCCCAGTTAGCGGCCTATAGGCGCCGTTCTCGAATAGCCATAAAGACGACACGTACCTATTGGCCCTGACGTCTATTTTCGTGGCCACGAAGGCTACTCTCCCGCCCGGGCCTGTTTCAGGGCTGGATACAAGGACTATGCTCGACAGGGATCCAGGATCCAGGCCCAACACACTGACACCCAGCTATAGAGTGGCGCCAAACCGTTATATTAGGAGATAGCTTGGGGGCCAAGCAAAAGCGCCGGCCCCAGGCCTGCGAGGCTACAAGACAGCATTAGGGGTGGCGGGTCTAGCGCGAGTTGGCCGCCTTATGGGTTGCAACAGCGACGGCGAACATCCCTGCAGACACTAGGATGGCAGAGGCGCCAGCGTTCACGTCTAGATAGTACGACGCGTATACGCCGGCTATAGCGGATACAACCGCTATGCCCACGCTTTTTACCATGAACTCTACCGGCCTCCTCGATATTATGAAGGCCGTGGCCGGGGGCACCATCATAGCTGCAATGGCCGGGACGTACCCGATGGCGAAGAACGCCGTGACTATTGTCAGGGCTAGTAGTGCCAGCAGAGAGTAGTGCAAGATCCCCGTTCTTACACCCATTGCGGCTGCTATGACAGGATCCACCACGTAGACTAGCAGGTGCCTCCCTATAGCTATGGTGAACGCTATGATCGCTAGGGAAAGCCCCACGGTTCTCGCCATCATCTCCGGCGAGACAGCTGTCACGTCAGCGAATAGCACGTCTTCTATCGATATTGTAGCCCCTCCGGCCCGTGAGAGCAGCGCTATAGATATAGAGAGCATAGTCACGAAGGTGACTGCTATGACAACGTCGGCCCTTAGCCTGGTGCGCCTCTCCACGGCGCTGACGCTGAGAGCCACGAATAGGCCTGCAGCCAGGGCTCCGAAGTAAAAGCTGGCCCCAATGAAGTATGCGACGACCAGGCCAGCTAGGGCCCCGTGGGCCAGCGCATCGCCGAAGATCGCCCATCCCCTGATGACGGCGAATGAGCCCACAAGGGCAGAGGCAGCCATAGCAGCTATGAGGGTAAGGGTTCCCCTGATCATGAAGTCGTATCTGAAGGGCTCGAGGATGAAGAGGGAACCCTTGTAAACGCTCTCTCCAGCGCTGGCCTGCCCGTTTTCCCGGCCCCTGGCAAGGTTCTCGACTAGAGTCATAGTGTTGGCCTTCATGAGTTCTTCGTAGCTACTAACACCTAGCTGTGGCGCTAGGGATTCTATGTAGAGGAACTCTACAGTCCTGACTCCTGCCTCCTCGGAAATCGTCTCGAGGACCTCCCTTAGCGTCGTGCCTGCCTCCTCATATTCTATGAAGGCTACCCTCACTCCTTTCTCGATCATGGCGTCTAGTAGTCTCGTAACACTGCCTGCCGTGGGCTCGTAGGTTCCAGGCCTTGCCACTATGAAGCCCACGACCTCGAACCCGTATCTCTCGGCGTAGTATCTCATGGTGTCCCTGACGGTGACAAGTAGTCTTTGGTCCTCGGGTATCAGCGAAACCTTCTCCTTTATCCACTCATCCAGCTCTAGGAGTCTCTCCCTCAACTGGGCGGCCCTGGACTCATAGTACTGCCTCCCCTCCGGGTCTACCCTGGAGAGTATATCTACCAGGTAGTCCAGGGAGTTAGCGGTTCTCAGCGGGTCTAGCCAGAAATACGGGTTGTCTTCCGAAGCTATCCCGGCAGGCTCTAGGACGTCTAAGAGCCTTACGACGCCCCTATATTCCCTGATACTCTTAGCGTACTCCCCTAGGACCTCCTCGCTCCCATACCCCACGTATATGAAGATGCTTGCCTCCTCGATTCTCGCAGAGTCTCTTGGGGTTAGCTCGTAAGTAATAACGGCTATGCCTGGGCTTACGAGGCTTTCCACTGTAGCCCTCTCCCCAGCTATCCCGGATATAATGTCGGCCAGGACTGGCAGGGTAACTAGTATGTACGGCTTGTCCCCGCTGTCCTCCAGGGGCACGGTTCCAGCATAAGCTGTAGGGACCGCAAGAGCCAGTAGCAATAATAATAGAAGCGCGTAGGCGATCCTGCCGCTCAACCCCATGCTCACCCGCTGCTCCCACCAGCCATGCTGGGGTTCAGTCTGGGGAGAACCTCTTCGGGCTTCCCTACAGCTAGTATCCTCCTATTTACGTAGATCACCCTGTCTACAGCGTCCAGGCCGTTCATGTGGTGCTCCGCTATGATTACGAGCTTGCCCCTCTTCTTCTCCCTGACAAGGAGGTCCATTATTATGGACTCGCTCTGGGCATCTATGGACTCGAAGGGCTCGTCTAAGAGGTATATTTGTGGTTCCTGGACTAGGGCCCTGGCTATGAGGGCTCTAGCCAGCATGCCGCCGGAGAGCTCGGACAGCTTCTTGTGGGCCTTGTCTGAGAGCCCCACCAGTTCTATGCTCTCGTTAACTATTCTCACGTCCTCCTCTGGCAGCCTAAAGAGCGCCCCAAAACGGGGACGCCTCCCCAGGGACACGAGATCCCAGAGCGTGAGAGGCGCGTATATGTTGAGCTCGCTGATCTGGGGGACGTAGCCTATGAGCCTCCTTACATCATTATCTTTGGAGGGGTCCCTGCCGAGGACCAGCACTCTCCCTTTCTCAGGCTTTACGAGCCCGAGTAGTGTCTTGATTATAGTGCTCTTACCGCCCCCATTGGGCCCGGCTAGTAGCACCATCTCGCCCAGCTCGGCCTTGAAGGAGACCCCTTCTATGGCTGGCGGCGAGTTTTGGGAGTACCTGACAGTAACGTTCTCCATGATGCATGCTGGCGCTTTAGCTCCCAGTGTCAATTTAGATTCACCTAACATTGTTAGGCCAGGCTAAATCCTATTAATATGTTTATCCGGCGCCTGGCGGAGCACAGCGTGGGTAGGCGCTAAAACTGGGCAAGCTACAAAACAATCACAGAATATTGGGAGGCACGGGAGAACTCATGCCCAGCTATTACTGGAAGGATCCGCCGGACTGTAGCTATATCCTGTCACGGTACTCATGGCTCGTGCCTCTGGTTTGGGCTGTGAGGGAGGGCGCGTCTGGTATACGCGAGGTAAGGGAGCTTCTGGGCTGCAATAGTAGGTTGGCGAAGTCCCTCATACACTATGGTCTCAGGCTTGGAGTCCTAGGTCCTGGAATGGAGCTAGCCGCTTGCCGTGTAAACCCCCCGGTTTACAGGGTTTTGTCACGATACCTAGCAATAGATAAATCCTACCTAGTGTATTGCAGGGTAACCCGCAAGAAGGTGCGCTGCAGCAGGACGGCCTGGAAAGGGTTTCACACAATTATACGGGCCGGGCCTAGAGACTTAAAGGGCGGCCTAAAAGGGGTGCTCACGGTAATAGGGCAGCCTTTCAGGTAAGGCACGCCCTAGCCGCTGAACTGGCCCCAGGGCCATTAGCCGAACTCGAATAGATCCTCTATGAACTCGAATAGACCCCTCTTCTTTTTACGCTTAACACGCTTCTCCTCCACTTGCTTAAATTCCTCGTGCGACTTGTATTCTGCCTCGTACTCTTTGATCTTTGCCACTAACTTGTTCAGCTCCCCGCCGTCGAGCCAGACCCCATGGCACTTCACACAGTAATCCACCTCTATTTCATACACTATTCTCGGCTTTAGCTCGACACCGCAGAGAGGGCACAGCTTAACCATATTATACACCTCCGGATTCGTCTTTACGCACCATAGTTATTAAACTTGGCCTTGCTCGGCCTTAGCCTTTACGGCCCTGCTGGTTTGTCGGGGTGCAGGCTACGGAGTAATCGCTGGAAGACCCGTGCAGCGGCCTCCTCACGTTATTCCGGGGTAGCATTTAAGGATCCCCTGGAATAAACTCTATTTGGTGGGATGAGGAAGCGGGCAGCATGGGATCGGTGACGTTGCCTAGTTCACGCTGACCACCTCTCATGCCCATCGGGTGCTATCGGATGGAGACCAGAGTTGTTGAGGGTGCTATAGTTATTCTGGATCTGGATAGGTTTGGAGAAGAGGTTGAGAAGAGGGGTCTAAGCGAGTACTCTCCCAACATTGCCACGGGAACCCTTACAAGCCTAGTCGAGGCCTTCGTGTCCAAGTGGAGTGCCGTAGTCCTGTACGGGCTCGATCATGCTAGGGGGACAGAGGAGGCTGTCATTGTGGTTCCCGGCGTGGATCCCTGGGAGCTTGAAGAGGATCTAGTCGGCATCGCTAGGGCGATAGAGGAGTTGGGTTTCTCAGTATCCATAGTGGCTGATAGGATCCCCGTAGTAGCCTATAAGCCTCTCAGGGAGAGGAGGCTCTACGAGCCCCATTATAGGAGGGTCAAGCGCCTTCTAGCCTCTGTTAAGAGGCGTGGGGGAGGCATGGTTGTTATCGAGGGTAGCGTAGCCTACAAGATAGGCGGCTCCCGGAGTGGCTGACTTCTCCACTCACCTGAAGACCCGGCCTTTATGGGTAAATATGGGGGCTTTATGCGGCAAAAACAAAATAAAGGTTTTTAATAGGCTTTATAAAGTGGCTTGGTGGTGTGCTAGGTCGTGGCTTTGGGTCGAAGCTTCTCTGGTAGCCCTCAGCCAGAGCATAGCATTGAGAACATAGTTGCTACTGTCATCCTAGAGCACTCTCTCGACCTCAACCTGATAGAGACCAGGATACCCGATGTCGATTACAACCCAGACCAGTTCCCCGGGCTTGTCTATAGGCTCCACAACCCTAAGGTCACGGCCCTGATCTTCAAGTCAGGCAAAATGGTTATAACGGGGGCTAAGAGCATTAAGCAGCTAATACACTCGGTCAAGAGGATCCTGAAAACTTTAATGGACAACGGCATACCGATCTATGGGAAACCGCAGATACAGATCCAAAACATAGTAGCCTCGGCTAACCTGCACGTGATAGTCGACCTGGAGAAGGCGGCTTTCATACTCGAGGGCAGCATGTACGAGCCAGAGCAGTTCCCCGGGCTCATATACAGGATGCCTAAGCCCAGGGTCGTTTTACTGATCTTTAGTAGCGGGAAGATGGTTATAACGGGGGCTAAGAGGGAGGAAGAGGTGGGCATAGCTGTTAACGAGATATACAACACGCTTAAAAACAACTCGTGCATAGTCAGCGAGCAGTACTACTACTAACCACATAGCTAGTATGCAAACCCATAAGGGCTTGTATGCCCGCCTCCTGCCCCATACTCCACGCTTCTAGGCGCTTCTAGGCAGTAAGATCTACAAGCTCGGCCAGCCTTGCCAGGGGTATCACGCCTAGCTTGTCATCATATATCAGGGGCACGGCGTCTTCGACTACTCCCCGCTCCTTTATCATTGGTGAAAGATAGTTGTCCCTGTGGAGCGACACGTCGTTACCAGCCTGGTACGCCCCTATGGGGGGGAGAACTAGCGCCCTGCTGCCATCCTTCATTGGTACTGAGAGGTAGACTGGCAGCTTTATCTTGGATCCCCCGATGCTAACGTTTATCGCCGGGTGCTCATGGCCGAGTATTGCAAAGTCAAAGCCCCTAACATCCTTGTGTCCGTGGGTCACCGTGATCCCAGAGCCCAGGTCCAGCCTCTCTTCGACGAATTCCACTCCAAGGGACTTAAGAATCCCGGAGACGTAGTTGTCATGGTTACCCCTAACCACTATCACCTCTCTAAACCCTGCATCGAACGCCTCCCTGACAAGCTTCGGCACCTCGAGCTTCTCTTGTCTCGTTAGCTTCTCGAAGACATGCTTTATATCCCCGTTAATGACTAGCCTCGAAGCCCCAGTTTCCTCCTTAGCCCTCTTAATGAGTTCTACAGCCTTTCGTAGCTGAACCATGGGCAGGAAGACGCCTGTCCTCGCGAGCGCGGACTCGTAGCCCAGATGCACGTCTGCCACAACAACTATGTCGCTCCTTGGGAGAAACACCGCGGGGCTCCTCGATAGGGCCCATATCCCTCTAACGATTTCTAAGCGTCCACCACTACCCTTCAACACCGACCCCTTTCTGGAACAGGCTCTAGTCTTTAAGGGGTAGAGTCCAACGGTAATACTTTTTGGGAGGAGACTTTTATGGTTACAGAGCGTTTAGCTGGTAAGAGATCTCCTTAGCGAGAACCACTGGCAGGAGCCAGCCCAAGAAAAGCAATACCCTCCAGGCGTGCCTGAGAGAGACTCTACTCTAAAGGGTTGGGGTATGTATTGATGGGCTCGGGGCTTGTTGCCTTGTTGTATGGGGATCCTTTCCTCTGGTGGGGAGGGTGTCTGGAGGAGCCCTCCTGGCTTGGCCACTCGTGTGGCGGGCCCGCCGGGATTCGAACCCGGGACCTCCGCCCGGCCCGGACACCCCAAAGGCCTGCCTACGGGTTAAGAGCCCGCCGCTCTACCGGGCTGAGCTACGGGCCCACAGCCAAGCGTCTATTAAGTGTGTCAGGGGCTTTTAAGCGTTCCTTGGGGGCTCACACCCGTGGGCTTCCTATCCTGTAATCCTGGTTTTGATGCTTGTGGGCGAATATTTATTCTCTTCGAGCCCGCGTTATCTCACTAGGTGTTTGTCGTGTTAGGGTTTAATCCGAGGGATCTAAGGCGCATGATGAAGAGGATGGGGCTAGAAGTCGAGCAGGTGAGTGCGACGCTGGTTTCGGTAGAGCTAGACGATGGGTCTAGGCTGGAGGTTAGGGAGCCACAGGTCTTCATAATAAAGGCTAAGGGGCAACAGCCCATGATGTACGTTATGGGGAGTATGGTCAGGATAGAGCCCCAGGCCAGCGAATCCGAGGAGATAAGCGAGGAGGACGTGAGGCTTGTAGCAGAGCAGGCCGGCGTGAGCCTGGAAGAGGCCAGGAGGGCCCTCGAAGAGACTAAAGGCGACATAGCTGAGGCTATTCTCAGACTTCAGGAGAAAAGAGGTTAACCCTCGCAGCCCTGGCCCTGAGCCGCGAGACCAGCCTCTCAACGCTTTCTGCAAGGCTTAGTATGAGGGGTATCCCCTCTAGCTTAGAAATCTCTACGGCTAGGGGGTCTACGTCGTCACGGGGGCCATGGATCACTATGGCTCCAGGCTTTACCGGAGAGACTCTCACGGCGACCATTGGACTTCTCCCGTACCTGACCCCTGTGAAGACTATGCACCTCTGCGGGGTGCCTCCCATTAGGGCGTAGAACTGTATACCGCTGAGGCTCATGATCGCTCTTATACTATCGACAACGGTATAGCCGTAGACCTGTATCTTGGGCTGGTCTAGTGGTATGAGCAGCTTGCCCTCCACCAGGTCCACCAGTTCCACGATGCTTACTGGTTCGTCGAAGTCTGCCATGTCTATTATAGCCCCAGCAGGTATACCCATCAGTCTGGCGAGCTCTTTGAGCTTCTCCCATCCCCTACTCTTATCGTACTCCAGTAGGGCTATGACGAATTTCCTGATAAACTTGGATCCCGGAGCCCTCCTCCCCTTCTCATAATCAGTCACAACGCTTGGAGAAACCCCCATAAGCCTGGCTACTTCAACCTGGCTGACGCCGAACTCTTCCCTCCACCATTTGAGACGCTTACCGGGCTCCTCGCTGAAGGCGATGTCGCCGGCTATTCTCCTGGCCACGCTCTCTACTACAAAGTCTCCCTGGATGCTCTTAGACAATAGACGAAGCACCCGCTTGAAGTAGTTGCCAGGGGTGATATAAAGTTTTTAACAA
Organism: Desulfurococcales archaeon; assembly: GCA_015521705.1. Classification (GTDB taxonomy): domain Archaea; phylum Thermoproteota; class Thermoprotei_A; order Sulfolobales; family Acidilobaceae; genus S141-84. The sequence continues at coordinate 34,300 of WANR01000033.1, forward strand.
TGGATCCACGTTTAAAGGAGTACTGGGGGCCAGCAGGGAGGGCCCGTCGTCTAGCCTGGCTAGGATGCGGGGTACGCCGAGGCCCTCTAGAAAGAGGGGTCGGTGCCCGACTCGGGACCCCGTGGTCCGGGGTTCAAATCCCCGCGGGCCCACCAAGGCCTTAGGAGCATCCTCGCTGCTCCACCCCCTTAAAAACTAATGCTTAAAAATCTCAAGATACTTGGATTAACATAGGGGAAAGAATTAAAGGGTTAAACCCATGACCAGTTACAGCATACCCAGAGAAACCAGAAGATCCAGGCTCACACAGCGCAATATAGACTATCTGCGTTCTGTGTACAAGCTGGGAGGCAAGCCGGGCGGCTGCAAGGTTAGGATAAGCGACCTCTCCAAGTCTTTAGGAGTCTCCGCATCTACTGTAAGCATAATGGTGAGACGCCTAGAGTTCAAGGGGCTACTAGACGTGGAGGACAATACAGGCGTTTGCCTAACCAGGGAGGGCATGAAAGTGCTGGTGGAGCACCTATGGAAGCACGGGATCATAGAAGTAGCACTTTTGAGGGCCGGCGTAGATGAAGCTACGGCAAAGGAGGTGGCGGATAACATGTCTACATGCATGGATTCAGGGACCACGGAAAAGCTGGCTAAGGCGCTAGGAAACCCGGATAGGTGCCCCCATGGAAAGAGGATCCCGTATCCGGGAGAAGACCTCATAGGCTACGACTATTGTGGGCTCTAGGAGTTTTCAGCTATTCGCATCCTTCGAGGAATCTGGTAGTAACTATGAGGGCCGTTAGATGTGTACGATAAAGTGTTGGAGATTATGGGTTAAATGCTCCAGGTAAAAATGCTTGGGGACTGTTTAAGTGCTCCTGTTTTAAGGCTCTTTGGCTCCCTACTTGCCCTCTTTAACCTTAGCAGCACCCTCCTGCGGGGACGTTGGGGCGAACTGCTCTATCGTGGGTAGCTCTGGGAAGTGCTGCTTCAGCCTCTGCTCTGCTATTATGCTCGCGTCTCTCAGTATCTTCTGTGCTTCCTCCGTCACTATGGCTGAGTCTAGGGAGACGGGAACGCTCATTGATACCTGGGTCATGCTTGTCTGTAGCGCCTCGTCTATTTCTACTAGTTCTGTGAATACGTCCGGCATCATGCCCTTCAGGTAGCCCGCTATCTGTCTTAGGGCCACTATTGCAGGGGCCAGTGTGGCGTGGGTCTCGCCGACGACTAGGGCGGTCTCGAGCTTTATCCTTACCCTCTCGAGGGCATGTCTCACAGTCATTATGACCTTGGCCATCTTCCTGATCTCGGCTACCTCGTTGGCGTACATGACTGCCTTGCTCTTGTCTCCCTCTACTAGCGAGTTGACGGTCTTCTCGAAGAGCTGCTTGTCGTAGGCCTGCAGTTTCCCTAGGCTGTAGTCTAGCTTGTGTATCTGGGCGTTAAGCCTGTATATGGCGTTTATTATCTGCTGCTTTATCGGGGCCGGCGGGCTGATGAACTCCTTTATCTTCTTAGCCACAGTCTCCCTGGCGGGCGGCGTATTCCACCTTTTAGACCACTCAGTTAAACCCATGAGGTTTCCCACCTGGTTAGAAGGTTCGGCCGTCTGGCTCTAAGAGTGGGGAGACCCCGTCTAACAGTGGTTTCCCCCCTATAAATCCGCCGGGCCAAAGCAGGTGACCGAGTGTAGCCTCGGGGTGTGCATGCTTGGAGCTGAAGGTAGAGTACATATCAAACATAGTGGGGGAGGAGATACAGGACGAGTACGGGAGAAGCATGGGCTTCCTCGTGAGCATCACGGGCGACATAGACGGCTTCGTTAAGCAGGTAGAGATAAAGGTTGCAGACCGAAGCGTGGAAAGGATCCCCGTCGAGAGGCTGAGGGTAAAGGATGGGAAACTAATGATCGTGCCCGAGTGGAAATACGAGGCGATAAAGGTCATTGAGTCCCTAGACAGGGCTTACAGGAGGAGGAAGGCCGTAGAGTCCGTCCTAAGCCAAGGGGATATACCGGGGGAAGTAATAGAGACAATGAAGAGGAGGCTTACAGAGGAGATCAAGAGGCTCAGGGTAAGAGCTGAGGAGGTGAAGAGCATCATAAGGGCTAGGATAAACGAGATAGACGACGAGACCCTAAGACTCTCAAGTGCCATAGCGAACCTACAAGTCCTATACTTCAGCGGCGAGGTAGGCGAAAAGGGCTATACGCACGGCATGAACCAGCTCAGGAAGCTCAAGAACATCCTAGAAGAGGAGAAGTCCGACGCCAAAAAGGTCCTAGACAGGCTGGAGAAGATCCTGGAAATAGCCAGGGCTCCCGAGAAGTATATGAAGACCGCGCGCCACGCCAAGGAGGAGAAGCACGCTAAGAGAGAAGTTGAAGCGAAGCCGCCGGCAAGAGTGCCGTCTGACGACTCCATAGTTGTGAAGATAGAAGAGTAAAAGGGTTCTGGAGCTGGTTATTGCCGCGCCGTCCCCGCCGTGCTAGGCTCAGGAGCTATATCAGGTCTTTTAAGCTCCATCCCTCCAGCTTAGAGAAACCGTTTTCCAGCCATGCCAAACGGTGCCAGTATTGGGGGAGTTCAAGCTTGTAGTCCGCAGGGGTGTCTTTACGTATTCTTTTAAGGCGTCCTCGGTGAGCGAAGCCTTCGGCATACTTGAAGATATTGGCGGAGGCTTCTTCCAGCTAGTAGATAGTGGTGGTAGGGTAAGATCCGTGGGCCACGTCTTCTTTTACAAGCCATCTTGGAGTAGCTGTAGCGCTGAGTGCCTAACAGTGGTGATGGATCAAATGTTCAAGGGCCTTGGGGGCCTACTCGTTGAGAGGCTCACCTGCATAAAAGCCCGCGTCTACGAGGTAAACGAGGACGCCTGGGGGCGCCTGGAGGGGGGAGAGGTCTCGGCCGTGAGGGCCTCGAGCGACGAAGACATTATACGGCTACTAGAAAAGATAGCCGGCGAGGGGAGGATCGTCGTACTATTTACTGGTGACAAGAAGCTGGCGACAGCCGTTAAGGAGAAGGGGTCCCTGGTAGAGGCACACTACATACCGCCAGGCAAGCACGAAGACGGAAAGGACATAGTAGAGGAAATGGCCATGAGGATAATGGCCAGGGCCGGCGTGTACTGTGGCGAGTCACAAAACAAATAACCCCGTAAAGACGCTCACACAACCCGGTGGATAAAGTGCTGGAACAAAGGGATCCCGCTAAGGAGGCAGAATTAGACCCCAGGATTACAAGCGAGATCCTGGACAGGGCATTCAAGGAATTACCGCGCGAGAAATCCCTGACACCCTTTAAGGTGGCTACAAGGCTCGGGATCCCTATATCCTCGGCCAAGAGGGTGCTGAGACTGCTTGAATCCAAGGGGCTAGTCAAGCTATACTCGCCTAACAGGAGAAACCCCATATACGTGCCCCAAGCCACACCCGGGAAAGAACAGCCAGTAAAGGCGGCTGAAAGAAAAGAGCAGCCTAAGAGGGCTAGAAAACAAAGAAAGACAAGCAAGTAATTAACTTAATTATATCTCGGCTACAGTATCCTGCCGGGCCTCCCTAGTGTGTACCGCCTTCACGTTGCCCGCTTCCATAAAAACTGTATGATGGGGTTATCCTGTGGCGCAGCCCTGTTTCCTGTTAGGCTTCTTTTATCCCCTACTGCTTCACGCTTCTCCTACTACGAACTCTCCTACCATGCCAAGCCCTCTGTGCGGCTTGCAGTAGAATGTTATCTTATCAACCCCGCTGGGTATCACTATTTCGACGGTTCTTTCTTCGCCAGGGTTAAGCGGTATGTCTATGTTTAGCTCGTCTATGGTGAATGTGTGGAAGATCCTGCCAGTATTCTTGACAGTCACTATTAGTCTCTCGCCTGGGCTCACCTTAATACTGCCTGGCTCGTACTCGTACTCAGTAGCGTCTATGGTTAGCTTCCTGGCTTCCTGCGCCTCCCCCGCTGGAGTTGTTTCGGCAGCTGCCGGGGTTGTTTGTGCAGGCGTTTCTCCTGCTGGAGCCTCTTCAGGAGCCTCTCCGTATTGCGGTATTATATTTGTAGCTAGGATAACGGCTATCACAATGACTATTACAGCCACGCCTGCTATTAGAACTGTTCTAGCCATCAATCACACCCCTCTAACAAGGCTCTCGGTGTGGTGAGCCTGAGGCATGGGGGAATAACGTTTTCCCAAATTCTAGCCAAAATCTACAAGCACTACTTAGGAAAATCGAGTGGCTGTGGTGGTTAGGAGTGTTCGGCCGCTCCTTAAGGGATTCCCGTGTAGGGAGCCCTGGGACAAGTAAAATAAAACACGTTGTTTATGTGGGAGAAGAGTGCTCTGTGCATTTACTTTATATGACGAACAGGATTAGCAGCGATACTAGTAGGCCGTAGATCGCTATACCCTCCCCGAGGACCACGTAGAGCAGGGCTATACCCTGCATCTCCCTCTTCTCTGAGACGGCGCTTATAGCTGCTGCCCCTGCTACCCCGACCGCGTAGCCCCCGCCTATGCCTGCTAGTCCGACTGCTAGGCCTGCCCCGACGAGCTTCAAGCCCTCCCTAATACCGCTGCCAATAGTGTCTTCCTGCGCGTGTGCCACTAGTGCTGTGGCCGGTAGTATAATAGCGGCTAGTAGCATGGCGTAATATGCCAGCTTTCTCGAGTCCATAGGCTGCACCTCGGGCATGTATGGTCTCTCTTCGCTGAAAATAGTTTTCCCTATATGTCTTCAAGCGATTCTGGCTTATTACCACTGACAAGTAGTAAACGGGGAAGGCGCCTAGGCTACGGGGTAGTTGCAGGCACCACATAATAGCCCTGTAATACTGGGCATTATCTCTTCTCTAGTGCTAAGGGCTCAACTAGCCTACCCGGGTACCAGGATCTCAAGGTGACTCCGAGTGATACTAAGCGATAGGGACATATTAGCACTTATCAGAATAGGGGATTTAGTCGTAGATCCACTGGAAAGAGAGGTTATCAGGGAAAACGGCCTCGACCTAAGGCTGGGCAGATTCTACTGCAGGTTTAAAAGGACAAGTAGGGTTTTCGATCCCAGGAGCCCCGGTGATCCGGGGGAGTTCTACGAGTGCGGCGAATCAGGCAGCATAGTCGTGGGGCCTGGAGAGCACATACTGCTCCACACCATAGAGTATCTAAGGCTCCCCTCGTACATTGCTGGCCTCGTGAATCTGAGGAGCACGTGGGCCAGGCTGGGCCTCTACATACCAGCCACGGTCGTGGACGCGGGTTTCGAGGGGCAGCTGACTATTGAGGTCGTGGGGTCCAGCTTCCCGGTAAAGCTGTATCCTGGAGACAGGTTCCTGCACCTGATCCTAGTAAAGCTGGGCACTCCAGCTATGAAGCCCTACGAGGGCGAGTATAGTGGCCAAAAGGGTGTGAGGCTACCCAAGTTCTTTAGGCTCCAGGGAGCTGGTAGAACCGCTACCTAGCAATTGAAACAAGGCGGGAAAGCGGGGGAACGAAAACAACATAAGAACACGGTAGCCCCCTAGATCCTTAGAGGGACCTTTCCCGAGGGTTACAGTCTTGGGTTTAAGGATCCGCGAAGGAGACCCCTTCCCAGACCTAGAACTGGTACTGCACGACGGCTCTAGGGCTAGGATCTCTGACTTTAAGGGCAAGATACTGGTGGTCTACTTTTATCCGAGAGCTTTTACGCCAGGATGTACAAGGGAGACAAGAAAGTTTGCTGAGATATACGAGGAGTTTAAGAGGCTCGGCGCCGAGGTTATAGGAGTGTCACTTGACCCTGTGGATGTTAATTCAAGGTTCGCGCTTAAAAACAAGGTAGGCTTTAAGTTAGCTAGCGACATGGAAGGCTCAGCGTGTAAGATTCTCGGGATCCTCGGCGGGCTCGGCCCCCTGAGGTATGCGAAGAGGGTGACTTTCATTGTCGGCCCTGACGGGAGAGTCGCTAGGATCATTAAAGGAGTCAAAGCAGAGGAACACGCCCTCAGGGCCTTAGAAGAGGTTAAAAGGCTACTTAACGATTAAAGCATGCAGTTACCAGAAACGGTTCTTTAGGCTTGCATGTTTGTTTGCCCACAACTACTACCTGGCTTACCACAAAGAACAAGAGGGGATGCCTCATCTTTAATAGTTTTATAGTTTCTTTATGGTTACCCGTCTACTCTTTGCACGGTTCCCTGCAAGCTACTTTCCAGTCTTAACCTTAGGGATCCCGGCATTCGGGCTCCCTAGAGCCCGCTACACTATTTTCTGGCTCTGGCTTTATGCCCTCTTATTTTTCCCTGGTTTTATCCATATATCTACGTGGCGGGTGGTTCTTGTTGGCTGTGAGGATTAGCCTCGATAGCTGTCCTTCGCTCGGCGACCTCTACAGGGTCTCTGTGGAAAACGAGGGTGTCGACGTGGATCATGGGGTGTATGAGTCGCTTGAGGCTGCCAGGAAAAGGTTCCTGGAAGAGGCCTCTAGGAGAAAAGTGTATGGCATGTGCACGGGGCTCGGCGACTTGTACGACGTCCCGGCTAGTTGTAATGGCGGATCCGAGACCGAGGTTCTCAGGGAGCACGCGGTGGGCATAGGACCGAGAGCTCCAGAAGCCATAGTCAGGGCTTTCCTCTTTGCCCGCCTAGCGCAGCTCTCGAGGGGTGCTGCCCCTGTCAGGGGGATGGTGGCCAGAAGACTGGAGGAGGCCCTTAACGCGGGCATTCACCCAGTAATACCAATGCTGGGGAGTCTGGGGGCTAGTGGTGATCTGGCTCCGTCGTCGCATGCCTTCCTCTGTATTCACCTTGGAGTGGGGGACGCGGTTTATGAGGGCAGGCTGGTTAAGTGCAGGAGAGCTTTAGAGAGGGAGGGGCTAGACGTTGTACAGCTGGAGCCAGGCGAGGCTCTAGCCCTTATAAACAATACTGCCTGGAGCACTGGCATAGCCGGGTTGGCGCTTGCAGCCTCCATTGCCGTCGTCGAGGAGTCGTTAAAAACGGCCGTGGATTCGTTGGTCATCACCGGGTGTAATAGCGAGCACTTCAGCATTGACGCTGCTAGGGCTAAGAAGCTGCCCCACATAGCCACAGTCGCCGAAAGAGTTATGGCCGGCACGTGTGATGGCAGGAGGCTGCAGGATCCCTATAGCATAAGGTGCATACCAGTGATCTACGGGTCCGTTCAGGCTTTCCTAGAGTTCTCAGCGGCCATAGTCGAGTCCGAGCTGTGCGCCTCTCCAGAGAACCCGGCTGTCATTGATGGGAAGATTTACCACACGTGCAACTTCCACTCGGCTAGCGTCGGAATGGCGTGCGACTCCGCCGCCATAGCCTTGGCCCATGTAGCCAACATGGCTGAGAGGAGGATAGCCCAGCTACTCAATGGCAAGACCACAGGGCTGGCCGATTACTTGAGGTGGGAGGGGAGCCCCTCGGGGGCCATGATCCTGCAATACACGGCAGCATCCATAGCCATGGAGCTAAGGCGGGCGGCCCAGCCGGCTACTGTTCATAACATCCCCACAAGCGGCTTGCAAGAGGACGTGGTCCCCAACTCTCCCGCTGCTGCTATGAAGCTGCTTAGCGCAGCGCGCAGATTAGCATACCTAGTCTCCATGGAGAGGGTTCTCCAGAGCATTGCTGCAACCCTTACAAGGGGCCAGAAACCCGTGTTCCCCTACCTCTCTCTGCTAGTGGAGGAGGAGGATAGTAGGCTGTCTAGAAGACTGGGCCTCGACAAAGTAGTGCCAAGCCATTGAACCTAAGGATTAAGCCCGGCTACACAGACTCGGGAGCATCAGCATGCTCCGGGTATTTCGGGGGAAGTACTGGCACATTGCTGGAGTCTATGATCTTCAAGTACTCCTCTATCTGCTTCCTATATGGTTCTAGCCAAGATGGTAGCACCAATCTCTGGCCTTTGCCAGCCGGCTCGTCGACCCCATATCCCGGTCCTGGCGTTGCAACCTCAAGCAGGTTGCCCTCGGGATCCCTAAAGTAGAGGCTCCGGAACCATACCCTATCAACGAGGCCCGAGTTGCTCCACCCCATTCTATCCAGTCTCCTCATAACCTCTACCTGCATTTCGGGCTCTGCCGTTAAAGCTATGTGATGTATCCCTCCGTAACCCATAATGCCTGGCCTTGCTCTGGGCAAGTATAGGTAGTGGAGGAATGCATCCTCGCCCAGGCCGAGCCCCACTATCAAGGCGCCTCCTGGGCTTCTATCCTTAAACACGGGGCGGAGGCCAAGGACTTTCTCAGCGAATCTTTCCACTAGCACTGGGTCCCCTGTTAGGGGGGATGCGTGGTCGAAGGGCCCCAGGATTGGGGCCCTCTCAGAGCTATCAATGTTATCCATCTTCTCTATCTCTTCTGTCAGGTAGTCTGCCAGCATTTTCCCGCTAGCACGGGCACATATCTCCAGGCGGCTCCCGTCGGGATCTCTAAAGTATATGGACACGCGCCCCGCGTACTCCACGGGCCCCTTAAAGGGGACCCCGTTATATTTTAGCCACGATGCTATCCTGGCCAAGTCGTCTACGGATCTGACCCTGTAGGCTAGGTGGTGGTGGACACCAATACCAGGCCTCGCCTCTTGGGCATCAGTGTACTCGAAGAAGGTAATGGCGCCGCCTAGTTCTGCGCCTGGTGGCGAGTAGAATACGTGCCTGTGCAGCGGGTCGTCCTGGTTAACACTGTACTTAACTACATGCATCCCCATTATCTTGGTGTAGAACCACCTATTAACAGCGTAGTTCCTAGTTATAAGCGTTATATGGTGCAAGCCCCTAACCAGAGGACTCATAGCCATGGATCTCTAGCCACCCACCTTAAGGTTCTCCTATTCCCTGTCCTTATGGCCTTAGCTAGACTTATTGACGGCTGGTATTTGTTTTAAACAGTTAAAAGCGGGAAGGCTGGATAATTTCTGGGGAGGGTATTGAACGGTTTAAAGATTCTTGAGGGGCACACCATAGACTCATTGGTAGATCCTAAGGCTCTAATCGACAATATAAGGGAAGCTCTTCTAGGCGGAAGAGCTGTTGAGCGGGTATCTATGGAGGAGTCTGGTTCTTGGCTGGGCCTCATGGGGGCCTCGTCTCCCGGGTTCTTTGCTGTCAAGATAGTTGGGGTTTACCCGGAGAACCCTGCCAGGGGGCTTCCCCTAGTTAGGGGGCTTCTCCTACTGCTCTCGGCTAGTAGCGGTGAAGTGCTGCTAGCGGCCGATGCGGGCCCCGCTACCGGGTGGAGGACTGCGGCGGCCACAGCACTGGCACTGAGCCTTATGGGGTATAGCGGGGGCGGGGTTCTCGGCGTTATAGGGGCCGGTGTACAGGCTAGGTACCACCTGGAAGTACTCTCCAGGATCTACAGGCCGTCCAGGATCATCATTACCAGCAGGACCAGGGCCAGGGCCGAGGCCCTGGCTTCAGAGTACGGCGCAGAACTGGCCAGCCTCGAAGACCTGCTCTCAGCATCGCAAGTCGTGGTGTCGGCAACTAACTCCAGAGAGCCAGTAGTTAGGGGCAGCCTGCTAAGATCCGGAGTCCTCGTAGCAAGCGTGGGGGCCCCTAAACCCGTCAGAGAGCTCGACGGCACGGTTATTGAGAGGTCTAGGTGCGTGCTCGTAGACACCAGATCCGGGGCTGAGAGGGAGACTGACGATGTAAAGGGGGCCAGGGAAGTAGTTGAGCTCAGGGAGATGCTCGAGGGAAGAAGGTGCGAGTGGGGCGACATCAAGGTATACAAGTCAGTGGGCTATTCCCCCCTCGACCTAGCCATAGCCCTACACCTCTATAGCAGGGCAGCGAAGGATGATCCAAGGTAGAATGTGGAGGCGCTCACAAACCTGTCAGAACCTCGTATCCATATCCTGGCGTGCAGTAGTTTCCCTTCCAGGCATGCTACTAGCGTGAGCAATGACGGCGCATTGTTGTAGGCTGATAGACCCCTCTCCAGCGCTAACTTGTAGTCCAGGTAATCGCCTACCCCCCTAACATAGACGGCCGAGTCTATGCCCCGAACGGCCTATGTCCAAGAAAGGAGCCGAACGCTATAGCCAGCAACACCTCCCTGCGCACCCTTAATGCCTCCCCTACATGATCTAGTACCCTCCTACGCTTGCCGGGCTGCACGTCGTAGAACCTAAAATACTCACGCTCCTCCAATTCTAGAGGCAAAGGATCTCACCTCTTCAACGAACCTCCTAACAACTTCAAGCCCATTACCGCGGGCTTCCCTAAAAACCCTCACATCATCCACCCAGCACTAGCCAAAATCAGAGTATTCCATACTAGTGGATAAGGGTTTTCCGCCGGGATCTCTCCCATGATTCCTTGCCAGGGTATATTGGAGGCTTCTTGCCGCCACGCACGCTATGTGCCCAACTCTATTACCTTGGAGGGGTTCATCAAGCCCTTGGGGTCGAACGCCCTCTTTATGGCAGTCATTATCTCGGCTAGCTTCCTCGAGCCCCTGGCTTCTAGCTCCATTTGTAGGCCCTTCTTCTTCAGCACCCCGATGCCGTGCTCCGCGCTAATGGTTCCCCCGCTCTTCACGGCTATCTCCATCACCTTGGAGTACCACTCTTCCACCATGCTCCGGGAACGCGGGTCCTCCGGGTTGAAACCCACTGTGGGGTGTAGGTTCCCGTCGCCTATGTGGCCGCCTACAACGACGTGTAGGCCCCTCTTCCTGGCCTCGCTGGTGATCTGCTCGTATACCTCGGGGATCCTCGAGGGAGGGACGGCTATGTCTTCTATGTAGACCATTACATCCCTCCTACCCAGCCTCCGCCTGAAGGCCTCTATCGACGCCGCGAAGAACCCTCTCCTCACCTCTAGAAGCCCCAGGCTCTCGGCCTCCGCCTGGCTACCAGCTATGGTGACTTTCGCGGCGCCGCTACTCTCGAGAACGGATCTTATCCACGAAGCCATCCTCTGGGAGGCCTCCCTGTTAGCGTCTACACCTACCAGGAATAGGTGGCCCTCAGGCCTTATCGGGGATCCGAGCCTCCTGCTAGAGATAGTAGCAGACTCCTGATCCATGAACTCAGCTATCAGGGGCTGAACCCCGGCCTCCTTAATCGCCTTGAGTGCGTCCACAACGCCCTCAAGGCTCTTGTAGAACCCTAGTCCGTAAACGACTGCTTCGGGCATGGGTGTAATCCTCAAGTTTGCCTCCACCACTATGCCTAAAGTGCCCTCGCTCCCCACAACTAGCCTGGTAAGGTCGTAGCCCTGCCTGCACTTTAGCGTCCTACACCCAATCTCGAGGATGGAGCCCTCAGCGTCTGGGACCGCTAGCTTCAACCCTAGAACCCAGTCCCTCATTGTCCCATACTTGGCCCCCCTCATGCCTCCGGCCCCGCTGTTAATGGCCCCACCCACGGTAGCTACTGAGACGCTTCCAGGATCTACGGGGAACATATAGCCGTGGCGTGACAGCTCCATGTTCAAGTCACCCAGCCTGAGGCCAGGCTCTACAACGGCTAGAGAGTCCAGGATACTGACCTCCCTGATCCTCCTCATCCTGTCAAGACTCACTATTATGCCGCCAGACGGCACACTGCTGCCGGACAAGCTCGTGGCAGAGCCCTGGGGATACACTGGGACTTCATGCCTATAAGCTATAGACAGGACAGCACCTACATCGCCCGCATCTTCGGGGAACACAACTGCCCACGCTTCCCCCATAAGACCACTAGCCTCCCTAGAGTAAAGCGAGACTATTTCAGGGTCGCTAACTACCTTACCCCTGCCCAGGGTCCTAACCAGCGACTCCACAGCCCTCTTAGCACTCTCGCCCATGATCTGTCCACCAAGAAGCGTTACAAAGCTATCCACTCACCACTAGTTAAGCCCCCGAGACTATAATCTATGAACACTAGCCGGGAACCATTCGCCACAAGTAGGCCTGCTAACACTAAAAAGCCGTTGCTATGCCAACATACTATTAACGGGCCCGCGGCAGTCCAACCCCCCGCCCCTCGGCGAGAGGGCCCTTAAAGGCCTTAATCAATGAACCGAGGATTCCCTGCCGCGAGCCCGCTTTTCCTTGTTTCCGTGTCCATATTGCTCACCAAGACTTTAGAGCTGCACGCTAGAACCCTCTTTCTTGGACCCTTTTCGCTAACGTAAATATATGCGTGGAAGTATTACTCAATAACAGGGTTAATTCGGACAACTTAAGTATGCTTTGGGACAGTAAACTTATTATATAGCGAAGTAGCAATACTCAAAAAGGTGAATCATCATGTCGGCAGCTGTAGGTAGAGTTCTGACGGACATGATTAGAGTACCAGGCGTCGTAGCGGTTTTTGTGGTAAGCAAAGACGGATTTATAGTCGAGAAGGCAGTAGGCGGCGGGCTTGAAGTAGACGAAGACGCCATCGCCGCTATGATAACCGCCGTATATGGATCCACTAACCAGCTGGGCGAGGAGCTGAAGATGGGCACGCCGGATACTGTGACGCTAGAATACCCCGGCCACTATGTGCTACTTCACGACCTCGGCGGGGAACACATGGTCGCCGTCATGGCTGAAAAAGCTAGAGCCGTGCTTGGAAGGCTTAGGTATGAGATCAGAAAACAGGCTCCTAGGATAAAGCAGTCATTGTGAAGTAACTGGCGGGTGAGAGTGACGGTATGGGCGAGGAGATGTCATTGTCTGAGAAGATAACCATACCAAGCGGCCTCATAAACGCAATAATAGCGGGCTACCAGGTAGCCCTAAACAGGACGCTCGGCAAAGGAGCCGCCGCCATGACGCAGCTACTCATTAAAGACATTGGCGAAGTGCTGGAGCACCTTCTCGAAGAGTCTGGCTTCGAGCTCCACGAAGTTAAGGATCTCAAAAAAGACATCAAGAAGGCTTTTAGCATGCTGAATATAAGCAACAAGGTAAAAGTAGAGGTGCCTAAGGACGGCACAGAAGCTGGCGACAAGTATGTCATAAAAATACACGACAGCATATTCAAGCCTGTTGCAAGGCTTCTCTACAAGAAGGGGATACCCTACACCCTAAGCCCTGAATCATTCATAGCAGCGGCCCTGGTCAGAATGGCTATACGCAAGGTCAAGCCAGACGCACAGGTTAAGGTGAAGGTGCACCCCCAGGAGAGCCCCGACGACCCCCTCGTGATCGAGGTAATAGTGCGCTAAGCCCCTCAACAAACAACAGTGGGGAGGTTTAAACGTCTATGCTTTCAAGGGAGCCTAGCCGACTACCCGACCCCAAGACACTGGCCTCAGTAGTTGAGTTCGCCTCGAAACTCACAGGTTTTGAATACCTAGTGGCTTCGGCCGAGGGCTTGCCCATAGCTTATACTGGTACAAGCAGGGAGAAAGCTGAGAGCATGGCTGCTCTCAGCGTTGACATAGTAGAGCCCTCCTATAAGGTGCTCCGAGAAATAGTGGGACAAGAGCCAGGCTACGTCTATATTAATATAGATGAAGGAAGGGCCCTTGCCTTCTCTAGAACAGGAGGGCTCATACTAGTAGCTTACGGTAAAACCAAAGTACTGAGAGAAGCGCTAAACGCAGTATCACGGCACCTAGCAGGTACCAAAATAAAGTGCGGCGCCTGTGGCGGGGATCTCACTCTTGCAACCCACAAGTGCCCCCACTGTAAGAGCACCATACCCTTCATATCTAGCGAGTGCCCCCTATGCGGCGCTACAGTAAGCGTTAAGAAGTGCCCCTACTGTAAGACCAGCATCCTTATTGACAGAGAACTTGTCGAAGCTGGACGACCCGTGGCCCAGTATACGTCGAGGAAAGTGGCGCTCCTAGCACTAACTGCTACCGGATCCGTGGCTGCAGGCATCATATCAGGCTATGCAATAAGCCAGGCGTGGGGTATTGATGCAGGCATCCTATCCGCTATCGGTGTTGGAGGCCTAGTGGGACTCATAGCTGAAGTGCTAGCTCTCCGGAAGATGCGCCAAGCTGTTTAATATAGGAGAAAGCCTAGCTCTGAAAGGAACTCGGCAGAGCTACGATAGCACTTTGACTCAAGTAGTTTTTCGTTCCTTATTGCAAGCAGCATGTATTGGCACTCGTCGTTATTACTAGCCTCACCCTGATTAGTCCTCGCCAGGCAGTACACGTTTTCCTCACTCCTATAATACCCTATGCCGTCGACTATTGCCTGCAGAATAGCACCCGCCGGGTTCACCGAGGGATCGTGCTCCCTAATATAATCCAGGCACACCCTCAACGCTTCCGGCCTGGAGTCTTCCCAGCTCTCATGTCCAAGATCTTCAATACCCACACCAGCCTGTGTAGGCCGGGAATACTGTTCATATCCCAGGAGAGCCAGCAATTCTGCCAGTACTTCATTTAAATTCTCTCTGTGGAGAAGTTTCATCCTAAGTGAAGACGCCCTGCTAGTCTCTAAATCTATCATGTCGTCTGAAACCAGGAAAAACTCGTATGAGACTGCATAAACCCCACGTGAGTTGAAGTTGCTATCAATGTTTGACACTATGGAGTAACTCTTAGGATCTCTCTTAAACACGCGCACCTCATAAAAACCTCCGCTCATAGTGTAGGGCTCTGTTTCCAGGACAAGCCTAAGGGCACACCTATCATCAATCTTTAAGCAGAGATTGTTAAACATGCCTAGCAAAGACTGGGTTACATCCCTTAACTCCTTACCCTCTTCAAGCCTTTCAAAGCCATTGCCTAATACACGTCTAAACTCTATTGGTGGTAGCTCGCGAGGCCCTGAATCAGCGGATTCATGCATGCATGTGTTCCTCCCACTATCACAAGAATACGGATCAAAAATCTGAGGGTTTAAAATTTTTTCTTCTTTACTCTTATAGTTAATACTCTTATAGTTAATACTCTTATAGTTAATACTCTTATAGTTAATACTCTTATAGTTAATACTCTTATTTAGCTTCCTTGCCCCTTACCTGCCTGCCACTCCATGGGGTCTCGGCCCACGCATGGTCCCATGGCCGGGGCTTCTATCTCTCCATAGTCTTAAAGGCTGGCACTGGATTGGATAGTAGGGATGGGGGTACTATAAAAATCTTTAGTCATAATCTAATGCTGGGAACCGACTCTATAGGCTTAGCTAGTGTCGAGGATGTAGGTGTTTTGTGGATCGTTTTTCCCACTAGGTACTCGAGCATTCATTAGTGGGCTCTCCGGCGAAACAGTTGGTGCAAAGTATCAATGGCAGTAGGTGTGTTGGTTATTTTGTTGTTAATACCCACTGCATAAAATTTATGGCTCTTCACTTGGCTGCATTCTTTCTTGCTCGGAAAAGGTCTATTACATGGTTATAGTTTTTAATATTCTTGGCTGTGGTTATTTTCTTGGTGGTGGGTTTATAGTTGGGAGAAGAACAGTACGAGTGGGTGAAGAAGTATCTTGTTAGCAGGCCTTCAGTGGTTGGCGTGTACGCGGCGCTTCTAGCCTTTAGGGTTGCCTATGTTAAGAGGCTTTACTTGAGGGACACGATAGACATAGATGCCATGATTGATGCCGTGCTGGATGATGTGAAGCTGACAATTCCCAGGTTCACGGGGAGGCCGGTTGAGGCTATAGAGGCTGGGGGACAGTTCCTCAGGGACTTGATAACGGATCTTGGCGCCACGGACAGCTTGGAGGAAGCAAAGTTCTCCCTGGAGGAGATAGAACTTAAGTATATTAACAGGTTCAACGAACCTCTCAAGAGATACTCTGACAGGCTTGTCAGATCCCTCGATCCCGAGGAGACTGACGTGCTGTCCAGGATACTCTTAAGCGTTAAGAGGAGAGAGATCATTGGAGAGTACACAGCGGCCGGCTCTGCCCTCATATACATGCCTGGGCTCAGCCTAAACGCTTACTCTATAGCAGGCTTGGATCCCCTGGACCTGGAGGATCTGTTCTCATGCATGGTAATAGCTAGGGTGGGAGAGGACGCCGCTATCCCCAGCTACTTCTTCTCCAGGGAGTTCGAGGAAAAACTGGCTAAGGCGGCTAGGGCCTAGCCCTCCTCCTTGCAACTGTTCCATGCATGCTTTTATAATTCTTAGCGTATCAATTGACCACTGGCTATGTAAGGTGAGCGGCGGGGGTTAGGGTTGGGCATCAAGAGGAGGGACTTCCTGAGGATACTAGGAGCAGCTGGGGCTGTCGGCGCCCTGGGAGCCTTTATACCTCCAGGCCTGAGATACATATCACCCGAGATACCTCCACAGCAGCCCTACCCTAGGTCCCTCCTGGTATGGGAGGACGGCTCTCCTGTTAAAGCTTCGGAGCTGGAAGTAAACAAGCCATACCTCTTCCACTACCCCCTAAAAACCACTCCCGCGTTCCTCTTCAACCTAGGCGACGCTGACGGCAACCCGGTAGAGGTCCCCCCGATGGAGCTCCCGTACAGCATGGATCCCCTAGAGGAGGAGCCCTATGTCTTCAGGATTAGGGGTAACCGTGTGGAGGTTGTGGATATAAGGGGTAGGGGCGGCGTTTACCAGTTCCCCGGGGGCGTGGGGCCCAACAAGTCTATAATAGCGTTGAGCGGTAGGTGCCAGCACTTCGCGTGCGATGCCCCCGCTGCGGTGAAATACTACCCTCCAGGCAAGCCCGTGCCCTTGGCCAGGTCACCCATACTGGAGAAGGGGGGAGTGATCTACTGTATATGCCACGGTTCGGCATACGATCCCTACAGGGGTGGGATCGTGCTCCTAGCCCCGGCTCCCAGGCCTCTGCCCCCCATAATACTTGAGTGGGATCAGGCTAACGATACACTGTACGCTGTAGGCATGCCTGAGGGATCACCGACCATCCTCAAACTCTTCTGCAATACATGCGCCGAGGAGGAGGAGCTGGCGGAGAGCGAGGTCATAGTGACCCCCATAGAGGTGTAGAACCGTGGCCATAGGGAGGGGCCTAGTCGGCAGGGTCTGGGAGTGGATACGTGAAAGAGCGGGCCTCGACAGGCTCCCCTTCTTCAGGGTTCCCTACAACTATATGAGCCTCAGCTTCTGGCTAGGCGCTATAGTTGCTGCCTCCTTCATGCTGCTAGCCATTACGGGCCTTCTCCTCCTGTTCTACTATGACCCCGGCGACCCTGTGGGCAGCAACAAGGAGCTCATAGAAAACAAGCCCTTCGGCAGGTTCCTGCTAACAACCCACCTATACGCTGCACACGCTATGCTACTCTCGGCGATTGTCCACATGTTCAGGAACTTCATAGTAGGGGCTTACAAGAAGCCGAGAGAACTGGTGTGGATCGTTGGCGTTATAACGGGCTTCATAGCCTTGCAGGCAGCATTCTTCGGCTACAGCCTCCTAGGCGACAGAATAGCCCAGGAGGCCATAGCTATAGGCACGGGCCTCGTTGAGCAGTCTCTTGGAATAATGGTTAAGATAGGCGATACTACTGTAGAGCTGGGCAAATTCCTGGTAGCCCTAGCCTTTGACGTGGACGAGGAAGCCAGGTACTATAGGCTGCTGGCCCTCCACATAATCATGGCTACCCTCCTATTCCTCCTATTCGCTCTACACTTTGGCCTCTTCGAGCAACACGGCCCCCAGCCCAGCCACGAGGAGACAGGATGGAAGACGGAGCCCGAGAGAATAAGCCAGGACAGGCCGGACCTAGCCCCCTGGTTCCCCGTCAACTTCATGTATATACTGGTTATAACGCTCGGCATTTGGGGGGTCATAGTGTTGGCCAGCGCTGCATCGCAGGCAGCAGGGTTTGTCCACCAGCTACTATACCCCCTACCCATCTATGAGGGCACTGAGGTAGCCGAGCTCGCGAGACCCATGCCCCCATGGTTCCTGGTTTACGCCTTCAAGCTCTTCCAGCTGGACTTCCTATACGTCGACATCCCTGGAATGTCTGCAATACTCGTGTTCCTCATATCACTGGTCTTGCCGCCGCTCGTGCTTATCCTGATACCCTTCCTAGACAGGTCCAAGTCGACCCACCCGCTGGACAGGCCCAAGACCATAATAATGGGTGGGCTCCTTCTGATCTACTTCTGGCAGCTGACCGTCTGGGGCGCCCTGGGGCTAGGCTACCATAGCAAGTGGTTCACAGCCGCCATATTCCTTGTACCCCTGCTAATAGTCTCCAGCGGAGTCTATCTAATGAGGAGCGTCAGGTCGGGCTCCGGGGCCAGCCCGGTTCTAGGGCTAACCTTAATAGCTACAGTGATCGTAGCCTTCATCCTGCCACTACTGCCCAGGCTCTTCGGCCAAAGAGCTGTCAGCTGGCCGGACGCGGCAACGCTTTTCCTCGGGACAGCCCTTTCGATAGGCTACCTGGGCCTCCTAGCATCAATGACCCTGGGAGGCGGCAAGAGTAGCGAGAAGAAGCTGGCAGGAGGCTCGGGGGCACCCTCAGAGATCCCCCTGTCAGTCCTAGTGCTTGCAATAATAGAGCTGGCCATAGTGATATATTCCGGCACGTTCTTAGCTACAGCCGTAGATCCTGTCTCACAGCCAGCGCTCTCCTCAGCACTGGCAGGGCTAATGCTCCTAGCCGTCGCGGGGCTGCTGCACATAGTCTATAGAGTCGTAGTATCCGACAAGATACCCCTACACGGGCTATCCAGTTTCAAGTCGCATGCACTGCTAGTAATAGCCCTTCTAGTGGTAGCCGCGGCAGCTTGAAGCGCGACTAGTCTCAGTAGCCTTTAACATGGCCTATTTATTCATGCATGTACAGAAGCTTTTGTCCCAGCCTCCTTACTTTGCCCATTGGACTGTTCTCGAGACCCTGGGTTCTGGGAGACTGGAGTTGCTGGTCTTGCTGGGGCTAATTAATGCTTGGAGGAAGCCTGCGAGCAATGTAGCAATCGGGGTTAGAAAACGGTCTGGCTTTCCAGACGCTTCATCTGCCGAGCGTTAAAGAAGCGCCTAGCATCATGGCCCCCAAGCTGGCTACTAGTGCTATTGACGCTATCACAGCCTCTCTGGTCTCCACTCTTCCCTTCTTGACGATTGAGTGGTGGGCGTAGCCCATGAGGGCTGCTATCAAAATGTAGGTTGTTATCTTCTCCCCGATCCTTCCTATCTGCGTCCCGAACTTGAACCAGGATCCTGGGTCACCGTATTCCGTGAACGCCATGTATAGGCCTGTGACTCCTATTAGCGCGAGGCTTGCCACCATGAGCCTGGCAACTCTAAGGTAGACCCTAAAGAAAGCCTCCTCCTTGTAGGAAACCAGTAGGGAGGCAAGACCCCCTACCCATAACGACACGAAAAGCACGTGGAGCCAGTGGAAGGCTATGTCCTCCAACTCCCACAGCCCCCCGTGAGGCTATAGGCTCTCACCTAAAGTGTTGCTTGAAGCCGTAAACAAAAATGAGTATATATTTTTGCATACCCTTGAAGGGGCATATCTCCGCCAGCAGCTGGGAAACCCGTGCCAATGCCCGGCCGTTTACTCTATAAGCAGGAACGCCGTCTTTAAGTACTCCAGGTACTCTTCCCCCCGGAGCGAGTGATCCGGCGGTAGCCCCCTAACACTGCCCATCATCCTATACTCGTGCCCTGCACTCGAGATAGACCTTGATACCAGCTTTACAAACTCTCTCCTCCCAAGGAAGTAGCTACAGCTGCTGAGAACGGCTATTGAGCCAGGCTTCGCCTTAGAAGCCAGCCCCGTGTAAGCCCTGAGATAAGCCTTTGCACCCTTCCTCTTAGCCTCGGGGCTATCGGACTGGATGAATGCTGGCGGGTCTGCCACCAGGATGTCGAAGAATCCCTCCAACCTATTAATGGTCTCCCAGAAGCTCCCAGGGAGGATCTCGTACTCTGATACCCTGTTTAGTCTAAGGTTCTCTCTCAGGAGCTCTAGCGCCACCGGATCCTCCTCTAGGAAAAACACCCTGGAAGCCCCGGCTAGTGCTGCATGGATCCCGAAGCCCCCCGTGTACGAGAAAGCGTCTAGAACCCTTTCACCGCCCGATACTAGTCTAGCCGTTTCTAGCCTGTTTAGCCTCTGGTCGAGGAAGAAGCCTGTCTTCTGCCCACGCACAACATCGACTACGAAAACAGCGTCTCCCTCCCTGATAACCGTTCTCGGCTTCCCCCCAAGCAGCCACCTAGCCCTGGGCCCGAGGCCTATGTCGATCCTGCTCCGCTGCGTGCTCTTCTCGTAGACGTGGCCGGCTCCCGTGAGCTCTGCAATCGCTGGAGCAAGGCTGTTGACCAGAGAGTCAAAAGCATAGCTGCTGGACTGCACGACAGCCACGTCATTATAGACGTCCACTATGAGCCCGGATAGCATGTCCCCGTCGCTATTGACCAGCCTATAGCCTGACTCCCCGCCGAAGCCCATGGCCCGCCTAGCCCTGAATGCCAGCTCCAGCCTCGACACTACAGCCTCTAAAGCATCTGAGGCCGGGCAACTCCCCCGGAAAAGAACCCTTACTGCAACGGGACCGTGGGGTTCCCACAGCCCGCACCCCACGTAGTCTCCCCGAGGGCCCTCGAGGTCCACCAGGCTACCAGCAACTGTAAGCCCCCTGGCTGATACCCACTTCCTAAACACTATAGAGGAGCCGGAGAGAACCCTTCTATACCCCTCACCGCCCACCCTGACTAGAGCTCTCCCGCTCGACACTAGTCACGGCACCGCGAGGCTTTTCCATGATCACAACCGTCCTGGCCGGGTCTTTTTGCTCTTGCGCTCCATAGGCAAGGCCTATAGGCTCTTAGACCCCGGGAGAGTTCTTAAGCACGCCTGGCTGCTTCTCGGCGTTTAACAGCTTTCACGCATACAAACCCCTTTCCACGCACTTCCCCGCTTGGCTTTTCTAGTCTGGGTTCTTCGTGAGGCGCGAACCCTAATACTCCTCTCTCCTCCGTTATCTCGAAGCCTGCACCCAGTATTAGCCGTCTCAGCTCGCCTAATGACAGGAATCTTGCCCTAGAGTAGAACGGGTGCCCAGTTCTTCCCAGTTCTTCGTAAAAGATCCCCCATGGGGTGTCCCTTGGAACGATGCATGCCACCAGGTCTCCATCGCCTGTGAGGACTCTCCTAGACTCTAGGAGGACTTTGCGCGGGTCTTCCACAAAGCACAGGGTGACAACTACTAGGACTGTAGAGAAGACGGAGTCCCTGAAGGGGAGTCTCTCGCCCACGCCCCTTACAAGGAGGGAGTAACGCATTCTCCGGGCTGCCCTGCTTAGCATGGAGATGCTTGGGTCTATCCCGGCCTCGGCGCTGACTCTCGAGGCGAAGAACCCCGTGCCCGCCCCGATCTCTAGTATTGGCCTCTTGTCAACCATTGAAGATACAAGCCTGGCCTCTGCCTCGGCTATTATCCTGTTCCTCTCGAACCAGGAGTCGTATCTATCAGCCAGCGCCTCGAAGACGTCAATGCCAGGCATGACGGCTCCAAGGTTCTGTACCGTGATGGCCGGCAAGTAAATACCTATCTGGAAGACATGGCGGCTGCCGTTATCACCATTCCGGCCCCAACTATTTGGAGGACTGTAAACTCTTCCCCCAGGAACAGGTGCGCTAGTATGATTGCTGCAACGGGCTCTACGAGCGAGATCACCGAGATCCTATGGGCCGGCGCCAGGGAGAGGGCCTTTACGTGCAGAATATAGGGGATTAGTGTGGCGGCGAAAGCCAGGTAAAGGATCCAGGGCACATCAGTTGGGCTGGGATACCCGGAAGGCCTAATGACTACCATTGTTATCAGGGCAGCTACTGGTATGGAGAAGACGCTTATCTCGAGCGTCGAGGCGCCGCGCTTCGATGCGAGCCTGGCGAGGACCATGTAGGCTGCATAAGTTACCCCCGAAAGGAGCCCTAGCAGGACTCCAAGCGGGTCTAGCGGCAAGCTCCCGGTCCATGATACTAGGAAGGCTCCCGAGAGTCCCAGGGGGACAATGGCTAGATCTAGCCTTGAAGGCTTCTCCCCTAGAACAATGCCCCCGGCCAGGGTGACCCAAAGAGGGGCAGTGTAGAGTAAGACGCTGGCCGCCGCAGCCCCGATCCTCTCTACTGATAGGGGGTAGAAGACGTAGAGGGGGCCGAGGCCCAGGAGGCCGACAGCAATGCTCCACCTAGAGGGGGATCCCAGCCGTAGAGCGGCAACTATAACAGCGGCTATTGACGCCAGCAGGGGCCTGCCAATTATCATCCACTCGCCCGAGGCGCCGCGCTCCAGGCCCATTTTAAAAGACACGCCCAGAGACCCCCAAAGAACGGCGGCTGTTACAGCTAGCAGGGCCCCCCTGATGGGGGTGTTGAGCGTCTCAGCCCGACCCGAAGGCCCTGTGTTCTCCACGGATCCCTTGCCCTCCCGTCACCTATATTGTCGTCTTTAACTCACCGTTCTATCGTTTAGAACTTTAAACCTTAGCCACGTAATAGGATTAAAAGGCGTATTGCTGAAGGGGTTCTAGCCTCCAGAAGGTGAGTCATGGTTGGGCAGTAGTAGCCGCAGGCTCTGGCTTCTAGCGCTCACAGGCCTGCTCATAGCGCTTGCCTTCCCCTTCATATACCCCCTGGCAACTGATACCCTCCAAGAGTCAAGGCTGCCAGAGGAGTCCTCGCTGCCAGAGCTTATGGCTAGGGCTGTGGCTCTCTTCAATGACTCTCTAAGAGTTATAGAGTCCTCGTACAGGCCTGGGGGTATCGAAGTAGCTAATGCCTCAATCTACTCTGAGGAGGCTATGAACGTTTCCTCGAAACTGCTGGAAGAGGCAGCAGTCTTCTTAGGCGTCATCGAGGACAACACGCTAGTAGCTGCTGCAACCGAGTACGCGAGGCTAGCCGAGGCTGCCTCCCTCGTGTACTCGGGATCCATGGAGGCTTCCAGAGTCTACACGGGGCTCAGCCGGGCTCTATCCTACCTGGCCAACTGCATGGTAGACGAGGCTCTGAGAGAGTGGAACGACGTCAAGCCGGGCTATGCTGTCGTGGAGAACTCTCTAGTCTCCTCCCTAAACACCCTAGCAGAGCTCAACACTAGCAATCTGCTCTCGGAGGACCACAAGAAGCTGGCAGGCGACGGGATGGAAGTGCAGCAAAAAGCGCTAAGGGCCCTGGGAGAGGCCGGAGAGCTTCTCATGCTGGCGGAGAAGTACAGGGACCTGCTGGAGTCGCTCTGTAGCGCAAGCGGCCAGGTAAACTTCTCCGTGCTCCCACAGTTCCAGAACCAGCTATCCCAGGTCAGGCCAGAGCAGGCGGGTAATCTAGCGTATGAGGTTCAGTCTGCGGTTAATGCTCTAAGGTCTCTCATAAACAATGCCCTGCAACAGACAGGAAGCCAGGCTGCGGGCGGGGCAAGCGAGGCCACAGGTATGGGAGGGGGAGGAACAGGGATGGATGGCCAGGGTCAGGGCCAGATAGGGGAAAGCGAGGGCAGAGGTGGTGGCGGTAGTGGTGCTGGGAGAGGCGAGCCTCCTAGCGACGACTAGCATTTTCGGCATTGGTTTCGACACGCCCCTATACATGCTGGCGTCGCTGCCTGGGGCGCTGATGGTCTTCTTCCTGGTTCTAAGGGCTTCGAGGCTTAGGAGAAGGTATGTGTCACTCCTTGGCGGCAGGGTTTCTAGGGGGGTCTTGCTTGTCGAGGCTTCCAGGATCCTGGGCCTGGCCCTACTAGTCCTGTCAGCGGGGACCCCCTATACCGTGGACGTGAAGTACGTAGAAGTCAAGCCTGGCGATATAGAGGCTCTTAGATCTGTCGGCGCGCTCCACGTGATCCTGGTGGACAACTCCATAAGCATGGGCTACTCGGAGGGCTTGACGAAGAGGATAGACGTGGCTAGGGACTTTATTAGGGAGTATCTTTTGGAGCTGAACGAGACGGAAAGAGTGGAGATATATTCCTTCAGTTCCACCACGAAGCTCCTATGCAAAGGATCCCCTACTGACTGCATGGAGTACCTGGACATGCTGAACGCCAGCGAGAGGTACTCTGCTATCGGCACAGCCCTGGGGGCCGGGATCTCGCGCATGGAAGCAGCCAAAGAACCGGCCCTGGTTCTGCTAGTCACGGATGGCGGCAACAATTATGGCCCTGACCCCAGGGACGTGGCACGCGGCATAGGCCAGCTCTTCACCGATAAGTCCCCAATAGCCATAGTAAAGGTGGGCAACGACCCCAGGGCCAGTGTATTGGAGGAGGTGTCGGGCCTGGCAAAGGGCTTCCTCTACGACGCCGGGGTCTCGGGCGGTGACGTGCTCGACGACTTATCGGAGGAGGTCTATACCAGCGTTAAATACCAGGCACTGGAGGCTAGAGCTGAAACCCGGATAGAGGTAGAGTCCAAGGACTACTCAATACAGTGGGTCTTCGCAGTGCTAGGAATAGCCCTTATTCTGGCCTCCCTGGTGATCTACCCTTGACCCTGGATGAACTGTTCTCAGCGCTGGTCGGTGCGGGACTGGAGAGGCCTGAAGCCCTCCTACTTGCCCCAATAGCGTCGCTAGCCCTCATAGCCGGCCATGTCTTCCTTAAAAGGCTTGCAGGCTCGCAAGTAAGGCTTGTCAACCCCCTGGCCCGCTGGGCTAGCGGCGCGTTCCCCAGGGCACGGGGGATAGTTGTATTGAAGGCCGTGCTCGTCCTCTTGGTATCCATCCTTCTGGCACAGCCCTGGGTAGAGTACGAGCGCCTGATAGAGGGGGAAGCCGGCGGGGAGGTCACCTTCGAGCTACCCCCCAGGCCCGGGGTGGTTGTTATCATAGACGTTTCGGGTAGCATGGCTGGCGCGAAGATAGAGGAGGCCAAGAGGGCCCTAATAGAGTTCATGGACGGGCTCAACAGGAGCGTTGATCTCGGGTTCATAGCTTTCTCCCACCAAATAGAGGACGCAGTGCCCCCGTCCAGCGACTGGTCGATGGTGAGGGATGCTATCCTCCAGCTAAGTGCAAACGGGGGCACCATGTATTCCTACCCCCTACTGACAGCCTATAGCTGGCTCAAGATATACAGGGACTTCAACCTGCCAGCAGTGATAGTCTTTGCCTCAGACGGCATACCAGGTGACCCGGTTGAGTATAAAAGAGTCGTGGAAAGGCTGGCTAAAGCGGGTATAGTAGCTTACACCATTTTCATCGGCTCAGACAGCCAGGGCCTAGGCGAGATAAAATATATCGCGGAGAAGACGGGTGGCAAATGGTTCAACGCCAAGACGGCTGCAGAGATACCGAGGGTCTTCGAGGAGGTAGGGGCCGAGACGAGTAGGGCCGTTAAGAACGTTACGGTAGAGTACAGATACAGGGAAACCGTTAAGGAGAAGAAACCGCTCACAGGAGAAATAGCAGTGGCAACTATTTACCTCGCCGCCCTTGTGACCCTCGCGAGGCATAGAGTCTTGAAGCTATCCATCTAACCCACGAGAAAGCCCTGCCAGTATACAGCTCCGGGTTCCTCCTAGCATCGTAGACAAGTAGTAGAAGGCTGGCACCTATCACCGAGAAGAGCCTCCAGTACTCGTAGAGGCCAGGATCTATGCTTGAGTTTATACTAATGCTAACTATCTCCCCTATAACGCCTGCAACATAAGTGACGTAGGCGCGGCTAATGCCCGGCCCCGCTGTAGTGGCGGTCACAGTGGTTTGGGGCACGGTAACAGTTGCAACTTGTGGGTGGCCAGGCGGCACGGCAGGGTGCGGGCTAGGGCTGCCGCTAGCGGACGGTACTTGTATAGATATGAGCCCGGTCTTCTCGCCTTCCTCTAAGGCTTCTCTGAGCTTATCCCCGCTTACAAGCACCTTGTTGTTAACGCTGTCTACTATCATGGCGTCGTCTACCTGGCTTCTTGCAATAAAGACCACAGCCACAGGGACTCGGGATATGTCTACTCTAAACTCGCATTTGCCGCCCTGGGCCTGTCTCGTGATTTTCTCGTCAGAGTACTTGGCCAGGTCTGAGAGTATCAGGCTCATCTCGGCCTTGCCGAATAGCTTGTCCAACGAGCTGAATACCGCGTCTACGGGGTACCTCATTAATGTCGCCATTTTCGCCTGGTCATAAACTATGTAGAGGACACACTGGTCTAGCCTGGTCGATGTCATGTAGGTCCCTGTTATGAGCTTGCTCGGGTACTCGATCGATATTTGAAGGGAGTACATGCTAGCCCCCACCTGTGTCCTTCCAATGTAGAATGGCATCCTATACCCTGCCATGAAGTACACGTTATTCCCGTCGTATCCTATGAGTGCGGGGCTGCTAAAGCTCCATATCTTAGGGTTCACATCGCTAACTTCTGCCCCAACCATGAATATTCCCAGCACTACTGAGACCACTAGTAAAGTCGAGGCCAGGATCTTCACAATCACGATGTCACACCTCCATCCTGTTCCTCACATACCACCTTGAGACCGCTAGGGTAACAGCTGAGACTACAGAAACCAGCACAACTTCCTTCAAGAGACCCTCCCAAGTAACTATAGCGTCTTCTAGGAAGAGGACTAGTGCAGGGTAGTAGGCCATGAGGGTCATCTCCACCGTGTCGCTTGTGACATCGATGACATCAATTGCGTCAAGCACGGCCAGCGTCACTACAGTGGCTATCGGGAGCACTAGGAGGAACCCTATTATGAGGCCTATTATCCTAGTCCTGGTCTTCAACACTAGGGCGGCACTTGAGAAGATGACCGAATGGTATATTAGCTGGCCTATAACAGCTACCAGTATGCTAACAATCTCCCAAACCGCCAAGGCTCGTGGCGCCACTATGAGTAGTGGGACCGCGAAGCCCAGCGTATAAATGGCTGTGAACATTATGGTGGTGGAGAAGATCCAGGAGTAGTAGTACTCGCTCTTGCTCAGAGGCGTGGAAAGGTATAGGAGGGTCTCGCCGCTCTCAAGCTCTCCTGCAGCCTGCGAGGCCATGAAGCCTACAAGTATGGATACCAGGAACGACATAAAGAGGACCAAAACTAGCAGTATCTCGAGCTCTGGGGGATAGACCAGGGTCATGAAAATTGCCAGGGGCAGGGCGGCCCCCAGGCCCGTGCCCAGGTATATTCCAGAGTTCCTGTTAACTATGTAGGACATGTGGGCTATGGCTCTCGGCGATAGCCTCCAGGCTATCTTTTCGAGGCTATGTTGCAATAGCCCTCTCATATATCTCACCCAGGTAGCCACTCCTAACCTCGACCCTCGAGGCCAGATCCCCCCCCAGGCTGTCTACTAGCCTGAGGAACTCTTCCCCCGCCAGGGGATCTATGTGGACCTCAACATACTCCCCCCTCTCGACAACGCCCCTCACGTAGTCCACGTCGACGAGCCTCTTCATCAGTGTTCTCGGGTTCCTCGTGTATACTGCATAGACTATTCGGGCCCCGTATTTCGAGGCCAGGTAGTCTATGGATCCGTAGTCCACCACCTTCCCTCGAGCTATCAGTATGGCCGAGTCTATGACCTGCTGTAGCTCTGGCAGTATGTGGCTAGAGATGATTATTGTGGCTCCGAGGTCCCTCTTCAGGATAGACACGAGCCTGAGTATCTCGATCCTAGCCTTAGGGTCGAGGTTCGCAGTGGGCTCGTCTAGCAGTAGTATCTCGGGGTCTCCTAGAAGGGCTATAGCCAGCCCTAGCCTTTGGAGGTACCCGCGGGAGAGGGCCGAGACCTGGTGCTCCATGTACCGTTCTATACCTACCAGCCTTGCTATCCTGGATACGTCGAAGCGCGAGGCGTACTTCAGCCTGGCCACGTGGCCCAGGAGCTGGCTGACCCTGATGTTCCTGGGGTATATGGGGGATTCCGGGAGGAACCCTGTGAAGGCTCTGACGACTTCGCCCTCCATCCAGGGGTCGTGTCCCAGGATCTCTATTTCCCCTGAATCCCTTCTCAGGAGCCCTAGCATCAGCTTCAGGCTTGTAGTCTTTCCGCTCCCATTAGGCCCTATCAGGCCCGCCATTGAGCCCTTTTCAACCCTGAAGGAAGCATCATGGAGGGCCGCTGTTCTCTTAAAGCGCTTAGTGACCCCCTTAAACACTATCAATCCCGGAACCCTTTGAAAGTAATTAGCCATAGCTTTCCTAATAAAACTAGTGTATCGAACACCAATCAGAGCGGGGGTTGCGTGAGGGCTTAGGCCATGAGGCTGAAAGAGGCAGCTACATGGGCTCTTGCGGCGGCTGCTACTATAGCTGTGACCGGCGGGCTTATCTCCTGCAAGACTGGGCCCCTCACGGCCTGCAAGGCTGTAACTGTAACCGGGGACGAGACCTTTTACATGCCAGTCCTGGCCCTGGTATACGCGGTTTACAGGGGAGCCACGGGAGTCGTCCTGGTGTCCTCGCTCCTGGCTGCGTCATCCGCCACAGTGTTCCTCAAGGCTCTTATAGGCTCTCCTAGGCCTCCCCCTGAAGAGTGGCTTGTCGAAGCCTCCGGCCCCGGTTTCCCTAGTGGCCATGCAACGCTGAGCGCCGCTTTCTGGACAGCAGCTTACGGTCTTTCCAGGGATCCTAGGATCCTGTTGTTGGGCGTGCTGCATGCCTCCGCGGTTTCATATTCCAGAGTAGCGCTTGGAGTCCACTACCCCGTGGACGTTATCGGGGGGCTACTAGTCGGCTCCTCTATAGCTGCCCTGGTATATGCTTTCATCAACAGTAGGGGGCTCTTCCCCGGGGTTCCCCTGGTTCTCGTTGCCTCGCTGCTACTCTCAGTAATAGCCTCGCTCCTCGACCCCTCATACCAGTCCTCCCTGAAACTCTCGGGCCTTACGCTGGGATCGCTTGCAGGCTACACCATGGTTATAGCCAGGTATCCAGACTCCCTGGGAGCAGGCGGGCTGAGCCATAGAGCCATAGCCGGCCTAATAGCGTCTGCGGCCCATGTAGCCCCTCTCCTTGCGGGAGACCTGGGAGCCCCTGCTGCTATACCTGTCTTCGCCCTGTACGCGCTCGCTGTAGCCCTCTCGAGGCCTATAGCCCTGCTACTAGCACCCGGGAGGATAGGGGAGAGCAGGCTTGGCTAGGGACATATATCTCTGCAAAGACGGATCCTTCACCGAGGACCCAGACTCCTGCCCCGGCGGCGTGGAAGACTCCCTACCTGGCCACATGAGGGAGAGGCTCAGCAGGATGCTTTCTGGCATACTAAGACACTTCCCCAGCGATTATGGCGTGTCTGTCGACGAAAGGGGATGGGCCGGGATAGGCGAGATAGTGGGGTCGCTTAGGAGGCTAAGAAGCTACTCCTGGGTGGAGGAGTGGCACCTAAGGGCTATAGCTAGCCTTGACCCTAAGGGGAGATTCGAGGTGTCCGGCGGCAAGATCAGGGCCCGCTATGGGCACTCCAT
The DNA here is from genome assembly GCA_015521705.1 of Desulfurococcales archaeon. Taxonomy (GTDB): domain Archaea; phylum Thermoproteota; class Thermoprotei_A; order Sulfolobales; family Acidilobaceae; genus S141-84. The sequence goes on from WANR01000033.1 coordinate 63,515, forward strand.
TAGAGTGAAAGTGGAGCCCCTAAGCTACGAAGCCCCCCGTACCCTCTACCACGGAACCTCGAGGGACAGGCTACCCTCTATACTGGAGAGGGGAATAGTGAGGATGAAGAGGCTTAAAGTCCACCTAACAGAAAACCTTGGGCAAGCCCTCGAGGTCGGCAGGAGGCATGGGGATCCTGTGGCAGTCTCCATTGATACCGGGTGCCTAGAGCGTAAAGGCCTCAGGGTGGAACAGGCGTCAAAGACCGTGTATACGGTAGACTATGTGCCCCCGGACTGCATAAGAGAAGTTGTACCGGGAGAACGCACGTCAGCTTCAGGCAAAAGTCGTAGAAGCTAGAGCAAAATTATTTAGACCGCAACTATCTCAGGAAACTCGCGGTGTCTATTGTGAGAGCTTCATGGTCGTGGCTAGTAGTACTGATTGCTCTTCTCGCAGGGATGGGGCTGCAGCCCCTACTTTCCTGGATAGAAGCGGCTGCGCAGCCCAGCGAAGAAGAGGCTAGAAGCGCCTTCGAGCAGTTAGGCTGTGTTAGCTGCCATAACGGCAACGTAGCCAAGACTAGATGGGAGGACATAGTGGCAGACTTCACGGAGTGGCGGGACAAGTACGCTTCCTTAGACGAGGCTGTAGCGGCCGAGGTGGAGTACTTCGGCGGTCAGAGATTTTCCTCGTTTAGGGAGCTTATGGAGCAGATGGCAACCAATTCCAGGGTCGACCTCTCGGATCCCCAAATGATTGTCATCATGGAATACCTTGTCTCCCTCTACGGGGTCTCTCTAGAAGAGGCCTTGGGCGGGCCGATAACTCCGGCCCCCGAGGAAACCACGCCGGAGGAGCAGAAGACGATAGACGTGGGCTATAGGACGGAGGGAGGCGAGGAGCCCGGCATAGGCATAGCAACCACGATCATAGTCATAGCCATTATAGTACTGGGTTCAGGAGTCATAGCATACCTGCTAACAAAACGCTAGAACATCCCAAGACGCCGGCTATATAGATTCTATCTGGGAACCTACGGGCAGCGGCGTTCCATGCAGGGATTGCAAGAGGCTTTCCCGTGCCCAGCCTTCTTTCAGAACCATTTCCACCCGTCCTGCTCTACTTTGACCCCTCTATAATAGATCCTTCCGTTGCCCTCTACTACTCTCCCCACAATATTGCACCTCGTGCCTATCTCCCTACACCCTTTTACTATGCATTCGGCGCCATCCTTGTTGGCGATTATGGCTATCGAGTAGTCCTCCTTGCTTTCGAAGAGAGCCAGCTGGGGGTTACTGTGGTACCTCGCTATCAACCCTAATACCTCGCTACTAGACTCGACCGAGTAGAGCTGGGCATCTAGGCTACTGCCTAGAAGGGTCGAGATCGTGAAGGCCCACCCGTCACTATTATCGCTGGCCGCGTAAGCATTGCACCTTGATATGAGGCCGCCGAGCCTCGGATCCACGAAGGGCCTTCTGGTCAACTCTAGGATACTGCTAGCCTCGCTCTCCGGGATCCTCCCACTGAGAACCCATTCAGCAACAAGCCCCGGCCCCACAATGCCTGCCTGAACCAGGTAGCTGGAGGGCCTGGCACCCCTCCTACCCACGGGCTTCTCAGCCTCCCCTACCACGGCCACGTCTATCCATGGGTCTTCCTTGGCCCTGTTAGTATCAGCCTTCAGGACCACTGCTCCGATCCTCCTAGCAGCTTTCCCTACGCCCCTGGCTATCCTCCTGGCTTCGTCCGCAGAGGTCACGCCCACGCTGTACAATACGACTCTCGGGAGCCCTCCAGACGCTATGACGTCGGCAGCAGCTGCTATGACAGACTTCCACCCGAAGTCCTCCCAGCTCATCCAGGGTAGCTTGCTGTAGGAGGCAGCGTACCCGTCAATATTGAACACCAGGCCCCCGTGGGGGCATGCGTCGTACTTGAGGCATTCCTCGGACCCGGTGATCCTGGCCAGCTCCTCAAGGAGGCCTAGCCAGGCGTTGCCTGCCATCTACTTGCCCTCCACGGATGCTGGGAGGGTCTCGGGGCAGTAGGACTCTTTAACCACGTTGAGGACCACGCTGGTCACAGTCCTCTCTATTCCAGGCTCTCTCAGTAGTTCCTTGATGAACCTGTCAGCTTCCCTCATGTCCCTGAACTTCGCTATGAGAGCCATGTCGAACTCTCCCGTGATGTCATAGAGTGCCGCTATGTTGGGGTGATCCCTGAGCTTAGCCTCTACTTCCAGGATTTGGGGCCCCTTGACCTTAACCAGGGTGAGGATCGTTATCTCCAGGCCCAGCTTCCTGCAGTCGAGCTCTAGCGTAAACCTTTTTATCACACCGTTCCTCGCGAGCCTCTTAACCCTGTCATGGGTGGAGGACGTGGGCATCCCCAGTCTCTTGGCGAGCTTTTTTAGGCTCTGCCTAGAGTCCTTGAGCATTTCCCTGATCAACTCAAGATCCACAGAGTCCAGGCCCAACTATCGACCCCACAATTAAAAAGCCGGAATGGTGGCATTTAAATTAAACCACGGGCAATTATACATACGCGACCCGCTTAGCTTTTAACTAGCTGCCTAGCCCCTTATAGACAATTTTATTTTAATCAATTTTGACAATGACAATATTCTAGAAAAAGACTCCGTGGCAGAGGTGGGCCTCATGAACGCGGCGCGAGTGGCTCTGATAGCGGTTGCTACAATAGCTGTTGTAGCCGTCGTAATGCTGGCCTACTTCTTCATCCTCGCGGGAGATGAGGGTCTACAGCCAGTAGCAGAGCCTGCAGTAAAGGGTGGAGAGGTTGAAATGATGGAGGAGGCGGAGGTCATGGTAGAGGTGGGCCCCGAAGTCGGGCAGCTGGCCCCCGACTTCACTCTCCAGACAATCGATGGTACCACGTTCTCCCTGAGCGATTTCAGGGGCAAGACTGTAGTTGTGTGGTTCATGATCCCTGTGGGATGCCCTATATGCGTCTCGCAGGTGGAAGAGCTTAAGAAGTTGCAGGAGGAGCTAGGCGAGGATCTCGTGGTCATAGCAGTGACTATTCTCGACTACCAGGGCGTGGAAGATGATCTGGCGAAGTTTAGGGACGAGAAGGGGCTTATGGAGTGGTTCTATGCCGTTGATACTGCTCAGCTTGGGTTGAAGTATAATATCGTAGAGATGGGGGTCATAATAGTTGGGCCTGACGGGAAGATACTGCACAGAGGGATACCGCAGGCTAGCTTCGAGGAAATGCTGAACGCTATCAGGGCTGCAGCATGAGGGGGTATAAGAAGTGGGCCTGGCGGATCCTGTGATACTTTTTTTCTCATTTAGCGCGGGCTCCATAGCATTTATCAACCCCTGCGGTATAGCCATGCTCCCGGCCTATGTATCATATTATCTGGGGGCTACTAACCCGCATGAGAAGCTAACGCTGAAGACCATCCTTAAGGGGGCTTATCTGGGCATTGTGGCTACTCTGGGGTTTGTGGCGGTCTTCGGCAGCGCTGGAGCCATCCTAGCCTTGGCGGGCGCCCAGCTTATAAGGTACGTGCCGTGGATAGCTATAGGTATCGGGGGAGGGGTCGCGGTACTAGGCTTGTTCCTCCTGCTAGGTAAGAGCTTCTACCTGCGGAGGAGCTTCGACTCCTCAAGGCTACTCGGCGACAGGGGGCCGTTTACCTTCCTCTTATTCGGCATAGCTTACGCTATAGCCTCGCTTAGCTGCACGGTCCCCATATTTCTCTACGTGACTCTGCAAGCTATTTCTACGGGTGGCTTCCTGAGCGCTATGACGGTCTTCATTGCCTACTCCCTCGGCATGGGCGCTGTGATGACGGTCTTTGCCGCACTACTGGTGGCTGCTAGGGATTCCTTAATGAGGTACGTGCAGAGGATAATGCCCTACACTAACAGGATAGCTGGAGCAGTTATGCTGGCTGCAGGGTTTTACATAGTATATTTCCAGGTATTCGTAGGAGGCCTAATACCCTAGCACGGCTGGGGGTCTCTGGGTCATGCCTGAAATGCTCAAAGAGCTAGCCAGCACCGATGAATGGTTATCAGTAAAGAAGCTTATCAGCGGGGGACGCAAGGTCATCTTGGTCTTTACAGCTACCTGGTGCAAGCCATGCGAAGCCGTTTATGAGGTCATAGAGGCCGTCCTCGAGTCAAACCCTGCGAGGGACATACTAGCCTACAAGGTCGACGTACAGCGATTCCAGGAAGTGGCCCTCGAGTATAGGGTTCTCTCGGTTCCAACGGTCATAATATTCAACGAGGGGAGGATGGTTTTTAGAGTAGCTGGTGTCCCCAGAGAGGATCAAATAATAAATGCCCTACAATCATAAAATACAGCTATATACAGATACCGGGCTAAGCGCTTGCAACGGGCTCGGCTAGTCGCGGTGAGTTCTATGAGGATTGTCGACTTCCACCTGCACCTCCCCTGGTGGCTCGACAATGCCAGAGAGGCTTCAAGCCACCTGCTAGGCGAGATGGATAGGTCGGGAGTTGATGTTGGCGTTCTCATATCAATTGAGGCGAGTATCGGCAGGTTTAAGAAGCTTGTGGACGAGTCTTCGCTTGCAAGGGCTCTTGGTAAGAGCCTGGACCTACTAGCTCAGGGGCCTGCGCTGGCTTCTAGCCTGTGGAGCCTGGACGTGCAGACACTCATTAATAGGCACTTAGAGGTCCTGGAAAGGGTCTCTGGCGACTTGGGAGCGGTCCTGGAAGCTTCGAGACTCTCCGAAGGAAGGCTGCTACCAGTAGCCGCTTACAACCCCGACGTTGACCCAAGGGACTTCGCCAAGTACATAGAATCCCTGGGCTCCGTTGTGGGCGTGAAGGTCTACCCCACTCTCTACTTTGATAGGCCCGACTCCAGGAGGATGGTAAGGCTCTACAAAGAGCTGGAGGCTAGGCGCGGAGAGTCCCTGGTGATTGTCCACACGGGTTGCGACCCCGGTATATGGGAGCTGCCAGAGTACTGCAGGTTCGCTAGGCCATCCCTGGTAGCCAGGGCTGCGAGAGCACTTAAGGGCACGAGCTTTGTCCTAGCACACATGGGGGCCTACAGCGCGCTCAACCCGGGGATATACTTTGGTGAAGCCCTCGAGGCTTGCAGTCGTGACAACATTTACCTAGACACTAGCGCTGTCGACCCATTACTGGTGGAGAAGGCTGTGAGCGAGTGCGGCGACGACAGGATACTCTATGGTAGCGACTATCCCTACGTCTCCGGCCACTCCATGGGAGACAGTCTGTCGGCCCTGAAATCGCTCAGCCTAGAGGCAAGAACGCTTAGCAAGATACTTGGAAGAAACGCTCTAAGCCTACTCTCGCGCGTAGCTAGACATCGTAGCCTGTCGACGGGGGCCTCAGACCGGCGTGGATAAGCTAATAAGCCCATGGGCTATGATTTAAGGCCAGAATGGTCGATGGTGCAGCCTCTATGGGCGGCGCTGCCGCTATAAGCTTCGATAATGTCAGCAAAGAATACCTGTTGGGGAAGGTTCCTGTCAGGGTTCTTGATAATGTCTCGTTCAGTGTAGATAAGGGCTCCTTCACGGCTCTCGTGGGCCCCAGTGGTAGCGGCAAGAGTACTATAATATTCCTGGCAGCGGGGATAGACGTGCCCTCAAGGGGCAAGATCACTGTTTTGGGCGAGGAGATCTCGGGCAAGAGCGAGGCCTGGAGGCGCAGGTGGAGGAGCAGAAATGTTGGGATCGTTTTCCAGTTCTTCCACCTGGTACCAACCCTTACCGCTCTCGAGAATGTCATGCTAGCCATGGAGATAGCCAGGGTCAGAGGTGATAGGAGGCTCAGAGCCCTAGAACTACTAGACTTCGTCGGGCTGAAGGATAAGGCTAACAGATACCCCGCAGAGCTCAGTGGTGGAGAGCAGCAGAGGGTGGCAATAGCCAGGGCCCTCGCGGCAGATCCTCCCATAATACTTGCCGACGAGCCCACTGCTAATCTGGACTACGACAACAAGGTTAGGGTGGTTAGCCTGCTCCGGAGGGCTGCCAATGAAGGTAGAACCGTCTTCTTCGCCACCCATGATGAGGGCCTTGTGAGGGGCGCAGACAAAGTAATCAGGATACTGGATGGCAGGGTTGTTGAGGGTTGAGGCTAGCTAAGGCCTCTCTCAGGGTACTGTATAGGAGAAGGCTTGACACCGCCTCGCTGGTCATAGTCGTAGTCCTGGTTGTTTTCATTTACGGCGTCCTGTCTCTCTCAGTGTACAATGTTAAGGAGCACGTATACGTGCAGGTCAGGTCAGAGCTCGGCGATGTGGCGGTGGCTTCAACCTTCACAGAAGACGTTGCAAGGAGGATAGCCGAGAGGGCTGGAGCTGCCAGCTATAGGCTCTACCTGGTAGCCTTCGCCAAGATGGACGTGGGCGGCGAGAACGTCAGCGTTGTACTCATAGGGGCTTCCCACTTTGACAGCGCTGTCAAGGTTAAGGCTCTCGACGGATCCAAGCCTGCAGGGGTGGGCGAGGCCGCGTACTACAAGGTTATCAGTGGCGGCGGGTTCCAGGTTCCCGATGTGGGCGCGGGTTCCATAGTGAAAGTCTATGCCTACACGTATGAAGGGGTCCTGGAGGAGCTCGAATTCAGGATCACAGGCGTGTACAGGGGGTTTTCCTGGGTAGGCGGCCTCCCGTACGCCCTGGTCGTTAACGAGTCCGTTGTGGAGCTGATAACCGGGGGGTCCTATTACCTGGCAGCCTTCTGGACCTCTAGCGGCAATGACAAGGAGATAGACGCGCTCGAGGAGAGGCTCCTAGATGTCATGGATGATGAGGGGCTCCAGGTGTACTGGGTGTTTAAGAACAAGAAGGAGGAGAACCCCATAGTGAATCTCCTTGAGAGCGCGGCTAACATACTCCTAGTACCCACCTCGGTTGTCCTACTGCTATCAGCCCTGCTACCAGCCGCCGCAGGTGCTATAGCGGTTTTCAGGGATTTAAGGGTGATAGCCACTCTCAGAGCCATTGGTGTGTCTTGGCCGGGGCTCTTCGCATACTACTCCCTTCCATGGATCCTGCGGGGCCTCGCGGGATCCCTGGTTGCCGTCCTGATGCTACTCCTGTGGGCCGACGACGTGTATTTCGCCCTCTTCGTCAGGGACTCGGAGATAGCCTCAATAATGAGGGATAGCCTAGGCTTCGCCTATGACTACCGCGTCTTGGCCGAGGCTTCCATTACTGCTCTGGCTCTGGTACTCCTAGGTAGCATGGTCCCCCTAGCCCTCTCAACTAGAGTAGATACTGTCAAGGTTCTCAGGATCAGTGAGGTACCCCTAGAAGCCACCCCTCCCAGGACTATGCTGCGAGGCCCAATAGCTTTGAGGGCTGCGCTGCGAGATCTCGCCTCTAGGAGGTGGAAGCTGGTAGGTTTTGCTATAGCTCTCGGAGTTCTATGGGGCATGGCTGTCTCGATGGAGATGGAGAGTCTCGCGATAGAGGGAATTAAGGAGTTCTACGAGGAAGAGATGCCCGCCGACGCTTTTATCTCTATAACGTCGCTGGCACCCATAGTGCCAGAGCCCGTGTGGAAAACCGTGGGCTCTGACGTGGGCCGAGACGCTTCCATAGGCTCCTACGCGATCTTCTACTCTGACGTTGTAATAAACGCTTTAGAGGCCCGGGGGGAGCGCGTTACCATCGAATTCATCTACCTGCTCGAGGGGTCGCCTCACACCGCGTTTCCCCTATCTAAGGGCAGGTATCCAGAGCGTCCAGGCGAGGCTCTAACGTCGGAAGCCCTGGCAGAGTACCTGGGCCTACAGCTTGGCGACAGGGTTAGAGCCTTGACGCCCTCAGGTGATGAAAGGTATTTCACAATAGTGGGCGTATCCAAGTCTAGAACCAATAACGGGTTCTACTTGGTTGTAGCCGACAGGGACGTGTTCGAGGAAGAGCCCGGCTACTACGACGTGACACTCTACCTAGACTTCCTGGACGGTGCCGGAGAAGGAAGCCTGGACAGTATAGAGGAGAGAATAGAGTCCCACGGGTACCTGTCAATAGTCTTCTCTCTGACGCGCAGCGACATAGTTGACGGTATCGACATCCTAGGCTCGTTTCTCAAGGCGATATTCTCGGGCCTCGTAGCGGTCTCCTCGATAGCTGCTGGTGTCGTTGTCTCTAGCATGGCCCTTGTGGACGCCTCTACCAGGTCTAGGGAGATAGCGGTTCTCCTAGCCCTGGGAGCCTCGAGAAGGCTGGTTATAGCCAGCTACCTCTTACAGCTACTAGTAGCGCTAGCGTTGGCGGCCCCCCTGGCGCTCATATCTGGCTATGTACTGGCCGAGGCCACGGCGGCCAGGTCAGCCCTAGCCCTCGGCTACCTAGACCCACAGCTGGATCCCGGCGCCGTGGCTACACCGCTCTTCACAATATCCCTTGCTATAACGGTTGCCTGGCTACTAGCGGCCCTACTAGTCTTCCTCAGGAGGCTTAAAGTGACTGAGGTGCTCAGGGAATAACGCTATTGCCCACTACCTGATCACTCCGCCACTGTTAAGAGAGAATAACCTGGTCAATATAATAGCCTAGTATATGGGTGGCCTGGATCGTGCCTGGAGAGGAAAAGAGGAGAGAGCCCTGGAGAGAGGACGTGGAGGAGCTCCGCGAGGTACTCACGGCTATATCTGATTTTCTCTCGTCACTTAAGGAACCAGTTAGAGAGCTGCTCTCAGCGATAGTGGGGCCCATTGAAGGCGGGAAGCTTGGAAGGGAGATAGGAGACTTCTACAGGGGCCTCAAGGAGAGCGGAGTCCCCGAAGAGATGGCGGTCCAGATGACGCGGGAGTATTTCAGGAAGAGGCTCGAGAGCCTGCCCTCTGTCGCTTCCTTCGTTGATGCCCTAAAAGAGGCTATAAGGGGAGGTGTCCCTGGGGCTAGAGTTGCCGTAAAGACTGGGGAAAAGCGTGAAGACATGGAGTCGGGTAACGACAAGGGTGACAGGGAGGGGTAGCCGGCGCCTAGTATAAAGGTGCTCTAGGCTGGGGGCCTGACTGTTCGGGCGTGCTCTATGGTGTGGTAGTTGAGCCTTGAGGAAAGGCTTAACAGGATAGAGGAGATGCTTAGAGAAGTCATGAAGCGGTTGGATGAGCTTGAGTGGCTTCTAGGCGGCTATAGGGAGGAGGCGGAGGCTACAAGGCTGGCTGCGAGGCTTGTAGCTACAGGGATCTACCCGGCATACGCTATTATCGAGGCGGCTAGGAGGGTTGTAAAGGTTGTTAGGCTGGCAGGTCCCCTGGATCCCATCTCTAGGAGCGTGATAGAGGCCCTCTCCATGTGCGAACCCGCCACCATATCCGATATTACTAGGAGGGTCAGGGAGCTCCGGGGGACGGCCTCTAGGAGAATAGTGGCTGAGAGGGTTAGAAAGCTTGAAGCTAGGGGCTTGGTGGTCAAACTGGGCAAGGGCCCCAGGCCGGGCTACACGCTAAGAGAGTGCCTTCAGGCATAGGCTGGTGGTAGTGGTGGGGTCTTTCAGGCTCCTAGCCTACATGCTCCTCTACACGGTTTTCATGACAGCCAAGATCCTTGGCGAGTCCTTCATACTCTACCTACACGTCCGGGCCCACGTGTATAGGGTGCGGCGTAGGATGCTTAGAGAGTTTAGAAAAGCCCTTGCAGAGGCTGGCCTGCCCAAGAGCCTCGCAAGACAGCTCTCCAGCGAGTACTCCGTGTTCCTATCTAGGAACTACAGGATCCCGGGGATGCGTGATCTCCTATCTATTGCCTGGAAAACTGGTTGCTCCTTCAAGGCCTCGTAAGAGCATAAAGGGCTCCCAGGTCTGATGCACACGCTAAGGCTCAGCCCCCAGCAGCCAGGGCCACTCTTAGAGTAGAACCCGTATAGGGGTCTGGCTCCACGCTACCCTCTATGGAGTCCAGCTCGCCCTGGACAATCATCTCTAGTACCTGAGGCAGGACGGAGTCCATGTAGACCCATGTCACGTTGCCCTCCCAGGCTATATACGCCATAGCTCCTTTCGACAGGAATACGCTTGCCAGGCTATCATCGTCCATGCCATAGCACCCGAAGAACATGACTATAGAGCCCTCTTTTAGATCCCCGATTTTCTCCTCAAAGAACTTAGGGCTCAGCGTGAGGTATCTGGGCAGCTTTGACAGCTCCTCGGCGCTCAGCCTCACGCCGGGTGGGGGTATTATACCCTTGGCCATGAGCCCCTCGTCTATCCACTTGACGGGGTATCCTCCATAGATCCTGTTAGCCTCCTTGAGGTAGAGCCCTGTGTATATGTAGGCCCCCTTGGGGAACTGGCCTTTCTCCTCGCTGTTAAACGCTCCGTGGGCCCTGAACAGTATTATGTCGTATTCTCCTAGACTATAGAGGGGGTCTACGGTCGCGTTTCTCCCCAGGTACACTTCCACCTCGTACCCTGCGCCTTCCAGTATATTGATAACGTTTTCTAGTAGCTTGTCGTTGGGATACTCCCTGTAGAGGCTATCATAGATAAGAGCCCTCTTAGGAGCCTCGACTTCCTGGACCACGCCAGTCTCTAAAGGCGGTTTCGCGGAGCCATCCTCTTGGCCCGGATAGAGGGCCGCAGCTATAACTACTAGCATAACTGCTATAAAGGATGCAGCTAGAGCCTTGAACCGCTTGTCCACGAGGATCCGCGAACGCCTGGCACGGGCCAAAATTATGGCACCACTCCTATCGGGCTACCTTCAGGGATTTTCTTATTTGTTATACCAGTACCAGGCCTTTTAAACCCAACCAGCTGATGGCACGGCATTCGCCAAGACGTGGCCGTTATCTGTACTGGCGTGGCAACAGGCTAATCCACTCTCTTTCCCCTGCATCTTTACTTAGATAGGCTAGAGGCCTCTGGGCCCTGAATCCTGCCAGGGAGAAGGTTCTAGGCTGGAGCCTCAAAACTTTAGAGGTAGCGGGAAAACAGTTACTGTGAGCCTTTAGGGGGCTCTCGGGGAAAAGTGGTGGAGTGTGCGTAACAGGTTTAGTTCATGCGCAGTATTTCCTCTCTCCTGAGTAGCTCTAGGAGCTTATAGTAGGCAACGATCCTTGACACGTTCTTCGAGCCGCTGGGGCCTGGCTTCTTCATGAAGAAAGAGTTGACCTCGTAAATTGTCCCCCTATATCCTCTCTCGAGTAGGGCTTTTGAGATCCTGGCTGCGTCGACTACTAGGCCTGCAAGGGCTGGGCTGTCGTTGATCCTCATGTTAACGACGAGCTCGTCCTCTAGTCCGTTGAATGTCTTCCACCATATATGCATCGACACGAACTTTTTGTCTCCTAGAGGTTCCAAGTACCCTGTTGGCTTTATGAAGTGGGGTGCGTCGTAGCCAAGTATATCCTCTACCACACTGCTCTTAGTCAACTCCTTCATTAGGTTTCTCCCAGGATCAGTGAGGGCAAGGAAGTCTGTGTTGCCTCCTATGTTGAACTGCGCTATTGACAGGACCCTCCTATTCCTCTCTGCTAGGTGCTCTAGGAGGTCTGCTGTAAGGGGTGTAGCTCCCGTGGCTCCGTCGTCTCCCAGTATTAGTGACCCCTTCTTTGCATACTCCCTTACCAGGGTTTCATCGTTCGCTAGGGGTGTCGGTATGAAGTTGAGGAACGAAACACCCCTACCATTGCCAGGGCCCTCGAGAGCGGCCACGGCATAGGCGTGGCTGGCAGTAATCCTGTCCCTAGAGGATAGCAGGGGGTGCGAAGCCTCGCTGCCCCTCCTAGTCCCATGCTCCGTCGTTATAAGGTTGACAACTACATCGACCCTGTGGGCTTTGAACGCGTCAGCTAAGACGCTTATAGCAGCGTCTATCCCGGCCCTCTCCTCTATCCCCCTAGCCTTTAATGGTAGCCCCCTAGTGCTGTCGAGGTGTATGCCCCTAACGATCTCTACCTCTCTGAGGCTCTCCGGCACCGGCAGGATCCCTCCAAGCTCTCGCCTGGCTACGTCGTAAACGCTCCTACCCACCTTGGAGTCGTCCACGTCTACGTAGAATGCCAGCTCCAGGTCCTCGATTCTTGGTTCCACCCTGTACCTGGCCAGGGGTACTCCTACAGGCTCCAGTTCGCCTTCCTTAATCCTCTCCAGGCCTACCGCGAAGTGCAGGCCTACAAGGCCTGCACCTAGGACAGCCACTCTCACGCTCATAACTCCCCACCTCCTGAGAGAGCCTGGTACGAGGCGCTGGGGAAAGTGGGGTTTGGCTTGAAGATGTTCTGGATCAGCCTTGTTAATCATATATGTGGGTCCACTAGAATAAAAGCTTGTTCTAGTGGAGGGGTATAAAGTGTACGCTTGAAAGGGTTTTGGGGGCGTGCATTTTTCATTGAACGCTCTCGCACTGATCTGTTTTTTGCGCGGTTCAAGTCTTTCCATGTGGACTAACATTTCTACCTGTAGACGTGTTGCGATTTTTCCAACATTTATACAAGTATAAATATATATCCCTTAATATTCAGGTGAACCTTACGGAGTGAGTGTTGGGGGCTGTCTGGTGAGTGCAGAGGTAGTCCCACCCGACGAGGTCTGGTGGTCCCTCTTCAAAATGTACACTATAGCAGCTGTAGCCCTTGGAGCCTTCGTGTCCGCCATTCTCGCATATTTCATGATAAAGTACAGGGAGAAGGCGGTCAAGGAGGACCCGGTAGACGCGCCGAAGCCTGGAACCATACCGTCCATGACAGCTAAGGTGGGGAAGTCTGTTTTCATGCTACTGGTCAGCGGCATAATAGTCACGGGGCTAACAGTCTACAGCTTCATACCCACGGACTACGTGGAGAAGCCGCCTAAGAACCCGGACATGGTGATCTGGGTCACGGGGTACGCGTGGCGCTGGGAGTTCGAGTACCCCAACGGCGTCAAGACAAGCGGCGAGGTTGTGTTGCCGACCAACACTCTTGTAGAATTCAAAGTTACTAGCGGAGATCTCTTCCACGCGTTCGGCATACCGGATATAGAAGGGGCCAAGATAGACGCTATACCAGGCATTGTGAACTCTGTCTGGATAACGACTCCCAGCGAGCCGGGAGAGTTCGAGATCCTATGCTACGAGTACTGCGGGATAGGCCATACCTACATGACAGCGAAGATGATAATAGTTACCCCCGAAGAGTTCGAGCGCTGGATGAACGAGAAGCTTGAGGAGTCAGGCTAGGGGGTGCCTCATAGTGGGCGAGGATGGCCTGAAGAACTGGATCCTCAGGTGGCTCACTACAACCAACCACAAAGACATAGGTATACTCTACATAGTGACCAGCCTCTACTTCTTCTTCATCTCCGGAATGCTTGCCATGATCTTTAGGGTGCAGCTAGCAGCGCCCGAGAGCAACATAATAACGGGAAGCGACTTCTACCAGGCAGTCACGGTCCACGGGCTGATAATGCTTCTCTGGTTCCTCTCGCCTTTCGCCTTCGGGCTGGCTAACTACATAGTACCCCTACAGATAGGGGCCAGGGATCTCGCGTTTCCCAGGCTGAACGCCCTTAGCTACTGGCTATACGCCTTCAGCGGCTTCCTGCTACTATCAGGGTTCTTCGTGGACGGGGCCATAGATACCGGGTGGACGCTCTATGCTCCCCTAAGCGCCCTGCCCCAGTATACCACGACAGGGACGAACCTGGGCATATTGGCTATCGCTCTTCTATCGGTTTCGGTTACCATTAGCACAGTCAACTTCCTCGCCACTATAGTTAAAATGAGAGCTCCTGGAATGACGTGGACCAGGGTGCCAATGTTTACCTGGACCATACTCTTCACCGTGCTCATGATGCTTCTAGCCTTCCCGCCCCTACTAATAGCTGGTGTCCTCTTATTCCTGGATAGGGTGATAGGGACAACGTTCTTCACCAGCCTGCAGGGGGGCGCCCTCCTCTGGGACCACCTCTTCTGGTTCTTCGGCCACCCAGAGGTATACATACTGCTATATCCCGGCCTGGGCATCTTAGCCGACGTAATATCGACTTTTGCCAGGCGGCCATTGTATGCTAAGAGGTTCGTCATAATAGCCCTCTTCATAGCCGTGGCTCTGAGCTATCTCGTCTGGATCCACCACCTCTTCATAACTGGCATAGGTCTCACGGTTAGGAAGATCTTTAGCTTCACCACGGCCATAATATCTATACCCTTCGAGATGACGGCCCTGGCCATGATAGTCACTCTGTACAAAGCCAGGATAAAGTACACAGCCCCAATGCTCTTCTCCCTGGCCGCTATATTTCACTTCATAATAGGTGGCGCAACTGGCGTCTACCAGGCATCTATAATCTTGGATAAGGCATTCAGGGGTGCCTACTGGGTTGTTGCCCACTTCCACTATATAATGGTAGGTACTGTTCTCTTCGCGCTAATCGCCGGAATGTATTACTGGCTACCTAAAATGACTGGGAGGATGTACAGCGAGAAGCTGGCAAAGATCCAGTTCGTCTTGGCCGTGATAGGTCTAAACGTCCTCTACTTCCCCCAGTTCATCATGATAGACGACATGCCGAGGCGGTACTATGACTATCTCCACTTCAACCCAGACCTGAAAACACTGAACGTGATCTCCACAATAGGGGCATACATATTCGCGGCCTCCCTATTCCTGGGCGCCTACATACTCTACAAGGCTATAACCTCCGGTCCGAGGGTCTCAGCCAACCCGTGGGGCGCGTGGGGCCTTGAATGGACGATCCCATCACCACCGCCCAGGCACAATTTCGACGGGACACCAGTCATTAGGAGCGATGGAAGCGTCGTGTATGTAAGCGACCGGGAGATAAGCAAGTACGGATTACCAGCCATCATGAATATGTCCGTGCCGGGACTCGACGCCGAAGCATCGGGCAGTAGCGTGAACTGGAGCCGTGAAACCCCCCAGAGCACGCCAGGCAAGGGGCACCATGAAGGCAGTCACCATGAAGAACACGGATCTATATCCCCGCTAGTACTTAGCCTAGGTTCCCTGGTAGCACTTATAGGTGCCGGCCTGACGTCTGTACCACTACTGCTCGCAGGGACAATAATATTCTTCTTGGGTATAGGCAAATGGATAATAGAGGATATTAGGGGCAAGTTCAGCGAGCCAGAGCCCAAATACAAGGACGACTGGCCCTTTATCGGCGTTGACAAGTTTAGAATAGGCATGTGGACCTTCATTGCAGGCGAAAGCTTCCTCTTCGGCACCCTGATAGGGGTATACATCTTCATTAGGAGCAGGAGCCTTGCATGGCCCCCAGGATACGAGCTACACGACCCCATGATAGGGCTTGCCAACACGTTCATACTATTCACAAGCGCCCTCCTCTACGGACTAGGGTACCTGAGCCTTAGGAGGGGCCTTGAGGGAAGGGCTGCAGGATTCTTCGCCGGCACAATAATGTTCGCCTCGCTCTTCATGGCCGTAAAAGCTATAGAGTGGGGAGAGCTCGTCTCGGAGAGTTACACGCTTTCAAGCGGGCTCCCGCTACAGCTTTACTACGTGCTAACAGGGCTACACGGGGCCCACGTAGTAGCTGGCATCATAGCCACGGCTTACGTTATGATGAGGACACTTATGGGTGCTTATAGGTCTAGCAAGACTACAGTACTAATGGTGGGCATATATTGGGGCATGGTGGAAATAGTGTGGACATTTCTGTTCCCCATGTTTTACCTTATATGAGGGGTGGTAGCCGTGGAGGCTAGGGGCGAGTTCAGGATCAATGAGACGGTCTACGTGGCTGTGTGGCTAGTGTTACTTGTCACGGCCGGCATAGAGGTATACGTTATAAAGGCTGGCATAGCGTTCAACCCGATAGTCTTCGTGTTCTCAATGGCCATGGTTCAGACATCGCTGATAGCACTGTTCTTCCAGCACCTAAGAGAGGAGCCGTCATCAGTGAAGCTACTCCCGGTGTCATCGCTCTTCATGCTAATAGTGCTGATCTCAGCGGCAGTGACCAGCGTGTTAGCGTGCACCCCGTATCTCGGAGGTGGAGGTGCGTGAATGGAGTGAAAGCTTTTTTGGCAGGGCTCTTCATAACCTCAATGCTTTTCGCGTTATATATTATGTACAGGGTGTTGACCTGAAATGACCCGCATAGTGCCCGGCGGGTTGAAATTCGTCTTCCTTGTAATGACACTAGTCATATCTATGTCTGTGGGCATAAACGCTTACATGTACTTCGAGGGCTACTATCCTAAGGCAAGGGAAGAGGTCTCCAAAACACTAGAGGACGTGGCCGGGGTCTTCAACCTGAGCTCGCCAATGTTCCCATTGATGGTCAACGTTACCGACGGCGAGCGGGTTTTTGAGGCAGAGGTCCCTGTTAAGGGCAAGATAACAATATTTGTCCCACAGTATGTTAACTGCCCTGATATTTGCCATATAGAATCCATGGTAATGATGGGTGTTATGAGCAAGCTCGTCAGAGACGGGCTAGCAGGAGAGGTCGTCTGGGTCACGGTAGAAGTCGACCCCGAGGGATCCACAAGCAAGGACGTGATGGCCTATATGAGATCAATAGCTGGCAGCCTCTACGGGGAATTCACGTGGTACTGGGTTCTGAATAAGGATGAAAAACTCGAGAAGCTTTGGGGGCAGATCGGTATACAGGCCGAAAGAGACCCCAACACGGGGCTCGTCGGCCACACGGCCGGGTTCTACATAGCCGATAGGAACGGCGTGCTACTATACTATGTGAGGCCTAACATAGGAATAACAGAGTCAGGATGGGATAGGCCAGGCGACCTGGCTGAAGGCATCTATCGCCTGGTAAAAGGAATGATCCTTGGCGATCAGGGGATCCAGGAATAAATCTCCCACTAGCAATCTATCAACCCGGGGCTAGACAAGTTGATCGTCGTGAAGCTGCTGCCCGAGAACAAGACGATCGAGATAAGCAAGGATGAAGCCAGAGCTTCAGAAGTACTGGCTGAGCTAGGGTATTCAAGCGAGGAGGCAGTAGTTCTCCTCAACGGTAAGCCCGTGCCAGAGGACCATAAGATCAGGCGTGGCGACCACGTGGTTGTGGTCAGGGTTCTAAGCGGTGGCAGTGCGAGGTGCGGCAAATGCGGTGCTATTGCTGTGACTTACTCCCGCTATGCAAGGATGTACCTGTGCGAGAGGCATCTTGTGGAGCTTGTCGAGGGCAAGGTTAGGAGGGCTCTGAAGAGGTACAGAATGGCCGGTGAGGGCGACAGGGTCCTAGTAGCCATTAGTGGTGGTAAGGACAGCTCTGCCGTACTCTGGGCCCTCTCCAGGCTATCGAGGGAGTTGGGGTTCAGCCTTATAGGGTTCCACATAGACCTTGGGATAGGCGAGTACTCCAAGAAGAGCCTCGACGCCTCCAGGCTTCTGGCCAGGAAGGCCGGTGTCCCACTAGTGATTGTAAGCGTCAGGGAGGTGACAGGGATGACTGTGCCAGAGCTAGCCTCGAAGTCTAGGAGGC
Organism: Desulfurococcales archaeon; assembly: GCA_015521705.1. Lineage (GTDB taxonomy): Archaea > Thermoproteota > Thermoprotei_A > Sulfolobales > Acidilobaceae > S141-84. The sequence continues at coordinate 80,912 of WANR01000033.1, forward strand.
CCGTCTGCAGCGTGTGCGGCCTCGTGAAGAGGTACCTGATAAACGCTGCAGCTCTCGAGGCCGGGGCTACTGTTGTAGCCCTGGGGCACAACGCGGACGACATGGTGGCCTACAACCTGAAGTCCTTCATGTCGCAGGACCTCGAGGCCATATCCAAGCTGGGCCCGAAAACGCCCTCCATAGGAGACCTGGCGGTTGGCAGAATCAGGCCGCTCTACGAGGTCTACGAGAAAGAGGCGTACCTCTACTCACTGCTAAACGGGCTACCATTCATACACGAGGAATGTCCAATGCTAGACCAGGACTCCCTCGAGCACAACATCAAGAAGTACGTAAACATGCTAGAGGAGAAGAAGCCTGGAACCAAGATCACAATGCTGAGAACCCTAGCAAAGAGGATAAAAGAATACCCAACACCTCAAGCACCGCTAGGCAAGTGCAAGCACTGCGGCCTAATAGCCTCCGGCGATGAGTGCTCCTTCTGCAGGCTAACGAGGAAACTCCTAGGAGAACCCCTAGGCCCCAAGGCAAGAGAGATCATAAGAAGCCGCATGCAACAAACACTCGTAGAAGCGAGGCAGGCTATCGGCCAGCCCTAATGAAGCACTGCAGGACGCTCTAAGCGGTAAATAGCCGCTAGTCCTGCCTTGTGAGAGCTTGTTAATTCGTCAATTCTGCAGCACCTCGCGGGGTTCCAGCCTAGTAATATCCGTCTTGTCGAAGTCCTTGTCGAAACTCACTATAGGAACACCTCTGCTTTTAGCGAAATAGTAGTGTAAGCCATCGTCAAAGTCTAGCCCCACGTTCCTTGCCATCCTCGACGCCGCCAGCTCTTCTTCTAGTGCTAAATCAGCCACGGTTAATCCTTTCCACGAGAGTAGCTCAGACAGGAGCTCAGCAACCAGATCCGGGGCGCCAAGTATAGACGATATTCCGTGTATGGCGTAATGTAGCATGTAAACCCTGAGAGACCCCTCTTTCACTGCGTTGAGTAGCCTATAGGACTCCTCCCATCTACTACGCTTATACAACACCTCCAGTACTACATTAGCGTCTACCAGGTACAAAGCCTGTCCTCCTCCTAAGGGCTTCCACGAGATCCTCGCCATCCCACTTGTACTCGGATCTTAGGCCCAACCCTACTATAGGGTCTATGCGAGAATGTTCTGAGCGAGCTGGCTTGAGCCCCAACTCTCTCTCTATAAGATCAATCATTGCCCTTGAGAGGGCACCCCTCCTAAACCCGTACCTCTCGGCCACGTACCTGCGAAACCTTTCGGCCAGCCACGCAGGAAGCTCGACCTTCAAGACCTCTGTATCCCTCTTATCCCTGCTCATGCCTTTTCTCCCAAAAGTACTATAGTACTATTGGCCAATATAAACGCTCTTCTCCCATCCATGAACAGAAAGGACTGCATAACACTGAGTCACAGAGAGGAGAGTAGATAGGGTTGGGCAGGGAAAGGTTAGCCCTAATCCTCTCCGCTCCTGCATCACCGGGAATCCTAGCCCTTTAAGGGCTCGGAGGAGGCCAGTTTTATCCAGTGTCTCCTTATTTCTTTAAAGAAGCTTTGCTCTGCTAATTTTTCGAGCTCTTCCGGGGTATAGCATAGTATTTCGAATGGTATGTCTGGCGGGGCTAGCTTTCTCACCATTGCGGATCTCTCGGGAAACGGTGTTCCAGTAAAGCTTTTCGAGACCACTATAACGTCAACGTCGCTTAGGCCGTTTACCCAGTCGCCCCTAGCATAGCTCCCGAACAAGTATAGCTCGAACTCTCCAAGCCTCTCCTGTAGCCTGGAGGCCAGGAGTCTGAGCGCCTCCCTAATCCTCTCGGGAACTTCCAGCTCCTCCAATCTTCTCTCTCGCAACCCTAACAACCTCTCTCGCAACTTCTAGGGCTCTCTCAGCCTGCATCCTGGTTATGCTTCTCGACGGCCGTTCAAGGCCTGCGTTAGGGTACCTAGCAATAGTATAGTACTGGGAGACCTCGGCCAGCATGCTCTCAATCCTCTCTCCTAGGCTCAGAAAGCCCCTAATACCATCGTAGAGGTTCGTTAGATCGTGCGTTCTAGGGTAAATACTTCTAGCTAGAGCCAGGTATGCGGCTTTGAACGCCTTCTCACAGGCCTGCTGAGACATGAAAGCTGCAAGGGCATAGTCGTTATTATTGAAAGCTCTCTCAGCCCTCCCTAGGTCGACCTCGGCTTCGGCCAGCCAATTTAGCGCCTCCCTTCTCAAACAATGCTCACCACTAATGAAGACTGTCCAGTGATAGATTAGGTTGCTGGCGGGCTGATTAACTCTTCCCCACAGGCTCTCAAAAGGCTTAACAGCGCTACCTCCCGAAGCGCTAGGGTATTGTAAGGGTTAGGGCAGAGATCGAATGACAAGCTACTGGTGAAAGGAGTGCCAAATTACTGGGAGGCTAGCTTATAGTAAGATTTAAGTAAGATTAAAATCTTACCATAGAATGGTGCACTGCATTGTCTAGATACTTCAAGACAGTCATGTCTAGTAAAGGCCAGGTAGTCATACCTAAGCCTGTGAGGGACTCGCTTGGCCTTAGGCCTGGGACTATCCTCAGAGTGAGGGTTGAAAAGGGGAGGGTGGTGCTAGAACCCGTAGCCGAGCCTCCCCTAGAGCTCTTCGTCGGGGCAGGCTCTAGAATCACAGAGCCAGTGCTTTCTGAGGCTAAAAGGCTTAGTGACAAAGCTAGGAAGCTCCTTGAAGACCTGGGTGTAGAACTTGACTAGAGTAGTCCTAGACACAGGTGTGGTCGTGGAATACATAGACCTAAAAGGAGCATTGCACGAGCAAGCCTGGATCGTTATGGAGTCAGTGAAGGCTGGAAGGCTCGAGGCAGTCATACCGCATCCAGTACTTTCCGAAACCTTCTACGTGGCCGCAAGGATATACTCGAAGCTCGGGGCAAGGGATCCCGAGGAGAGGGCCTTAAAGCTCATAGAATGGCTCTACAGGCTCCCCACTGTGAGTATAGTGGGGGAGACCTTGGATCTAGCCCTTGAAGCGGGGAGGGCAAAGCTCAAGTATGGGCTAGCCCTAACAGACTGCTACGTCCTAGCGTCCTCTAAGCTGTATAATGCCAGGGCCCTCTTCAGGAAGCGGGAGAGGGAGATGGGGGCTGGCAAGGTATTGAGATCACTGACTAGAGACTATGAAATTGTATTCCTTGAGGACTATGCATAGGAGAGGGTCATGGCTAACAGTATAGTTCTTTTAGGGCTGGCTCTGCTCTACAATAAATGGGTTGCTGTGGAGGCCCGTGGGCAGGATCAGCGTGGCTTGTTCTAGCTCCTGATCCTGATTATCTTGGGCCTGCCCATTATGAGCCAGTATTCTACTGTGACGCCAGGTGCTATTTTCGCGGCTAGCTGCTCGTCATCTTTTGGTTTCTCTGTTTCAAAAGTCTCGAAGGTCTCCATGTCCATCAATTGCACCATTTCTCCCATGTCTGCCAGCACCTGGGCCAGCCTCTTCTCGACTTTTGGTACCTGCACTCTGGTGTCTACAGGTGCTACTAGAGTCTTTTTCTGGCCCGTGAAGACCCCTATAGCTACTACGTGTGCCTTTGCGGCTCCATGTTTTCCGGGCTTAGCCCTGGTCATTTCGACTATCCTGCAGGGCTCGTTGTCTATAACGATGTAGTTTCCTTTCTTCAGGTCACCCAGTGTAGCGTAGTCCACGCTCAAGCCCTATCCCCGCTAGAATAAGTACCGGGGTAAGAGGAAATATAAAGTATCCGTTCCCGACTAGAGGGCTGCTACGCTAGGAAATATGCCTCGATCAGGGCTCCTAGAACTATGCATAGAGCCCCAGCTAGGGCGAGTGATAGAGAACCCCTATTCATGGAGGGTGATAAGGCTAGCATAGCGTATCCTAGAGTTTCGAGGAGCCCATAGGCCCTGATGAATGCGTTGGCCAGTAAGAAAGCGGCCTCCCCGAAGCTCTCCACCCCTAGAACCTGGACCGTTCTTATGTTGGAACCCGCAAACATTGCCAGGAAAGAGGCGGTGGCTACAAGTAGCCTGTGGTTATTCATGAGGACCACTAGCGTGCACTCCTTAGTCCATACTGCTGTACATCTCTTCATGGATACGGGTATGCCAATACCGAAGATGTAAGAGGCTACCAGGAAAAATAGGAAACCTGTTAGGAGGTTATTTGCAAGTATAAGCATAGCTACCTGGAGGAGAGACCCCCCTCCTATACTGTCAATTATCAAGGGTAGGAGAACCCTTTTCTGGAAAAAGCCAACGACAAATACGAGGAAGATGAGAGAGAAACCAGCTACAATTGACGGGGCTTCCAGCTTAAGTATTCTAACAGCCCTTGCCAGCCAGGCCCTACCCAAAACCTTACACCCCCCCAGATGCCATAGAGTTGACTGGTTCGTAGCGGCTGTTGCTGAAATCACCTCACCTCAACAGAGGCACCTACTACTTTGGATGTTCCCCCGTAAATGGTTATGTTAAAAGAAAAGAGGGCTTCAGAGTTCGATGGAAGGATCTCTACGGGGATAACGAGGGACATTGGCACGCCCACGTTTACTCCTGTAAACGCTATGACGATTCTTCCTTCGGCCCTGGGCGGCTTTACAGAGTTGAGGAACTTAACTGTTATGTTGGCGTTATCTATCTCTATGTCACAGTCGTCTGGCTTCTTGCCTACGTGGAAGACTACATCATCTAATTCTACTGGCTCGTAGGAGATATTAGATACGGTAAGCCTGGGAATCCCGATACGTGCTTCAGTAAAATCGCTAGTCTCCACTAGGACTATGAAGTATAAAGACCTATCTTTCAAGGAAACGTTTTCGACGCAGAGCCTCTCAGCGAAACCGTATTCCTCTAGGGAGATCCTCACGCTGCCAATCTCCACGGATGCGAGGCGTTTTCCGCCAATACTGGGGGCTCTTTCAGTAAGCAGGGGATCTACGTAAACTATTGTGATGGCTAAGAGCATGAGGGCAAAAAGGATCGCCACTGCTACAAATATCCTGGCGAATCGGGTATCTAATTCGCTACTCACGGATCATACCCGCATAGCCTGAAGCTGTAAGCAGTCCTATCTATAATTCTATTTCTATACAGTGATTTTAGCGTGGTTTTAACAGTTTGGCGATTATTTTCCAGTAATGGCGCGTATGCCGGTGTGCGTGAATATTACTGGATAGGAAAAGCCGAAGCTAGGCGTGCACTCGGATTCTTATCTTGTATCTCAGTAGTAGAGGTGTTAAACTTATTGAGCGGACTTTCGATCCCTGTTTCATGGAAGGTTTGCAGCTTGGAATAATTGCCTGGCCAAGCCCCAAATATTTTAATAGTTACGGTGTTTCTTCAAAGACAAGAGTGGTGGCTATAATTTTTAAGCACTGGAATGGTGCTGAGTCTTGTGCGGCATAATAGGTATAGTCTCCCGGGAAGAGGACGTTGTTCCTAGAGTAGTGGATGGGCTTAAGAGGCTCGAGTATAGGGGATACGATAGTGTCGGTGTAGCCGTGGTTTCAGCTGGCTCCCTCGTTGTCAGGAAGTCTGCCGGCAAGCTTGCTGATGTCGTTAGGAAGGCTGGTATAAGCAGGCTCTCGGGAGGAATCTGTATAGGACACACTAGGTGGGCCACCCACGGGCCCCCGATAGACGTTAATGCGCATCCACACGTGGACTGCTCGGGCAGTATAGCCGTCGTCCATAATGGGGTTATAAGGAACTTCTCCAGCCTTAGGGAGCAACTTGAGTCTAGGGGGCATACTATAAGAAGCGACACAGATACCGAGTTGATAGCTCACCTGTTAGAGGAGGGTTTGAGGGAGGGGCTGAGCCCGCTAGGCTCCATGGCCAGGGCCTTGTCAATGGTTACTGGTAGTTACGCGATAGCCGTCCTCTTTTCCTCGGATCCTGGCAGGATCTACTTTGCACGGATGCACAGCCCGCTAATCTTGGGCCTGGGTGAGGGGTCCAATGCCGTGGCCAGCGACGTCACTGCCCTGCTCGACGTTGCTAGAAGGGTGGTTCCCCTCAACGATGGAGAGCTGGGGTGGATCAGCGCCACAGAGGTGGCACTGTACAGGCTAGGCGGAAACGGAGAGTTGGTTCCCATATCTCCTGCCGAGCTGGCCTCGAGGATCAAGGTGATCGAGTGGACGCCCGAGTCGGCTTCAAAGGCCGGTTATCCACACTTCATGATAAAGGAGATATACGAGCAGCCCCAAGCCCTGCTAGAAACGTATAACGGCTCTGTTGAGGATCCCTCCCTTGCCAGGTCTGCCAGACTGCTCGTTGATGCTAGAAGGGTATACGTTGTGGGGGCTGGGACTAGCTACCATGCCGGGCTAGTGTTTTCATACATGGCTGCGACTCTTGCCAGGGTGCCCGTCTACCCGGTAATAGCCTCTGAGCATCCCTACATGGGTAACGCTATAGGGGAGGGCGACGTCGTTATAGCCGTGAGCCAGAGCGGTGAGACTTATGACACGCTCGAGGCTGTAAGGGACTACAAGAAGAGAGGCGCCAGGGTTATTGGCGTCATAAACGTGGTCTACAGCGCCCTCGATAGGGAGTCTGATATAAGCCTTTACACGAGGGCAGGCCCGGAGATAGGTGTGGCTGCGACAAAAACCTTCCTCTCGCAAGTAATGCTTCTAGAACTCCTGGCAACATTCATGGCGGAGCACTCCGGTGCCTTGACGGGGTCCGAGGCTCTAGAATATAGGAGGAAGCTGGGCAAAGCTCCGAGGATAACCCAGGACTCTATAGCAGCCTCTGATCCCGTAGCCAGGTTCCTGGGCGAGAGGGGATCCTATAAGAGCGTCTACGTCCTGGGCAGGGGGCTGGGATCCAGCATAGCCAAGGAGGCCTCCTTGAAGCTGAAGGAGATAGCCTACATGCATGCGGAAGCCTACCCGGCCGGCGAGAGCAAGCACGGCCCAATAGCGCTGGTGGAGAAGGGCTTCCCCGTATTCATGGTGGCGACAAGCGACTCGCCCCACATCTCTGGCAACGCCATGGAGATGAGCGCTCGCGGAGCAGAGGTTGTAGTAACCAAGCCTGCTGACTTAAGCCTAGAGATACCCAGGGGGATAAAGGTTATAGACCTGCCTCCTTCCCAAGGCTTCCTGCCATACGAGCCCTTCATACTGACCCCGTTCTACCAGCTATTATCGTACTATTCAGCTGTAGCTAAGGGCTATGACCCGGACAAGCCCAGGAACCTGGCCAAGACTGTTACCGTGGAGTAGGGCATAGCTGCTGGGGGCTATCATTGAAAGCCGTAATACTGGCTGGCGGCATGGGGTTCAGGCTGAGGCCTCTGACCAGGGACAAGCCCAAGGCTTTCCTGAGGCTTGCCGGTAGAAGGCTCTACGAGTACTCCCTCTCATACGTGGAGACTGCGGGAATACGTGACGTCATACTCGTTGTGCCCCAGGGCTACTCAGGGTTCCTTGAGGCACCTGGTAACGTGGCGGTTGTGGAGCAGGAGAAGCCTGGCATAGAGGGTGCTATAAGTGCCGGCCTGAGGGAGGCTGGCGGCGAAGAGGTTGTCTTAACCTTTACTGGCTACCTCTCATGGCCCCCAAACATAGTGTCGCAGGTGGTGAACTACTATGCTTCATCCGGGTATCCCCTAGTAATGGCTGTGGCCTCCGTGATAACAGGGGCCGAAACATACGGCTTCGTCAAGCTCGGCATAGGCAGCAGGGTCGAGGATGTCCAGTTCGATAGAAGGGAGGACTGGCTATCCGGCCGGGGCTTCGTGTTCGCAGGCGTAATGGTGGGGGATCCTGGCGTCATATCCACCCTAACCACAGGCTATGAGGACGGCCTTAGCGTCGCAGCACGCAAGGGGCTTGTGGGCGCTACTGTGTGGGGTGGAAGGTGGCTAGAGATCGGGTATCCCTGGGATCTACTGAGGGCACCCGAGCTAGTTGTGCGCCCCCATACTACCCTGTTGAGCGGGGGATCCTCGATAGAAGGCTCGGCCGTTATCCGGGGCCCCGTAGTAGTGTCCGACGGGGCATATATAGGCGATAACACGGTTATCCGGGGCCCCGCGTACATAGGCAAGAGAGCCAGGATCGAGGATGGGAGCGTGGTAGGCCCCAGGGTCATAGTCGACGACGGCTCCGTGGTGGGCCCAGGCAGTGTTGTCAGGGAGACTGTATTGATGGAGGGCGCAGAAGTAGGCCCTAAATGCGTTGTCGAGGGCTCTGTCGTTGGTGAAGGAGCGTCGCTAAGCCCCTTCACATACATAGAAGCTGGGACTCCTGAGAGGCTTCCGGAGAGGCTGCGGGGGGTACTCGCCTCCTCACTGGGCGAGATAAGGCTAGGAGCCATAATAGCTCCTAGGAGAAGGGTGGAGCCTTACACGGTTACTGGCAAGGGTGCTATGATAGAGTAGGAGCCTCCAAGCTTTGGCCCCACATCACAGCTATATCCTCAGAGCGGCCCCCAACACAGTGGGGGGCCACTACGGTTCATCGGCCCCACTATTGGTGGTAGGGTATGGGGGCTAATAAGGGAAAGCCACAGTACCTTGGCAGGCACTTGATGGTAAAGGGTGAGTACGCCGAGAAGATACTCAAGGGATCCAAAACTACCACCATTCGTCTTGGCAGGGTCAGAACCAGGTATAGCGAGGTGATAATACATAGCGGCGGCAGGCCGATAGCTAAAGCCATGATAACCTCTGTCAGGCACAAGAGGGTTAGAGACCTCACAGACGAGGATGCCAGAAAGGACGGGTTTAAGTCGAGAGAGGAACTGGTAAGGGCCCTGAAGGAGGCTTACGGCAGTATCGACCCCGACAGCATGGTGACGATAATAGAGTTTAGGGTGTCCAGGAGGTTTGACGAGCTCGAGACCGAGAACCCCTATATGGGCCTAGACCCGGCTGACATAGCAAGGCTGGCCCTCCGGTACCTTAAAGGGCTCAACGAAGAAGAGAGAAGGGTGTTGATGGATCTCACAAGAACCAATAGTATAAGATCGACTGCCCTAAGGCTCTACGGAGACCTTGACAAGAGGTGGATCGTCAGGAAAGTTCTGAGGAGAGCCCTCAAGGCTCTTGCGGGGAGGGGACTTTTAGGCAGAAGAACCAAGAGCAGTACCCTGAACTAGCGGGGCGATCCCTCATAGCTTCATAGCAGCCTACAAGCCTCTCTTGGCCCTACTCACCTTCCCCCTATCCTTCTTCAACCTTCTCTTTTCTCAAACTACTAACCATTTTCAGCGATGGAAGCAGGTATGCCTTCTCGGCGAACACCCTTGCTTCTGGCTTGAAAAGGTAGCGCATGAGGTACAGAGCCTTGTTCGGCATGATTATCCTCTTAGCATCCTTATACCCACACATGTTACAAGAGAGCGAGACCTTAACAGAGGTCTCATCATCACTGACTAGCTCGAGCTGGTAAGAATAGATGGCTATGCCCCCGCACTCCGAGCATATACCGAACTCTCTTATCTCCTGCCTAAGAACCACTACTACCATCCCCGCAAAGCCCAGGCCCTATAACAGCTAGAAGCTCCCACCTTTAAAGGGAGACCACCCAAAAACTCCCGAAACACCCGAATTACCGTTAAGCTGCCTTTATTCAGCCTTAAACCAGTTTAGTTCCGGCCTTATGGTTGTTTTGACGCTAACATGATTTTCCAGCAGCCAGACTTGAAATTATCTAATCCACTTATCTAGGGAAACATGTTTCGTTTTTCTTTCTACACGCTTTGCAATATCTTCTATAATATCCTCGTCGTCTTCATGGCGTTCCATTATTTGCTGTAACACACCAATATCCTCTCTGAGCAGTTTGTATAGATTATCTGGTATATATGTGTCTTGGCACACACCGCGGATCATGTCAAATGATTTTAGGTCAAGCGTAGCTCTGTTGGCGTAGGGTTGCAGGCTATTATCTTTTCTGGCTTCCTTTATAACTTCTTGTGCTGCTTTATACCAGGGTGCTTTTTCATTATATCTTGCCATAGTCTCTATGTATTTGTCAAATCTAGGCATGGGCTTCTTCATGGTATCAATTATATCGTTTATTGGATGTCTGATATTTCTCAGGTCAGGTATAGGTAAGTCCTCTAGATTGTTTTTCTTAAATTCCACATAAAGTCCTTCTGTTTCTAGTCTTTCACCAAGTAAATGTACAAACCCGAAGACGCTATTCATGTAAACTAGGTAATTCATGACAATACCATGATCCTCAACGACGGGTTTAAGCGGCCACCAAACATTAGAGACGCTGTCTTCATTTACAAACACCATCAATGTATATTGGGTGCTGAGACGCTGTTTCCTAGGGAAGAACACTCTTGCAGAGTAAAAGGCCTTTCTGGGTTTCCAGTATTTTACCTTTACGTTGGCCTCGTTAATCACGCCTATCTTGTATGGAGCTTTTTTTAGCCAGGGAGCTTTGATGTTTAAGGTTTCTCCAGTCCCCCAAAGGGCTGGGATCTCGTGGTGATAAGAGGTTTTATCTTCTCTTTTTACTGGTGGGGAAAGCCCGCTGGTGTGGTCTACCACACTCCCTACTTTAAAGATGTTTTTAAAATCTGTACTACATTTGACTATTACATCTAGGTGCATTTTTAATAGCTCGGCGTTTTTAAAGGCAATGAATCTATAGAGATTTCCGCTTAGCTTCTCAATTTCTTTATCATTCTCCTCAGCACTAATCGTCTTGCCATCGTTCTTTTTTAGCCTCTTCTTAATTTCCTTCTCTAGCTCTACAGATACTATAGATGCTATGTGCTCGCTACCCTTCACAACATGGGTTACACTTTTTCGGCTATTAGAGGCGGCTTTACTTATTATCTCGATGTCGTCCATGCCGAGATCATCGATCCTTTTATATAGATTCACTATATTTAGTGAACCCTGAAAGGAGACTGTTTTGGCAGGTTTCTTTCTTGCTATTAACAGTATTTCTCTAAAACGAGTATCACTACTAAAGTTAGGGGTTCCCGGAGCCCAACTTATCACTATATATTCGAGGCTGTAAGTGCTTAGAAGCTCTTTTCTTACATCCTTCCAGCTAGGCCTGTTTAAGATAGAATTGGGTAATACCGCTGCTATTCTCCCACCTTCCTTCACGAGCTTATCAGCTAGTACCATGAAAGGCTTAGCCATGCCAGCTGTGAACAGATTGCTGACACGTGTACTACCGAAGTAGAATTGCGTAGCCAAAAACGTTCTCCTAGCCTCTTTACCCATTAGAAACGATATTCTGTCGCTTCTCGTGAAGGGAGGATTCATTATAACAACATCGTATCTCCTCGTACCCAGTATTTTGACGTCTAGTGGTAATACGCTTTTTTTAGAAGTCAACAAGTCTAGGCTGCCAGCACGGTTAAAACCGACGCTAACGTCATATATATTAAGCTTGTTTGGAGGCGAGCCATGTGTTGCTATTCTTAAATTTAAAGCGGCAATAAAGCAAGCTGGTTTAAGCGCGTCCAAGCCGGCAGTGTTTCTTAATATTGACTCATTGACTATATCAAGGAGCGGTTGCTCGTATTCAAGAGCTTTCTTGTAAAATTTTTTAAGTAACTCACCTCCTAGTAACATCCTTCTCCTCTCAACTGAAGCCAGCAACAAGCTACCTGTACCGCAAGCTGGATCTATCACCTCGTCATCTAAGCTTTTAATAGCTAGGGATGCTAGCAGCCGTGCTGCTGGTAACTTAGTGTAAAATGTTGCGAAAGCATGCCTATAGGTTTCTGATAATAAACGCTGATAGAACATAGATAATATGTCCCATCCCAGTCTTCTCATCAAAGTATAGCTGTGCTTTATCTCATTGCAAATAGATATTACAGCATTATTGATTTGCGGGTGTTGTGGCACTTCTTTTAGTACTTCTATGAAACCTTCATTTAATTCTGCATACCTGGTCGTGCCGTTATTTTTGTCTTCTATGAGGTTTTCAAAGTGGTTAGCGAGTTTGACAGCATTTAGTGTTTCGCATTCTAAAGGCTCGAGTCTAAGTAGGCGCTCGTTACGTACTATTTCATGGAATAATATTACAAGTGTTGACATTAATAGTATGAATTTTGTGGTTATCTCTATCTTGTCTTCGGGCTTTTTAATTTGGTCCCAGGCTACGCTCAATTTACGGGCAACTTTAGCCAGCCTGTTAACTAGGTCCTTGTCTTTTACTAGGGAAAGGGTTCGCGAAGAATTCTCTATGAGGGTATTTATACTTTCCACGAGCTCGTAAACACTAACTTTGATGTAGGGATCCTGCTTTTTCATGTTTTTAAAGAACTCGCTTATTAGCAAGTCTAATCCGTGAGGTATATCTATAATTTTTACGGGTTTATTGTACCACTTGATATAGTGGTCTGTTAAGTTAAATGGGTTCTTTCTAATGGCTATCCCTAGCCCCACAGTTTTTTCCATCAATTCTTTTTCTATCCTGAACTCAGGTAACCGTGCTATTTCTTCCACGGCTTTTTTCGGATATATTAGTAGCATTATGAAATCATAGCCTTTGAAGGCTATATCGTCGAAACGCTCGTAAGCTCTCTGCCTAAGCTTTGTTGCTGCTTCTGGATCAAATTCAGTGCTACCTATTTCTGCTTCACCAAGCACGCCGCCAGCTATGCTGTGGTTTAGCACGAAATCAGGTATTTTCCTGGTTCTTCTAGCTACTTTCACGTAAAATGGTTCCTCAGCACGTGCTGGTAGACCTAGCATACTTAGTATAGATGCTACATGGATGTTCACTTTATATTGGGGTATGCTTCTCATTTCAGCCTTAGCCTCATAAATGTCATTCCTCGGCTTCACTAGATAATTACTATGGTATGGTTATATTATAGGTTAGGCATTGCTCGACGTTAAACAGGTTTGGCGAATAGTATTTAGAAGCGCGCTTGTTGATCGAGTTAGTGGGTGGGAGTTGGTTTGTACCGTTTATCGCTAGTGTTTGTGGTCTTGCTGGTGTTTCTATCGGCGATGCTAGCGCCTTTAGCGGGGGCGTTTTCGGTAGGGCAGCAGGGTAGGGTTGTTGTGGGGTCTTGTTCTCTGAAGATAGCTGCTGTATCGTCTGCGGGGGAGGGTGTTCTGGGCGACTTAAGCGTGTCTGTTCTGTATCCGGGCGAGGGTAGGGTGTATATAAGTACGAGTCCTGCCACGCAAGTGGATACTCAGGGTGCTGCCTGGATAGCGGCGTTTGCTGCTAGTATGGTTGCCGGCGTGGATCTGGGGTCCTATGATTTCGTCTACACGATAGAGGCTCCGAGCATTATAGTGGGTGGGCCTAGCGCGGGTGCTGCCATGGCTGTAGCCACCTTGGCGGCTCTTCTGGGTGTGGAGTGCCCCCGGGATAGGGTTATTACCGGGACTGTATACCCTGACACTACCATTGGCCCCGTCGGTGGGCTCCTAGAGAAGCTGGAAGCCGTGGCTAATGCTGGGGGCGAGGTTTTCGTTATACCGCCAGGGCAGTCGTCTTATGTCTACTATGAAAGGAAGGTCACAAGGATAGGGCCCATAGCTTTCGTAACAACGACACCTGTGGAAGTCGACCTTGTCGAGGAAGGCAGGTCCAGGGGTGTCCGGGTGGTAGAGTCTCCTGACATAGCAAGTGCGGCCAGAGAGCTCCTCGGCGTGCAGGTCGGCCAGGCAGCTGGAGAGCCCCTTGGGCCGCGTAGGTCCTTGGATCTAGCAAGGGTCTATGAGACACTCTATGGGGAGGTTTCCAGCTATGCAGAAAGGGTTTCCAGCCTGAGGAGTGACGTCTACGAGCTATACGTAGAGGAGGCTATGGAGGAAGCTAGAAGGGCTGAGGACCTCTACGGCAGGGGCCTTGTGGTTGGGGCTATTTCCAGCCTGGAAGAGTCCCTGTCAAAGTTGCTAGCTGCCGTGTGGTTGGATGAAGCCCTTGGAGAGGATCTGGAGGTGACTAAGTTCGTTGAGCAGGCTCTCAGCGCTGTGGATGAAGCCTACGAGTTATCCTTGGAGTCCAGGAGCGAGGCCCTGGCGTTGGCTTCCATCGACTTGTACGAAGCAGCCTCGGCCACGAGCGAGGCCTTAGGGGAGCTTGTTAACGAGTCTGGGAAATACTATCTCCCAGTCAGGATAGGATTCACAGGGCGTGTGGCGGTTGTTGAGCCCCTGGAGGATCTTGCATCAGCGTATGCCAGGTCCCTAGCCGCTAAGCTTGTCCTAGAGTCCGCAGGGGACGTGATAGACGTTGACACGGCTAAGAGGCGTACGATAGCGAGTCTTTCGAAAAGCATGACTGCCTATGCATTGACGCTCTTCCAGGAGTCAGGATCCTCTTCCCCGCTACTAGAGAAGGCTCTCGACATCTCGTCCACAGCGGTCTCCGAGGAATCGGAACTCCTCTCCCTCTACCTGTCCATGTGGGCTACATCGCTTGCCACGGCAGCCCTTCACAGCGCCTTTGACACGAGTGGAATAGTGTTAGAGAAGGCTCTCGAGAGAGCTAGCAGTATAGTCTCTTATTCCGCCTCTTCAATAGCTCCCTACCTCCTGGACCAGGCTAGAGCCGAGGCTGAGGAGGGCGATTCTTCGAATGCTTGGAGCTACCTAGAGATGGCTATTCTGTCTGGATGGCTCTTCGCCGAAGGGGGCAGGGCTACGAGTCCACCGGGTGTGGGCGAGGAAAGAGGGCAGCCAGAGAAGGAGGCTCCTATAGAGACTGTTACGGTAACTGAAACAGTTACTGTGACAAGAACTGCTACAGCCACTGCTACAGTACCTACCCCAGGCAGCGGTGGGCCAGGGGTCGAGGCTGGTGACCTGGCTGTTTATGTACTAGCCGGAGTCGTGCTTGGAATGGTTATAGCCCTTGTGCTTAGGCAGGTGCTCGACTAGGCCCAATCGTGTTCTAGGGTGGCGTACGAGGCTGAATACTTTATGGGTCTAGAGTCGTTCTATGTAGCTTACTCATCTGTAGCCCTCATGGGCCTTTTCCATGGAAGCGATCCTACACATGGGTGGCCCCTATCAGTGCTCCATGCTTTAAGGAGTGGCGGAGGCGCTCCTAAAGCGCTCCTATTAACCTTGGTCCTCGCGTTGGGACACTTCTTATCAACGATAGCCGTCATAGCGGCTGCCTGGCTCTTGGGGGAAGCTCTTGCAGCCTACCTGCTCTACATACAGCTGGCTGCAGGGCTCCTATTGTTACTGCTTGGGCTTAACGGTCTTAGAGAGGCTTTCCTCGGCAGCGGGGAGCATGGGCACGAGGAGCCGTCTAGCTACTCGGTTCTAGGGCTCTTCAAGTACTCTCTTCTTCTGGGCTTCGCGCATGAAGAGGAGGTGGCTCTTGCAGCTATAGTGCTTCTGGGGGTCAACCCTATAGTCCTCTCACTCCTTTACCTGGCCTGCGTCTATGCAGCGATGTCCCTGTGGACTCTGGTAAGCCTCTACTTTACGAGGAAAGCATCTATAGGCAAGCGTTTCTATGCGAGGCTTCACTACTTTACCTCACTAATGCTAGTCTTTGTAGGCTCTTATGTCATAGCTGAAGCATTGGGACTCCTCTAGAGCTTTGATTCCACGACTGTTAAGGCCAGCTTATAGCATAACTTGCTTTTACTATGGATCCATGGACGCTGGTAAACGCTAAAGCCTAAAGACTGTTTCAGAGCTGACTATATGATCTAAAATTAGTTTTGTTTTGGTTTAACTAGTAGGTAGCCAATGATCCGCAGTTGGCGTTGCCCTCGACTGGGACACCATGGGGTGCGGGTGAAGCTAGCGTTCCCGCACCGAGGGCTAGCCCCTTCTCGCTGTATTAAAAAGTTTAAAAGTATTGAAAACTAACTAGAAGTGCCGTGAGAGGGGAAACGCTACAACGGAACAATAACTACTTCTAGGGCTGCTAGATAACCTTTGACCAATATAAGGTTTAATAGGCATGTATGCATCTTGACGGCTTGGTGTATGCCTGGTGAGTGGTATTGAGGGCCTAGAGGTTAGGGCCGATAATATAAAGTTGTTTGGCAAGTGGAGCTGGGTCGGTGTAGAAGTCAGAGACCCTAGCCTGAAGAGGTATATAAGCCTGAAACCTGTCTGGCTACCGCATACCGGTGGGAAGCACGAGCATAGGAGGTTCGGGAAGGCTGAAGTGCCTATTGTAGAGAGGCTTATGAATAAGCTCATGAGGCCAGGCAGGAACGGCGGCAAGAAGCACTTGGCGTTTAACATTGTGAAGAACGCTTTTGACCTGATCTACTTGGAGACGGGCGAAAACCCTCTCCAGGTCCTTGTAAGGGCTATAGAGAACTCTGCGCCGAGAGAGGATACTACTAGGATAATGTATGGAGGTATAACCTACAGGGTCTCCGTGGACGTGTCCCCTCAGAGGAGAGTGGACCAGGCTCTTAAATTCCTCACTGAGGGGGCTAGGCAGTGCGCCTTCAACAACCCCAAGCCTATAGAGCAGTGCCTCGCGGAAGAGATCATGCTGGCTGCACGCGGCGACCCCCAGAGCTACGCTGTGAGGCAGAAGGAGGAGATCGAGAGAATAGCTTTGAGCTCCAGGTAAGGGGATCGTTTAATTTTTAAACTCGCTACTACATAAGAGGATTGGCATTGGGGGATGGAGCGGGATGCCCGAGAAAACCCATTTAAACCTTGTCGTGATAGGTCACGTAGATCACGGGAAGAGCACCCTAGTAGGACACCTACTCTACAGGCTGGGGCTTGTAGAGGAGAAGAAGCTGAAAGAGCTCGAGGAGCAGGCAAAGGCTCGTGGCAAGGAGTCCTTCAAGTTCGCGTGGATCCTGGACAGGATGAAGGAGGAGAGGGATAGAGGTATCACTATAGACCTAACGTTCATGAAGTTCGAGACAAAGAAGTACGTGTTCACGATTATAGACGCTCCAGGCCACAGGGACTTCGTCAAGAACATGATCACCGGGGCAAGCCAGGCAGATGCTGCGATACTCGTAGTCTCTGCTAGGAAAGGAGAGTTCGAGGCCGGCATGAGCCCCGAGGGCCAGACCAGGGAGCATACTCTCCTAGCTAAGACCATGGGTATTGAGCAGATAATCGTGGCTGTGAACAAGATGGACGCTCCCGACGTTAACTATGACCAGAAAAGGTACGAGCAGATCGTGGCCGTTCTAAAGAAGTTCATGAAGGGTCTCGGCTACAACGTGGACAAGATACCCTTCATCCCGGTGAGCGCATGGAAGGGAGACAACCTAATAGAGAGGAGCCCTAACATGCCGTGGTACAACGGGCCAACAATCGTTGAAGCCCTCGACATGCTTGAGCCACCAACGAAGCCTGTGGACAAGCCTCTGAGGATCCCCGTACAGCACGTGTACAACATTCCCGGAGCTGGAACCGTGCCCGTGGGCAGGGTGGAGACTGGAGTATTGAAGGTAGGCGACAAGGTCGTAGTGATGCCTCCAGGCATAGTGGGCGAGATCAGGAGCATACAGATGCACTACCAGGACATGCCGAAAGCCGAGCCAGGCGACAATATAGGGTTCGCTATTAGGGGCGTAAGCCGTGGAGATATCAAGAGGGGAGACGTTGTAGGGCACACGGATACCCCCCCGACTGTGGCGGAAGAGTTCACAGCAAGGATCTTCGTTATATGGCACCCAAGCGCGATAGCCCCAGGCTACACGCCAGTGATACACGCCCACACGGCCAGCATAAGCGCTAGGCTGACGGAGATAGTTGCCAAGATAGACCCGAGAACCGGCCAGGTTATAGAGAAGAACCCCCAGTTCCTCAAGCCAGGAGAGGTAGCTATAGTCAAGTTTAAGCCCATAAAGCCCATGGTGATAGAGAAGTTCAGCGAGTTCCCACCCCTAGGAAGGTTCGCTATGAGAGACATGAACAGGACAATAGGGATCGGCATAGTCACAGAAGTAAAACCCATGAAGGTAGAGCTCAGAACCAAGTAGCACGTCTAAGAAGAGAGCCCTTCATAGCACTACTGTAAAGGAGGCTCCAAAACTATGGTCTTCAGGATCAGGATATGGCTCTGGAGCACCAATGTTAAAAGCCTAGAAAGCGTTGTAAACCAGATAAGAGAGATAGCACAGAAAACAGGGGTCCGCATGAAGGGCCCCGTACCCCTACCTACTAAAAGACTAGAGGTCCCAATATTCAGGCTACCCCACGGAGAAGGAAGCAAGTACTGGGAGCACTGGGAACTAAGAATACATAAAAGGCTCATAGACCTGGATGCCGATGAAAGAGTGCTGAGAAGGCTTATGAGGATCCAGGTACCCCACGACGTATACATAGAAATAAAACAGATAATACCATAACCCACACTCTTTCCTCTCCCAAACGTTTCACTCCTAATAGTTTTAGACTGATAGCCCCCGTCTCCATAACTACCCCCTCTGGCTACCTGTCTCGCTAAGAAGAAGAGGGTTTTCTCTCGTAAGGGCCTGGTATATAATTTTGGCTAAATTTCCATAGTTTCGGCCCTTAACCTTGGGGGGTGGAGAGGGGGAAGTGCCCAGTATTTACCAGGTATTGCAGTTAATTCACGTTATCGGGGCTACGGTCTGGGTGGGTGGCCACTTGCTCTTGCTTAGTGGGTTTCTTAGGAGGGCCCTTTCTGAGAAGGATCCTGGCTATGTTCTGAGTTTTGAGAAGTTTTTCATTAAAGTCGGGCTTCCCAGCTTTTTCTTGACCGTGGTTACAGGCGTAGCTATGGGCCTTTTTAGGGCCCCGCCTGCTCTCTGGCTATCTCTCGGAGAGCCTGTGGGCAGGCTTGGAGTCAAGGCAATACTGGTGGTAGGCCTTGTTGCGTTAATGGTATATGCAGAGAGAAGAGTGCTGCCAGCCCTTAGAAACGATCCTAGAGCCTTGCCTAAATTCACAGTGCTAGCAACTGCTGCGACAACTATATCCGTAATCCTGGTTATAGTAGGGTGGATGCTGAGATTTGGCATCTAAGAATTTAGATCCCCATCTACACGGCTACTCCCAGCACTCCCGCCGAGCCTTGCAGGGCGCAGGCTCCCGTTCTCAGCTCTGTGGGCTCGAAGAAACTGCCTTGCTTGTGAAAGCCCATCGGGTTATGGAGTGATATTTAGGGCACGACTCTCTCGGGGTCTCTAGGTAGGAGCCTGGCCTCCCTTACGTTGTCTAGGCGCAGGATCTGCATGACTATTCTTTCAAGCCCCATTCCGGCACCGCCGTGAGGCGGGGCTCCGTGCTTGAAGAAGTCCAGGTAGAACTTGAATGTTTCCTCTCTCAGCCCCTTCTCCTTAAGGTTCTCTAGCAGCTTATGGTACCTGTGTTCTCTCTGGCCGCCCGTGACTACCTCTAGCCCCCTGAATAGTAGGTCAAACCCGTATGTCCACTCGGGTTCCTCGTCTTTCCTCATAGTGTAGAAGGGTCTGACTTTCCAGGGGTACTCTGTTATGAAGACGAAGTCGCTATCGTACTCCTCCAGGGCATAGCTGCCCATGAGCCTTTCAGCTTCTGAGTCTAGATCACTGGCCTGTTCAAGCTTCTTGCCGTAGTTTGACGTGAGGATCTCGTAGGCCTCCCTCATAGTTATGCGGGGCACTCTGCTAGGGAGCCTTATCTCCACTCCTAGCTCCTCCGCTATACTGGCGACTGGCTCCTCTCTCCTTATATCGCTGGATATGCGCCTGAAGAAGCCTTCAACCATGTCCATTACGTCGTTGTAGTCGTCTATGAAGCCCATCTCTATGTCGAGCGAGTGGTACTCGGTGAGGTGCCTTGTAGTGTGGTGCGGCTCGGCTCTAAAGACGGGGCCCACCTCGAAGACCCTCTCGAGGCCTGCAATTACTGCGAACTGCTTGTAGAACTGGGGGCTCTGGGCTAGGTAGGCTTCCCTCCCAAAGTAGATCACGGGAAATACCTCGGCCCCGCCCTCGGTCCCTGCAGCCACGATCTTTGGAGTAAATACTTCGACGAACCCGTTATCCCTGTAATACTCCCTAAACTTCCAGGCAACCCATGACTCTAGCACAAAGATCTTCGATACAGCGGGGTTCCTCACGTCGAGCCACCTATAGTTGAGCCTCGTTGCCAGGAGGGCCTTAGTGGACTCGGAGGGCTCTAGGGGTAGAGGCTCTACGGGTGATGACAGTATCTCGAGGCGGGAAGCCTTAACCTCTACTCCTTGGACGGCCTTCCCTCTAACTAGCGTCCCCTCAGCGCAGACCACGGCTTCGAGTTTAACCTTTTCCGCCTCACTGACAGCCTCTGGAGGCGACTCTCCTTCCTTAACAACGACTTGTATCATGCCCGTCCTGTCCCTTACAACGAGGAACTTTATCCTACCTATGTCCCTGATGTTATGGATCCACCCGCAGACCCTGACCTTGGAGCCTATAAGGTCCCTTCTACTCAGCAGCTCTCCTATGAAAAGGCTCTTCTTCACGCCACTACACCTTCCAATAGGTTCTTTAGCCCGGGTTTCCCTGGTTGCCCGGCGGGTTTAAAAACTAAGCCCGCCCATTAATCCTTCCACCATATAGTTTAACCGATAAATATCCTAGCTTCACCAACTTAAGGAGTGGGGAGGATCTGGTAGAACCCCCAAGGGTTTAAGGTGGTGTTTCGCCAGTGTTTTTCGATGATGACGAGGAGGAGGAAAAGATTCTAGAAGCCGAAGGCAAGGTCAGGATCGGTTGCTCTAGAATAGAGGAGCTAAAGAGGGAGCTAGAGAATAAAGGCTTCAAGTCGGAGGGGCTAGCCAGGGAGGCAGACACATACTACAAGCACCCGTGCTACAGCCTAGACTCCATGGATGTAGCCTTAAGGGTCAGGATAGTCAATGACAACTACAAGATACTAACACTGAAGGGGCCGAGGAAGAAAGATGCTGAGCTGAAGGTGAGAGAAGAGATAGAAGTAAACGTAATAGGCGACATAGAGACTTTATTGAGGAAGCTGGGGTTCAAGCCCATCTTCACGATTGAGAAGGAGAGATACTATCTCAAAGCTAGAGGCCTAAGAATAACACTGGACAAGGTTAAAAAGCTGGGCTGCTTCATGGAGATAGAACTAAAGGGAGCATCATGGGAGGAAGCAAAGAAACTACTAGACGAGCTCAGGATACCATGGGCCAGAATAATAACTGAAACGTATGCTGAGATGATGAGGAATAAAATGCTCGAAGAAGAGGAATTCCTGGAATAAACCCTGCCTCCAGCCTAAGCTTGTCTTCCTTTTCCGTGTACGGCCAATGTATACCAGTTACTCGGCGCCTCTTGCCGCCCGGAGGGATCTCGTGCGGCTTCACGTAGTGCTGTCATGCTTCCCTGGGCCCTTGAATGAGTTTTGGTACTGATTGTTTTTGTTCCTTGTCTGTACTTTTCAAAGCCAAAGGCTTTACAGCTAAGCTGTATGCAATTTACAGGGCTACCTAAAGCTGGCTTTGGAGCCATAAGTAGTGTTAGACGCTTGGATGTATGACCCCCATTTCCATGAGCATTAGTATGAGGTTTGCTATATCCCTAAATGAGATGACACCTACAGGCCTACCCTTATCATCAACTACTGGCAGGTGTCTAACGCCAGTCTCTGTTATCCTTTCGAGCGCTGTTGATACCCGCTCATGCTCCCTGACGGTCACGGGGTTCTCGGTCATTATCTCCCATGCCCTGGTGGTTTTGGGGTCGAAGCCGTGCGCTATTGCTGCTACAACATCTCTCTCGGTAATTATACCCCTAACAACGCCCTCCTTGTCGACGACTAAAACGCTTCCTATGTCGCGTTCGTGCATGATGCGGGCAGCGTCTATGAGCAGTCCCGTCTCCTCTATCACGGCCGGAGGCCTGCTCATTATGTCTGAGACCCTTAGGGGTAGTCTTCTTCTAGGAGAGCCTAGGACCATGCTCTGCCACCACGACTAATCCAGATAATTCATGAGTATCTACAGGAATAATAAGTGGGCCTCCTAAAAGAGCTGGCCTCCTTGGGAAAATAGTGCTACTCAAAAATGGTTCCTGGGTTGCGAGGCCTGGGTTCCAGTAGTGGCTGTGGAGAATCCTCTACACGAAGAAGTACTTCCTGCCAATTCTAAGCGTTTCGTCTGTTTTAGAGATCGACCTAACAGGATCCTTTTCCAGGCCGGAAACAGCGCGTATAGCGTCAATGTTCTCTGGAACTACTATGGACTCCTGGTGGACCGCCTGGAAGAGCGATACTTCATCGCCGCTGACGCTTATAGAGTCCTCGAAGACTACCAGTTCTGGTATATCGGCTCTAGGCCTCGCGAACCTTGCAGCCTCCACTAGCTGGGCAGTGCTCTTTATGCCTGTTCTCCCCGGCAGTACAACTATCCTAGGCGACTCTGAAAGGGCGTCTAGTACGTCTCTCTTAGAGGCTCTTTTTGATAGCCTCACCCTAACGTGGTGGACATGCATGAGAGTGGTAGGCACTATTACTGCAGCAGTCTCTATGTCTAGATCCTTTAATATCGTCTTAACGTCGTGCGCGTGGTGGCTTGGCGTCTTAGGCGGGTCTAGGACTATAGAGTTTATTGGGCCCTTCTTGTACTCGCCTGGGTCAGCGGCTCTCCTAACTATGAATGCCCTGACACTCCTGACACCCAGGCTTTTATCCAGCGAGCAGATAAGCCTTAGAAGGCCGGTTGTATTGCATGAGACGACTCTTACGCTGTTCTTGCCTATGGCTTCTTCATAGTTGCATAAGCTGCTGAACGAGACCTGGGCAACATCGGGCTTTTCGCCTCCCTGGTAGACCTGTTTCACCCCATGCCTAGTGTAGAGGCTCTTATAGCTAGAGCCCACGCCTGCGGGAGTAGCGTCAACTACCACCTGAACGGTAGAAAGCAGGTCCTCAACAGTGCCCTTAACCTTTACCCCGCTGGACTCGAAGGCCTCTGCCAGCTCGGGCTTGGGGACGTAGATGCCCAGGCCGGCTCTGGAGGCCTGGATAGCTGCGTAGTCGGGCCTAGTCTTGGCAACGCCTACAAGATCCATGTCGTCCTGTGCCATAACGGCCTCTGCAACCCTCCTCCCTATAGTCCCATAGCCCACTATGCCCACAAGTATCCTTGCCAAGGCTCTAGCACCCAGGTAATTCCCCTGCCCCCCGAATATATTCCTTAAACAGGAGTAGCGTCTCCAGTCCAGTAAAGCCTGTAGGACTCTGAGAGAGCCTCCAGGCATGGCATGGGCTCGCCTGACAGGTAGTGTAGCATAGCGCCTCCAGCGAGCGACCTATGGCCTAGTCTTTTGGAGAGGCCTGGGGGTAGTAGCGAGAGTATAACGTTCGAGTGGCCACCCCCTATTACCGTGTAGACGCCCCGCTCTAGGGCTTCACTTATCAGCCTAGCCGTTCCTCTTCTGAACCTTTCATCCTCTATTACGCCCATGGGCCCCCTAAACACGGCTATCCTAGCCTTTCTAAGCTTAGCCGCATAGTACTCCAGAGTGGAGGGCCCTATATCCATGGGAACTCTCTTCAACCCCCTAGCTGGTTCAACCTCCACGCCCTCATTATGGGGCACCAGAAAATCTATGGGAACCCTTATAGGGGCGCCGCGCCCCACCAGCCGCCGTGCCTCATTAATTATCTCGCTAGTAACGCCGGCTTCTTTGAGTGCTCTTTCAACACTCCTAGAGACATCGTAGCCCATAGCTACGAGAAACGCCAGGGCCACGAGGCCTCCCGTAAGTATCTCGTCAGCCGTCCCCGCAGAGTGGAGGCTGTTTATAAGCTTTATGGCGTCCCTGACCTTGGCCCCGCCCAGCACGAAGACTTTAGGCCTTTCGGGGCCCCTGGTGACTCTCTCGAGGGCTCTCACTTCTTCCTCGAGAACTATGCCGGCGGCCGACGGTAGTGCTAGGGGGAATCCGACTATTGATGCCTGGCTTCTGTGGCATGCCGAGAAAGCGTCGTTGACGTAGTAGTCAAACAAGGGGGCAAGGGTTCTAACCATTATAGAGCTAGCGTGAGTCTTTGGCTCCGCTTCTACGAAGTCCTCTGAGAGGAGCCTAGAGTTGTCGAGTAGGAGAACCTCTCCAGGCTTAAGGGCTCTTATCCTTCTTCGAGCCTCGGGCCCTATCACGTCGTCTATGTATGAGACCTCTAACCCTAAGAGCCTGGATAGGGCTTCGGAGTGTTTTTCTAGCCTGGTGAAGTCTTTCGAGAGCGGCCTACCCTGGTGGGCCATAATGGCCACAGAAGCGCTGGCCTCTAGTAGCTCCCTTATAGTTTTGGAGTGCTCTCGTAGCCTCGAGTCATCCAGGATCTCGCCGGTAGCTGGGTCCAGGGGGGAGTTAAGGTCTAGCCTCAGGAGAATCCTCTTGTTCCTAGCGTCCAAGTCCCTCATAGAAGCTATAGTGTAGCCCCTGCAGGTGAGCGGCAACTAAGACCCCAGTTCTTTTATAATAGGGTTTGCCCTACTGGGTAATAAATGCATGAGTCCGGGAGGGCCAGCCCAGGTTGCCCGTGGAGATCGAATACTGCGGCCACTCATACTTCGTCATCAGGGCGAAAGGAGTCACTATAGCTGTGGATCCACATGACGGGGGTAGCATTAACGTGCCCACCTGCAGGATCCAGGCTGACTATATTCTCGTGACCCACGAGCACTACGACCACAACGCTGTAGAGGTCGCGGGGGGCAGGGAGGCTAGGATCTATAGCCAGCGTCTGGGAGAATTCAGGCTAGGCGAGATCCCGGTCAAGGGCGTGAAGGTGTACCATGATAAGAGCAAGGGCAAGCTGAGGGGCTGGGTGGCCGCCTACATAATTGACGCCGGAGACCTGAGGCTGGCGCACATGGGCGACCTAGGCGAGATACCCGAAGAGAGCATAGAAGAGTTCAAGGGCTTAGAAGTCATATTCCTCCCGGTGGGCGGCGTATACACCATAGACGCCTACGAGGCATGGGGGCTCGTGGAAGAGTTGAGGCCAAGGATAGTTGTGCCCATGCATTACTGGATAAAGGGATCCACGCTTCCCCTGGACCCCCTGGACAGGTTCCTCAACATAGCACGGGCACCTCGAATTATCATTGAAACGGGTAGAACGACTCTTAGTAGGGGAGAGCTCCCCGAGAAGACCTCTATAATGGTGTTCAGGTACCCCCCGCGGGCAGCCTAGACCCTGGTGAACCCCCCTTTGAGGCCAGGTGCGAGAGCCAGGATTGGCACTGCGGATTACGTGGTTCTAGCTCTAGGATTCGCCGTGTTCGCGGCTGTCTTCAATTCTGGAGGAGACCTGGTCTACTCAATGGCTATAGGCTCCTCGTTTCTCGCGGCCATCACCGTGGCTGTATATGGTGTACAGGTGAAGGGCCTGTTCAACCTGGGCCCGGCGGCTCTCGCGCTGAGCCCTATCTACGCCTTAGCATTGTATGCCTCGTTCTATGCTGGCTACAGGGCCTCGCTTGTCTTGGGTATGGGCGCTGACGTGGAAAAGGTATACTCAATGGTGTATCCCAGCATCGACAGGCTCGCTCTTCTAGCCCTAATCTCGCTATCAGAAGAGGTTTACTGGAGAGGAGGCGTTCAAGAGCTACTGGTTAGGAGGAGGATGGGGAAGCCCTGGTGGCTGGCTTCGATCCCCTACTCCCTGGTACACGTCTCTTCAGGGATCCCAGTTCTAGTGCCAGCAGCCCTCGTGGCTGGGCTGATTCTCGGCCATGCAGCCAGTAGACTGGGGCTGGCGGCTTCGACGCTGGCTCACTACTCGTGGCTACTCCTAATGTTCAGGTTCCTGCCAGTCGTCTGAGGGCTCAGCCCGGCTACACGGAAAGCCTGACGCCCAGCCTTTCTGTACCCTTGTAGGGTCTCACGGTCGCTATGCTGTTATCCGCGATGCCGTGCTCCTCCATAAGGCCCGGGTTCACGTGGACCCTGTTCTCTTCTACGTTCTCGTCTATTATAGCCCTGAATAGGAACCTGTGCCTTCCGGCCACCACTATTTCTATCTTATCCTCGATTCCCAGCATTCTGGCCAGGCTAGGGCTTATCCTGGCCTGGGACTCTTCCAGGGTTTCATCGTATTTAAGCCTGATCCTCTTCTCAGACAGCCTTGTTTCGCGCGCCCTCAAGGCCGAGGCCGACGGTATGACCTCTAGTAGCTTCGATATGCCCCCCTCGGGCCTTGGAGGTTTAGGCTTTTCCTCTCGCTCCTCCCTCTTCCTAGAATCATCTTCGCTCAACTCTGCTCACCCTTGTGCTCCACGCCTATTTCATCGAGGCTCCTCCCCATATATATGAATTGCCTGAGCGCTGCAGGGAGCCTTGACATGTGGACCCTCGACTGCCTCCAAGAGTCTCTATCCCTTACAGTAACGGTTCCATCTTCTAGAGTCTGGTAGTCAATGGTCACGGCCGCAGGCACCCCTATCTCGTCAGCCCTAGCGTATCTCCTACCAATCCCTCCAGAGTCATCGTAGTATGCGTCGAATCCCTCCCTGACCAGGTTCTCGTAAACCCTCCTGGCAACCTCGACTAGTTTCTCGTCGCTCTCGTTCAGGGGGAGGACAACGACGCTGAAAGGCGCTATGTCTCTGGGGAGCGAGAGTATGACTCTGCCCTCCTTCTCTCTATAGGCATGCTCTATCGCAGCGTATACCACTCTCTCGACGCCGAATGATGGCTCCACCACGTGGGGTACTATCCTTCTCCCCGTAACCTTCTTCTCTTCTACGACCACCCTTACTTTGTCCCCGGGTATCACGTAGCCCTCGACCTCTATAGCCCCCCTCTCCCTTAGGAGTCTCTCGGCCTCTTCAGGGTCTAGGCGTGACAGGGCCTCCATAACCCTTGGGGCCTCGGCCCTGTACTTTCTCCCGATATAGGCCCTGTCGTAAACTATCCTCTTCTCAACCACGGTAACGGGCTTGGGGTACGACTTGAAAACTGTGAGATCGGCCCCGCTATACTTCATGTGCCTTGAGAGGTCATAGTCTGTCCTATAGCTGTGGCCCGAGACCTCTACCCAGCCCCACCTGGACACTCTAACCATCTGGTCGAAGGTCTGGCTGGAGTAGTGGGCCCTCTCCTCTGGACCCTTCTCCTCAAAAAACATGTCCTCCCCCCTCACACCCACGGACTCTACGAACCTCTTAGAAACCGCCATCCAGTACCCGAGGCACTTATTAACTATTACACCCTTCTCAACAGCTTCTCCCAGCGTGTATTCCCGGGGAGGGTTGTCTTCCAGCTTGTCGCGGTAGGTCCTGATCCTAAGGACCTCGTCCACAGCGTTCTCGTAGACCGGGCATGGATCGCTGGCCTCGGGGTCTATGAAGTACTCCATCTCCATTATAGTGAACTCTCTCAGCCTCACCATGGCCTGCCTGGGGCTGATCTCGTTCCTCCCCACCCTTCCAACCTGGGCTATTCCTATAGGTAGCTTGCCCCTCATAGACTCTATTACCCTCTTGAAGGAGACGAACATGCCCTGGGCAAGCTCCGGCCTTAGGTAGCCTATGTCCCCCTCGTAGGGGCCTATCTGGGTCCTGAAGAGCAGGTTGAAGACTTTAACCTCGCCTAGCTCACCCCCGCATACCGGGCACCTGATCCTCTTCCTCCTAATAATCTCTGTCAGCTGCCTAGGGCTCAGCCCCTCCACGGATTCCCCAGTAGCCTCCTCTACCAGGTGGTCCGCTCTGTACTTCCTCCCGCACGAGCTACACGACACTATGGGATCCGTGAAACTCTCGACGTGCCCGCTCGCCTCGTAGACCCTAGAGGGGCCTATGACGGGTGTCTCGATCTCGACAACATGGTCGCTGTGATCCTTGACAAAGAACCTTCTCCATTTCTCAACGATCTTATTCTTCAGGGCCACCCCCAGCGGTCCTAGGTCGTAGAACCCGGCCACTCCGCCATATATCTCGTATGATGGCCAAAAGAAGCCCCTCCTCCTGGCCAGCTCCACTATCTTGTCGTAGAGGTCAGCCATGCGCTAGCACCGCTAACCTACTACTTCTTAACCCGTGGCCCCCACTTATAATTATACCTGCCTATCAGTCGAGGGGCTGGTGCAAGGCCTTGGCCAGGTACCTAGACCTCTACACCGTCAGAGGCCCCGTTTTCGCGGGTATTGAGAAGCCCCGGGAGGCCACGTACATATCGATACTCGGCGCCCCTATGGAGGCCACGGCAACCTATAGGGCAGGGCAGAGAAGGGCCCCCAGAGCCGTTAGAGAGTCCTCGGAGAACATAGAGTCGAACGGCTACCAGGTCAGGGGACTATACATAGAAGACGTTGGCCTCTACGACGAGGGCGACATCTCGTTGCCCCCCGGGGATCCAGTCGAGTCGCTCGAGAGAGTCAGAAGGGTTGTGGCAGAGATAGCCTCGGAGGGAAGGATCCCCGTAGTGATTGGGGGAGAGCACACGGTCACCCTGGGCTCCTACAGGGGCCTGGTAGAGGCGGGCCTCAGGCCGTGCATAGTCGTGCTAGACGCCCACCTGGACCTCAGAGACGAGTACATGGATGTCAGGCTGTCCCATGCTACCGTCATGAAGAGAGTACTGGAGCTTCTAGGCAGGTCACGCATGCTATTCATAGGATCCCGCGCCTACAGCAGGGAGGAAGCGGAGCTAGCAGAGGGGCTAGACAGTATCAGGGTGATAGAGTCCAGGGATCTGGCCCTTGTCGGCATGGCGAACGCTGCTAGCTGGGCTATTGAGTTCCTCTCGGACTGCAGGCACCTGTACCTGAGCATAGACATGGACGTCTACGATCCTGCATACGCTCCTGGGGTCGGGAACCCGGAGCCCGGGGGCCTTGGGCCTGCGGAGGTTCTAGGGTTTATTGCAAGGATCGTTGATGAAAGGCTTGTCGGCGCGGATCTCGTAGAAGTCACTCCCGACTATGACCCCTCAGGCGTTACGAGCGTGCTAGCAGCCAAGACGGTCCAGGAGCTGCTCTTAGCCATAGAGGCTTCTAGACGGCGTAGACCCTCCTAACCTTATCGGGCCTCGTAGACCTCAGCCTGACAAATACCCTATAGCCGCACCTGGAGCACATTATTGAGGGCAGCTGGTCTATCTGATCCTTAGACATGACGTTGCCGCAGTTAAGGCACATGTAGTACACAGGGCCGGGCACTATCCCGTAGGGCAGCGTCGCGCCGTACTCCTCCTCGCCCACGCCACGCACCCGGAAAGGCTTTAATATTCCCAGCGATTATAAACCTAATTAGAGCAAATCCCTAGGAAAAGGTGGTCCGCTCTAGTATGAAGGATCTCTCCGCAATGTGTGGAGGACTGCCCCCCGAGATATGCGAGCAACTAGTCGCCGAGGAGCAGATAATCAAGATAAGGCTGGAGAAGAGGAAGTTCGGGCGCGAGGTAACCATCATCGAGGGGATCAACGAGAAAGAATACGACCTCAGAAAACTGGCATCAACCCTAAAAAGCAAGCTAGCCTCCGGAGGCACGGCCAAGAACGGCAGAATAGAACTACAGGGAGACCACAGGCACAGAGTCAAGAAGCTCCTCGTAGAAATGGGCTTCCCCGAGGAAAACATAACTATAATAGAGTAAAAGGGCATAATCCAAGCCTCTGATACACCTCAGATAAGAGGGCTAGAATAAAAGGGGGAAACTGGGAGGCTTAGCTCGGAGTATAAACCGTATAAATGCCTAGCACATAGACTCAAAGGAGCCTGGAGGTGGCCCCAGCTGGAGAGCCTGGAGTGTAGCAATGAGAGGCTGAAGACCCTTATAGAGGTCCTGGAAAGGGGTATAACCCTGGGAAAGTACAGGGCTGCAGCCTACAGGACCTCACGTGGAAGGTTCAGGGAGGAAGCCAACATAGACGTAGGGCTGTACGGCGAGGGGGGCGTGGAACACCTGGTCTCGGTTAAAGTCTTTTGTGGCAGGCTACCAGTCTACAAGCCATGGGTGGAAGTGTTTAACGCCAGCGTGGCAGACGAAAAGCCTGGGATCCCCGGCTTTCACGGGTCGAAGGCGGAGTCCTGGATCCTGGACCTGGCCGGCGAGAAGCTCGAGGGGGGAGAGAGCTTCTTCATAGAGTACTACACGGATCCTGATACTCTGAGAGACCTGGAGAGAGGGGTTCCCGTGCCAGCCACAAGGCTAGGTTTCGAGCTGTTGAAGAGGGGGTTTACGTGGTTCAAGGTCTGGTACTACCCGGAGGGCTTTAGTGAGGGGGGGCAGAAGATACAGGCACAGAAGCCTGTAAGCCCTGATAGGCTGAAGGAGCACCTGGAAGAGATAATTAGGGATCTCGAGGGAATCACGGGAAGGAAGGCTAAGCTACTATCCCAGAACACCCTGGAAAGAGCTATGCGAGCCATACAACTAGCCAGGGCCCTATACGAGAAAGCCAGGTAGAGGCCAAGGGGCCCAGGCTATAATCCATGCTCCGGGTTCCACCAGTCCTCAACGGTGTAAGAGGGCCTCAGTAGCCACTCATTGCCCAGGTAAACCTCGCTTACCCCAGCCTGTCTGGCAGCTCTTACAGCCTTCACGGCGTGATCCGTGCTTGTGGTGGGGAGGTCTGGCATTAGGTAGTCGGGGTGGAACGCTAGTAGCACAATCGGAGTCTCTGGGTTTACGCTTGCCACGTACCTAGCTATCCTGTACACCTCGCTGGGGCCCACGTAGCCTGGCACTAGGAGCACGCTCACTACTAGGAGCGGTGGCTCTCTCCTCTTCTTAGCCATCGAGGCTACTAGCTTAACGTTCTCCTTCAACCTCTCATGCGCCTTGTAGCCGTCGACGCCCGTTAGGGCCTCGTAGATCTCGGGGGTCCACGCCTTCCAGTCTATCTTAACGATGCCCCCTGTCTCGAGGCTTGTCCTAGCCATCTCCCTCATTATGCTGGGACTGACAAGGCCGTCGGTTTCCCAGCATATCCTCTTAAACCTCTGCCCCCCAGCTCTAGCCCTAGACCACATCCTCCTCGAGGCAGCTACGAGCAGGCCCGACTGGGGCGTAGGATCCCCGCCGAAGTAGCATACACACCTAACCCTGGGATCCAGGGCTTCCTCAACCAGCTCCTCCACGCTCTTAGTCCTGGAGGGTATCCTGGCTTGGATCCAGGCTCCATGGAGTACGCCAAGGAAGCCATCATACCCCTTATCCGAGATCATAGCCTTGTGCTCCCAGTTCTGGCAGAAAGCGCAGTCGAGGGGGCAGCCACCCATGAAGACAGCCAAATTGGCAAACCCCGTCTCCGGGCCTCTAGTGTCAGTGTACTCGGGAAACCCTCTAGCAGTAGCTGCCGGGCACACGGGGGTGGCTACACAGTTGGTGGGCAGAGGATCTAAATAGGTGAACGCCACCAGGCTGCCTGGGCCGGCAGTGTGCGCGAGCCTCCCGCCACGATTAATCCACACGCCACAGTACCCCGACGCTCCCTCGGGTATCACGCACTCGTTAACGCATATACTGCATTTCACAGGAGCGCTTCCGCCGCGCGGCACTTCTCCAGGCAGCCCGATCCTTAGCCTCCAAAACCTCCTATACCTCCGCACGTACTCTAAAGCCTGCGTTCCCCTGGTCTTGAGGCACCTGGCACAAACCCCGATACTACGGGAAATAAGCCTAGAAGATCTACCGCACAACTTACAAGAAGCCATCGCATACACCATGGGTTACAGGCAGCGCTTCTCCACCCCATGGTTTGTAGTAGCCATAATGGTTATTGGCGTTGTGGATCCAGGCTTGACTCCTTCTCTCGGTTTACAGGTCTTGCGAGGGGGCTTTACCGGCTACCTGGAGGTATTTGATGCCTGCCTCCGCGCTGGCTGAGACGATCTAGGGTTTCCCCCTGGGGGCGCTGCCTAGCTTTCTGAGCAGGTCGAGTTCTGGGATCTCGTCTGCCTTCTCTATAGCTTCTACGTTGGCGCCCCTGTCCTCGTATGACTGTTTATACCTTAGGAGCCCTATCCAGGCGTCATTGCCTAGTGTGCATGCCACGCATGATAGGGAGTCTACCTCCGCCTTTTTCTCTATCATGGCCTCCACTGCGTAGGCCTCCTCCACCTCTGCCTCTCTCTTGACAACGAGTTTTCTCGCCACTATTCTCCCCTTGATCCTGGACTTCTTCTCTACAACCACGTGATCTCCTATTATCAGGCCTCTAGCACTCCCAGCTATCCTAGCGTTTTTCACGAGAATCTCCAGGGCGCTTATGGACCCACCCACGTCTAGATCCCCTATGATTCCTTCCGAGAAATCAGCGCTACCCCCAATGGTCAGCTCGCCAGCCTCTATTCTGCCGGAAACCCTGATAGAGCCGCCCACCTTAACCCTTCCAGCCCTTAGGTTACCCTCGATCCTCGCGGAACCCCCTATTCTCAGGTCATCGCTGACCAGTAGATCCCCCTCGACCTTAAGGGATCCACCAATATCTATGCTCTTGAACTCCACCGGCCCCCTGAGGCTGACAGATCCGCCCACGCTCATTTCACTCACTGCCCATGCACCACGCCGGCCTGGGGCCTGCCGGGTTTATTATCCGGATCTCACAAATTGTTATGCCAGGCATGAGTGTTGAAGTATAGGTGTAGACACGATATTATAGCTGATATACTGAAGACGGCCCTAGCACCTGCAAGAATCTCACAGATAGCTTTCAAGGCCAACCTGCCGCTGGACAGGGCCAGGAGGCACGTCGAGAGACTGGTGGAGCGGGGCCTCCTAGCATATAACCCCATGGAGGGAACCTATTCAGCCACGGAGCTGGCCTACGAATGGCTAGCCCTATACGAGAAGTTGAGGCTGCTCTACGATCCGGGTTGACGTGTCATGCGGGGGTCTTGTAGGCTTCAGAATCTTTATACAGAACCTTATAAGTAACAATATGGTTGGGTGTGGCTGTTGAGAAAAGGCCGCTTTGGCCCAGAGCTCACGCTCTCAATGATAAGGGTATACGCCATATTTCTCAGGGAAGCGAGGCCCCTTGGCGTCAGAGAGCTCCAGAGGCTGGCCGGGTTTAAGAGCCCCAGCACCGCAAAGTACCATATTGACAGGCTAGTCGAGCTGGGCCTTTTAAGGCCCGTTCCTGAGGGCTATGTAGCTTCCGGTGAGAAGCCTTACATCTTATCAGTCTACATGGCCCTGGGGGGGTATCTGGTGCCACGAATAGTGCCGCTGGGGGTCTTTACTATGGCGTACTCGCTGGCCTACTCCCTTCTAGTACCTGAGGTAGCCCCTGTCCTGGCCCCCATATTGGTGGCTGGTTTCCTGGTTCTTGCCGAGGGTGTGAGGCTTGCAAGGCTTATACCCTGGAAGAGGCGTTCGACTGCTTAGATCTAAGTACCCCGGCCGGCTAAAACCTCAACGGGGGGTGAGTCTGCTGATAGGTAGAACCGTGACTGCCTACCTGCTAGTAGCACTGCTGGCAGTAACCTTAACGGGCGGGGTCACGGCTTCCTCCAGCACTGTGACTGTATCCACCACAACCCCTCCACCGGGGCCCACGTCTCCCCCATGTCCTCCGTTCATCGTGAAGTCGAGGGCTACGCTCTTCGTCCCCCTGGAGAGGGAGCCGTACATTTCTATTGAGGCTTTCATGCTGCTCTCTGCAGACTGCAGGGTCACGGCTAGTGCCTTGATACTTGCAAACTCCAGCGGCGTGTGGGGCAGGCTCTCGATAGAAAACCCAGAGGGCTACGAGGTCATGCTTGACAGCGAGTGGCCCCTCCATGTCAGGCTGAGGGTCATTGACGGGGTGGAAGAGTTCATATTTATACTCTCATCGCCCAGCGGCGGGCCTGTAACGTTCACGGATAGAGAGTACACGGCGACGGTGGTTCTCGATAGGTACCTAGACCTCTCGAACGCCGACGCCTACAGGGAGGCCGTTGTTGAGATTGAGATGGAGGCTACGATTGAGGGCTCCCAGGTGAGAGCCGCAGGATCTGTCGGGCTCGAAGTTGTAGAGGAGATGTGCACCATAGTGGTCACCATGGATGTGGGGAGCAAGCCTGGAGCCGCTCTATCCCTCCCACTGGGGGCCGGGAGCCTATTACTCACAGTGGACTCTCCAGCCGTATATGCGGGGAGGATAGTATTTGAAGCCGTTAATACCCCGAGCGGGGAGCCTGTTATAACCTTCAACTACAAGGGTAGGGGGGTAGCAGGCCTGGTAAGAGCCGTGGAAGACACGCTAGCATGGGCGATGAAAGACGGCCTCATAGAAGGCTTCGGGCCGGGCGACTTGGAGCAGGTAACCTCCCTCCTAGGAGAGAAGCTCCGCTGCAGGGGCTACACGGAATACACTATCTACTGGGACGGTGAGGGATGGGCGTTGCTGGAAAAGGAGCTATTACCACCCGCAGCAACTCCTACGCCACGATACGTGACGGTGACACCTACAGCGAAGACCACTGAGGTCATGGAGGCGGAAGCCCTTGAAACAGGGCCTGGCACGACAACGTTGTACGAGGAACCGGGGACTACAAGTCCCTCTCCAAGAGCTGCCACAATAGCGAAAGAGCCTCAACCCGAAGGAGCCCAGCTAACGAGAGTCACAGAAACCCCTGCAGAGCTAGGGGAAAGACTTGGGTGGGCAAGAACAATGACAGCCCTAATAGCTGGCATATCCGTGGCCGCGGCCTCCTGGCTGGTATCGAGGTTACTACTAAAATAGCTTCATACCCGGGTGGCCTTAAACCATGCCCGGAGCCTACTAGCTGTTCAGCCAGCACCACGAGTAGTGCTCCTCTGAGACCTCTACCTTTGGCGGCTCCTTCTCTGAGCACTTGGGGATGACTAGAGGGCACCGTGGGTGGAACCTGCAGCCCCTGGGCGGGCTAGTTAGTGATGGCGGCTCTCCGGGCCTTGCTGGTAGCCCGTGTTTCCGTATTATAGCTTCCTCGCTTTCATCGACGGGGGGTATGGCTGCTATTAGGGCTCTCGTGTACGGGTGTGAGGGCCTGGCAAAGAGGTCCTCTGCAGGCGATGATTCGACTATTTTACCAGCATACATGACTGATATGTGGCTTGCCATGTTTTTGGCCAGCCCCAGGTTGTGTGTTATAAGCATGTATGTCAGGCCTAGCTCTTTCTTCAGTTCAAGCAGTAGCTCCACTATTTTAGCCTGAACCGAGACGTCAAGGCTCGAAGTGGGCTCGTCGAGGACTACAAGGTCGGGTTCCGTGACCAGAGCCCTGGCAATGGCCACCCTCTGCCTCTGGCCCCCGCTCAGCTCGTGGGGGTACTTGTATAGCACGTCCTCGCCCAGCTCGACCATTTTAAGCATCTCTGCAGCCCTTTTGGCCCTCTCCCTCCTACTCCCTATCCCGTTGACCCTTAGGGGAGCCGTCACTATGTCCAGGACCCTGTGCCTGGGGTTCAGAGACGACGTGGGATCCTGGAACACCATGGAGATTCTTCTCCTAGCCATCCTCTTCTCCCTCCTGCCGGCCCTCGACAGGTCTATCCCGTCGAACACTATCCTGCCGCTCGTGGGCTCGTAGATGCCTGCTATGACCCGCGCGAGAGTCGACTTCCCGCAGCCAGTCTCTCCCACTATGGCGTGAATGGAGCCCCTATAGACTCTGAGGGATACCCCGTCAACCGCCCTGACATAGCCTATAACCCTGTTGAGCACTCCAGACGTTATGGGGAAGTACTTCTTGAGGTTAACGGTTTCTAGTAGCACGCGCCCCAAAGGATCTACACCTCGTATAGCCAGCAGTGCACGAGCCTCTCATCCATGGCTATTCCCGGGGGCTTCAGGGCTCTACACTTGTCCATGGCGTGGGGACATCGTGGATGGAACCTGCACCCCCCAGGGGGGTTAGTATAGTCTGGCAGTCCCCCCTCTATAGGCCTCATGGGCTCTCCGGACAGCTTTGGGATAGACCTTAATAGCCCGGACGTGTAGGGGTGTAGGGGCGACCCCAGAACCCTAGCCGAGGATCCGAGCTCTGCTGGCTGCCCAGCGTACAGTACGAGGATCTTGTCTGCAACCATCCTAGCCACTCCCAGGTCGTGTGTCACGTAGAGGATCGACATGCCCATCTCTCTCTGGAGATCCTTTAATAGTCCCAGTATCTCCTTCTGCGTTATAACGTCTAAGGCCGTGGTGGGCTCGTCGGCGAGTAGCAGTGAGGGCCTTGTAGCTACGGCCATGGCTATTAGAACTCTCTGAAGCATGCCCCCGCTCAGCTGGAAGGGGTAGGAGGAGAGAACCCTTTCTGGCTCACCTATCCTGGCCTCTTCGAGGGCCTTAATCATTAGCTCTCTGAGCTCTCTAGGAGCCCTCCTTCTCTCCCTAATATACCGTAAAAGGCTTGTCTGCTCCCTGCCGGCCAGTAGTAGCCTGTCTATGAAGTGCTCCTCGATCGTGAAAAGCTGGTTGAGGGCGGAGAGGGGTTCTTGGGGTATGTAGGCAATCCTGGCCCCCCTTATCTTCGACACTTCCTCCTTGCTTGCCGAGAGCAGGTCTAGCCCCTCGAACAGGATCCTGCCCCTAGCAATGGCGTTCCCGGGCAGGGAGCGTAGTATAGCTTTCACGATGCTAGTCTTGCCACTGCCAGACTCCCCTACAAGGGCCAGGCTCTCCCCCCTCTCTATCGAGAAGCTTATGCCGTCGACGACGTCTAGCACTCCCTTAAACGTCTTATAGCCAATGTAGAGGTTCCTCACATCAAGCAGGGCCACGGGCTACCTCACCTCTTCCTCTACACCCAGCAGGTCCCTTAGACCGTCGCCTAGCAGGTTGAAGCCCATAACGGCGAAGAATATGGCGAGCCCTGGGAACGTGGCGTACCACCATATATCTGGGAGGTATATTCTTGCCTCGCTAAGCATGGTGCCCCACTCGGGGGTTGGGGGCTTTATGCCGAACCCTAGGAAGCCTAGGAGGGCCTCTGCTAGTATCGCGTAGCCAACGTCCAGGGAAGCCTTCACGGCTAGTACTGGCAGAGTGTTAGGCATTATCTCCCTGAAGACTATGTGGTAGACCCCGGCACCGTAGCTCTTGGCCGCTAGCACGTAGTCCTCGTTCTTGAGCGTTACAGCCATGCTGTATCCTAGCCTGGAATACCAGGGCCACCAGCCAACTACCAGGGCAAGCATC
Source organism: Desulfurococcales archaeon (assembly GCA_015521705.1). GTDB lineage: Archaea > Thermoproteota > Thermoprotei_A > Sulfolobales > Acidilobaceae > S141-84. Next base: position 117,926 of record WANR01000033.1, read on the forward strand.
GCGTTCTCCAGGGTAGGCTCTAGCATTGCCGCTATGGCGAGGGCCAGCACGACGCTGGGTATGGAGAGGAAAATGTCAGTCAGCCTCATGACCACGGAGGAGAAGGCGCCGCCCAGGTATCCAGCCACTAGGCCCAGGGGAAAGCCTACGAGGATGGCGAGGGCCACGACCCCTAGTGCTATGCCCAGGCTTATCCTGGTAGCTAGGATCACTCTGCTAAGAATGTCTCTCCCAACAGCGTCGGTGCCGAAGGGGTGCTCCCAGGATGGTGGCTGGAACTTTTCCTCGATGTGTATAGTGTAGGCGTCTTCGGGGTAGGGTGCTATATACTCGCCGAACGCTGCCATGGAGGCGAAGGCTAGCACTATAGCTAGGCCAGCAATAGTTGTCGGGCTCCTTCTGAGGTTGTAGAGAAGCCTCTTCAGCCTGAGTCTCCTCTCGGAAGCCCTGTGGGGTGCCATGACTGGTCACCTCGAGCCAGCTTTCAGCCTTATCCTCGGGTCTAGGTAGTTGTAGAGGAGGTCGACGATGAAGTTGGTAAGGGTGTATATCAGTCCTATAAGCATCACGACGGCCACGATGGCGTTGAAGTCTTTGTGGAGCCCCACTTGGACGGCGTACCACCCGATCCCGGGCCAGCCAAACACTATCTCTATGGCGAAGGCCCCGTAGATGAAGAAGCCGAAGAGGAGGCCTATAACCGTTATAGCCACCACTAGGCTCCCCCTGAGCGCGTACTTGAAGTATATGATCCTCTCGTTCACGCCGAGAGAGCTCAGAGTGACGACGTACGGCTTGCTGAGCTCCTCCAGAATGCTAGCCCTCACTATCCTCATTATCTGGGCTATCGGGGAGAGCGAGAGTGCAACCACGGGCAGTACTAGGTGCTTGGAAACGCTTATAAAGCCCTCAAAGTTAAGGGTCAGCAGGCTGTCTAGGAAGGTTATGCCAGTGATCCTCTCGACATACACGCCCTCATCGAGTTTACCGGTCATGGGTAGAATGCCTAGGTAGTAGCCGAAGGCCAGCTGTAGCATTAGTGCAACCCAGAACTTGGGGAGAGAGACGCCAGCTATCGCGAGGACCCGGAGGACGTTGTCTATCCACGAGTACCTGAACATAGCCGAGACGACGCCCATTAATATGCCCACGACTACCGAGAACGCCATGGCCGCTATGACTAGCTCCAGAGTGTTAGGCAGGTACTCCTTTATGTCTATAGCCACGTCCCTGCCCGTGTACAAGGATAGCCCCAGGGTTCCGTTGGCGAAGAACGCGGCCCAGTAGTCTATGTACTGCTGCCATATAGGCTTGTCGAGGCCGAAGAGCTTCCTGTAGAACTCTACCTGCTCCTGAGTAGCCTCTATTCCCAGGTACAGCTGTATGGGGTCGCCAGGCATGACCCGGGTTATGTAGAATATTAGAATAGAGAGGCCTACGAGGGTAAGCGGGATTTCTATAAAAAGCCTTCTGATTACATAGTCCCTCAACCTCATGCCAGGCGCCCTCTAGCCGTACTTGGCCGAGATGTCTAGGTTCGAGAACCTCAGGTCGAACCCTAAAATCCCCACGTACTCGTAGCCCTTCACGTAGTCCCTATAGGCTATCCTGTGCATGGGGTTTATTATGAAGAGCGACGCAGCCTCCTCCGTCACTATCTTTTGCACCTCGCAGTAGAGCCTATACCTCTCTTCGGGATCCACGGTTCTCCTAGCCTTGTCTAGTAACTCAGTCACCCTGGGGTTCTCGTACCACATTATGGAGATGTAGGTTCCGTGGGCATTGGGGTGGAACATCAGGTAGGTGTGGCTGTCGGGTGACGGGAACTTGAGCGTGTGGAATATTGCTACCATGTGGGGAGTGGTCTCCGGTGTCTTTGCTAGCTCCACTATCCTAGCCCACGGCTCAGGCCTTAGCTCAACGTTTATACCTAGCTTCTCCAGGTTCTGCTTCAGGATCAGCCCTACCTGCTCCTCCACCTGTAGCCCCGCGACGTAGACGAACTCCACGGTTACAGGGTTCTCAGGCGAGATCTTGTACTTGGACTTGGCCAGGTACTCCTTAGCCTTCTCTAGGTCGAACGTGGGCTTGGGGACGGGGCAGTGGCCAGGGGCTATCAATGGCACAGGTCCCTCAGCCTGGACGCCGCCCTTGAACACGAAGTTGATTATGGACTCGTAGTCTACTGCGTGAGCTACTGCAAGCCTCACATTGACGTCGTCGAAGGGCGGCTTCTTGTTATGCATTGATACGAAGAATAGTTGCGCCGTCGGATCCTCCTGAACAACTATGCCCTGCTCCTTCTTCAGCTGCTCAAATATGTCAGCCGGCAGCCACTGCTCCACCATGTCCACCTCCCCTCTCCTAAGCATGGAGACAAGGGTTGCCTGCTCGCCTACAACCCTCACTACTACCCTGTCAGGCGCCCCTGGCTTCCAGCCTGCCCAGTAGTCGTCGAACTTCTCGAATACTATCTCCTTACCCCTCTCGAACTTGACTACCCTGTAGGGGCCTGAGCCCGCGTCGTTCTGGGAGAGCCATTCCTGGCCGTAGTCGCCGTACTCGCCGAAGGGCCCGTCCTTGATGTTTGCCAGAACCTCCTCCTTGTCGACTATGAAGAACACGGCCAGTGTCGCCGGGAACTCTGCGTATGGCTCTTTAAGGTAGAACTTCACTGTATACCTGTCAACGACCTCTACCCTGTCAACTATGTCTATCCACAGGAAAGAGAACCCGGCCTTAATAGCCAAAGCCCTCTCCATACTGAAGGCAACGTCCTCCGCGGTAAGCTCCCTCCCGCTGTGGAACTTGATCCCCTTCCTAATGTAGAAAGTCCACTCGGTGGCGTCCTCGTTGCTCTCCCACCTCTCGGCAACCCAAGGCTTCACTCCCTCCCTCGAGGGATACACTAGGGGGTCGTAGGTGTTGATCACGCTCATAAGCTCCGTTTCATCCCTAGCCTTTGCCGGGTCGAAAGTTGCAGTCGGCTGGGTGGTCCCGTAGACGAATACCAGCTCCTGCTTCGGGGCTTCTACTGGGGTCTCGCGTTCAGGAGTAGTGGTCTCAGCTGGTGTTGTCTCTCGTTTAGGTGTTGTCTGTGCAGGTGTAGGTGACGCCGCGGTCTCTGTGGGCTGCGCCTCTTCGCCCCTCTGAGTGCTTATAACTGCGGCAGCGGCTACTATTAGGACTAATACCAGAACGCCCGCTATTAGGGCCTTTGAAGCCAATATACCACCCTTCAGAAGACGTGTCGTATTCTTAAATAGGGTGTTATTGGAGGTATATAAATCTTCTATTTACACGTTTAGATTTTTAATCCAAAATCTACAGGCCCGGCCAGGCCCCATAGTGCGTGTGATGGTTTCAGCTCTCGGGTAGTAGCTCTGCCAGATACCGTGCGAGGCTTGTTCTTGTAGTTATAACTAGGCCTTTATATGTGGACTCTACTACCCTCCTGTGCCTGAGCTTATAGCCTATGCAGTCCATGATAACGAGCCCTAAACCCTCAGCCTTGAAGTATCTGGCAGCCTTGACAAGCTCTGCCTCTCCCCCCGTATAGGGTGATACAGGGGCTACGCGGACCCTCTCAAAGAAGCGGCCCCACTTCTCCTCCGCATACCTCTTCTGCTCTTCCAGCGGTATGACGACACCCGCGCTCCTAACCGTGTGGGAGAGGGGCTCTACAAAGGACTTCAAAACCCTATCCAGATAAATTATAGGAACCCTACTCTTGAATCGGGGAAACTCGCCGGAGCATAGAAGCACTATCAGGCCTACCTTCTTCCTTTCAAGCATCTCTATCTTCTCTTGAAGCAGGGGTATCACCTTTTCCTTGGATAGCACAGCTTGTCTTCCATCCCTTAGCCTCGACACGTAAACCGTGTCACTACTGCTGGGGAAGAGTTTCCCGACTATTTCTTCGTAAGATAAGTCATCCAGGGCTCCTGCCTCGACAATGTCGATGTCTCTTCCAAGCAGTCCGACGACTTCAGGGACCACGTCTTCTCTGGGGCTCTGCCCTATAGTCAAAAAACCTATCCTAGGCCTACCAGTGGCCAACCCTGGCTCAGCCCCTACTCTTCAACACCTTATCCAGCTCAGCGAGCTCTGGATGAACGAACCTGCCCCCAGAGGCTATTAGTTCCCCGTCGAAGCGCACCTCCGGGTATAAGACGCCAGCGTCTGTATGCGCCGCAGCGCTCCCCACGGAGCCCTTGAACTTGGGCGACTGGGATCCGAAGCCGAACTCTATGGTGGCGTAGATCCTTTCGTCCTCCAGTGGGATGCCTCTAAGCCTGGCGTTGGGGTGGAAGCCCCAGGACGCGTGGGCTATATAGTACATCTTATCATCGTTGAAACTTGCCAGCCAGCTCTTGAAAATGGAGGCCTCGGGGCCCTGGCCCGTGACCTCCACGATCCTTCCACCCTTTATCTTCAGCTTGACAGGCGAGGATACGACTCCTATCTCGTCTGGCGGCCAGATGAAGGAGTCCACGACAAAAGTCCCCTCCACGGTCTCCTCTATGGGGGCCCACGAGATTTGCCCGCCCAGGGGCTTGTAGAGCCCTTTTTCCCTTAGTATTCCATCGTTGTGGAACACGGGTCTTGAGGGATCGTTCTCGAACTCCAGCATGGTACCCTTCTCCGTCTTTATTGTTACACGTCTAGCTTTCGCCGTTAGCTCCCTCAGCTTGTCTCCCAGCCTGCACATAGTATCATAGTCCGTGAGCCCGATCAGCCTGATCATCATCTCCTTATCCATGCCTGTCAGCTCCAGTATTCTAGAGCCTGCCTTAAGGGCTTCTATGTAGGCTCTTGTGTGCAGTATGTACTTTAGGGGGAAACTTATGATGACGTCGCTAGACTTCATGGCTGCGGCAACATGGTCCGGGGGCTCGACGTCTACCTCTGGGGCTGTCTCATATATTACTAGGGCGGGCTTGGCTCCAAGGCTATATGCTGCAGCGGCCACGCTTTGAATCATTTCTCTATCAATGGCCGTATCCGCCAGAACCAGCACTCTCTCCCCCTTCTTTACAAGGGCTAAGTCGCGGGCGACCTTCAGGGCTGAGTGATATAGTTCCATGAACATGTTATCATAGAACTGCATGTCTTTCATCCTCACTTAGTCGGGGCTGGGCACAATTGTAATAGTATAGGCGGTTGCTGGACTATAAAACTTGCCCTAACGGCAACCAGCCCGGCTAGAGCTATTGAACCCTAAAATCGTATTACCTAGACTGTTTAATTAATAACTAGTGGGACTATATTTCAACATTTCATGGATATTATAACATGTTATCGATAAATATACTTGGTGGGACAAATTTATTACCCCCAAGCCATACATATATTATAATTATAAATGGTGGTGAAAATGGCTGTGAAAACAATAACGAAAACCAAGCTAGGCAAGTGGGTAACGAAGATCCTTAGAAAAACCAGGAGCAAGTCTGGGAGGGCCCTGGCTCTACTAAGCATCAAAGAGCTAGAGTCCCGGGGAGAGGCGCCTACCCTGAGCAACATAGTGGAGGAAGCCAGGAAAATAATCGAGCAGACAGAGGGCCTGGTCAACTGGGGCCTTACAAAGAGCGAATACACAGTCTCGCTAGCTAGCGCCGCTCTAAGAGACCTAATAGAAGCAGGCATGGTGGAAGAATACTCTGGAGTCTACAGGCTCAAAAAGAAGACAAGCAGCGATACTGTACCAGCAGGGATTGAGACCATAACCAACACACCCTACGAAATAATACTCATGAGAAGATAGCCGGGACTACAAGAACTCCCAGTCCCTGAGGCAGATCACCCCCCGACTCCTCAGGGCCCCTGCCCTACACATTATCCACGGCTACGAATGTGTTGTTACCTCTCCCAGGCCGTGCCTCCCTGTTCCAAACCGCATGGGACACGGCTAGGTTTTTATAACAGCGATACTCCCGCAGCGGCTCCCATAGGCCAGGTCTAGGGGTTTCAGGGGCCTCTCCCGGGCCCCCTTGGGGGGTAGTAATGCTGGTGCTAGGCCCTGCTGTAGTATAATATTGTTGCTGGCTCTTTTAGTTTCTTAGAGGTGTTCACAGTTTTGGCTGGCAAAGTGCACCCTGCTAGGTATGACGCCATCGTTATTGGCGCCGGCCATAATGGTCTAGTGGCTGCATCTATCTTAGCGTCCCACGGGCTCAGAGTCGCGGTTTTCGAGGCGAGGGATCACGTGGGCGGCCTAGCCTCGAGCCCTCAGCTGTGGCCCGGGTTTAGGGTCCCCATAGGTGCCTACGTCGTGAGCTTGTTTAAGAGGAGGCTAGCGGCGAGGCTGGGCCTTCTAGGCAAGATAAGGATCTACCCTAAGGATCCCTCAATGACAGTTATCCTGGAGGACGGGAAGCATGTTAGGGTATGGTCCGACGCCGAGAAGACTGCTAGAGAGTTCTCGCGCTTCTCCGCGAAGGATGCAAGGTCATACCCGGAATGGGAGCGTTACTGGAGTGGGGTAGCACGCCTACTCGACATTCTCTACGAAAACCCCCCACTCGACCCCCTAGAGCTGGCTGACACCGTGAGAAAGGCTTCCTCGGTACCCCTACTCGGGTCTCGGGCTAGGCGCGTGGCCAGCGAGCTGGAGTGGCTCTTCACGGCCCCAGCCCTGAGAGTGCTCGACGAGTACTTCGAGGCCGAGGAGTCTAAGACAGCTCTACTAGAGGACGCCATCGTTGGAGAGCTGGCGTCTCCGAGTAGCCCCGGCACCGCTCTAGTCCTGGCGCACCACTACATGGGAGACATTACTGGGAGGAGGGGCCAGTGGGCCTACGTTGAGGGCGGCATGGGCAGGATCTCCGAAGTCCTCCTAGACTCGTGCCTAGGCAAGGGCGTAGACCTGTACCTGGGCCACAGCGTTGACGAAATAGCAGTCGAGGGGGAGAGGGTGATAGGGGTGGTTTCGCGGGGAAAACTGTACCCCTCCCGGGTAGTCGTCTCCACGGTGAACGTTAAGAGAGTGTTCCTCGGCATGCTGGAGGATCCCGGCGTTGTGGATAAGGGGCTGCTTAGAAGGGTTAAAGCCCTAACCAGTATAGGGGCGTCGGCGAAGCTGGTCATTGCTAGGCGAGGGCTCCCCAGGCTTAGGAGTGGGTACTCCGGACTAGGAGAGGATCCCTACAGGTCGTCCCTCCTGGTCATGAAGTCTACGGGCTACGTGGAGTCCGCGTACGCCAGCGCCCTGGGTAGGGGTGTAAGCGAGGCTCCCTGGATCTCGGTGAACACGCAGTCCTTCCTAGACCCCACGATAGCCCCCGAAGGCTACCACGTGGTATCAATATTCGCTCAATACGTTGACAGTAGGAAGAGGAGATGGGGTCCTGAGGACGAGGAAGAGGTCTCGGCCAGGATAAGGATGGTCGCTGAAGAAGTCTTCGAGAGCCTCTACGGCGACAAATACAGGGAACTAGTAGTCACGCCGCGATACATAGAGGAGAACTACGGCAACCCCGGGGGCAACATTTTCCACCTAAACATGACGCCCGACCAGGTCTACCATAAGAGGCCCTTACGGGAACTTTCAAGCTATAGGACGCCGCTCAAAGGACTCTACATAAGCGGGGCCAGCACACACCCCGGAGGAGGAGTCACAGGCCTACCCGGAGAACTAGCGGCACAAGCCGTCTTAGAAGACTTAGGCATAGTTGAGAAGAGGAAAACCAAGCTACTAGAACTGGTCAAAAACGTCCTGAAATCAATGTAGCACGAAGCATTTAAGATAAAAGCGAAGTCACCCGGGGGCGCTACTGGAGCCTTAATAGGCATGGCTGGCTTGGTGCTCGGTGCCTCGCCTGCCATTACTGGGATACCTGAGAAGTGGCATCTTGTTGCTGGCAAGTCCATACTCATGGTCTGATTCATGCCAGCTCTTCTAGTAGCGCATGGAGGCGAGCAGTTAGGAGGATGGGCGGAGGAATGAGTTCTTTCCCCTGTTAGGCCTGGGACCTTCACACTATTTCCACGCTTTTCTCCAGTAGCCTCCTATAGACTATTGCCCCGGCTATGTAGAGTGCTAGGCTGGCTATTATGCCTGGAAGCGCTACTCCCAGTGCTTCCCCTATGCCATAGTTGTAGAGCACGATCCTCCTAACCCCCTCAAGGCACCAGTATAGGGGGAGAGCCTTGGGTATGTCCTGGGCCCATTCTGGCAGTATGAATGCTGGGATTATTATGCCTCCCAGGAACATTAGGGGGAATGCTATGGAGTTGACGAGCATGTTCACCGCTTCAGGGCTCCTGGCCAGGGGGGCTATTACGAGTCCTAGGCCCAAGGATCCCAGGAGGCCTACGGCGAATAGGCCTGACATGGCCAGTGCATCCCTCCACTCTATGAGGGAGTAGTCAGCGCCTGCCAGGCGTCCCACAACTACTATGGCCGTCGCCGATATGAGGAGCGCTACCATGGAGGTAACAGTGTCGGCGGCGAATATGGTGTAGCCCCTCATGGGGCTCGAGAGTAGGAGTTTAAGGGTCCCATCCCTCTTCCTCTCGACAATTATCCCAGCCCCAGTGTAGAGCCCCGAGAAGAGTATCTGAACCCCGATCATGCCTATGACGTAGAAGGTTCTCACACCGCCCTTAGTGGCTAGTATCTCGGGGGATACTGGGACTCCCTCAACGCTGATAGGTTCCAGTAAGATCTCGGCCCTAGCGTCTCCAGCGATTCTAGCGGCTATGCCCCTGCTCGCCTCGCCTATGACAGACTCTATGATCGAGGCTATGTAGTCACCGCTCTGTGGGTTGGAGTAGTATAGTAGCAGGACGCGGCCTTGGGATCCCTGGGTTATGTTTTCCGAGAAGCCCTCCCCGATGAATACTGCGGCGCTCAGAGATCCATTGGCTATAGCCTTCCGCAGCTCCTCAAGCCCCAGATCCGACAATTGGAGCTTTAGAGCTCCAGTAGAGTTAAGGGCCTGGATTATCACCGAAGAGAAGGGGCCCCTGTCATAGTCGACGACGGCTACGTCTATCTCCAAGACGCCGGGCTCGCCGCCGAAGACGGCTATGAGGACTAGCAGGAATATTATGGGGAACCCTATGTTCCAGAAAGCTATCTCCCTGTACCTGAGCATGGATTTGAGGAAGGCGTAGACCTCCGCGAGGACCTGGCTTACAGGCATGGGTATCAAGCCTCCAGCCTAGCCCCAGTAACCCTGAAGTACACCTCCTCGAGGCCGGGGCGCTTGACCTCCACCTTATGGACCTGGATTCCCGCCCTGAGGAAGGCTTCGATGATCTTGGGGAGGGCCGAGGACGCCTCCTCGACCTCGTAGTAGGTAACACCATCGCCCCGGCTGTAGCCGGGTAGCCCGTCAACCATGGGCGGGGCGCCCCCGGGGTCGTGGTAGACTATTATCCTGGGCATAGGCGCGTACCTCTCTATAAGCATCCTGGGCGGGCCTCCCGCTACTATCCCGCCACTATGGAATATCAGCACGCGGTCGCTATGCCTCTCCGCCTCTTGCGATATGTGGGTCGAGTATACTATGATCCTCCCCCTGCCCAGGGACTCTATGAGCCCCCAAACCTCTTCCCTCGCCCTGGGATCCAGCCCCGAGCCGGGCTCGTCGAGTAGTAGAACCTCGGGCTCGTGCATCACGCAGGCAGCTATCGTGAGCCTCCTCCTCATGCCACCGCTGTAAGTCACGACCCTCCTATTACCGTGGGCCTCGAGGCCTACCAGCTCCAGGGCCCTCCTAGCCTGCCTCTTGGCATCAACATAGCCCAGCCCCCTTATCATGCCTATCCACACAAGATTCTCCATCCCAGAGAGCTTTTCCTTGAAAGGCATGTCCTGGGGGGCGAAGCCTATAAGCCTCCTAGCTCTAACGCCCTCCCTGCCCCAGACGTCTAGGCCGCAGACAACAATCCTCCCCCGAGATGGTTTGAGGGCGCCGGCGACCATTGACAGAGTGGTAGTCTTACCGCTCCCATTGGGCCCCATTAGCGATGTAAACCCTCTGCCCGCCTCGAAGCTAACACCTCTCACAGCGACAATGCCGCCAGGATACTCCTTCCACAAGTCCTCAACAACCACGCTGCACTCAGACACTGCAGTAGAATCCCCTCCGGGTCGAGCCGTTAAATGTCTATAAAGCCGCTTAGGTTAATATAGTGTGTGGGCGCCCCCCATTTCGAGAGCCTCTCACAGTGATTTCCCCTTCCAATAGCTATGACGGATCCACGGAAATCCTAGCCCGGGTAGTAGTGCTGGGAGGCCTAGAGAGAGGACAGGTATAGGGGTGCCAGCTAGGTGGCAACGGTGCCACGGCAAGAACCCTTAGGCTACAAGCGGCACGGCCAGTTTGGGCATGGAGGTTGCATAGGGAGTGTGAAGGAGCGGAGTTGTCAGGCTTAAATACCTAGGTTTATAAAAGTTCCTGTGACACTTATCCATTATCAGGCTCCCCTCAATACTGCTGGACTGGGGGCCCCTAGGCTTTATAGCGGGGTGCCTGCTTGCATTGGTGAGGGTTGCTCTCCCTGTCTCTCAGAGCATGGTGTACATGTATAGGCCTGACGCTGTTAGGGCTCTCTATAGTAGGGAGTTGAGGGAGAGGCTCCCATGGTATTATAGTGTCATGAACAATGAGAGGCCCGCGAAGTTCATGATAGCTAGGAGCCTTGAAGCCCCCCTCAACCCCTACGAGGAGAGCGATGTTGAGGAGCTTTGGAGGGTCCACGACAGGCTCATGGCGGAGTTCGAGTCGCTGTGGCACGAGGTCTTCCACGGCGGAGAGAAGGTGGAGGATTCTGGGGGCTGGAGCTACCTCGACGTCAAGATAGCCCTGGCTAGGAGGATGCTGGACAAGTGCTACCTATGCGAGTGGAATTGTGGAGCAGAGAGGAGTAGGGGGAGGATAGGTATATGCAGGGTGGGGAAGGAGTGCATCGTCTACAGCTACTTCCACCACATGGGCGAGGAGGCGCCTCTAGTGCCGAGCGGCACCATATTCTACGGCGGCTGCCCCTTCAGGTGTGTCTTCTGCCAGAACTGGGAGATAAGCCAGAAGAAGGACAGTGACTACATAGAGGTCTCTCCCAGAGAGCTGGCCCTGATACAGGAGTCGCTGAGACTGACCGGGTCGAGGAACATTAACCACGTAGGCGGAGACCCCACGCCGCACATACCAGCCATAGTCGAGAGCATGAAGTACCTGAAAGTCAACGTGCCCCAGATATGGAATAGCGATATGCACCTAACAATCCCTGCTATGAAGCTCATAAGGGACCTGATAGACCTTTGGCTCCCCGACTTCAAGTTCGGGAACGACAAGTGCGGCAGGAGGCTCTCCCTAGTAAAGGACTACTACAGGGTGACCACGAGGAACCTCCTAATAGCCTACGGCCACGGCGACATGATCATAAGACACCTAGTACTCCCGGGCCACATAGGGTGCTGCACGAGGCCCGTGGTTAGGTGGATAGCCAGGAACACGCCTAAGGTAGCTCTGAACCTGATGGATCAGTACCACCCAGACTTCCTGGTGCCGAAGATGCCAGACAAGTATAGGGAGATAGCAAGGCCCCTGAAGAGGAGAGAGTTCGAGGAGGCCCTTAGGATAGCTGAGAGCGAGGGCTTCACCACAATGATAGAGGATCTCCTGTTCACCGGGTAGAGCACGGCTTCCACGGATCCAGCTAGCCCTTCTTCCCTGTATGGCTAGTATTGCCTGGCGCTAGCTTGTCCCTAAAGGCTAGCGAGATCCCTGTGAGCGAGGAGAAGTATATCAGGGCCGTGAGCCTGAGGGGGAGCTCCACGTCTATGTCTAGTAGCCTGCCTCCCAGGGCTCTGCCGCCGCTGGCTGGTATCGTCCAGGATAGGCTTAGGAAGGCCGTAGCCATGCCCCTCTTCTCCCTTGGTATTAGGGAGAGTGTGAACGCGTCCATCAGGGGGTTGGCCACGTTCATGAGTATCGTCCTCACCAGGAAGATGGAGGCTGCCAGGACATAGCTGTCTACGAGCGTCATGAGGACTAGCAGGGGCACGCTCGTCATGGTTACCCCAATATAGACTCTTAGGGGGCCCCCTAACCTGTCGGCAAGCAGGGGCATCCTGGTAGTTATCAGGGCTTGTACTAGGCTCTCCAGGCCCGTAACCGTCCCCAGCTCCCCACTGTTAACACCGTATTTGAGTATGAAGTAGTAGCCTATGTTGTGGATCGACATGGCCGCCCCGAAGCCTATCAGGGACTCGAAGAACACGAGCCAGTAGAACCTCCCCGGTAGCCCTCTCAGGGATATGCGTCTCCCCCCGGCCCGGCTGGGCTGTAGCCTCTCCTCAACCATGGATAGAAGGAAGGGCGGGGCCACCAGTAGTAGAGCCCCGAGCCCTGCGAGTGTGAGAGCGTATAGCTCTACCAGCCCAGCTCCTGTTGCCAGGCTCAGCGCTACAGGGATCCACCCTGCAAAGCTCCCCAAAGCGCTCCCAAGCAGGTTGGCGGCCATTGTGTAGCTAAAGATGTAGTGCAGCCTCTCATCGGCCTCGGAACGCGATACTAGAACCCTGAACGCTGTCCAGGAAAGCCCGTTTGAGAGCCCCCATACTGTAAACCCCCCGGTTACCCCGAGGAACGTCCCGGTGGCTATCATGAACTTCGACACAGCATTAGCCAGGAAGCCTGCCAGCATGACCTTCCTGGACCCCATTATGTCGCTCAGCAGGCCCGCACCAAGCGTGGCAAGCGAGCTCGTGACCACGGAGACCGCTCCGAGCAAGCCATACTCCGTCCCAGAGTATCCCAGCTCGTTCAGGAAGGGCGACACTATAGTGAGCGTGAGGCCCCAGCTAAGGCCGTTAATGAAGGCTATCGCAAGTATAGCTCTCCTACTATAACCTATCCCGCTCTCACCGCTAAGCCATGGATCAAGCACCGGCTATTAGTAGTTTGTAGAACGTGGAATGACCCCTCCGCCTATGGTCTGTGCTAGCTGGTAATGCACCGCTGTGCACACGTATTTTTGTGCTCCCACGACACGTCTATACATTGGAGGATGCCAGGGGTGCCTGGGCAGGTTCTACGGGTTAGGGGTGTCAGCAAGAGGTTTGGAAGGCATAAAGCCCTGGACTCGGCCACGATGCATGTTCCTGAGGGCTCTATTACGGGGCTACTGGGCCCCAACGGTGCAGGGAAGACTACTCTTATCAGGGTATCGCTGGGCCTCTTGCGGAGAGATTCCGGGGAGGTCGAGCTGTTCGGCAGGGATCCCCTAAGAGATCCCCGGGCCAGAGAGAGAGTGGGGGTGGTTTTCGAGAGGCCTGTACTCCCCGACGCGCTGCCAGTCAAGGTTCTACTAGAGCACGCCGCCCGCATATATGGCAGGGACGAAGCTAGGGATGTGGAGTGGGCCGTCAAGGTCTCTGGCCTAGCTGGATACGAGCATAAGAGGTTCTCCGAGCTCAGCGCAGGATACAAGCAGAGGGCAGCCATAGCTCACGCCCTCATAGCTAGGCCCCACTTCCTTGTAGCCGACGAGCCCACCAGTAACCTGGACCCCGTGGAGAGAGTTAAGATCCTGAACCTCCTCGTAGAGCTGAACGAGTCGGAGGGCATGACCATAATGGTGTCGAGCCATATACTGGCTGAACTGCTGCGCGTCGCTAAAAGCGTGGTCATCATGTCTAGGGGGAGAGTGGTTTCTCAGGGGTCCCCGGAGGAGGTTATCGGAGGGCTTAGGTCTGTGAGGATAAGGGCTAAGGAGCCAGAGGCGCTGAGGGCGTTCCTAGAGTCTAGGGGCGTGGAGTGCAGGGTATCGGGCCTCAACGTCGTAGCCAGGCTGGACACGGGGGGCGCCTCTAAGCTGCTCAGAGTACTGGCCGACGCTGTCTCGGAGGGCTACAGGATCTACTCTGTTGACATGATAGAGCCGGGCCTCGAGGAGGTTTTGGGCAATGGGTCTTAGGAGATTCGCGAGCCTAGCCAGGATAGATACCAGCGACTCGCTGAGGCCCCCGGGATTCGACCTGATGCTACTAATAGTCTCGATTCTGGGAGCAGCGCTAGTAGCTATACAGCCCCTGACCCAGCCCCACACGGCTGCAGCGATAATACTGAACCCCACGCTATTCGCCACCTCCATATTCCTGGCCTTGAGGAGCGCTGGGGGCATAACTGGGCTCATACAGTCGGGGCTGGCCCAGGTCTACATGGCCTACCCCGTCTCTAGGATCCAGCTCCTACTAGTCCTCCTGGCCTCCAGGATCCTTGCCCCGGCCCTGGCCCTGATGTCGGCGCCCCTCCTAGTGGCTGCCGTTATACTCTACCCGGTCGTCTCCAGCGACCCGGAAAGCTACCTAGTCATGTTCTCAGCCTACCTGGGCCAGGCCATACTCTACGGGCTGGCCTTTACCCTGATCTCCCTCAGGGCCAGGAGCCCGGGTACAGCGACTATTGCCAGTATAACGTTCTACTTTGCCTACATAGTCTCCTCCATACTCATGGCAACACTCTCGCCGGCCCTAAGGGAGCCACTGTTGGGGGAGCTGGCTGACGCTATGAGCCTCTACGTTGTTGTTAACAGGTACCTGAGCGGGGCCACCGTTGACGTCTGGCAGCTGGCCCTGGTGCCTTCACTGGTGGCAATCCTATTCTTGGCCGTTGTCGCCTACTTTACCAGGAGGTTCGAACCGGTATGAGCGGGTATAGGGTTCCCTTCGTTTCCAGGCTGTTACTCGTCATAGGCCTGGCTATAGCCGTCTCGGGCGTCATAGCCGAGACTATTGGGGCCAAGACTGGCGAGGACTACGAGCTCAGGGTCTACCCCGGCGGGAAGCCGGGAGTGGCGTTCTCCATCTTCGCCCTGGGCAGTAGTGGGAGCGTTGACATAGAGATCCGGGGGGCGGACAGGGTGTTCAACCTGAAGATCCGGGGCGACCCCATATCCATGCTGAGGCAGCTGGCGACCCTCAACATTTCACTGGTCGAGGAGAACGTTATACACGATGTGAGGACGGGAGTCATAGTGGGGAAGGCGGCCATAGACACCTATCCGGGCCTCATAGCCCTCCTACCGGTGATAGCAGGGTTCATCCCAGTCGAGGAGTCAGAGTCCCGCGGAGTGCATCTTATCAGGGAAGAGATCTCGAGCGGCGAGGGTGTGCTTATAATAGCCACCCCGCTCTCAGAGGACAGGCCTGTTGAGGCCTTGATGGATTACAGGGTGCAGGGATACTCCAGGCTCTCGGCCAAAGGCTCCGTGGAGGTTGGAGCCCTCCTGGCCTCGCTCAGCTTCTTATACTATGCAGTCAGGAGGCGGGCTTCTTGACGGTTCTGGTAGGCATAGATGTGGGGACAAGCAAGGTAGGTGTCGGAG
>WANR01000034.1 GCA_015521705.1 Desulfurococcales archaeon
CCCCAGGAAGCCCCACCAGCCGCTAGTCCCCCCTACCCCATCAACTATCCTGCCCCCGTCAACCAGTATGGCAGCGGTATAAGCATAGCCTGCCTCAACCAGTATGAACCTGGCATCCCTGGGACTTACCCCCTCAAGCTCCACCTCATCCCTAAGGGCGGCAGCTACCGAGTATACCTTGTCAGAAGTCCCCATATCTATCCTGTTAACCTTCCTATAGCCAGGAACGCTTTCCAACTGTATTACTGAGGGCGTGAACCAGACTGGTAGGTCGGATCTCTTCAAGAGGAACATGAGATCCCTTAAACCGTGTATTCTCAGCCGTTTACGCGCATCGCTTGAATTAGTAAAGGTAGCCTCCACTATTTCGTCCTCGCCAGCCTCTTTAGCCCTCTTCAACGGTATACCGTAGCCAGAAGACATGACCACAGCATCTAATCCGCCGACTTTCTCGGCGGCCTCAAGGATCATGTCTACTATTATCCTTGGATTACGGGTGACCTCCTCCCGCGGCACGTAGGCGTCTATAAATACCTCCATGCCTTCATCGTCGAAGCCCAACAGGTCCATCGACATGGTGCCCGAGTCTATACCCAAAGCCCTAACCACTAGCCTCCACCTCTATCCTGGCCCCGAAATTGTCTACCCTAGAAACCCAGACTTTCCCGCCACCCACCCTCTCAATGGTATGCCTAACCCTCGCGAGAACATGCTCCAGCTTACGCCTAGGCACTAGGCCGTAAGCCGTGGGGCCCCAACTCGACTGGCCAGCCAGCAGCGCCCCGCTTTCCTGTAGAGAGGCTATGACCTCTTCGACCTCGCTGCAACAATAGAGGCCCCCCTGGAAGTCTGACCAGTACTCGCCTGCCAGCCTGTTAAACTCTGTTATCCAACGGCCAGCCTCAGCCCAATCTCCCTCGGCTATGCTAGGCATTATACCCATAAGCGTTATCCTGGAAAGCTTCAACGCTACAACGGGGTCGGGAGACCTCAAGGACTCCAGGATCTCTCTTTCTCTCTCCTTGAGCCTGGCAACATCCTTGATGGGCCTATAGGGCAGAGCTACTACCATGACAAGGCTGGAAGGCACGGGTGCCCTGAAGAGGAGAGGCGGCACCTTCTTGCCCTGCACGTCTTTCCTATAGCCTCCGTCAATGACGAAGCCGCCTTGGGTGAAAGAGTAGAACCCCAGAGCAGAGACGCTGGATCTACCCATAGAGAGGGCTATCTCCTCTAGTCTAACCTTTCTGCCACACAGGGTTTTAAGGCCAGAGCCCAGAGAGAGTATAGCCGCTGTCGTTGAGCCCAGCCCCACTCCACGAGGAATTTCTCGTGAAACCGTTGCCTGGGACCTGCATGAAAGCACACTGGATAGTTGCTTAAAAATCGTGGGGAGGTCTCGCCTCTCGTATCCCTTGATAGAAGCCTCCCCCGACTCGACCAATTCTACCTCGAAGCGTGGAGTGCTTAGCGTGAACCCTAGGGTACCGAACATCCTCCCCAGGGATCCCTCAAGATCCACGTTACCCACATGTACATGGCTCGGAGCGCTTACTGAGACCCTCCTAGCCAATCAGGGGGCACCCCCGAAGCCTCTATGGTGGCAGAGAGTTATATGGGATCCCTATTATGGCGCTAATCCGTGAGACTTGGCCCACGACACGAACTCCCTAACCTGGCTCTCTAGAGGCGTCCATTCATACCCTTCGAGGAACCTGCTGGAATAGAAGTACTCTCTCCTCATAATGACGTAGGCTGCGCGTAGAGGGCTGGATCTAGGAGCCATCCTGCCGGCTACTGAGAGCACGGGCCAGGCATTAAGTCTTAAACACTTACGGCCAAGGATAGTGCACATAAGCATGGTTATGTCGAGCATGCGGGGGTGAAGGGGATCCACAGCGTTAACCCATCTCCCATCAAATAGTCCCTCCCCAGAGTCAGCCAACAGCTTGGCTAAGTCGCCTGAATACACGTGTGGAACCCTCCTGGAAAAATCTACCGCTATGCCTCTAGAGGCCAGCCTATATGAAAGCCTCCACTCGACATGATAGCCCCAGGGGCCAAACACGAGGCCAGGCCTCATAATAGCCCACTTGCCCCTCAGCATTTTCGACGAAGAAACTAGGAGCCTCTCGCCCTCAGCCTTTGTTGTTTCATGGTTGGACTCGTGAACGTGCCTGCCCGGCTCTAGGTGAACGTCCTCCTCGAGCACCTTAGAGCCCCTGCTTAAACCTCTAACAGTCCCTATAGCCCCTATACTACTTACATAAACCACCCTGGCGCCAATACTGCTAGCAGCTCTCACAGCCTTGTCGAGCAGCCTTACATGCGGTACTCTCTGGGCTTCCAGAGAGCCAGCTATGGCCCCCGCTACGTGGTAGTACACATCAGCTCCCAGGCCCTCCAAGAACCCCCTATCGATCCTATCTGACAGCGCCAGTTTGACGCCTGAACGTTCTAGGTGCCCCGTTATCAGGGGCCTCTTATCCGCGGACGACCTCTTACCAGCAACTATTGTTTCATGGCCACGTTTCACCAGCTCCAGTGCTAGGTTTGCCCCCACAAACCCTATACCACCTATTATGACGTGCCTAGTCAACCCTGGCATTCACCGTCCTCGAGGCCCTATACTCTATTAGTAGTACGAGGTATTGAATGCCCGTTAGTAGACAGCCATAAACCACGTAAGCCCAGGTATCGAGTATGCCTATGGAGAGGTACCTTGAAATAGAGAGGCCCAAAGGATCAGGCTCCACGTGAACCCTAAACCAGAAAGAGACGGGATACAAGATGGGCCACACATTAATAGTCAAAGCTAGGGCCAGCCACGCCATTCTAGGCAGCCCCTTACTCTTCAAGGCTGCAACCAGCGAGAGCACTGCCAGGGGTATGAGGTATTGGTAGTTTACTCTCCAGTAAGTAGCCGTGAACGACATATAGCCGAGAGCAGCGCTCTTAACTAAGAAGCGTCCAGTATCAGGATCCCTCCAGAGTCTTATAATAGTCATTACCGATAGCGCCGAAAAGAAGGCAAAGAGAAGCGGCCAGGCCCTCACAAGGATTATCGAATCGGCCCCATAGAACCTGTGCAGGTAGCTAGCAATACTGGAGAGGCCGTTGAAACTGTAGACTATAGGCTCGGGATAATAGATCCTTGACATGTACTCCAGGAAGGAAGAGATCTCAGCTGAAGCCGCCGGGCATAGGAGCAGGAAGGGAGAGAGTGTGGCTGAAACTAGAAACAAGAAGGATGCCATGATAGTGGCTACATGAGCCAGACCCACACGCGTGGAGAGGGCTAGGACAAGGAAAAGAACTGGAAGTAGCATCGTCTGCTTGATCGAAACGCTGAGACCCATAAGTAGCCCCGACGCCGCGAACCTGCCGCGCAATGCTAGAACCATGGATGCCAGCAGAGGCAAGAGGGCTAGGTGGTCGAACATGCCGTAAATGGAGGAGTTATAAATAGCGGCCGGCATAGCAGCGTAGGCTAAGGCGGGAAGCAGGCCCCAATACTTGTAGAGAACTGCGACAAGCATGGCGTCTGCCGCTATGTAGATACTTTTAAGGGAAACTACCCACCCCCTATCAACGACAACACGGTACGTGCCCTCTTCCCAGTAGAAATCAACACCTGAGTCCACGTAGTTCGCGAGGCCTGAAAGCAGAAGCCCCATTATTGGCGGATAGACGTAGAGCCAGCTGTAGGGCCAATTATCTTGTCTCTCCGAGTAGATGTACATGCAAAAAACTCTTGCCTCAAAGCTCTCAGCAAACCCCCTAAACTGGGCTATATCGCTCCCAGCACTATAGGGTGCTACAACTATTCTAATGGAAAAGAAGGCTACTATAGCTAATAACGCCAGCGGGCGCGCTATAAGTCTCAGCCCAGCACGCTCCGAGAGGCCTGGCGCCATGGCTAGAAAACCCTTAACCCCTCACAACACAGCCATTAAAACCGGCGGGATGAAGAGTCGCAAACCGTGGCTACTAGTGGCCTGAGGCTCTCGCTTGACCGCCTTCCAGCCAGTATAGCGCCTTCGACACGTAGTTATCCTCCCTCTTAATGGTTCTCAGGGACACTATTGTCTCAACACTATACACCCCGTCTATGGAGGCTACACGCTCTATAGCCTTCAAGGCGTGCTCGTAGCTCGGTAAACTAGCTTTAGCCAGGAACTGGTGGCTACCCGCCACCTGGTAGACCTCGTCAAGGAACTCTACTTTCGAGAGCTCCATGCCCACCCTGTCAACCTTCGATGCCTCGGCCTTCAGTAAAAGGAATAGTGTTACCTTCAAACCAAGCTTCTCCGGGTCAACCCTTACAGTAAAGCCCGACAGGATCCCGAGCTTGTTCATCCTCTTCACCCTCAAGTAGACAGTCGTCTCGCTGACCTTGAGATCCCTGGCTATACTGCTCCACGCCTTCCTCGAGTCCTCCTCTAGTATCTTGAGTATCTTGAGATCCCTATCGTCTACAAGCCCCCCAAACACCATGAAAAGCACACCTCACACTATGAGAGATAACAGCCTGGCAGCAACTTGGGGCTTATCAACTAGCGACCTGGCAATCCTGTTAATGTTCAGGGTGCCCAGAGCTATCTCTGCATGGGCCTCCCTTGGAAGCATCGAAAGTAGCTTCTCCCTCTCCCCTGGATCCATCTTCTTTACTCTCTCAAGTATAGCCCTCTGGATCCTCACTGCCCTGGATATTTTAGCGGATTCAAGTCTTCTTGCCACATTCTCGCCGTTAGCTATAGCCCTGGCTGCCTCATAGCCAGAGATTATGCTGGGCCTGATACCCTCCCCAGTCAATGGCAGAACGAAGCCCGCGGCCTCGCCTACAAGGTAAAACCCGTTAATGTCGCCAAGGCGCAAGCCTCCCACGGCTATGCGTGCCCCTTCAAGCCTTTCAAGCGTAGCACCACGGAACCTGGGGTCCTTCTTTATGAAAGCGTCTAGGCCCCTCTTGAGCGTCTCGAAACCTGCAAAGCCCCCAACACCTATCTCAACTTTACTCGGCTCCCCGGGGAACACGTAGTAGTAGCCTAGTATGTGGGTGTCAAAGTAGATCTCGAGTGAAGCCTCATCAATGCCGCTGGCGCCGCGGGCTATGTACTGTATGGCCAAGATCTTTTCCCCCTCATAGTAGGCGTGGCCCCCGGCGAAAACTCCCTGTGGCTGGCCTGTAGCTTTGTTGAAATCCATAACGCTCGACGGGGTCTTGACCTGTCTGCGGCGGGGCTCGTACTTGGCCCTGGTGACTAGCTCGCTGCCGGACTCTACTATGAGGGCTTCCAGGAGAGCTGCCTTGTCGACTATGTAGCCGTCGAACATTCTCTCGTACTCAAACAGGAACTTACCGTTTACATACATTACTGCCCTCCTTATCTTATGATACACGACGTCACGTGGGATCTTCACGGGTAGATCCCCAGTTAAGGGGATCCCTCTGCCACAAGGCTTAGAAGCCAGCTTGTTCGAAGACTCAAACACTACCACCTTATAGCCTTCCTTGGAGGCCGCCCACGCAGCCCCAGCACCGCCCGGGCCGGCGCCGATGACGTAGAAGTCCCCCTTCAAGCCTGAACCCCTCTTTTTACTTTGCAAAGGGCATTAAATAGATCTAGAGTCTAGAACAGGGCAGAACGCTAAAGAGGTCGTTAGAGAATAGAATCGACTTCTCCGGGTACCCTACTCCGAGCCCTCTCTAACGTAGGTGTTACCCGGTTACTCCTATGCTTTCCTCGCGAAAAACAGTAGAAGAGGGTAATCTAGTGCTGGGAGGTGTCGGTATTGGCTAAGGCCTCGTATTGGGAGCTGCACTGGGAAAGAGAGGCTGCCGTTGTCGAGGCTGCCCGGAGACTGGCCAAGGATAGCCGGGATCCCGAGCAGGTTTCCCAGGTAATATCGTCTATAG
>WANR01000035.1 GCA_015521705.1 Desulfurococcales archaeon
AGTGTTGGTGCTAATGTTGTTATTACTCAGAAGGGTATTGACGATGTTGCCCAGCACTTCCTGGCGAAGAAGGGGATCCTGGCTGTTAGGAGGGTTAAGAGGAGCGACATAGAGAAGCTGGCCAGGGCCACAGGAGCAAAAATAGTAACCAACATAGATGACCTAACACCGGAGGATCTGGGCTATGCGGACCTAGTAGAGGAGAGGAGAGTAGGAGAAGACAAAATGGTGTTCATAGAAGGAGCCAAAAACCCGAGAAGCGTAACAATACTGATAAGAGGAGGCTTTGAGAGGCTTGTCGAAGAGGCGGATAGAGCCATACACGATGCTCTAAGCTCCGTGGCTGACGCCGTGATGGATGGTAAAATAGTCGCTGGAGGCGGGGCTGTCGAGGTAGAAGTTGCCAGGAGACTGAGGGACTGGGCCAAATCAATCCCAGGCAAGCAGCAGCTAGCAGCCGAAGCTTTCGTGAGGTCTCTAGAATCTATACCACAAATCATAGCCTACAACTCGGGCCATGACCCCGTAGAGACTTTAATGAAGCTGAGAAGCGCCCACGAGAAAGGCCAGAAATGGGCAGGGGTCGATGTAAGCACTGGAGAAGCCGTGGACATGTGGGAGAGCGGAGTTATAGAGCCGACCCGCGTGAAAGTTAACGCCTTTAAGGCCGGCACAGAGGCGGCTACATTAATACTGAGAATAGACGATGTGATAGCTGCCAAGAGGGAGGAAAAGGAAGAGGAGAAGAAAGGCGGGAAAGAAGAGGAAGAAAAAGAGGATTAAACAGGGATCCCCTAAACTTTTAAACAAAATAAAAAACAAAAATACTAATAGGTTTTTATAAAAACGGTTCCCAATTTAAAGCCTCATTCTCCAACATAGATCGGTGGCCATCCTGCAGGGAGTGCTGGTAGTAGCCGGAGTGCCAGGAACAGGCAAGAGTTTTCTAGCTAGCCTCATATCCAGGACTTGGCAGTGCTCTACCCTTAAACAAGAAGAATTGCTTAGAGAGTACCTAAAACCCGATCCATATCGGGACACCATGGTTCTAGACGAGAGCCAAGTCGACATGGTTAAGATAAGGTCTCTGCTAGGCACTCTTAGCTCTACGCAAAGGTGCATAGTACTCGAGACGGTTTATCCAGGCTTCTGGTTAAGAAACTTCCAGGACCTCATATCACTAGTCATCCTTCTGAGGGTTCACCCCTTATCCCTGTGCGCCAGGCTGGCTTCTAGGCCTTGGCCCAAGGGAAAAGTTCTAGAGAACTGCCTGGCCGAGGCTCTGGATTCCATGGCTGACGAGTTGCTTGGCTATGAGGACAAAGTCGTTGAGATAGATGCTACGAGGCTAGAAGAAGTAGCCCATCTTCTACAAGACAAGGTATCACGGGGGCGTACGGGGTTAACTATTTTCTGGCTAGAGAGAGACGAGGATCTAGCAGATGTTGTCTCCTACTGGTCTATGCTTCTCGACCTTTACAATTACGGGTTCAGGGAGTGATACCGACTGGAACACGGCCGTCCCTACAGCCAGCTTGTCTATCATCTCCTGAAGGTCGTGTGGGAGGCTCATGGTCTCTGCAATGACTGTCTTATCCCTGTAGCTTCTCAGAGCATGAGCTATCTTGGTGTTAGTATTCAGGATTATAGGGTTAGGAACCAGTGAGGGGGACTGGGTAGCTAGCGCCACGTACAACCCGTATTTCCTCGACTCGGATACAAGCAGCTCTAGCAGGCCCATTTTCGAGCCATTGAGTGTGAAAACGTTGTGTGCCTCGTCTATTGCTACTAGAAACTCGCCGTCGATCCTTCTCTCCTGTGCCTTGAAGAACATTGTAGCCAGCAGGGTTAGCGAGTAAGCCCTCCTAGCTGCGAGGCTCCTTATATTGTCAAGCCTGACAATATGGAAAAAGTGGGTCCCAGAACCCTGAAACTGGAAAAGGTAAGGATCCGACGCGGAAAAAGCCCTTTTGGCGCTTCCTCGGGTCAAGACGCCTACTTTCCTTAATAAAGCCCTCTTAACCTCCCTATCCCACCTGGATTCCTCTGGTAAGGCTTCCACATATACCTCTAGCTCGCCCAAAGTGTGGGGAGAACTGTCTTCTATAACCCTTCTTAGCATGAAAGACTGGGGCTCGCTCAGGTCGAGGGCCTTGGATAGGATCTCCACTACAACATCCGCTCCCTCACTGCTTCTGCTTAGGAGCAGCGGGTTGAGCGCTGCGTCTCCGCTTACTGGGTCTAATAGCTTGAATTCTCCGGGGTGATTCCCGAGGGTGCCCGCTATATATTCGGAGTGCTCTCCCGTCCAGTCGAGCAGTATAGTCGCAAGGCCCATATCGCTCCACGCCCTGCAAGCTATAGTAAAGAGCGTCGTTGACTTGCCTGTCCCGGTAGAGCCAAAGACACCTACATGGCCTGCGAGGTCTCTTTTGTCGAGAAACAGATATGCGCCTTCCTCGGGGTAAAGTGTTTTCCCAACGTAGAGGCGTGGACTTGACAGGTCGTCTTTGCCCCTAGTTACCCCTAAACCCTTGAAAGAGTCAGTTCCTGCCAGGGTTTCGTCGTTTGCCGGCGATCTGGGATGGAATCCTTTTTCCTGGAAGAGGGCCGTGGAGGGCCCGTTATCGCCGCTGGCCTCGATGATCCTCAGGTCCTCAGATATAGATGAGACTAGGGCTTTGAAGAGGTCCTTCTCGGCCTCGCTGCCCTCTATGGATACAAAGAGTCTTTCTACCCCTTTATTCAAGGTTAGTATCAAGGTGTACCTAGAAGCTGCCTTGACTCCCCGAATCCTGGCAAGTGAAAGTATTTTCAAGAGGGCACTGTCTTTCACACTTTTACTATTAAATCTGATCTCAAGCAGGGAAACTCCCTGGTTGTTACCCTCTCGGTAGACATCGGAGCCTACGTCTACCTCCAGTGCCTTGCCATGGCCCTGGTAAAGGGCCGCCAAACCCTTCATAAAGAGAAGAACAATGGCGGCCACCGCTAAAACTAGCAAGAAAAGGCCCTGTAGGCCTAGTCTCGGCATCGCTGTTACTTCAAAGTCGAGGCCTAGAGCTTTAAGGGCTAGAACCACGCCGAAGAGGCCTGGAAGGAGTCTTAGCGTTCTAGGAACCCGAATACCCATAGGTGAGAGCCCCATAATGCTTACCCATATTAAGGTAATAGCCTTATAAAAATGGGAGGCTCCGTATTAAACGCCTTATCGCAAAAGGTGTAACTACTCCATCTAAGAACATAAAAACGCGGGGGACCCCCCGGGGGTTAGCCCTCCTTTTTCTTACGCCTTTTCTATGCAGAGATAATACTTCCTGTCGGCTTGTAGCCCTATAGGTGGCGTGAACTTGAAAAGTATGCCCCAGATTGAAAATAGTGTCATACCTGTCTGGGACTCTTCGTTTACTAGATAGCCGTGACCGCAGAAGTCGAACCTATCCAAGTCTTTTGGCTTCTCCTCTGTAATATGGATCCTAAGTTTTTCCCCTTTCTTGAAATTCATAACATCCCTTATCAGGTCAAAAGTCACTTCAACCTCTCCAGACCTCATTGTCGCTAGAAGCTGCCCTTTAAGGGCTCCTTCCTCAATCTTCTCTACAACGCCTTCTAGGGTCTTAGCCATCCCTGCCACCCACTTTTTAACTCTATATAGCCCGTTTACAAAAGCGGGTAACGGGGGAATTAAAAATGGCCCTTGCAACAGAGGCTGCGAGGAGGTTTGCGGCTAAGCTGAACTCGATGCTAGACAAGAGAATAACTGTAGTCCTAAATAGTGGTAAAGAGTATACAGGTAAGCTCGTAGGCATAGACACGTCGTCCATGAGCCTTGTATTGGAAAAAGCCGAGGATAGCAATGGATCCAAAATACCTCTGGTCTTCATTTACGGTTCAAGCATTAGCGAGATAATTCTAACAGAAGAGTCCTTGTTCGATGCTAAGGAGTTTGCGGAGTTCCTAGAGAGGGAGGGCGGTATAGGTAGACACTTGATAAAGATTTATGATGACATAAACGTGGTAGAAGTCTCGAAGAGCATTAGAGTCTCGAAAGACGGTGTAGAGGGCTCGGGAGTCCTGGCACAGAGAATACACACATTGTTCATGGAGTACATGAGGCAGAAGGGGGGCTCATAAGCCTAGAGCGAAGGCAAAGACCCTTATGATCGGAAGGGTGGGACTACTGTTTGAGGTAAGGGACATAGATCTAGCTGGCAGAATAGGAAGGCTAGTAACCAAGTCGGGTACTATAGAGACGCCTGCTTTTTTCCCCGTTATAGACCCCCGTAGACAGGAAATAAGCGTGGAGGAGATAGTTGGGATAGGTTTTGGACAGCTCATAACAAATGCCTACATCCTCCTTAAAACCTATGGCGCCGAGATCCTGGAGAAGGGCATCCATAGGTTCCTGGGGTTCGATGGAATAGTCATGACGGACTCTGGTGCTTACCAACTACTAGAGTACGGCAGGATAGACGTAGACCAGGAAACCATAATCAAGTACCAGGAAGGAATAGGCAGTGACATAGGGGTTATCCTCGACGTGCCAACAGGCGACGTAGGAAAGAAGGAGGCCATGAAAACTGTTGAAGAAACCATAAAAAGGGCCAGGGAAGCGCTACACCTGATAGAATCCTCTGAGACTCTCTGGGTGCTCCCTATTCAGGGAGGCAAGCATCTCGACCTGGTAGAGCAATCAGCCAGAATCGCCGCTTCAATGCCGCACTACAGGGTCTACGGGATAGGTAGCCCTACAGTCTTCCTGGAGAGATACGAGTACGATACTGTAATCGACATAATTCACGCGGCTAAATCCAACCTGAACCCGGCGTTACCCACCCATCTCTTCGGGGCCGGCCACCCCCTAATAATCCCCTTTGCCGTAGCCCTAGGTGTAGATATGTTCGACTCAGCATCCTATATTCTCTACGCTAGGGACGGGAGATACATGACCAGGTTTGGAGCTACCCCGCTAGAGTCCCTAGACTACTTCGCCTGTAATTGCCCCGTGTGCTCGTCAAGGACCCCAGGAGACCTCAGAGAAATGGAAAAGAATGAGAGAACAAGGCTACTCGCCATACACAACCTGTACGTAATCAAGAACACTATAGAAGAGGTAAAGCAACACATAAGAGAGGGAAGATTATGGGAGCTCTTAGAAGCGTATGCCAGGAGCCACCCCAGAAGCCTCGACGCACTTTACAGGCTAAAGAACTACTATGGCTATATAGAGAAGTTTCTGCCCAGAACGAAACCAGACGTAAGAGGGGTTAGGTTCTATGGAGAGGAGAGCTTGTGGAACCCAAAACTTGTCAGGTACAAGAGGTATGTCCTGGAAGGTTATAGGGCCCCACAGGCTGCCAAAGCCGTCTTCTACCCCCTAGAAAGGGGAGAGCCATGTGTTTTGAATAAAAAAACGACATACAAGAAAGAGGAACACTTAGCCTTCTATGCCCCATACCTAGGCGTGATCCCGAGCGATCTCTGCGGCATCTATCCAACTATACACTCTAGCTGGCCCAAGAATCTCGCGGAGCCCGTGGTCTCAGATCTTAGCAAGACCCTTACACAATACATGGAGAAACTCGCCGTGCAAGGCTATAAGAGTTTTGACATATTTCTGTTCAAGGGAGAACCCTACTCTAGGTTGCTAGAAGAGAAGCTTAGAGAAGGGGCCAGAAAAATTATCGAAAAACATGGAGCCACAGTTAATATAGGTTTCCTAGACGCTTGATCCCGAGGCTCGTCAACGGCACAGCTGGGGGCGACGAGTTTGGCTCCTGCAAAGCCTAGTGAAAGAGACCTGCTAACTATCGAAGCCGTGCTGGCTTACCAGTTTGACTATAGAGTCGCCAGAGCTATCGCGGGCCTGGAAGGATTACTGGTAGAATACTCGAGAAGAGGAAAAATAAAGTATGTGTACTGGGGTAACGAAAGGATCTTAACCAGGAGGCCCACGGACGGCCTATTCACTCTAAGCATCACAGCAGGGAGAATAGTTGCAGCTAACTCAAAAACACCCCGTTTCAGGGTAATAGTCGAGAAAGGGTACAGGCCTTTAGGTAGCGTCCTCGTGAAACACCTAGTCGACTTGGACGAGAACCTCAGGCCCGGCGATGAAGTTATAATAGTAGACCCTGGTGATAACTTGATTGGTGTAGGTAGATTGAGGCTACCACCCATAATAGCGAGAAACGCCCTGACCGGTGAAGTTGTCAGAGTTAGAAAAAAGGTGAAAAAGAATGCATGAAGAATTCAGCGTAGTCCTCACAGAGAAAGACGTGGATCTTAGAGGCTCGATCCTAGTGACCGGCTTCAGAGGCTTTGGCATGGTAGGCTACATGGTTTCAAAACATCTTTCACTAGCCCTAGGAGCCAAAAAGATAGGCTACATTATATCGAGCCCCCTGCCGCCAGTCCTCCTTATAGAAGAGGACGGTGCCGGATTCCCTTACGAGCTCTATTTCTCGGATAAGGCTAAAACCGTTATAGTGGTTAACAGGGCTATACCAGATAGAGAATACCTAGACACCTACGCCTCTGGACTAGCAGGGTGGGCCAAAAGCGAGGGCATAGAGTTCGCAGTGCTTGTCGGGGGACTCAGCAGGGATTTCAAGCCCAGAGACGAGAAGCACGGCTACAGGTGGATAGCCAACAGGTACTATAAGAGGGAAAGGCTCGACGCCCCCCTGATGGAGCCTGGCCTTGGGGTCATGGGGCCCCTGGCACTGCTATACATGTACATGGACTACTACAGGCTCCCAGCGATCATGGTGCTCCCCTATTCCATGGTAGAAGAAGTAGACTACGACGCGGCACTGGTAGGAGTTAACGTCATCTCCGAAAAAATACTTGGCATAAAGACAGACACGGCCACGCTAGAAGAGATGGCTACAAAGCAGAGAGAGGAAATGGCGAAAACCCTAAAACTGCTAGTAGAACAGCAAAGGAGAGAAACTAGCGAGGAGGAAAGAGGAATATACATGTAATATGAACTAATCCCGCGCTTTATCCCTTTAGAGCCTGCAAGACGCCCGTACTTGGTGAAAAAGTAGAATAGTTATAATAATCTAGTTTGGCTTTTAACGGCATTACTCTCCAGTATCCAGCATCCTTGCACCAACCACCGGGAGCTATATTCCAGTGACAACTTGAAATCGAATAGAATCCTGTGATGCGCGTTAATCCTGTTTTCCAGTACGGCATGCATGATACCTATAGGTGGGTCAGGCTTCTTCCCCTCTTCTTGCGGGCTCCTACCTTCTCTAGTGCTTTTTCGAAATCAGCCCCAACGACGTAGCTCCTCCCCTCTCTTATGGCAAAGTAGCCTGCCTCTGTGACTAGTGCTTTGAGATCAGCGCCACTGAAACCTTCAGTTGCCCTGGCTATGTAATCCAGGTTAACGTCTTTGCCTAGCTTCATTCTTCTCGTGTGTATTTTTAGGATCTCCAACCTCCCCTTGTAGTCTGGTAGAGGCACTTCTATGAGCCTGTCGAATCTCCCTGGCCTGAGAAGAGCTGGATCCAGTAGGTCTACCCTGTTAGTAGCTGCTATAACTTTCACGTTGGAGAGGGGCTCGAACCCGTCTATTTCTGCGAGTAGCTGGAGGAGCGTTCTCTGGACTTCTCTGTCGCCACTTGTCCCCATATCTATTCTCCTAGAGCCTATAGCGTCTATCTCGTCTATGAAAACTATTGCAGGGGCCTTCTCCCTAGCATACCTGAAGACTTCTCTTACCAGCCTAGCTCCTTCTCCTATGAACTTGTTAACGAACTCGCTAGCCACGACTCTTATGAAGACTGCATTAGATGTTGAGGCTACAGCTTTTGCAAGAAGGGTTTTACCGGTTCCTGGGGGGCCGTAGAGAAGCACCCCTTTAGGCGGGTCTATGCCTAACTCCTTGAAGATTTTTGGCTTGACTAGGGGTAGAACCACGGCTTCGTGGAGCTCGCGTATCTGCTCCTTGAGCCCGCCTATATCGTCAAATGTGACGTCGGGCTTTTCGATGACCTCCATGGCCTTAACCAGTGGGTCGACTCTTTTGGGTAGAACCTCTACTATGGTGGATCCGCGGTTGTTAAGCCCGACAATGACCCCTGGCCTCAGCTTGGAAACATCGACGCTGGCAGCTATGTTTACTATAAGGTTAGGCCCCGTAGTGCTCTTCACGACTGCTCTACCGTCCTCGAGCACTTCTAGGACGACCGCCTCTATGTGGGGGGGTGAGAGCAGTTTGTCCAGCTCTTTCCTGTAGTATTCTAAGTCGCGCTCTAGGGTTATCTTGAGCTGTGTCAGATACCTTACACGCTCCCTAAGACGCGCTATTTCGTCGTCCACGTAGTCGCTCTTCTCAGGATGGCTGCTAAGCGACACCTTGGCCACCATTAAGGGTTCTTGTCGTTTAAGCTTTAAAAAGGAGGGAAACCCATTATTCCAATGTTAATATTATAAGGCGTAAGCACTACTGTAGTACCACTTGGTGCCCGCTCTAATGCAGAGAAGGCCTGTGAGCTATTGTGAGTCCTGCGGCAGGCCCATACATGGTAAACCCTTCAGGGCAGAGGTTGACGGGGTCGAGATGGAGCTTTGCCTAGGCTGCTACACTAAGATGTCGTCTAGCGGCAGGGCAAAGCCTCTGAGATCACAGCCCAGAACTGCACAGAGCTACAAGCCAAGGAGGAGGCTGCCAGGCATTAGAGGTATCGAAGCCCTGGAGATAGTTACGGACTATGCTGAGAGAATTAAAAGGGCCCGCGAGGAGAGAGGGTGGCCTCTATCCGTTCTCGCAGAGAAGCTGAGAATAAGCGAGTCGCTTCTAAGGAAGATAGAGTCGGGCAAGTACAAGCCGCCAATAGAGCTGGCCAGGAAAATGGAGTCCCTTCTAAGGGTCAAGCTTGTCGTGCCGAGCGAGGAGCCTGAAGAGTTCGAGGCAGAACCTCCAACCGATATTACCCTAGGAGACATTGTTGTCATTAGGAGGGAAGAGGAGTAGGCTTGAAGAAGGCGCTACTGATAATACCTAGAGCAAGGAGGCACCAGATAGATGAGGCCCTAGCGCTGGCTGAGTCGGCAAACTATAAGGTCGCGGGCATAGTCAAGGCAAGGGATGAATGGAGGATCAACAAGGGAGTTCTAGCAGAAACTGTCAAGGCTGCGAGGGATAACGGGGTAGACGCCATAATATATTATGGGAACCTCCAGCCATCGTCAGCTTTCAAAGTCATGAAGGAGGCCGGAGTAAGAGTCATCGATAGAGTGGAGCTGATCCTCGAGATATTCTCAGAACACGCGGGGAGCAGGGAGGCAAGACTCCAAATAGAAATGGCAAAGATAAAGCACGAACTGCCGATGGTTAGAGAGCTGATCAGGAGATCAAAGATGGGCGAGTACCCAGGATTCTTGGGGCCCGGAGGGTATGCCATAGATTCCTACTATAGGCACCTAACAAGGAGACTGGCCAAGATAAGACGAGAACTTGAAAAAATAAGGCTGACTATAAAGGAGAGGGCTGAGAAGAGAAGGCATGGTGGCATGATTCACGTCTCCATAGTCGGTTACGCCTCTGCAGGGAAGACCTCGATTTTTAACAGGATAACTGGGGAGTCAAAACCTGTAGGCGAGAAGTACTTCACAACACTCCATCCCAAGCATAAACTGGTTAAACTCGGAGGCGTCAAGGCTATATTCATCGATACTGTAGGATTCATAAGGGACGTGCCCCCAGAGGTTATAGAGGCTTTCTTCTCTACCCTCGAAGAGGTTTCACTCTCTGACTCCCTAATCTTCGTAGTAGACGTCTCAGAGCCAGAAAGAGATCTGAGGGAGAAGCTCAGGGCAGGGCTTAAGACTCTGGCAGATATCGGGGCGAGCAGCATACCTATGGTGGTCGGGCTGAACAAGGTGGATATGGTGGATCCATTGGATTACGAGAGGAAATCCTACATGGTTAGAGAAATCTTATACTCTCTCTCTAGAGAGTCTCCTATAATACCTGTCTCAGCCAGGACCGGCGAAGGGCTAGAAGAGCTATCTAGGGCTTCCATAGCTGTAGCTTTGGGTGTAGAAACTTGCACCCAGCAGATAAGTATGGCAGGGTCTTTGTGCTGAGAATAGGGCATAGGCCTCAGAGAGATAAAAGGGTTACAACCCATGTAGCGCTGGCTGCCAGAGCCTTTGGAGCCAATGGCTTCATACTAGGTGACACATGCGATCCCTCAATAATGGAGTCTATAAGAAGGGTTGTAGAATTGTGGGGCGGCCCCTTTCACAGCGAGTGCGGGGTTAATAGTGTAAGGTATGCGTCTAAATGGAGGGAGGAGGGAGGCGAGGTTATACACTTAACCATGTATGGGCTCCCAGTAGAAGAGCTTATAGACGAAATCCGGTCGAGTAGTAGGGAAAAGCTCATAGTAGTGGGTGCCGAAAAGACTCCTAGGGACTTTTACGAGATAGCCAGCTACAATGTCGCCATAGGTAACCAGCCCCACAGCGAAGTATCAGCCCTTGCAGTATTCCTCGACAGGCTTTTCCGGGGCGAATGGGCTAGGATCCAGTTCAAGGGGGCAAAACTTAAGATACAGCCCTCACCTAGAGAGAAAAAGATTGTCAGCCTCCGTGAATGAAAAGAGGGAGATAGTAGAGGACCCGTGGATCCGGTCTAGCTAAGTAGCTATACGCTGGATAAAGCCCTCTTGCTAGACATTAATAAGGTTTAATAGTTCTAGAAGTATTCTCGGAGGTTTTAATCGCTGACTATAATGTTGTTAAGGTGACTGGGAGTGTCGAGGACCAGCGAGAGGGCAGTCAAGAGTCTTGAAAGGCTAATACATGACATGGCCGAGAAAAAAGGAATAGACCCAGACAAGGCCGTCCATGTATTTAGGCTAATAGTGTCTCCCACTAACTCTAAGGGGTTAAGCGATGAAGACCTAGAACCACTAACAGGGTACAAACAGGGAGAGATTAGGAAGATCTTGAGACTACTCTATGACCTAAGGCTTGCCACTTACAGGAGGGGGCGTCACCCTAAGACAGGATCGACCAGGTATTACTGGGTCGTTGATAGGGAAGCCTTAAACACCTCCATTATAAGGAGGAAGAAGGCCGTCCTGGAGAAGCTCAAGACCAGGCTCGAACACGAGAGGAATAATAGCTTCTACGTTTGCCCCCAGGACGGATCCCGCTATACGTTCGACGAGGCGTTCGACTATGAGTTCGTGTGCCCAAGATGTGGTTTCATGCTGGAGGAGGATAGGAGCAGCTCCGATTATGCAAGAGCCTTGGAGGAGGAGATAGCGAGGCTCGAGGAGGAGATTAGAAGGGATGAGAAAGAAATATTCGGTTCTTGACGTTTTCTCGGGGGCCGGCGGCTTCTCTAGAGGCTTCCAGGACGAAGGCTACGACATAGTCCTGGGCATAGACAATTTTCCTCCAGCCGCTAAGACCTTTAAGCTCAACTTTCCCCCATCCGAGGTTCTCGCGGAAGACGTTAAGAATGTTAGCGCCGCAGTTATCAGGGACTTTGTAGGAATGGATAGGGGTGACTTCGACGTAGTTATAGCCAGCCCTCCATGCGAGCCGTTTACGGGAGCCAATCCTGGACGGGAGAGGGACCCCCTAGACAGGCTCTACAGGGATCCCCGTGGTGTACTGTTCTTGCACGCGATCAGGCTTATAGGGGAACTGAAGCCCAGAGTCTTCGTCATAGAGAACGTGCCCGGCATACTAGAGCCCCCCTTGAGAAGCAGTATCAGGAAAGAACTCTCCAAAGTCGGCTATGAGAGTGTCTTCTTCAACGTGCTGAGGGCCGAGGATTACCTGGTGCCCAGCTCGAGGACCAGGGTGTTCGTCTCCAATATTAGGATAACGCCTAAGCCCCTGGGTAGGGTGAACGTGTCAAGGGCCCTGGAGGGATTGCCCCCGCCTGGCAGCCTAGAGGTGCCGAACCACGAGGAGCCCTCCCCACTGCCCAGGAGGCACCAGAAAAGGGTTTCCAGGTTAAGGTGGGGCGATAGCCTTATCACTTATAGGGGGGCAGAGGGGAGGAGGCTGCCCAACTATATTAGAGTTGACCCGAGGAAGCCCGCGCCAACCATAATGGGGACATCTAGGCTGATCCACCCCTTCGAGGACAGGCTTTTGACTGTGCGGGAGCAGGCCAGGCTTATGGGGTTTCCCGACCACCACGTATTTTTAGGTAGTAAAGACGCGCAGTATGACATGGTAGGAGAGGCCGTGCCTCCCCCCCTAGCCAGGGCCATAGCGTTAGATATACTGCCACGCCTGGGTGAGGAGCCCTGAAACTAGTCGTTCTCGTCCACAATGTGAGTAGCGTGCAGAAACTCGTCGACATGGCCAGGCTTGTGTACTCCATGGGGTTCAAGGTACTAGTAGCTACGAGAGTCTATGGGGCCGCTGCCCAATCCGGAGTGCCTGAGGCAACTAGGATCGCGCTGAAACACGGAGGATCCCTCCTAGTCCTCCAAGACATAGACGATGCTATAGACCTGCTAAAGCCGAGAAGCGTTTACATCGTAACCAGCGACTACGCCGAGAGAAAGGTGAACCCGGAAGAGTTCAACCCTGACGACGGGTCTCTGCTAGCATTTAACGGTGGAGAGCCAGACTTTACTCTTGAAGAGGCCAGAAAGGGCCAGCCAATATACCTGGCAGGCCTAGAGCAGAGGATCGGCCCCATAGCTGAGGCTTCAATACTACTCTACTCAGTCAAGAGGAGGACTGAAAGGCGGCATGCAGAAGGCGGAGAGCGCTAGGGAGATCCTGTTAAAGGTCAAACAGTACGCTAGCATAGCCGTGGATCTCTCACTTTACTCCATGGCCTTCAAGGACAGAGAGGCGGCTGTCGAGGTTCTCAAGCTTGAAGACAAGATAGACGAGTACCACAGGAGACTGGTAACTCTGACGAGCATGGCTGTGAGAAGCCCGAGCGAGGCACATATAGCTGCCGGGGTCTACGATATAGCGCATAGCCTTGACATGATCAGTGATGCCGCCGGAGATATTGCCTCAACCGTGATCATGGGGTACCCCACCATACATTACCTGAGCGCAGCTATAAACTGCTGCGACGAAATACTGGCAATCATCAATGTTAGGAGACAAGCTAGCAGGGTCAGCGAGGCGGTAGATCTACTGCTTGTCAAGAAGGAGGGAGCCTATGTACTGGCCCCTGAAGATGCAAGCCTAGAAGTAGGTGACATGGTAATTGTTAGAGGCACCCTGGAGGAGGTGAGAGACCTGGCTAGGAGAGTAGGTGATACAGCGACTGCGGCCAAACTAGAAGAAGCGAACATAGCCGTAGCCATAGCCAATATAGGGGACGACCTAGCATCTAGACTTATAAGGCTCAGGTCTCTTCCTAGGCAGATGCTCGACCTGGCCTTCCACGCCCTAATCTATGACTCGAAGAGCCTGGCAGAGCTTGTCAGCGACATGGAAGACGCTGTTGACAGGCTGTACCTAGAGACCGTGGAATACTCGTACAGGGCCTCTAACCCAAAGATAGCCCCGGAAATGGTCAGCCTTGCAGTCTTCGCTAGATCCATGGAGATAGTGGCCGACGCCGCTGCCAGGATCTCGAAGGTCGTAGTTGAGGGTTATAACAGCGTGTTCCTAGAAGAGACCATCGAGGAGGCTGAAGAAGCATACCTAGCGCTCAGGGTAGGCCCAAAAGCATCCAACATCCCCCTCAAGAAACTGGGGCTCAACGAGCTGGGCGTCGTGGCTCTAGCCCTAGGAAGGGAAGGAAGGTGGATAACACCTGTCAAGCCAGGCAGCGTGCTCAGGGAAGGGGATTTACTACTCGTTAAGTACTATAGAGGCTCAGAGGCTGAGGAAGCGATCCTGGCCCGGCTAAGGGGGATGGGCTTGGTGGAGGAGTAATGCCTAGTATACCCCCAGAGCTCTGCACTAGATGCAAGGGGTATAAGAGGCTCTGCGGGCTCCCAACATGCCCCATACTGGACAAGTTCCGCTGGCAAGTATCAACCATGGCCAACTTTAGGGGGAGACGCGTTGAGGGGCTAACCCCTCCCTCAGCACTGGTAGGCGAGGCCGGTTACCCTCAAGTCCGCGTCTACTACATGATACCGGCGGCGCGGAGCGAAGAAGAAGCCGCGTACCACGAGTCTCCCCAAGAATGGGCTAGGAGGAGAGAGCCCCTTTCAGCCATAATAAGGCTCAGGAGCATGATGCTGGCTGCTGGCATGAGGGTTCCAGCCAAGGATCCATGGCTACTCTACGAGACAGAGGTCTCCCTGGCGGCAGTATCCACTAGGCCCGTGGATAGCGAGGCCCTGCTGAAGAAGCAGCCCATCCCTAGGCTCGTGTTTAACGGCGTGACAAAACCAGTCGGCCCCACAGCCCCCGCCAGAAAGATAATAGTGGAGGGATCCCCCTCTATACCAAGGGCCCTCGAGAAGGCTATAAGCGACGACTTGAGGGCCCTAGACGCTGTCTGGGAGCTCCATCGACAAGGCATAGACGTGTACACAATACAAAGGGCCCTAAGCCTGGGCCTCATAGGATCCCAGAAGAGGAGAAAGATAGTGCCTACCAGATGGGCCATAACAGCCGTAGACGACATGGTTTCACAACACCTAAGGCGCGAGCTCCGCGATAGGAGAGAATCCGGCGAGGTCAGGATCTACTATAGAGAGTACCTGGGCAACAAGTTCCTAGTGATAACTATGCCAGGTCCCGGAAGGTTCGAGTGGTTCGAAGCCTGGCACCCCGCAGGCGTATGGACAATGGAAGCCAGGTCACCCATCTACTGGAAGGTCTACGAGGACCCCCGGGGCAGGCAAACAAGCAGTGATGGAGGCTTCTCAGCGGCTAGGATGGCAGTCTTAGAAGAGCTGGCCAAGAGGGGGGAGAAGGCCGACGTGGTAATAGTCAGGGAGATCCTGCCATCTTACTATGCTCCAGTAGGCAACTGGCACATTAGGGAAACAGTCAAACAAGCCATGGGCTCGGGCCCTATAGCCGTAAACCCCACTCTTAAAGAGGTAATGGAACTACTAAAAGAGAAAACAGGAGGCTCGGCAAGTTACGTGAAGACCCACAGCCTCCTCTTAGGCCTAAGGCGTAGGGCCAGGAGCTTAGCCGAGTTTTTCAGCCTCTAACCGGGTAGCCGTTAACCCCCCGGTTAACACTTAACATTCACAGTTACAATTATTTATTAAAATTCATTAAATATAATAAATAAATAGAGTAAATAAGGAATACTGGATTCTCGGCCCCTGTTTAGCTCCCGCTTCGCGGCTACACCACTGGAGCGCTGATAAAACATCACAACCGCCAAACAGGCCCTATCACCTCTTCTGGCCTCTCTTAATAGTTGATGACATCCACGCCTTTTTGGGCACGCTACTTTCGCATACTCGTACTCTATCGGTTTTCCCTAAATCTTTGAAGGAAGCGTCTTAGTGGCGCCGGATGCATCGATGTAATTACAATGTAATACTGTGGCCGATCCCAGATTCGCTTTGAACACTAATACATTGTATACTGGGGGAGGTGCTAGCGTTGGGTATGGATCCATGGGAGCTCATTGGAAAACTTGAAGAGAGGAAGCGTGGAGAGGCTGACAGGTCTGGACCTAGGAGCAAGCTTGTAGACGCAATATTCGTTCTACTGCTTTCTAGGCCTATGAGAGCGTCTGAAATCGCCGGCGTTTTAGGGTATGAGCCAAAGTACGTGTCCAGCTATCTCTCATACTGGAAGAGTAGGGGTTTCGTGGAGTACGAAGCCGGCCTATGGTACCTGACTTCTCAGGGAGAAGAATATGCGCGGGAAGTCGTGGCCAGGGAGACTGACGAGGCTTTCAACAGGTTTGTCGCTCTGGCTAAAAAGATTGCCAGTGAATCGTTAAAGCCTACAAGAAAAGACAAGAATGAGGGTTCCCAGCCTAGGCGAGAGAGCGGCTTCTTGTCGTTTATTGTGGACCAAAAGAATTTGATCAACAATAAAATACAAGACAGATCCTCGAAAGCGGCTTGTGCAACAAGTATCCTCCAGAGGGTTCTAGACGAAGAGGAAATGGAAGTAGCGGGCGCCCTGCTCAAGCATTACACCAGGTGGGGAACCACGTATACTTACGTGGATCAGCTAGCAGAGGAAATGAGGGCAGACACTGGATGGCTCATGAAGATTTTAAGGCTTCTCCAGTCCAAGGGCATAGTATACATATACACGGATCCTAGGTTAGGCCTGAGGGTTGGCCTAACAAGGAAGGTTAAAGAGATACTTGAATCGTGCTGAGCTGTCTATGCTATATTACGATATACTATTATACTCTGTATAGATATTATGGTGCATGAAATATCATTGGCTGCTATACTGTTTCATAATTTGGATATTACTGTTTGCATATTGATCTCTGTAATACGCTAACGATTTCCACAAGATACTCCAAGCATCGATCCATTGTTAGCGTATAGTAGTTATTGTTACCTGCATAAGGCTTCATAAACCATCCTTACAATAGAAGAGAATCCTTTATGCAAATCCTTTTCTCTGAGGAACACTACTAGCCCCTTACCAGTACCTAAGCCCGCTTTTTCTGCCAAGCTTGCCAGCTGTGAGGCTATATTAGCTGGTACTCCTGGGAACGTGTAAACTCCCCGGTTAACACCACCTATTATTGCCCCCCCGCAGCCCTCCATAACTAGTTTATCTCTCACCCTGTAAACCGAGACAAGGTCCCTGGGGGGCTCCAGCGGCTTAGCAGCTATTATAGCAGCTCTGCCCCACCCGTTCTCATCCTCGAATTCTATATTTCCGTGTTCTACGAGTTTTACGCGAATCGTGTCTGAGAGGATCAAGGCGAGCGTGCATCCTCTGTTTGTCGCCTTATGCCCTCTACTAGTCTCCATTACTAGCCCTGCTTCTCTGAGTCTCCGAAGGAGGGTCTTGACGGAGGACTCGCCCAGCCCTAGCAGCCTAGAGATCTTGGGTCTTCCCAACGGCTTATCGCATATTTCTGCTAGCAGTCTGTACGCATGGAAGATTGTGTAGCCCACGTCGCCTCCTCTCATGGGCTTAGCTACGTCTACGAGCGTGTTAAGCGCCCCGCAGGTGTCCTCTCTACTCGTACCAGTAGCTCTCAACCTCTACACCGTACTCTAACAAGAACACGGCTAGGTCTCTAGCCGTGATCTCTTTCTTTGATAAGACAGCCCTTTTTGCGGTTTCCCAGTCCCTGGCCTTTATCCCATAGTCCTCCCATAGCCATTCCAGGACCTCGTCTAGGGGTGCCGCTCTCTGGAGCTCTTCCACTAGTGCCGCCTTAACCCTATCCTCTCCCCTAATTCTCAAAGATCCTGCACCGCTTTGCAAGCTTTCATTAGGGATCCGCGTGCCCAGCGCCTTCCCAGGAACCCCCGACAGCTTGGCATCCTTTAAATATTATCCCGGAAGGTTATAGTATAAATGGTGTAGGGTTTACTTGGCAAAAAACAAGGAACACGGAGTTGAAGGCATATCTAGGGCCGTTAAGAGTCTAGTAGAGCTTCTCCTAGACAGCGGCTTCAGAGTCGAGTGCAAGGACGGAGTGAGAGGGGCTAGCGGTACTATATGGAAGGTCGACTGCGTCTTTTCCAAGGATTACTCGGTGTTCGTGTTGAATGGCGTCATACTGTCAAGCCCCGACCCCCCCACCATATCTCTCATAGAGCACGCATATACTATAAAAAACGATACAGGCTCTGACAAGGTAATAGTAGTAGCCCCCGAGCCCGGCGATAGGCCAATAAAGTCTCTAGCCAGAAAGCTGGGAGTAGTGATACTGACCCCTACAGCCATTAAGAGGGCGCACTTAAGAACCGGCGAGGAGCCAGAGTGGAAGCCTATAGAGGCGTTTCACTTCCTCCCGCTAGTCAGCGGGCGCCATGTTGCAGAGCTTGTGGATAAAGGAACCGTTCTCCAGTCATTTCTAGGATCCCTGTTTCAAGGAAGACGTCACAAGGTTCTTGGTGCCAGGGTTGCTTATATACCCCTCTTATGCCTGCACGGCTTCGTCCATACCCTAGATAAAGAGCCAGAGACCCTTGAGGCCGAGGAGAGTTCTCTCTGCTTCGACATGGTTTCGGGCTCTCTGGTCTCTGCTGACGAGGGCTCCATTACTATAGTCGAGGAGTGGAGCAAGCTCGGAGAGCTCAGCGACGACGCTGTAGAGGTTCTAAGATACCTGGGCTCTATGGGGACGTGTTCCTTGAGCGGGTTAGAGGAGGCTCTAAAGAAGGAAGACCTGGAGCTGGTGATGGAGGTTTTACAGGACTATGGGCTTGTCGACAATATAGGGGGTGACAACTACAGGATAGCCAAACCACCCCTAGAGGGTTATGTATCGCCGGTAGAGACAGCCAAAGAGAAGCGGGCAAGGCTAGTTAAAGGGCTGCCAGGCTGTGGGACAGCGTTCCCGGCTCTTGTAGGCTCTGATAAGCTAGAGAAAATAGTCGGGATCCATGGCCTCTTTAAGGAGAAGGCTATAATCTACTACCCATTATACGTAGTCGTCGTCCTAAAGGAAAGAGCCGGGAAGAGAATTGAGACAGCCATGATGTTTGACGCGCTTTCCGGGAAGAGAGTTGAAGACTTCGAGGAAGTGATAGCTGAGACACCGGCTATAATAGAAGTCGACAAGATAATAAACGATGTCGTAGAAAAGGGCGGTATAGAGGAGTGTGCGTAGGACTCCTTTGCTTGGTTATCTACGGGCCTCCCTAAACCGGGCTTCAAGCCCCGGAGACGTGTATGGTACGATAGCTGGCCGTCCTAGCCGTCACAATACCGCCATTCCTCTCACGTGCTTGCCATCTTCGTTCTCCCCTGAGGGGAAAGTTATAAGTTTGTCTTTGGCCAACAATCCTAGAGTGGGATAAGTGACTTTGGCTCCATCCACCAACACTGATTCCTTTCAACTAGTAGCCCACGCGATGGAGCAAATAACGGAGTTCATAAAGAAGGCTGTGGAAGAGATAGACGGCGGGAGCGTGAAGGCCTTTATAGAGGTGTTATCCTCTGTCTATAGTGACATGTCAAAGAAGATCCTAGTAATGGGTGCCGGCAGGAGCGGACTCGTAGGCAAGGCCTTTGCCATGAGACTCATGCACATGGGTTTTAATGTTTACGTGCTAGGGGAGACTATAGTGCCTAGTGTAAGGAAAGGCGACGTAGTGATAGCAATTTCGGGCTCTGGAAGAACCCAGCTCATAGTGGCAGCTGCTGAGGCCGCGAAAAAAGTGGGAGCCCGTGTAGTTGCCATAACCACATACCCCGAAAGCCCCCTAGGTAGAATAGCTGACCTGGTAGTAAGAGTTCCCGGCAGGACAAAAATGGTTAAGATGGACGACTACTTTGCCAGACAGATCCTAGGCATACATGAGCCCCTGGCCCCACTAGGAACCCTCTTCGAAGACACCACAATGGTTTTCCTAGATAGTGTGATATATAGCTTGATGAAGAGGCTGGGGATCAGCGAAGACGAGATGAGGCAGAGACATGCTAACATCGAGTTCTAGCCCTAGGTAAAGGGTTCCCCTGCCCGAGAAGCCTCGGGAAAGGCGGGTGTCCTAGGAGAGAGGCTTGCGTATAGTGTTGTGTCGATCAGATAAATTGGGGTATTGCGAATTGTATGGTCAAAGCTTATACCTCAGGATCCCGGCTATTCCCTCAAATGTTTCAAGAAACCATTTAGCCTCTGGAAGGCTTGAAGGTATTATTACTAGTTTGCAGCCGAAGGATTTGCACAGCTCGCGCCATTTCTCTAGATCTTCCACTTCTTCATGCACCAGTAACGTCTTAACCGCGCCCATAGTTACCGCTTTCTCTGCTTCCTTCCTGGTATAGACCACGTTACCAGGCGACCTAGCAAGGTAAAGCTTGAACTCTTCAAGAGCCTCAGTTGACTCCCTGTAGGCCTGGGCTTGGATCACATTGCTGGCCTTCATTACTACCTCTTTAAGGCCCTGGTCGCCTTGGTAAGCCACGTCTATCATGTCTTTACTCACCAGTTTTTGCAGCCTATAATCAAGGTATCCTCCTTTGTAGAAATCTATTTTAGCATAACCGGGGCCCGCCAGTATTATCCCCTTGAGGATCCCCTTTTCTAGGAGGGGCAAGAAATGCCTAGCCGCTCTCTCGCCAACCTTCTTGTAAAACTCTTCGACTAATTGTTCTATTATCCTCTCAAACCTTCTCTGGCTCTGCCCCCCCATTTTATGCTTCCCCGGGACGTAGCCGTGGAGCTCCTCTAAAACATCTAGCCTGGCCCCCTTGAGCAAGCCTATTGTTGCCTGATCTCTCTCCACTATTATTATCCCTACAGCGTCCCTCTCCTCCACCATATCCTCTAAAAACTCTGTTATGAACCTCTTATCAGTCCTGTAATAGAACACGGGCACGGGGTCTGGAGGCGAGAGCATTATACATAGAAAATCTCCGTTGCTCATGTTTTCCCCGCAAAACACGACTAGACCGTTTGGTGGCACCTTGGAGATCAGCTGAAGCCTATCCATAGCTGCCGAGAGCGCTCTCTTAACAGCTTGCCTGGTCCTCTTCAGCTTTATGTTGTCTGTAATTGAATACTCCTGTCGTAGAAGTTGCATTACATCACTCAGAGGCCTCCCCGGGGGAATATATAGGCTTAGAAGAACTGTAGCTGGCGCGCTCCACTTCTTAAGCTCTTTCAAGAGCTGTCTCAACTCGCCCCTGCCCACGCTGATTTTACTCTCAATGCTACTAGTCTCTACCAATACCATTTACACCGGGATCCATAGTATGTGGCCGGGTCTAAATAATTGTAAGCACCTGTCCCCTCCCTGTTAGCTGCCGTTTGCATGCCTAAATTCTCTGGTTTAACCCAATATATAGAAGGCTTCTGGCGGCTTCTCTAGGCTGCCCAGGCATGCAACGGTGTGTTAGGCGCTCTGGAAACGAGCTATCAGAATAATATGCCAGTATTATGGAGCCTGTCAGGTAATCGACGATCCAAGACATAGTATAGAAGGGTGGCTGATCCTTGGCAGACGCTAAGATAGTGGTATACTCCGGGCTAGACGGAACTAGCAGGTTAGCTGTGCGCGTGGTCAGAGAGGCTGCAGTTCTACTGGCAAGAAATTATGGTGTTGAGGTAGATGTTGAAGTAACCGAGATCCCTGTGGGCGATACAGAGGCGGCGCAACACGGCTTGCCCATAATAAAGGTGAATGACGAGGTTCTTGCGCAAGCATCCGTCCCTTCGCTCTCTCTCATAGTGGACAGAGTCTTCGAATATTTAGCTAGCAACATAGAACTAGGCCCCCTAAAGTTCCCAGTATTCTGTTGCACCGAGAGGACTTTGAGACAGACAGCCTGAACTGCTTAGATTAGACTTTAAAACCGGAGTTGCTTAGGGCTAACCAGATTAATACCTTAGATTTGGTACTCCTTTTGATGGTGGATGGTGTGGGCAGTATTAGTGGTCTAAAAGGTAGGCATCTTCTATGGCTTGTAGATTACTCCAGGGAGGAGATATTACACATCGTAGCTCTTGGCCTAGAACTCAAGAGGAGGTACTATTCTGGCGAGAAGGAGATCCCTCTACTAAAGGGGAGGTCTATTGCCTTAATCTTTGAAAAACCTAGTACCAGGACAAGGGTTAGCCTTGAAGTAGGGATCAGGCAGCTTGGCGGGCACCCCCTCTACTTGTCATGGAACGAGCTCCAGCTAGGACGAGGCGAGACTATAGCTGATACATCGCGTGTATTATCAAGGTATGTTGATGCCATAGTGGCCAGGGTTAAGAAGCATTCAACGCTAGTCGAGCTAGCCAGGCATTCGAGAGTACCTGTCATTAACGGGCTTAGCGACAGGGTACACCCGTTACAGGCCCTAGGCGATATGATGACCATCTATGAGAAAAAGGGCAGGCTAGAAGGGGTTAAACTAGCGTTTGTGGGCGATGGTAGCGACAATGTTTTAAACAGTCTCATAATTGCGGGTGCCAAGCTAGGGCTTCACATAACTGTGGGAAGCCCCCCAGAGCTAAGGCCTGACCCTGAAATACTGTCGTATGCGCTAAGAGAGTCCAAGGAGACAGGGGCTAAAATAGAGTTCGTCGAGGATCCCTTTGAAGCCGTCGCGGGCGCTGATATAGTCTATACCGACGTATGGGTTAGCATGGGACAAGAGACTATAGCTGAGAAAAAGAAAAAGTTGCTCAAGAAGTACCAGGTCAACGAAGAGCTCATGGAGAAAGCGGACAGCAAAGCCTTATTCATGCACTGCCTACCAGCAATGAGGGGGGAAGAGGTCACAGACGAAGTTATAGACAGTCCGAGGAGCATTGTTTGGGATCAGGCCGAGAACAGGCTACACATACAAAAAGCTGTACTATCCCTCATAATACCCTGAAGAGCCCCCCGTTTCTCCTAGTTACCTCTTTTCCCGGCTCCTTTCGTCATGGTATGATCACTAATTTAAACCTCTATAACAAGAGAGCCTAAAGGGATGATGAGGCCGTCCCAGAGAGATCTGTGACTGGCTCGCGACGAACTGAACCATGCTATCAGGCATCAAGGCCTCGACCTAGAACCTCTCCTAGTTAAACACTAATATGTCCTCCATGTGTATTATAAACGGGGTCGATAACTAGTCGAGGATAGGGTGAGCTTTATGGGCACGGCAGAGATTAGTTCTATGGAGGTTGATCTTTCACAGGTTCCCTTAAGACCCATAGGTCTTAAACAGGTTAGAGAACTGGAGATAGCACTAGTTATAGCTAGCATTTTCAGGAAAGAAGTGTTCGACGAAATACTCAAGCCA
The DNA here is from genome assembly GCA_015521705.1 of Desulfurococcales archaeon. Lineage (GTDB taxonomy): Archaea > Thermoproteota > Thermoprotei_A > Sulfolobales > Acidilobaceae > S141-84. The sequence continues at coordinate 22,822 of WANR01000035.1, forward strand.
AGTGACTTTACTACATGGCTGGACAGCTTAGCCATAGCAGCTGGGGCTTTGGCTAGGGAGAAAGCCGGGTATCCTATCGCTAAAATAGCCGAGGAACTTGGCAGGTCAGAGTCTACTATAAGAAACCACCTGCAAGGCAAGACAAAGGCTGGTAAAATAGTTAGAGAGACCTATGACACACTAAGGAGGGAGGGTGGAAGAATCAAGCTCTACATACCACTAGCCCCATCCATTAGCGAGGAGCTCGAGAAACTCAAAACTAAACTAAAAGACCTGGAAGAGAGAATGTCCAAGGCTAGATCCCTTATAGAGGAAGCCGCCCAACTACTAGGCTAGGCTTACCCGGTGGAAGCAATTGTCATCTGAAGAGGTTAGAATAGCCTTCCCACGGATCTATGAACTACACTACAAGCCCAACTCTAACTGCGAGTTTTTCCAAGAAGTAGAGGCTACAGGCTTTTACCTAGCCAAGTGTAAGGTTCTAGAGAGATTCCTGATACGAGACTTCGTGGCAAAGTGCGAACGCTACTGGAAAGACTGCCCCTTCAGGAAAATGGCGCTAAAGACAGGCATTGCCTAAAATAAACCCAACAATAGGGCCTCACATACCTGCCACTTATCCCTCTTGCCTCCTTTACAAGTCTACAAGATTTTAACATGCATGCATCCATATTGGACTTGGTGAGGAATCCTAGCCAGGCCGAATCCCGTAAGGGAGGATGAGGAGTGGACCACATTCCGACAGCGCCCACGCCATTATTAATGAAATTGTTACGTTAATATAACAACTAAAAAATTGGAAACTTTTTATTAACAGCTGTACTAAAATCGTGTATTGCCTGGGTTAGTTAGCCGCTAGCCCAGCCATTTATAGAGGAACACTATTACAGCGATGAATGTAGTCTGTTCCGCTCCATCTTGGACTATTGGGCAGTCCATTGAAAGAGCTTCTAGCGTGAACCTTTCAGGGGGCTCTACTAACACTATTTGCGGGTTAAGGCCTCCCCCTTGGGCCCGAGAAGCTACCGCCATGGGAAAGACAGTGTTTATTTCTTGGAGGAAGCCGCACCTAGGACCTATAATGGCCCTCTCAGTGTTTATTAAACCCAGACCGTAGAGGCCTAGCTTGTAAAGCACAGTATTCAGAACCTTTTCTCTGATCTCGTCTGGGGCTCCTATGAATCCTGGGAAGTGGACCCATACTATCTTGCTTGGGTCGGTATATGTGGTCGAGTAGCCCTGTATACTGTTGGTGAATGGGTTTACTTTATACGAGATCCTAAGCATCTGGAATGACTTCTGGAAATCAGCCTGTCCGTGGGTCACTACGAAGACGTTAACGTTTGTTGGGTCTTGCCTAATGTTTGGTACTGGGAAGATGAAGAGGGTGCTCTGGTTTTTATCGTAGACTCCCTGGTAGATCTCGTAGAACAATACGTACGTGTTGTTGGGTTTTGCTTTCAAAAGTTTGAGGGCATAGCTGGATTCTTCTTCGGAGCCCACGAGGACTCTGGCTAGTATGCTTATCTGGGTCTCGTTCAACGTGGCGCCATCAGCTATGGTTGTTCTTCCCGTGTTGACTGTTACCCAGTAGCCGTAGTCCCACCAGGGGGCTATTATAGCGTCTTCTGGCAGGTTCTCACGTATGTATTTAAGCATGTTGATCCACGCGTCGTTTATAGGGATAACGACCCCCTCTGGGCCTAAGAATTGTGGCGCAAGCCCTCCTGTAAGTATCTGTGGGGCTCTTATGGAATTCATTCTATAAGCTACTCCTAAGTAGTAAACTGACGAGAACAGCACTATGGCTAGTATAAACGCCGAGCCTAGGACTACGATTGGGTCTTTTCTTTGAACCCTCCTCAACTTGCTGTCCTGGCCTTCGCCATGCCTAGACGCTATACCAAGGAGAAGCCCTGAAGACATTGCTAGGTAGAGCGACGTCATTTGAGTAAAGTAGGCAAGCTGCTTATTAGCATATAGGAGTAGTACGGCGAACAGCGATATTACCATTACTGGGAGATCTACCTTCTTGTCGGGTTTCCTGTATCCTGAAGCTACTACTGCGACATAGTAGAGGCCGCCTATAATGAACAGGATCAGGGACAGCGCATGATCATCTACAACCCTACTTAGGCTTAGAGGTTGGTGTTCTTGAACACTCTCGGCAAGGGGGCTCCTATTCCTTATACCTAAGGCTAGCAGTATTCTGCCCGAAACAGGCAAGAGTTCAGTCCAAACAGTTATTATGCCTAGAAACGCTACTACGGTGACGATCCATGCATGTAACGCTTTCGTGTAGACTATCCCTAGAACGAACTCTCTCCCGTGGAACCTTAATGCTACTAGATATACTATGAGGGATGACAGTAGGGGAAGGATCACCCCCCCTAAAAGTTTGCCTCCAGTAATGGCTGGACTAGCCAGGGATAACACGATCACTCCTAAGGCCGAGGAAGCATACACCTTAGCCATCTTGGCTGATGGCCTCCAAAATACTGGTTCTAAAAGAGCCATTGCTACTATGGAGAACACTGTCAGGTACCAGCCGCCCCAGAAAAACGCTAGGGAACCACCTACAACCCCGCTCAAAAGCCCGTACAGGAGGGCCTTCATGTTATTGGGCTCTTTGAACGCCTTGGCCAGCAGGTAATAGAAGAGGAGGAGTATAGGAGTAGCTATACCTATCTTCTCTACGAACCCTGCAGTTGTTCTTATAATGGCTCCAGGAAGGACTGCGAAGAGTGCAGACGATATTACGCCGCCAAGCCTCGATCCCGTGATCTCCACTACAAGGAAGTACGCAAGGATAATAGCCAAGGCTCCTGCCAGGGGCGGGAAAAGTGCTATCCACTGCTTAAGCGTAAACCCTAAAAGATCACCCAAGGGGTAAGTGGCTGCTGCCAGCCAAGAGACGCCTAAATACTCCGTCTCGAGGAAATTCCTCCCTACAGGCCACCAGAACGAGTCTACTCTTGACAACTCCTCAAAATTAAACAATCCGTTCTCGCGGAAGTATTCCGCTAGCCAGTATGCTATCCACGGGTCGTTGGCGTCTAACTCGAAGTTGTAATTTATGCCTGGAAGAACCCTCACGTAGAAACCAGCTATAGCTAGTGAAGCGACTATCGCCAGGCTTAGCAGGCGCGAGTATCTGGTTGTGACGTTAACAAGTCTTTCAGAGAATCCCCCCATTTCCCGCCCTATGATCCTTCCCCGTCTTCGCGGTGGCAACCCACTAAAACACCCCGTTCAGTCTTATAGATGGCAGAGATCCCTAGTTTTAAATAATTCGCGTCTCTCCTATCAAGGCTACTAGGAAACAAGACATGCTGAAACGAGCCGTGCTCTTTGACACGCCTTTCTAGTTCTAGCTGTTGGGGGAAGCATAAATACTATTATTATGTGGAATAGTCTCATTAAAGGGGTTGAAGCGTGGAGCGCTCTACCAGGGTTCTTATCCTGGGAGCTGGCGGCAGGGATTTTCACAACTTCAACGTGTTCTTCCGCGATAATCCCAGGTATAAGGTTGTTGCATTTACGGCATCCCAAATACCTGGTATTGAGGGTAAAAGGTATCCCCCGGAGCTGGCTGGCAGGCTCTATCCATCGGGTATACCGATACTACCTGAGGACATGCTTGAAAGGATAGTGAAGGAGCTCGAGGTCGATCTTGTGGTTCTCTCTTATAGTGACCTAACCTATAGCGAGGTCGGGGAGAAGCTGAGCAGGGCTCTAGCCTCTGGAGCCTCATTCATGATACTGGGCCCCGAGGACACAATGTTGTTGTCGGTGAAACCCGTTATAGCAGTGACTGCTGTGAAGACAGGGTCTGGAAAGAGCACTGTTTCACGCGCTATACTGGAAGAGTTATCGCGTAGGGGGTTAAGAGTAGCTCCTATAAGGCACCCCATGGCTTATGGTGATCTATCCAAGAAGGCTGTAATGGTTATATCTAGCGAAAGCGACCTGGAGAAGTTTGACTTAACTCTTGAGGAGAGGGAGGAGTACGAGGAGTATGTTAGGAGAGGCTATAGGGTCTTCTCTGGAATAGACTACGAGAAAGTGGTAGCAGAAGCAGAGATGCATGCAGATGTGATACTATGGGATGGAGGCAATAATGACTGGCCTTTCATAAAGCCTGACTACTGGATAACAGTGGCTGATGCCATGAGACCTGGATTGGAGGCATCAAGCTTTCCTGGCGAGGTTAATGCTAGAAGGGCTGATTTAGTTATAATTAACAAAGCTGACCAGGCAAAGAAGGAAGATATTGAAAAAATTAAAAATAATATAAGGAAAATGAATCCCCGAGCAGAAATAGCTGTTGCCAGAAGCGTTATACACGTGGACGACCCGGAGGCCATTAAAGGGAGAAGAGTGGTTGTTGTAGAAGACGCACCTACAGTAACACACGGTGGAGCCCCTTATGGTGCAGGTTTTGTGGCTGCAAGACTTTACGGTGCAGGGGAGATAGTTGATCCCAGACCATACGCTAGAGGGGTCATAGCGGAAGCCTACAAGACCTACAAGCATATGGAGAGAGTAGTCCCAAGCATGGGATACGATAAAAACCAGGTGAGAGACTTGCAGGAAACTCTCAGAAGCGTCCCAGCTGAGGTGATAGTTTCCTCAGCTCCTATAGACTTGACTAAGATTATAGATCCTGGAAAACCAGTAGTCAGGGTAAGATACAGCCTGGACATAATAGAGGGTCCAAGTGTGAAAGAAATAGTGGATGCCTTCCTAAGCAAAGCACCTAAATACGCTGAACCTGCCTAAGATACATGAATGGTGTTATCATCGTTAAAGTAGGGTGGACTTAGAATGGCTACCGAGAGAGAGGTTTTCGAGGCTAAGAAGCTTGAAGCAAAATACGGTGTTATAGGCAAGGCCGCGGCACGCTATAGAATGGCTGGTTACAACATTGAAGTAGTTGACGATAAGGAAGAGGCAGCAGCCAATTTTGTAGCCACGAAGAAGGGCGAAAAACTGGCTGTGAAGGTTTTTTATAGGTCTGGCAAGGTACCTCAGGATGCTGTAGAAAAATTGATAGAGTACTCTGGCAAGGCTAGCGCTAGACCCGTCTTAGTACTATACGGCTCGGGCCCTAAAATAACGGGCGAGCTACTAGATCTAATCCGCTCAAACAATGTTAGCCTAAGAAGGATGAGAAGCTAATCCCTAAGCCGACATTTATTAGCATGGATTCATAAAGAAGCGGCTAGCAAGCTTAATACACCTTAGAGACCTATGGGTCTAGCTTGCACCTTCACGGGGGACAAGCAAGGATAAGACTAGGTATACGAGGATCCTGAAGGCGCTAGGCGCGTGGAGCATTTAACCTAGCTGGAAGCAACGTATCTAGTTCAACCTGTCGTACACTGTCTTTTTATGGTATTCCACGCTTCTCTAGAGTACTGCTTTATTTTCTCCTCTATTATAGACTTAACGTTCTCTTCTGACAATGCATAGTTTAGATTACCGCTATCTAGTACAAGCGATAATATGTAGCCCGCTAGATTCTCCAGGCTTGCCAGGGACTGCTTAACTTCTGGTGGCGTTGATTCTGCTAGCTTCTGGGCTACTCTTAGCAGAGAGAAAACGTTGATTGCTATGACTCCTTTGTTCCTGGAAGTGACGAATTCCTCGGCTAGGTCCAGCGTTGCATTTAATAGTCGTTCGATAGCCAGTAGCCTAGCCAGGTCTATGCATGGAGCCTGCATGCTGCTAAGGGTATGATAGGCCTTTCTCACGGCTAAAAGGGCATACCTGGATTCGCTCACCATTGACAGTAAGGCTTTCTTAGCATTGAGTATTTGTGTCACCTGCAGGCAACCCCCGAGGGGTCGTTATAGTTATTTGTGCAGTTGAGGGGTTTAAACGAGTAGAGCTTCAGCAGCCCTCCGATACATTTAAAGCAATGGTGGCTCATGAAAACATTAAAAATTATGAGGGTGGGAGAACGCGCATAGTAAATAAATGGCTGACTGTCTGAGGGAAGGTGCTTCCGGGTTGTGGTCTATCCTGGCTTTGCTGAGAGAGAACCCTGAGGAATTGAAGAGGCACGTCGCTAAGAGGCTAATGGATACCAGTATTGTCGACAGGGCCTATAAGCTAGATGTTGAGTGGAGGAGCCTATTGACTGAGATAAACCAGCTCAGGCACAGGCACAACGTTGTTAGCAGGTCTGTAGGTAAGGCTTCTGATCCCGAGGAGAGAAAGAAGCTTATAGCTGAGGCTAAAAGACTACTAGAGGAGTTAAGCCATAAGGAGTCTAAGCTGAAAAGGATCGAGAAAGAGAGGGAAGAGGCACTCTTAGCATTACCCAACATTGTTGACGATGATGTACCTGTAGGCGACGAGTCCAGCAGCAAGCCCTTAGCGTACTGGGGTAGACCGAAAGTGTGGAAGGGCTTCTTAGAAGCGTTCAGAAGGGAGACTGTGGAAAACGGGTTTAACGTCGACTACGAAGTCATAGAGTGGAAACCTGTAGGTCATGCCGACATGTTGGAAAACGTATTGGGATTAGGTAACACTTTGAAAGCAGGTGAAGTGGCTGGGTCGAGGTTCTACTATCTTTTCGAGGACATAGTATGGCTAGATTTTGCTCTGCTACTATACGCTATGGACGTGTTGACCAGTAAGGGCTACAAGCTAGTGCTACCTCCATACATGCTCAGGTATGATGTTATGAGCAGGGTTATAGACCTCGACACTTTCAGGGACGCTATCTACAAGATAGAAGGGGAGGATCTCTACTTGATAGCTACAGCTGAGCACCCACTGGCCGCCTTGTACTATAAGAGCGAGCTTTACGACGATGAACTACCCATAAAGCTGGTAGGCGTAAGTCCATGCTTCAGGAAGGAGGCTGGCGCAGGCAATAGGGACTTGAAAGGCGTTTTCAGGGTGCACCAATTCCATAAAGTCGAGCAATTCGTCTTCTCAACGCCGGAAGATAGCAAGAAGCTACACGAAGAGATCATAAATAATGCCAGGGAACTCTTTGAAGGGCTCGGCCTACCTTATAGAATAGTAAACATAGCCTCAGGAGACCTTGGTGCTTGTGCAGCTAAAAAGTACGACCTCGAAGTATGGATGCCCGCACAAGGGAAATACAGGGAAATGGTGAGCGCCAGCAACTGTACAGACTGGCAGGCATACAGGTTATCCATAAGACTTGTCAGGAGAAAGGGTATGGAAAGAGGATATGTCCACACGCTTAATAGCACAGGAATAGCGTCCACAAGGACTATAACGGCTATACTAGAGAACTATCAAGAACCCGATGGAACAGTGGTTATACCAAAGATTTTAAACAAGTACTTGGAAGGATTCAAGCGGGCTCCAAAGGGCCATATAGAGCCTGTGAGAAAGCCAGCAACGACTTGATACTCCTTCAGAAAACAGTTTGGTGTGGGATTTGGAGGCCTCTAGTTATAGTAGAGATCTTACAGACAAGTTCGCCGAGCAAGCCCTCGAAGAGCCCCAACTACTTTTTAGAGAAACTATTCGTTGCCCCTCTTGTGGCAGCGTATCGCTAGCCCTGGAAACCTACCTGTATAAGGTGCCCCACTTTGGTAACATAATTATTGATAGAGGCATTTGCGCTAGTTGCGGTTTCAAATACAGAGACGTTAGAGTCGCCGAAACTGATAAACCGAAGAAAATCATAGTAAGGGTTGAAGGAGAACAGGAACTACGGTACCTGGTAGTCAAACCTTCTAGCGCTTCTATCCTTATACCAGAGAAGGGCTATGAGAGCATTCCCGGCCCCTATTCTCCGGGTTACATAACCACTGTTGAGGGTATACTCAGCTCGTTCCTAGAAGCAGTCAAAATAGCCTGCAGAGACTCGGATCAGGCCCAGTGTAAAGAGCATGCCGAGTGGTTGTCGAGAGCTATAGAAGGCCTAGAGTCTTTCACCCTAGTCATGTGTGACTATGAAGGAACTGGCAAGATTCTAGGCGAAAAGGTTGTGATAAAGAATTTGGATAGAGAATGTAAGTTAAGAAATAAATTAAAATAGTTTAAATTAAATAATATAAAATTTAAATATAAAATAACTACATCTTTGCAAAGGGGATTAAAAAGGTATAGCAAACCGCTCAAAG
>WANR01000036.1 GCA_015521705.1 Desulfurococcales archaeon
TTGGGGAGGCGTTCAGCGGGCTAGGGGGCTCTTCCAGCCTCTATACTGTGGGAATAATTTTCGGCTCGGCTGTTATGATAGTGTGGATACTGATAGCTGGTATATGGAGCATAGCAGTGACGGATGCTATACAAGGGTTCTGGATGCTGGCCTCGGCACTAATGCTCCTCGCCTGGCTGATGTCAGTAGCCTCCTCAGGAGGGCTGTCCTTGGCCGATGCTCTAAACTATATGGGTAGCGAGGGCTTCAGGGGCCCCGGCGATTTCTGGAGCCTCCCAGTGTTTCTGGCCTTCACTATTCCCTGGCTGTTCTTTGCTGTAACAAACCCTCAGGTGCTCCAGAGACTATTCATGCCAAAAGACAGGAGAAGCCTGGCTTCCATGATCAAGCTATACGCCCTCTTCGGAATAACCTACACCGTACTAGTCACCCTAATAGGGATACTAGCACGGGCCGTTAACCAGGCGGGGATCCTCGATCTAGGCAGCGGCCTTGAAAACGACGAGGTTACACCGGCTATACTTGCAGTAGCCAACCCTCTACTAGCATCTATAGTGTTCACCAGCATAATAGCCGCATCTGTCTCCACAGCTGACAGTATAATACTGACTCTCTCAGGCACTACCTCAAGGGATGTAGTTAGGCCTAGGGATGAGAGAACAAGGCTCCTTGTAGGCTATGCAACGGCAGCAGGGATCCTGGCTGCAATGGCTGCTCTTGCATGGAAAAGAGTGGGTTTCATAGTACTCCTAAGCGTTCTCAGCAGTCTCATGCTACTCTCCCTGGCCCCACCCATAATAGCCTCGTGGCTTGGGGCGCGTGGAAACCCCCGGCTGGCATCTATAGCCATGTCTATAGGCCCATTGACTGTTATACTAGTTGCCTGGGCCAACGGGTGGGATCCTGTAGCCACATTCTTGGAGAGAATAATGGGTATCCCGGTCTCTGCCGTAATACTGGCGGCATCTACCATCATAACTCTAGCAGCTATAGCCACGGGGGAGAAGTCATCCAAAAAGGTGAAGGCTTCCACGTACCAGTAAGACTCTTCAACAGGCCCAGTTTTAATATCACAATAAGGGCTTAGACACTACTTGGTGCTACGGCTATGGATTTCGGCTTAAGAGAGGAGGAAAGACTCTTTAAAGAGTCTGTAAGCGAGTTTCTAAGAAAAGAAGTAGGGGAAAAATGGAAGGCTATAGACGAGCAGGGCTTCATACCCACGGAACTAATACATAAGATGGGAGAACATGGGTTCTTTGCCATACCAATCCCTGAGGAGCACGGCGGCCAGGGAGGCAGCTTTCTTCTGGCAGCATTGGCTGCGGAAGAGATCGGGTACCACGACCCCTCGATGTCCCTGGCAGTATTTACATTACTAAACAACGCCTGGCCTTTCGTGCTTTACCTATATGGGAGCCCTGAGGCTAAGGATAGGATCCTCGATACTGTGGCCAAGGGGAGAGGATTCTTCGGCATAGCTTCAACGGAGCCCCGCGGGGGGAGCGATGTAGCTGGCATCGAGACTAGGGCCGAGAAGAGCGGCGGTGGCTGGATTGTTAACGGTGAGAAGATATACATTAGTGGCGTGAGGGAGGCTATGGAGCAACTCGACGTAGGCGGGTGGCTCCTGCTAGCCAGGACTGGGAAGCCCGAGGCTAGACACAGAGGCATAACGGCTTTTTGCCTTATAGGTAACTATAATGGGGAGAAAGCAAAGGGCCTCGAATACTCGATCCTAGACACCATAGGTAGGCACGGTATATCGACCGGCGTGCTCACCCTGAGGAATGTAAAAATCGCGAACAACATGGTTGTGGGTAGCGAAAACAAGGGCTTCTATATCGCGATGGAGGGCTTCAATCTTGCACGCATACTAGTGGCTGCAGCTAACGTGGGCGCTGCCCGGTGGGCTCTTGAAAGAGCTGTAGAGTGGGCACGTGGTAGAACCCTCTTCGAAAAACCTATAGCATCATTCCAGGGAGTCAGCTTCCCCCTGGCCGAGGTAGCTGCAGAGCTGGAGTCTGTCAAGCTGCTAGTCTATAAGGCTGCATGGATGGCCGACAAGATATATACTCGTAAAGAACCCGGGCTCAAGCCTAAGGATCTGAGTTTCTATTCTGCATCAGCTAAACTCAAGGCTGTAGAGTTGTCGTTGAGGGCAAGCGAGCATCTAATGAAGATACTCGGTGCAGCGTCTTACGTCAAAGAAACTGATGTATTCAGAAACTTCCTAGGTGTCCTGTCTTATGCTGTGGGAGCCGAGGGCACGCAGAACATTATGAGATACATAATAGCCAGGGAAGTTATAGGAAAAGAATACACTGGATAAAAGATAGAAGCGGTAGTGCATTGTTAAGCACGGAAATAGCTCCACCTCACGGTTTCACTATTTCCTAGGCTACCCTTGTAGGCGCCACAATTAAAAGAAGCCTTATCACGGCTTTATTATAATAATTTATTTCATCGGTGCCTACAAGAAAGCCAGCTAAGCGTCTGGGTGATGGATATGAGAGAGGAGGCCCACGGAGATATACCGGGTCATGCAGCGTTAGAGGGTCCAGCGCGTAGGCTCCAAAAGTTTCTTGCAAGCAGAGGTGCCAGTTTCGAGGCTGAGGGTGCCACAACGAGGGTTCACTTTGAAGGGTGGATATTAGAGGTTCGCGACGAGCCGGGAGGAGGCTTCTCGGCAGTAGTTACTATAAACGTGTCAGGCACTAGCCCTAGTGAGGAGGCTAGGAGAGCTCTATGTGAAGCTGCTACTGTAGCCTTGTCGATTAGAGGTGAAGTCAGGTACGAGATCGATGAATCTCTCCCAGGCTATCCCATGCTAAGAATTGTAGTGGTGCAGGAAAGCTTTGAGCAGCTTATCGAAGATGTTATTAGAGTCTTGGATAAGTACTTCTTTTAACTCATTGGCTATACTTATGAGCTAGTTTCTAGAGGATGTTTTTGGGTTCTCGTAGTGTGTATAGTGTGAGAAGTTTGGATCTTTAAGCTAAGTATGGAGGCTATCATTAAGATGGCAGAGGATAACGCGAAGACGGGGAGCGACCCCAGGTTTTCATAGAGAGCGCCCCCTATCAGGGGCGAAGGAGAGCCGCTCAGCATTCTGAGAGAATTAACGCTTGCATACGCCTCTCCCAGCCTCTTTTTGAAGACCAGTGCTACTATCTTGTTGTAAGAGGGGACCCATGCCCCTATACTTAGGCCTATCAGGAACCCTCCTGCCATAGCCCTAGCTAGGGGGTAGGGATCAATTATCAAGGCTATGCTCGCGACGCCTAAGATCTCGGAACCTGCTATAACACTCTTTGGATCCAGCTTGTCGACTAGCCTTCCCCAGAACGGGAGGGATAGAGTCTGGGCCACAGACATGAGTGTTAGAGTCATGCCAGAAAGTTCTTCGCTGAGGCCGCTAGAGTATAGATGGGCGCTTAGCATGGGGAACCAGAGCGTCCATGCAAACCTATCAACGGCTACAGTAGCATAGAGCAGGGGCGCCTCCCTTCCCAGGGAAACTAGTTCCCTATAGGAGGTTGATATTAGCGATTTCCTTGTAGGGGCGCTTCTGCCAGGCCTGCCAACACTAGGGGCGCTGATGTAGAAGACTAGCGTGGCCCACAGTATTATAGAGAGTCCCGCGAGAAACGCTTCTTCAAAACCAGCTCTACCAGCTAGTAGTCCTCCACCGCCTGGACCGATCATCCTGCCTATAGAGAAGGCGGTTGAAGAGAGCCCTATATAGGTGCCTAAGCTAGTTACGGAGGCTGAGTAGGCCAAGTAAGTGGCCCGTGCTGGCTGGCTTAGTGCGAATGATAGGAAGAACGTGGCGTATGAAAGAAAAAGCAAGAAGGGGTAGTCACCTATTATTAGCAGGAAGAAGGAAGTGGAGAATAACAGGCCTGTCATGACAACGGCTGTTTTTGCCCCCCTATTCTCGATGAAGGAACCCATCATAGGTGATAATAGTCCTGCCAAAAGGGAGGAGCCAGAGATTATAACGCCAAGGCTACTCATTGAGTACCCTAGCGTAACAATATACATGGGGAAGAGGGCCTGGTATAGGCCGATAGAGACTCCTCTAAACAAGTTGAAAACTGAGATAGCTATTAGGGCTTTCCTCGACAGGCTCATGGCAGCCTCCTTCCCCTGTGCTAGCTGTCTTGTGGCGTCTGCCTTCTCTTAGACCGGGCAAGCATCTTATCCCTGATGGTTCTAGCTTCTCTAACTATCCTCCTAATATTTTTCCAGTGACTGCCTTCCCAGTAAACTTTACCACAACGGGAGCAGACGTAGAAGGTGTCATAGGCGTTTCTGGCGCCTGGGGGTATCTTATTCAATACTCTTTCTTTGTCTGATTTAAAGAGTTCCCCGTTACACTCGGGACATCTGCTCTTGGAAGGATCTGCAGCGATCTCTATACCTGACTTCACGGAGATCTCGGCCAGCCTATGAGCAGCGCTTTCCACGGCTTCTACGTAAACGCTTCTTAACCCCATTTTCACGGCTTTTCTGTGGAGCCTCTTGTCCCGCGTTATAATTATCCTCCCTGTGCTAGAGGCAAGCCTTAGTATTTCATCGTCTGTGAAGTGCCTCGAATAAACAACATCATAGCCCAGTAATCTAAGCCAGCGGGCTACTTCGCCCATCATGGTGTCTGCCACGAATCTCTGCCTTGTGCCCATCTGGATCACATCTCCAAACACGCGGCCGATAGGAAACTGTATCAGGCTTACGGCTAGACCGTACCTAGTGGTGCCCTTTTGAACAAGTATTAGCCTGAGCCTAATTAATGGTGAAACAGGGTTCAGGAAGCTTCATCGGTGCACTAGCCCTTTTTAGCCGCTATATTTAGCCTTTTTCGGCCGCCATTTTTCTTTTGATCGGGCCCCTGGGTGCTTCTTCCATCCACACCGATGCCGTGAACCTGTAGATCCTCGTGGTTTTTTCTGTCCAGCACGTCGGGCTGAGGCCGGCCTTTATGCATGCCTCTGTCAGAAAGATTACAGGATCCCAGCCGTGCTCTATGGCTACTTGGGGTAATAGGAGCCCTATGTAGGGCGGCCTAGAAACTATTAGTCCGTCTCTGCCGATTTTCAACTCTTCTATTCTACGGTCAGGACGCGAAGGCAGCTCTACCGGTGAGGAGAGAACTGAGACTTCAACAACAATACTCTCGAGCTCGTCCTCAGCCAGGGGAGGGAAACGCGGGTCGCGCAGGGCAGCTTCTATGGCGGACTCCTTAACTACTTGCACTAGCGGCCTAACAGCTTTAAAGAACCCTATACAGCCCCTAAGCGTTCTCTGAGATCCGCGGAGCTTTTCTATTGTGACAAAGGCGGCTCCTGGCCTGTAGAGAGAGCTAGGTGCTCTAACCCCGCCTATGGGCTCCTTGCCTCTCAGCACAACGCTTTCAATGCTTTTCCTTGCAAGTCTAACTAATACTTCGCCTTCCTGGTCGCCCAGCTCCCAGGGTTCTATCGGTTTTTCAAAGCTTATGCGAAGCCTACCGCTGCCAACCATTAAAAAGGGGCACCTCCCGTTATAGTAGCTGACATACGGCTTTAAGTAATTTAGGCTCTTAACTAGAAGCCTCGACACTTGTAGTCGCCGCTCTCTAATTGCATTTAATGCTGATACAGGCCGTAGATCTTGGAGTCGTGCCAAAGGTGGACACGTAGAGATGGGGTTGCTCGGATCGGTAGGGAGTAGCAGGTGATGGTCTATAAGAGAAAAGAAGCTAGCCATAGTCAAGGTCGCCGCATGGATTACTATGGTCGTCCTTCTGTACCAGCCTGCATCTGTCCTGGGTAACAGGGTGGAGTACTCGGAAGAGCCTTTCCTCCCAAAGAACGTTGAAAGCGTGAAGGGGCTAGAGATCCTGGAAAACCTAAGCGTTATAGGAGAAGAGGCCGATCTATTGATTATAATTTATCCAGCGGGTGATAGGGGATTCCACGAGAAGGTCGACTCCCTGCTAGCCTCTATTTTCCCCAACGCTTCTAGAATAGTGACTCCACACTCTATATACCTAGCAGTGCTCGAGGAGACATACACCAGACTCGCGAGACTAGCCATAAATGTAAGCCTAAAATATAAGAATCTTGAAACACTAGCTGAAAGCCTGGCCGAGACGTATAATAATCTGTCGTCACTCCTTAACGCTACATTTGGGCTTGCGCAGGCATTTCTAAGCTTGGCGGGGCTAGCAGGAAGCTTGGCATCCCTTGGTGATCCCTACGAGTTCTCTTACGGAGTGATAAGAGCTGGGCTCAATGGTACCTTGGCCGAGTACTTTGACACGTTCTACTCTAGGTTCCTGGCGTTGAACGAGAGGCTTGAGTCTGACAGGAAAGCAGCTGAAGCAGCTGCCAGGGAGGCTGCTAGCGTATTGGTTCCCTCTCCCGAGTACCAGCTGGTTCTATCAATGTTCTCGCTCGACAACTATACGGACAGGGACGCAATCATAAGGGCCATCTACCAGGCCGGTAATCTATCCAGCATAGGCCTATCCCTTGAAGAGGCCGGCGAACTTGCAGTAAGAGGGCGGGAGGCCTTGGATCATGTAGTTAGGGAGAAGCTTAGAGACCTGCCTGAATGCATTCTAGATGTTTTACCTGTAATACTAGAGACGGATAGGGTAGCTTCTGCGGAATCCGTGGCAGGCCTGGTGAGGGATAGATGCAGGAGCTACGTTGAGAGGACCCTTCTATTCCCGGATAGTATACCAACTGATTATAGAAGGGCTGTCCTGGCAGATGGCTTGTCCGCCGCATACGTGTTTTTCGACAAGGAGATAGACCTGGCAAGCTCCGCCAGGCTCATTGAAGAGGCTAGAACCGAATTTTTAGCTAAGATAGGGGAGAATCCGCTATTTTATGGTAGTGTTGCCTTAAAAGCGGATCTCTACACATCGACTGAGGATAATATAAAGAGAATAGACCTGGTGACGATAGGCCTAGTGGGCCCCCTCATGGTCCTGGTGGCAAGGAGCCTCATAGTCCCCCTACTGATAATAATAGTAGCTCTTTCTTCTCTGATAGTTTCTTTCGGGGCTCTCTCCATACTAGCCCTGCTTGGAGTCAAGATATATTACCTGTCAAGACTAGTAGCTATACCTATAATCGTGGGAATAGCTGTAGACTACTCAATATACTATATTTATAGGGTCATGGAGGAGTACGGGAGAGCACGTGACTGGGCCAAGGCCCTTGAAGCTGCCAGAGCAGGAGCTGGCAAGGCCCTCGTCCTCGGCGGCGTCTCGGTTGTTTTAGGTTTTCTAGCCTACGTACTGACGCCGAACCAGTATATCAAGAGTATAGGTCTCTCCCTCATGGTTTCCTCTGCAGTATCTTTCATGGCCGCGTATACGTTCCTTCCCTCGGTGCTGGAACTGGTGATCCATAAAATGTCTCCCAAGCCACCTATAGGCTCTACGGCACGAGCCACGTTGCTTAGGCGCATGGCTAGTCGTAGTATTGCAAGGAAGAGGCTAGTCACTATGGCCTCGTTATTCATTATCCTGTTAAGTTTGGCTCTATTAATAGCGGGCGGCATGACTACTGATATTAGGCTGGCGCTGCCCTCCGACGGTATTTATAATGAGGGCTACGAGGCGTTTTCGCACAGCTTTCCCTTATCTGCGGTTTCTAAGCTTTACGTAGTATTCAACGGATCCCTAGAGAATGGGAAGGCCTTAGAGGCCCTGTTAAATGAGTCTATCGGAGAAGGGTTAATAGCTAGCTACTCTCCCATAACGGCTCATAGCATATCAGTCTACGAAATAGGGCTGGAGCTGGATCCCTTCAGCGACGAAGCCGTTGATGCTGCTGCATTGCTGAGAGAGAAAATGACGGCTGCTGGAGAGAGGCCCGTGGTTACAGGGCTCCCTGCACTACGGCTTGACATCATCTCCCTCACTAATGACATGTTCTACAAGATTACAGTGCCTCTAGCAGCTCTCCTCATAGCGGTCTACCTGTTTTTCGGCACGGGCTCTGCCTTGATCCCGTTAAGGCTATTATACACAATAGCTGTGAGCGTGGTTCTAGCACTCGCGCTGACATGGCTCTACGCTTCTACTATACAAGATGCCATGATTTACTGGACCGTGCCATTGATAGTTATAGGGCTAATGCTGACGCTCGGGATGGATTACGATGTTTTCCTAACCTCAAGAGTCTTAGAGGAAGTGAGTAAAGGCAGGAAACTAGAAGAGTCTATAGAGAAAGCCGTAGAATCCACGGGCCCCGCTATAACTGTATGCGGGATACTCTTGGCAGTAGCCTTCTCGTCTCTAATGTTTACCACGCTACCAATGCTGGTCCAGACAGGGCTGGCTGTCAGTTTTTCTATACTCTTCGACACTTTCATCGTGAGACCAGTACTGGCGCCAGCCATGCTCTCGCTGGCAGGTAAATTAAACTGGTGGCCCGGAAAAGGGTTCTTCTGGAGTTATAAGAGTAGGACAAAATAGGGACCGCTTATACATAGGAGAACTGTAGAGGGAAAGGATCCCGCAGTACTAGCTGTAAATAACATGTACTATCCCAGGAGGGGAGTGGCTTGGATTAAAGGCGCCGGGGAAAAGGTTATATGGGACCACTCTTTTAGAGGATCATATCTACGAGGGAACTCTAAAAACTATGGTTTTATTTTCCCCTCCGTTGCGCCCTGTTATCTCACTTTTATGGTTTTATGGTGCTGGGTAGTCGTCGGGCACCTTGGCTCTAAAGTACTTGCCCGTTTCTGGGCTCTTGAAGAGGCCTATTTTTACCCCTTTTCTTGCTCTTGGGGCTAGTTTCCACACCTTTATAGGCTCTAGTTCTACCTCTTTTCCTGTTGTTGGGTCCTTAACTCTAACCTTTGGCAGAGCCATTTAATTCCACCTCCTTTCCCATTATCGTTAGTATTTAGTAGCCTTGCTTCAAGTTATTAAGCTTATTGGTGTGGTTTACCTGGGTCTAATGGCTTGTTAGGGGTTTCCTTTAGTGTATGGTTAAGGAAACCTTTAAAGACGCGATTACAACAGACACGGAAGAGACTGGTTATTCGCGTGTCGTGTGGTTGTAACATTGGTTTAATAGTTGCGTGGTTCCTCTCTTCCCTTTCCCAGCGTTTACTGTTATAGTTGGTAGAGGTTTTTACGTTTCTTTTTGCTGTAATGTTATGCCGTACTCCTTTTCTAGTATCTCTTTGAGTTGCCTCCTCGCGGGCTCTTCGAGATTGCCTAGAAGGCTTTTTATAGCTTGTTTGCATGATGAAATAATGTCTTCAACTCCTTTGAAGCCTGTTGAGGCGTAATGGGAGGCTTTGAGTAGTGTAGCTACTTGGTCCGCTATTCTGGCTATTATGGCTTCCAGCGTTGATGCTTCCTGGTATTCCTCGAATAGTGGGTATAGAGTAGCTGGGATCTCTGTCTTGAACGCCTCGTTCTCCACTCTCTCCTTTACCTCTTCAAGGCTCCTGATGCCAGCTTTTGGGATGTCTCCTATGATCGACTCTGCGAGGTCGTGTATGAGGGCTATTGATGCAGCTCTATAGGGGTCCACGCGGATCCCCTTCCTCGACAATTTAAGGGAGAGATCTAGTGATACAAGGGATGCCGCGAAAGTGTGCTCGGCCACGGTTTCGGCAACCTGCGGCGGTATTCCCCTAAGCATCCACCCGGTACGGGCAAGCATGGAGAGAGCCTCGACTATTCTAGGTATACTTCTCAATTTACCCACCCTGGCCTAGTAGTATCCCTTATCGAAGACGATCGTCTCTAACCTTAAAGGTTCCAGTATATCGCCTCTTATCATCCTAGCCTTAACATAGTCCTCTTCGCTGACACTCCTAGTCCTTGCCATATAGAAATAGCATGCTGGAGTAGCTGCGGCTTCGAAAAGGCCGCCCTCGGAAAGTAGGTCTAGGCCGGACTCCACGTCCTTAGACGATAGGCCACACGATCCTTCAGGGTGCGTGTGTACAGACCCGACGACCCGCACGAATGGTATGTTGACACGCAAATAACCCCCCTCTAATACAAATAAATACCCATCGCTGGAGTAGAGAAAGATGTATTCTATCCCGGTCCTGCTGGTCTCCGCAGCCAATTCTTTGATTAGTGAGCCGTCAAAAGTGAAGGGTATTCTAGGCGCTTTAGCCAGTAGTTCTTCATAGCTAGCCCCGGAACCCTCACTCGACACAACGAACTCTACCAGCCTGTCTCCAACCTGTTTCTCGAAAACCTCCTCTGAAGAGCCTGGAACAACCAGGTAAAACCTGTCCTTGGCGAGCACGGGCGGGTTCCAGGGGTCTAGGCCTGTGACCAGGTCTTCATCGACAAGACACTCGTCTGGGTAAGCTTCATACCTGTCTGGAGCCTCTACTTCTATGTAGTCTATTACTGCATAGTACACACCCAATATGTAGGAAGCCTTAGTCACAGAGCTCAGCTGCCTCTTCAACCCTCTTTACCCAGGCCGCTTGGATCCCGAGCTACCCGATCTCTGGAGGGTTCTCCAGGTTTACACTTGTCTAAGAGAGACTTGTGGATCTCCATGCATGCCTGGAGTTTTCTCTTCGCTTTTATCGAGCCAGCTTTAGCCGCTTTTTCTAGGTTCCTGGCAACCATGCACTCTAGTTCCTCGTAGCTTATCCTTGCAAGGGCAACTAATCTCTCGGGGGGCAGTGGCCTCTCGCTCGTTAGTAGGAAGGGTAGGCTCTCATCTGTTATTAGTTGCCTAAGCAGGAAACCTTCCTCGTTGACTATGAGGTGTTTCCCCTGGCCTAGGTCTATATCTACTTCGAATTCTCCTGGAGGCGGTGACATGCACCTGATCCTCTCGAAGCCTTCTAGGTTGGCGCATTCACACGAGCTCATCCTCTCTCACCTTCTCCACCAGCAGTCTCATGCCCTTGACAGACCTTACTATAACTCTGGATCCTTTAGGTATTTTGGACCCGTCTATACTCTCCGCTCTCCATATCTCTCCCTCCACGAGGATAAACCCCTCTGGGTCTAGATCTTCCATGACTCTTCCCTTGGCGCCGACAAGCGATTCCTTGCCCACCTTAGCCCTTTCCATGTGGCTTTTCAGCGCCTTATAAGAAGCGAAAACGGCGAAACCCAGGAACAGTGCTATGGAGAGTAGCGCCGTCTGGACGCCTATATAGCCCCTGTCTACCAAGTATGACAGCCCGATCACTAGTAATAACAGGATTACAGCTACTTCATCTAGGACCGCTATGAATGGTTCTAGAATCCTCTTTATACCAGGCTCCACCAAGAGCCCCACAGCCCCGGGTACCTAGGTGTATTCTCCCACACAGAGCCTATAATTATCAGCCCAGGGAGCCACGATCTATGCTCTGCTGCACATACTAGGGCACGAATAGGCCTAGTAATCGGGACGTCACGTCTGTCCGTGGAGTCATTGATGTACTCTGGCATGGCTTTCTAATCCTCTAAAATCTCCAGGGTGCAGGGCTTATGGCTTGTGCACAGCTCCTAAATGATATTCTCCTCTCTTGCCTTTCGTATCCATAGGGGCTGCCTCTTGCTTCTCCTCGGCCTTGAGAACATTTTATAGCACTTGGAGCTGCAAAACCAGTAGATGTCCCCCCTCCTAGTGACGTACATCAGCCCTGTGCCAGGCTCTATTCTCCGCCCGCAAAAGCTGCAACTCCTAACCTTAGGCACTTCTTGGCACCAGTGCTTCTAGTGCTTGTTTCAGGGACTTAAATAATCTTGCCTGAGACACCAGCCGGCCCCTGGGCCGGGGACACATAAAAGCTTTAACCAGTAGCTCCATGCCAGTATAGTGGGTGGATGGTGCCTTGAGCGAGCAAGAAAAGAGGGAGCAGAGCGTCATAGAACAGTTTGGTTTCCCCGCTGAGGTAATACAAATAATTGGGAGGACAGGAGTTGCAGGAGAAGTGACACAGGTCAGGGTGAGAGTGCTCGAAGGGAGGGATAAGGGTAGGATAATAACTAGAAACGTTATAGGGGCCGTGAGAATAGGCGACATATTAATGCTGAGGGAGACCGAAAGAGAGGCTAGGAAATTGAGTAGCAGGAGATGACGACCAGGCTACCTCTCCTGGCTTCTGCAGCTTTGAGGTTCTAATATTTTGGCAAAAACGTAATATTTAGTAGGAACTCTTATTGTTCCCGGTCTAGCGTTCCCATGTATATGGTGTGAAGCCCGGATCTGGTCTTTGCCCGGTGTAGGAGTCTGGTAGCTATGGGCTCTGGGAGAGAGGCTAGGGACTGGTTTAAGATAAGCAGGTTTCTCCACACGTTTTACAAGGGGAAGATAGAGGTATTACCAAAGGTCCCTGTAAGGGGCATGGACGACTTTTCTATATGGTACACGCCAGGGGTTGCCGAAGCTTCTAGGGCCATACACAGGGAGCCAGACCTCTCCTTCGAGCTGACTAGTAGGTGGAACACTATAGCAGTTGTGAGCGACGGGACACGCGTTCTAGGCCTAGGCAATGTAGGCCCCGAGGCTGCATACCCCGTAATGGAGGGTAAGGCCTTGCTTTTCAAGTATCTCGGCGGCGTTGACGCTGTTCCTATAGTGCATAGAAAGAGGGATCTTGAGGAGTTCCTCGACCTGTTGAAAGCTCTAGAGCCTAGTTTCGGCGGTATAAACCTAGAAGACATCGAGAGCCCCAAGTGCTTCACTCTCCTAGACAGGGCCAGGTCTGAGCTAGGGATCCCCGTCTGGCACGACGACCAGCAGGGCACTGCGGCTGCTACCCTTGCCGGCCTCATAAATGCTTTTAAACTGGTGGGTAAGGATCTAAAGAAGTCCCGCATAGTCCTCTTCGGTGCGGGAGCTGCCAATATAGCCCTGTACAGGGTTCTGAAAACCTATGGAGTCCCGCCTGCCAACATGGTTGTCCTAGACAGTAAGGGCGTCCTACACCCTGATAGGGACGACATAGACAAGCTCATGATAAGTAATCCTCACAAGTACAAAATAGCAGTAGAAACTATGGGGGGAGGACTCGGGCCGAGTAGTGGCCTAGAAGAGGCCCTTAAAGGGGCCGACGCCATCGTTGCTGCAAGCAGGCCGGGACCAGGAGTTATAAAAAAGGAGTGGATAGCGTCCATGGAGCAAGATGCCATAGTGTTTGCGGAGGCCAACCCCGTACCCGAGATCTGGCCGTGGGAGGCCAGGGAGGCTGGTGCACGCATAGTGGCTACTGGGAGAAGCGATTTCCCCAACCAGGTCAACAATAGCCTCATATTTCCTTCAGTCTTCAGGGGGGTTCTCGACGTCAGGGCCCGGACTATAACCGATGAGATGCTGATAGCTGCCGCCGAGGAACTAGCCAGGTATGCCGAGGAGAAGGGCCTCAGAGAAGACTATATAATACCCAGGATGGAGGAATGGGAGGTCTATCCCAGGGTAGCAGCAGCGACTGCCTACAAGGCTGTAGAACAGGGTGTTGCCAGGGCCACGATTACTTATAAGGAGGAGCTAGAGCAGGCAAGAACGGTTATAGAGCTTGCCAGGAGAAAGCTGGAAGAACTGTGGAAAGCAGGGCTCATAGAGGAGCCTCCTGAGGGGTGAAAAATGTACGAGGCCGGCATAGTTATTAGGAGGCCCATAGAGAAGGACATTGATAGCCTAGCCAGCTTGATTCTCAGGTTTTACAGGTTCAACGAAGAATTCGACCCCGCCTGGGCCCTGTGTATGGAAGCTGATAAAGCTGCCAGGAGGGTTGCAGAGGAGTACGTGAAAGGGAGCCAAGGCTTAACACTAGTGGCTAGCTATGAGGAGAAACTCGTGGGGTACGTGAGAGCAGTTATGAGGGAAAACCCCATGCTGGCCTCGAAAATGGGGATAATCACGGAGCTTTACGTGGTCCCGAGTCATAGGAGGACAGGCGTGGCTTCGATGCTTGTAGAGCACGCGTCGCGGGAGCTCTCCGGTATGGGGGCCAGTTATATAGCTGCAGAGTTTCCCACGGCGAACTACGTGGCTGAACGGTTCTATAAACAGAGGAGGTTTAGGCCTTTCCTGAGTGTCTACCTGCAAGAGGTGTAAAGCTTGGGCCGGCTCATAGTGAGAAATGCTGGAACCGAGGATGTTGACCAGGTCTCTCTCATGGTTTCCAGGCTCAAAAGGCTTAACGAGGAACTGGATCCCCACTTCAGAGTTGTCGAAGACCTAGAAGAGCAGTCAAAAAGGTACGTGGAAGAAGCCATAGAGTCAGGGAACTCTATAGTGCTGGTAGCTGAAGACGAAGACAGGGGCGAAGTAGTGGGTGTCGTTATAGTTAGACTCGTTGATAGAGTGTTCTATGAGCCCAGGATAAAGGCCCTAATAACTGACCTATACGTAAAGCCGAGCTATAGGAGGAAAAAGGTGGGGGCGCTCCTCATAGAGAAAGCGGCTGAAAGGGCCGCGTCAATGGGTGCCGGGATCATTTCAGCCGTTTATCCCGCCAATAATGCTATTGCAGAGAACTTCTACCAGTCGAAAGGCTTCCAGGTACTTCAAGTAGAGAGGTATAAGCCCATCAGCCAATGAGCCCCGTCCAGCCCAATACTTTCCCCTGATCCAAGAGCTATTTTTTGAGGGCAAGCACTAGGTCTATATAGTGGGGCGCTATTTTCAGGATGTCCCTCATGGAGATCACGCCAACAGGCTTTCCTGTTTCAGGCTCTAGTACTGGCAAGTGGCCTATCAGGTACGAGCCCATAAGGCTCGCCGCTTCTTTAAGCGTGGCGTCAGCCATCACGTAGTAGGGGTTCCGCGTCATTATGTCGCCCACCTTGACCTCGCTGGGGCTCATGCCTCTGGCTACAACCTCCCTTACTATGTCAGTCTTAGTGACGATACCTATAAGCCTGCCCCTATTGTCAACGACCAGAAGGCTTCCTATGCCCTTGTCCACCATGGTCTTTGCAGCCTCTTTGATGCTAGATACGGGGCTTATAACCACGGGTGGCGTGCTCATAACATCCCTTACCAGCAGATCCTCAACCTCCTCGCTTAGATCCATCGGATCACCCACAAGAGGTTCTCCACGCATTAAGGGTCTCTATGGAGAATTTTAAGTTTAGCATGCAGAGGCTAACCTAAGGATCTTCCCTCCTTCTCGAGGAGAGAGCGAGCTGGCGGCGCCTGTTTAGTCTAATATAAAAGCGTAGCTATTCTACCTTTAATGCTGGAAACGGGTTCGACGGTGCTTGTGATGGCTGGAAATAAGGCTAGCTTAGTGGGGCTCCTAGGTATATTGTTATCCCTCGCGCTAGTTAAGGCCCTTCCCTATACTTTATTCCAGCCAGTCATTGCTGGGACAGATTATGGCGTGGGGTTTGCGGGCCAGGCATCGCTCTCGCTTGTTCTACTCTACGAGGATAATACTGTTAGAGGCTTTCAGGATGCCCGTCTATGGCAGTCAGGTGTACTGGGTTCTACCATTGAAAGGGATGGTGACGCCTCCTATCTAGTCGCTGTCATGGTTGGTCCACGGGGTGAGGTCTTGTGGAGGCAGGAGGTATTTGTCGGGGACCCCCAGGCCTCCCTAGTATCAATCGAGACTAGTGGTGAAGAGGCTTTCATCTTTGTCTTCATGCCTTCTCAGGATAAACTGAGGATGTACAGGCTAGCCACTAATGGGGACCTGCTGGGATCCATAGACTACCCAATACCGCCCACGGTCGTAGTACTAGACGCTGTAAGGGGTCCAAACGCCACGGCCATGGTTGCCGGAGCGGCCTACTGGCTGGAATACGGCATGGATTACTATGTAGCCATGGTTTCCTCTAGTGGTGTCGAGTGGAGAATACTTTATGGGAGCCTTGGCGACGACTTGCTCTACTCCGTGAAAAAGACTAGCAGCGGCTATTTCCTCTTCACAGGAAATAATGGCACAGCCTCTTTCGTGCTAGTAACCAGCAGTGCTGGCAGGGTTATAGTCAACGAGACTATAAACGGCTTTGAGGCCTACTCCGCAGCGGAATACGGTGACCTAGTAATCCTGGCAGGGACTTTGGAGGGCAATGCAGGCCTAGCCCTGCTTAGACCCTCAGGTGAGCCGGTGATCCTTGATAGTGGCGTCCCTGGAGTGGCTGTAGATATAGCTATTGCCGGGGGTCTTCCAGTCTCCGTCATAGCGACGCCCAAAGGCGCAGGCCTACCCTCAGTAATAGCCATCACGGATCCCGGCAGTGCAGGAGCTCTTAGACTATTCAATTCCTCGCTAGCTCCAAGCTTTATACCCTTGCGGGCCAGCTCTCTAGGCGACCTAATAGTGGTGTCGGGCCTCTTGGCTGGTGGGCAGGAGAAAGGTGTCATAGCAGTATACTCGCTGGAGACAAGGGAGCTGGAAAAAAGCCCTCTAGGCACTCTTTACTCGGTATTCTACAGCCCCCTATTAACTATAGTCCTTGTCGTAGCGCTTTCAGCCGTCATATTCGTCGGGCTAAGGCGCAAGGGTTTCAACATATTGCCAGGCAGGGGATCTAGGGGTTCCCAGGATAAGGGTGATGGAACCAAGGACTAGCCCACGTTTTTATATAAAATAAATTAATTTATATTATAAAATATTTTATAATGTATTTAGGAGTTTATGGATCCTTTGGAGTGGGCCTCATGTAAACGTTAGCACCCAGAATACTGTTGGTGCCGGGAGTATACTTGTGGCACAGCGTCTCCCATATTTATAGCGTCTCTATTATTAATGGGTGGTTTGCCTTGACTCTCAAGCACGGATTCGGGAGGGGTCTGAGCGAGGTTCTGGGGGGGTTACTAGTAGCTCTAGCCATGGTTGGCCTAGCAGTCTCGCTATACGCTATAACTTCGCAATTGACGTCTAAAGCGATTACTGTTGCCAGTGATGCGTCGCTTAGGCTGGAAGAGGCAACAACTCCCCCTCAGCTAGTACTACGCCTGTACCCCAATGGGAGTCTAGCACTGCAAGTATTTAGCATTAGAGAGGTCGTGATCGAGAAGGTTCTCGTAGCCTATGGTAATGGTAGCTTTGTGGAGCTCGAGGGATCACTGGTCAAGGGCTCTTGGGGTGTCATTATCTCGCGCAACTATAACTGTGAACCCGTCAGAGTAGCAGTGTTGACTTCTAGGGGCAACGTTTTCTATTATAATCCTCTAAGCGACCCCGGAGCCCGGAACCCCTCAGTGTTGCCAGGGGGGTTCGTTGACTGCTCCCTATTCCTTGGAGGGTCTAGCGGGGCTGCTAGAGTCTATAGTGGTGGCGGGGAGATCGTTGTGGAGCTCATAGACGCTGGTGCTACGTCAGCGTCTGTCCAGTCATCCTACAATCTAGGCTATGTAGACTCCCTGAAGCTTAATGGGTGGATTAGTGGGCGCTGCAGGGTCTTAGCCTATAGGGGCTCTACTTACTTTGGATCTACAACCAATGAAACCTGGCTGACCCTGGGCTCTATGATTGTTGGCGGCCGTGAAGTAAACGTGACTCTGGGCCTGTTGTGCACTAAAAGGTTCTCAGCGCTCTATCTTGTCTTCCGGTACGATGAAGGCTCGATGGTAATCAATGGGAGCGCCAGCATAGTGTACTCGGCAGAAACGTACGCTAGACACGTGCCTAGTGGGGGCTATAATGATACCGTGCTCCCGATGCTCTACTCGCCCCTAGGAGATTTCAGGGGCTCGTCGACGCTGAGGTACAAGTATGGTAGCATTGGTAACTATATAGAGTCGTGGGGGGCAGCTACTGCGCGCTTCTCTACCACAGGCCCCGTAGTCGTCCTAGTAAACACTATGGGTGTAGAGCTATGGATAGACGCTAGGCTAGACATAAGCGTTGAAGCGGCTCAGCTGCTGGCAACAACGACTATCAGGCAGCACCTAGGCATTAGCAGCCCAGCCACAGTGACGAGGGAGTGCCCCACCGTGGCAGCGGCAGAAGACGTTACAGAGGCAGTGTTCAGAGCCCCCTGGACAAGCGTGAAGCCGGGCATCGAGATCCTGCACCCCTCCGGGTCTATATATAGGGAGCTGGGATGCGGCGAGACCATAAGAGTAGAGGCCCCGGCACAGGCGGTTCTTGAAGCAGTACTGCCAGCGCCCAGAGAAGCCCCGCTCATCTCGAGCATGAACGTAACACAGACAAGCTGGGTCAGCGAGGGAGGCTGGTACGTGAAGAATTATACTATAGAGTCACGAAAAACGCCAATACCAGCACCCTGGAGAACCCCCTACATGATAGTATTCACGCATGAAGGATCCCTCATGCTAACCGCACAGAACGGCTGGATGAACGCCACAGTATGGCAGGAAGGATCCGTAATTGCAGCCAGGACAAGCCTCCTAGCAGGGATCAACATAAACGTCACGCCCCCAGACTCCATCGTGGCGGTCTACCACTCCACAGGGCCCAAGCCATACTTCTCGGTCTCAATAGCGGAGCCCAGCACAGCCAAGACGCCGGAAGAACCCCAGACATACGCCCTAATAATAATAGCTAGTGGGTGGAGAGAAACGGAAATAATAGCCTGGTCATCCTAAATCTCCGCAGAACCAGCGCAAACATGCAGGGCCTAAAGAGCGCGTTCCCGCAAGGCTGGGATTCCACAAACACGCAATCCCAATAAATAATATCGTATTAGGGGCCTTAATGCTCCGAGCCATCGTTTACCCCCCCTTTACCCGGGAAAACCCAGGTTTCCTTAAGCCCTGAAACCCCCTTAACCCTTAAATACTGGATCACCACGCTCTGATCATAACGACTCGTTAAGGGTAAAGTGTGTGGGTGTAGCGCGTGTTGAAGGAGAAGGCTGGAGCAGTACTAGTAGTACTCCTCATGCTGTTGCCCTTAGCACCCATAGGGCTACTAGCCCAGGGACAAGTCACTCAAATAACTGGTAGCGTCCAGGTATTCACACTAGTAGCATCTGGAGGCTCAGAGATAACATTCGCCATCAACGTGACAGCTCTGAGACAGGCACCACAGTGGGTCGCCGCCCAGATAGATATATACCTTGACGACAACGGTTTCGCACAGATAGATGCCGAGTCTATAAGGTTAACGCCAGCACCCCTAGACATTTCAGGCATAGACTACGTGGTCGGAACAGTCAGGCTACCACCAGCCTCCGTGATCCTCTCTACATTCACCGGCATAACAGGCGGCAAGCTCTACATCAAGGTTTTTGGCGGGCCACAGCTGGTAGCCGTGTCCAACCCGTTCATCTTCCTGCCCTCCACAGCAGGCATAATAGAGTTCAACGACGACAGGTACGCCTACTTCACTCACCCACTCTTCGGGGCTAACAACACACTCAACTTCACAGTAAACTTCACAAGCGTGAACAGCCTACTAGCCGCGGCGGGCCTGACAACAATAGACCTAACACAGTTCAACCTAACAGCCAACATAACCTCAGACGACGGAGACCAAGAACTCAACCTATACCGAAGAACTACAGTGCCTAGTGAGAGCAGCGAGGTAATAAGCCCCATCACAAGCTTTACAACCCTAGCCGGAGACGTCTTAAGCGTGGAGGGCAACATAACAGACTTCCCCCTAATATCCCCGGAGAACCAGCTACCAGCAGGTCAGACCAGAGGACTCTTAGGAGTGAACTTCGAGAGGTTCACAATGGAGTTCCTAGTAGAGAACGAGACAGTAGACCTGTCTGGTAACATAATCGTAGTTAGAGCCGGCGCGGAAGAGCAGCGCATAACCGGTGGCATGTGGAGCGAGGACCTAATACTGGCTTCTCTAAGCTACGAAGGCTTCATAGACATATTCCCCTCGGCAGGCTTCGATCCAAGACCAACACCAACAGGTGACGTGGAACCGACTATCTCAGGGCCTACAGACGAGGTTAACGTGTTCGACAACATAACTGTTGAGCTACACAACTTCCCGCCAAACGAGAACATAAGCGTGACCTTCTACTGGTTCGACCCCACCGCTGGCACGTACACCCTAGTACCAGGAACAGGCGTGTTCAACGCCACGGCCATGTCAGGCTTTACCACAGGCACTAACGGGGCAGCTCTAATAGAAGTGTTCGTGCCCGGAGGCCAGTACGGCGGAAGGGTGGTAGCGCTCCAGATGGGCACCTTTAACACCGGGTTCTTCCTCGGACTACCCACAACCAATACGACAGTCATAGAACCATTCATAATACTAGCACCGTTCGGCGCTGACGGCAGCCTGCTTCCAGACACAGAAACTTTGACAACGCCAATGAGCTTCGCTCCCAACGATTACCTACTAGTCAAGGGCCACGGCTTCATACAGGAGTCCATACAGGTAGAGGCTAGGTTCACCAACGGGACCCTGATAGGCCCCCTAACCCCGCTACTAGACTTCCCGGATAACGATGACGTCATAACAGTGCTTAGCAACGGTTCATTCTCCACCGTAATGAGGGCGCCGCCCAACGCTCTGCCATCAGCCACCACGGTGAACTTCTTCGCCGCGGGAACAACAGCAACCAACAACGGAACCTCCAGGAACCCTGGCTCAATAAGCTACACTCCTAAGGTCTACGTGAACGCTACACCAGAATTCATGAGCTTTGGTAACGCACAGCTGATGCTAGGACTGTTCCCAGCATACCCAGCACCAGCCGTGTGGGAGGACCCGTCAACAAGGTTCTTCACTGCCGAAGTCATAGGGCTTGACGCAGCCAGCTATCCATCCGTGTTCCTCAACTTCTCGAGCGCAATCTTCGAGGAGACTATAACGCCTGCAGTATTCACGCCAAGCAACGGATACCTGAGGTTCGACGGCCTGCCAGTACCCGTGGTTCCCTACGGTGACTACGACGTCGAGGTCGTGAATGCTACCACTAATACAATGATTGTAGACACAGATCCCGTCTCTAGAGTAGGCGTGAGGAACACTATAGCAGCCATAGACCCGCTCACCGGCGAGTTCAGGGGGCCCGCTACACCATTATTCCTGGGCGGCCCACAGCCATTCAACGTGACAGGCTACGGGTGGCACCCCAACGATGACGTGTTCTTCGACATAGCACAGGCCGGAGTCTTCGGAATATTCCTAGTGACGACTGACGGTAGGGGATCCTTCGAGAACGCCACAGTACAGTTCGACCTGTTCGTGCTGACAAGCGGCACCTTCACGGTCAACTTCACCCAGCCAGGCACACCGATGTTATGGAGGGCTCTCACAGTAGTGGTAGGCGTGCCTCCAGCACTAGAAGTCATGGTAGAAGCAGGCACTATAAGGTTCGCAGGCGAGACCGTCGACCTGTGGCTATTCGTGCTATTCGGAGACGAGAGAGCCACCGAGGACCAGATAAGCGTGATACACATATTCGTCTCAGCCCAGGTTGACGGCCTAGGCTACGTGAAGGTACTAACAGGAGCCGCAGCCGTGCCACAGTTCCTTGAGCCCGGAGTATGGCACCTGTCATTCACTGTGCCTCCAGAGCTGGCTGGCGAGGATCTAGTAGTTATAGGCCATGCTGTAGGTAGGTATGCGCCCAACTTCCCAGACGATGAAGACTGGGACACCACCATAATAACAGTCCCTGGAACCCTAGAAGACTACCTACAATCCATAAGCGGTAAAGTAGACCAAGTACTAGACGCACTTGAAGAGGTTAACGCAACCATAGTTGACGTGGTAGCTGCTGGAGTCGCCGAGATCAACACTACTGTAGGCATGCTTATCATGGACATAGAAGAGATGTTCGGCGACGTCTTCACGTTCCTCGACGCTATAAACGCTACAGTAGTAGAGATCAAGAGGGAGGTCATGATCATAGAGTCAGCCATGGGAACATTCAACATGACTCTGCAGGAACTGCTAGACCTAGCAGCTGAAACCAATACTCTAGTAGAGGACGGGTTCACGACGGTACTAGTAACACTGTCTAGCGTCGAAGACAATGTCATAGAAGAAGTAGCCAACGCTGCCAACTTCCTGGCAAGCCTAATATTCTTCTACGGAGAAGAGACGCTGTTCAGGCTCGACATGGCTCTAGACAACCAGGCTGAAATAATAGACATGCTGGCAGCCCTCAACGCTACAATAGTAGGCATCAGCGAAGGCGTCGCAGCAGTGCAGACAAGCGTGGGCCAGGTACTTGTAGAGCTAGATGCCCTCGAGATGGCTCTTAGCGATGTAAACGCTACAATAGTAGGCTTCGTGATGGACGCCGAGGGCAATATACTAGCAGCCATCGACACAGGAACGGGCCAGATACTAGCCGAGCTAGACGTGCTTAGGAGATTCATCGATAGAGAAGTCGTGAGCGGGGTCGACGACATAAGAGCGACCCTAAGCGAGATAAGAGCATTCCTCTTCGCCGCCAGGACAGACCTCGAAACAGCTATAGGTAACGTGTTAGCCAGCGTCAGAGACCTCTCCAACGCCACAGCCTCAGCATTCACTGACACCTTCAACAGGCTTGCCAGCATAGAAAACGCCATAAGCGGAGTAGCCAATGCAGTAGGCAACGTGCAGGACAGAGTATCCACAGTAGACAGCAAGCTAGACAACGTCAACAACAGACTAGGCACTCTAGACTCGAAGCTAGACTCCCTAGACGCCAAGGTGTCACAGGTAGGTGACGATGTGAAGTCAACAGTACAGTCCACAGTACAGAGTGCATCAACAGACGTGAGGAACGCCGTCACCGAGGCACAGTCAAGCATTGAAAACAGGATAGACACCGCCGCGAGCCAGCTGGCAAGCTCGCAGAGAACATTCGGAGCGCTCAACTCAGTACTCACAATAATAGTACTTGCAGCAGTAATCTACCTGATAGTAGCCACCAGGAGGACATAACTGCCAGGGTTCAACAAAATAATTATTAAAAACAAAATCTAAACTCCTTTTTTAAACCCTGTACTTCCTGGATTACGGCTTTCTTTAGTCTTTTAAACGTTTCATTCTTCTACCCAGCTATGACACTTACAAATAAGACATGCTCCTTTAACCTGGATTATTAATAGCTTTGCCAAAGGTGTTCAGGCTGCTACTATGGAATATAACTTTTTAATTGGGTAACCCTGTTTAATAATAGTGAGTCATGGGTGGACACTATGAGGGTTCCGGGAAAAGCCAAGGCTTTAACTGCAGCGCTTCTTGCACTCCTCATAGCCTTGCCAGGGATAGGGCTAGTGTTTGGGCCCACGCAGGCATCGATGGGATACGAGCCTGGTTACAAGGCGATGATAGACCCCAGGCTACTGCAGGACGAAACCTTCGCGGAGCCTATAGCCCTGCTGAAGGGTAAGGAGGTATATTCTGATGCCGAAAAGGCGCTAGAGATCATAGGGGACAAGCTGAAGCCCCTCAGGGAGGGTCAAGTAAAAATATTCATGGTAGTAGATCCTTCGGTGCCCGTGGATCTGTTAAACAGGGAGAGTAAGGGGGTCTTTGAGGTATTCAAAATAGGGAACATGAGGCTCGTAGAAGCGTGGGCCTCAA
Source organism: Desulfurococcales archaeon (assembly GCA_015521705.1). GTDB lineage: Archaea > Thermoproteota > Thermoprotei_A > Sulfolobales > Acidilobaceae > S141-84. Next base: position 23,410 of record WANR01000036.1, read on the forward strand.
AGGAGGATATAGAGGATCTGGCATCAATACCTGGGGTTTACTACATAGGACTATACGTAAGCCCCGTAGACTCCATAGTGCAAGAGGCTAGATCCAAGATTAACGTGGGCTCGTTCGCAAAAGACAAAATGGTTGGAGGCGAGGCCCCCTCACTCTATGAAGCCTCAGAAGTCATGGGTGCCTCTAGGGTATGGGAAGAATTCAACATAACTGGAGAGGGTGTAGTGGTAGCAGTTGTCGATACTGGCGTCGACTTCGGCAACTCAGACCTCGGAGAGGACGCCATAGCCAGAGAGAACGGCGTTCCCTTAATCTTCGACACCGACCAAGCTGGTATAGTGCTAACCCTGGTTGAGGCTACAAAGACCGAGAACGACACAATACAGGTAGAAACACCTGTCCTCTTCTACGACGGCTTCTTCCTATCCCTGGGAGAGACCGACGCGGGCTTCTTCCTATACGTAAGCCGCCAGGGCTCCATATTCTACGAGGAGTTCCCCATAGAAGAGTTCTATGTGGGTGACATAGAGAGCGGTACCGGGATCTTTAAGTTCGGTCTCTTCGCCGCCTTAAACTACATACTATACGGAAACTTCGGCTTCATGTACTACACAGTCCCGATCATAGTAGTAGACTCGGACGGCGACAGCCTGTACGACACAGCATACGCCGATCTCTCCACAATCTACTACTTCTTCCTCAAAGCCCTCAACGAGACAGGAGTAGCCCCTGTAAGCCCAGATCCCAGCCTCTTTGACCTGAGCTTTGCCGATGAGAAACCATTATCGTTCGGCAGCGAGGTTGCAGCCAGGGACTTCAACGGTGACGGCGTCAACGACTTCAGCATAGGCGCCCTAGCAGGATACGTTTACGACTTCATCGGACTCTTCACGGGAGAATTCGTGCCAGGCAACTGGACATCGGGCTTCGACTACGGAGGCGCTATACTGCCCGGATTCGATCCTCTAGGAAACTACATAACCATAGCGTATGACTGGCTAGCCCACGGGACAAGCGTTGCCAGCGTTATAGCTGGTAGGGGCGTTGTACCCGTAGACCTCGGCTATGGCACCTTCGCCCTAAGAGGTATAGCTCCCGGAGCCAAGCTTGCTGCCAACACTGGTCTAATAAACCCGTTTGCAGCCCAGATGTTCTTTAGTGGCCACGACAAGGTGGGCCTAGAGTGGGAGTGGGTATTCACGGGGGCCCACAAGGCCGACGTGATAAGCAATAGCTGGGGCAACAGCTTCCTCCTACTAATAGGATTCGCCTCAGGCATGGGACCCTACAGCATACTCGAAGACTACATAGTAGCCAACACCGACACAGTCATAAGCCACGCCATGGGTAATGGAGGGCCAGGCTTCGGAACGGCGACTACTCCAGGGGCCGCATCGCTAGTAGTCAGCGTGGGTGCCAGCACGCTCTTCGACTACAGGCCCATATACGGTTACCTGCCAGGTGGCGATGGTGAGGTCGTCAGCTGGAGCGATAGGGGACCCACACAGCTTGGAGTAGCAAAGCCTGACGTAGTGAATATTGGGAGCTTTGCCTTCGCAATGGCTCCAGTCAATGTAGGCCTCGGCGACGGAAGATTCGCCTTTGACCTCTTCGGAGGAACCAGCGAGGCCACCCCTATGACCTCAGGAGCTATAGCACTAATCATAGAAGCTTACAGAGAAGCCTTCGGCACGTCGCCCTCGCCCGGAACTGTTAAGTCCATACTCAAGAGCACGGCCAGGGATCTAGGGTACGACGCATACACCCAAGGAGCTGGCCACGTAGATGCATACAGGGCGGTTAAGTCCATACTGGAAGGCGGCGAGGTTATAGCCTCGACCATGGACACGTTCAACAACATCTACGGCATGATCCAAGGAAACTCCTTTATAGTACCCGACACGATAAAGCCCGAGGCCGACACGCAGCTATACACAGGCGTTATGAAGCCCGGAGAGTCGAAGACCCTCAGCCTCGACCTTAGAACCTTCGGAGGCGAGGTCAGCGCAGAACTGTCGGCTGTATGGTTCCACTCGCTACCACTGAACCTACTAGACTACTTGGACCTAGACAGGGGAGTAGCCTTTATAGGAGGCCAGGCAATGCCGCTAAGCTCCATACTCTCAAGCGTAGACAGCCAGGGCGGAGAGATAACCGTGACTCTTGACGCTCCAAGCGCTAGGATCTTCATACCAATAAGCGACGCCGCGTTCCAAAACGCTGAAATGGTGGAGTTCGTAGCCTGGATACCCTACAGCATCTACGACCCTGAAGGCAGGGAGGGAATATATGGCTTCGTTCCAGGACTCCCATGGATCTGGATGGGCATTGAGGTTCACTTGGGCATAGACGTTAACAACAATGGAGTCATAGACCTCCCATCAGAGACCAGCAGGCTGAACTACGACATAAGGTATGCCAACAACTTCCACGTCACCATAGGGAAACCCTTCGAGAAATTCCAGAGAACCATAGAAAGGGTCGAGGAAAGACTAGGCCTAGACCTCAGCGAAGCGACCACCGAGGCCTACCTCGACATAAGGGTGATATTCAACGGCTACTACTATCTAGGCCAGACGCTAGACCTTCCCATCAAGTTCGAGCTCAGGAAGATACACAGGCTACCCTTCACGTGGATAGAGTTCAGTGAGACAAGCGTCACAGTCAACGAGGAGGGCACAAGCGTTGACGTAACAGTAAGCGTGCCTCCAGACGCGCAGCCTGGAGTCTACGAGGCATACGTGATCATAGAATACGATGGCAGAACAACGCTTGTCCCAGTTTCGATACCAGTGGCTGCAGTAGCCACTCCAGATTCGGGGGTCATAACACTGTCTTCCACAACGGAGGAGTCCTACTATAAGAACTACCAGTTCGAGGGCCAGTTCGACTGGTCGTGGAGGTACGAGAGCGGTGATTGGAGAACGATCCCCGTGATAACAGAGGATCCCAGCATAATAGGTTTCATCGTGAAGGTAGAGTGGATGGGATACAACTCGAGTGTTGACGTGGGATTCGCCTCTCTAGGAATACCTTTCCTGGCAGGCGAGCCAGACGAATTCTACTATGGCGCAGTGACGGCTGCAAAGCTCACTCTACCACTATACAGGAGCGGCTGGTTCCCGCACTACGACTACCCAACACCGCAACTTGCCACTATATTCGCTCCAGTGTACCCGTTCGCTATAGACGTGCCTCACTGGGTGGTGCTCCATAACACTCTAATAGATGCTTCCGACGCCTATCCAGAACAATACACTCTAAAGCTGATCCCAGTAAGAGCTAGCCCGCTGGTCTTCACAGTGCCCAGCGGGGAAGAGACCACTATAACTCTAGAGCTTACCTCGTTCGCTCTCAGCAATGCCATGGTGGTTCCTCTAAGCGTGGTCGGAGACGCCCAAATATCCTCCATGACAACCACGCTGGGCTACGGGTTTACCCACGAGTTGAACATAACGCTCACAGCAACGACGCCTTCAACCATAATACTAGGAGTCGCCCTAGATAGGCTCGACCAGTACAACATAGGGTTCATGTGGTTCGGCGACAAGGTAACAGTACTAGAGGCTAAAGGCTTTGCCCTCATAGCGGTCCAAGTCATACCTCAAGAATAACAGCTTCAGGTGCCACGACATTCTAGTTTAATATTAAAAACACAAAAGGGTTTTTCCCTGGGATCCCAAGTTTTGCATGGTCTCCTGCTCTCTAATCCTTGCTAATAATATAAGGATTTCAGATAAGCATTTTTCCCTTCTAGCAGGCCTGTGCGTAGTGGTGGTCTAAGAGGTCGAGCCCTATTGGCTAAGACGTTAGTAATAGGCCTTGACAGCGTGCCCCCTAGGATATTGTACGAGGAGTTGGCAGGCGAGCTGTCCAATATCTCCTCTCTGAGCGAGGCTAGGAGTACCCTAACCACTAGCCACCCACCCATAACTATACCGGCCTGGATGGTCATGATGACTGGAAAGAGCCCTGGAGAACTGGGCATCTATGGGTTTAGGCATAGGAGAAAAGGTACTTATGACAGCGTTTATATAGCTGACTCCAGGAGCGTCAGAGAAGAGAAGATATGGGATCTTGCTGGAAAGCTTGGTAGGAGGAGCATAGTGATAGGAGTCCCCCCCTCTTTCCCTCCCTCGCCTATCAAGGGCTACATGATCTCCTGTTTCATAACTCCCGGCCCACATAAGAGGTATACGTGGCCTCCCTCTCTCAAGCAGGAAGTAGAAGCAATTACTGGAGGCTACGTCTTCGACATAGTCTACAGGAGCGAGGATAAGGAGTCGGTCAAAAAAGACCTCTGGAGACTCGCCGAGACACAGTTCAAGGTAGCAACCTATATGGCTAAAAACAAGAAGTGGGACTTCATGGTGTTCATGTTCATAGGGACCGACAGGGTCCACCATGCTTTCTGGAAATACTATGACCACAAGCACCCACGATACCCAGGTAGCAACAAGTACGAGTCCGTCATACCGGAATACTACAGGCTCGTTGACAAACTAGTGGGAGAACTGGCCAAAGCCGCAGGCAGAGATACCAACATTATCATAGTCTCAGACCACGGCGCCAAAGCAATGAAAGGAGCCTTTGCAATAAACCAGTGGCTAGAAGAGGCAGGATACCTTAAACTAAAGAAAAAACCCTCGAAGCCAGGAACAGAACTAAGAGAAGACATTATAGACTGGGAAAAAACCGTGGCATGGGCCTGGGGAGGCTACTATTCAAGGGTCTTCCTAAACGTTAAAGGCAGGGAGCCCAAAGGCATAGTAGAGCCAAGCGAGTACCACTCAGTACTGGAAGAACTGAAAAGAGAGATAACAAAGATAAGCGGCCCAGAAGGCGAAAAATGGGACAACAAGGTCTACGAACCCCGCGAGCTATACCCAAGAGTGGAAGGCGATGCGCCGGACCTCATAGTGTACCTAGACGACCTAAACTGGAGGCCAGCGGGCACCATAGGCTGGCCGAGCCCGTACCTAGAGGAAAACGATAGAGGCCCAGACGATGCAGTACATGACTGGATAGGTGTTATAGCGTCTAATAATAGGGACCTAGTAAGGAGTACTCCAGGATACGCCATCCAGGATATACGTGCTCTAGTACTGGAAAGAAGCATATTAGGTACATAGGTAGAGTATTCCAAGGATGTATTCTCAGACAAACGGGTTTTCAAAGGATAACACGGCCTCAGAAACCTCTTTTCGCATCATAGTTTCCGGAGGTTTCTCTCCCTTTAGTAGCATGGATCTTATCTTTGTGCCGCTAATCCTCACTCTGTATTCATCGCTGTGAGGGCAGGTCTTTTCGTTAGCCATTCCCATGCATTTCCTACAATAGAACGCTTCCCTGATGAATAAGGGGGTTATGCCTAGGTCTGGGAATTCCGAGAAGATCTCCCATGCCTCGTATGGGCCGTAATAGTCGCCTACGCCCGCGTGATCTCTTCCTACAATAAAGTGGGTGGCTCCAAAATTCTTCCTAGCTATGGCGTGGTGGACCGCTTCTCTTGGCCCGGCATACCACATATTCATCCTTAGAGCTGCTAGGACTACAACATTTCTAGGATAGTAATGTTCTATTAGAGCCTTATAGGCTTCCAGTATGACCTCGTCTCTGTAGTCTCCCCTCTTCTTCCAGCCGGCGAGAGGATTAATGAACAGGCCGTCAACAAAGCTTAAAGCAGCTTTTTGGACATACTCGTGGCCTAAGTGGGGCACGTTCCTTGTCTGGAAAGCTGCTATGGTTCTCCACCCTTTCTCCCTGAATAAAACCCTGGTCTCTTTTGGCCAGAGAGTGTACCTTTCAAGGGGGTTGTATACTGTGTTTAAGAGGTCTATCCTTCCACCGATCAGTATCTCTCTCATAGAAGATAACTTGGCGACACCAGGGTGCCTAGCGTCTGTAGTCTTAAACACCCTTTCTGCGTGCAGCTTTTTATCAAACGCGTAAATGTCTTCCACACGCATTATAGCTAAAGGTTTCCCGTCAAAGAACAGGGCTATGTCGTCTCCCTGCCTAAGCATTGATGCTATGCTTTTATCCACATCTAGAATAACTGGGATAGTCCATGGGGTTCCATCTGATAATCTCATGCCCTTTAAAACACTTAAATAATCATCCTCCACTAAAAAGCCCTCAAGAGGGCTGAATACGCCGTAGGCTATGTCTTCCACGTCTATCGCTCTATCAAATGTAATATCTACCCTGACTATCTCCCATGCCTCGCCTAAAAGGGCCTCTCTACGCCTTCCACGTACTGTCCTATCTACGAGCTTCCCGCCATGGGGCCTGGAGACCAACCCTGGAGCAGCCCCTTATCTTACCGTTTCCGTGCTAGTAGTTAACAGGGCCGTGACCTGTATAGGGGAAGTGGCTTCTACATATATCCTAGCCTTCTAAGTCTTTCCTTTATCTTCTCCTCCTCTTCCGGGCTTATTTCCTCGCCTCCCTCTGCTCCAACAGCCTCTGTTATAAGGAACTCTACCAGTTCCTCGACGGATTTAAAGCCTCCCTGCTCTTCTATAAAGCGTTTTGCCTGCTCGTATGCTTCCCTGCTTATTTCTATCTTAACCTTCTCGCCGCTCACTCCCTTTACACCACTATATCCCTAAAAACTAGCGTTAGATCCCTTATTTAAGCTATTTCCCCTGTCCCAGTTTTTTCAGGATCTCGTCTACTAGGGTTTTTGAAGAACTCTCAGGGCTCTCACTCTCAGTATCTATGACTACGTCAGGATTCTCGGGAGGCTCGTAGGGGTCATCGATACCCGTCATGTTCTTTATCTGTCCTTCCATTGCCTTCTTGTACAGGCCTTTGGGATCCCTCTTGATTACTGTTGATAGGCTAGCCTTCACATAAACTTCTATGAAGGGGGTTTCTTCCTCCACTATGTTCCTAATCTCGGCCCTCACATCCCTGTAGGGCGACACGAAACTACAGATCACTATGACACCGTTCCTCGCTAACAGCCTTGAGATCCACGCTATTCTTATGAGATGCCTGCGCCTCTCTTCACGGCTAAACCCCTCACCCCTGCTAATAGTCGACCTTGCCCAGTCCCCGTCTATGATCTCCACCCTATAGCCCATGCCTCTTAATCTCTCAGCTGCTAGAGTTGCTATAGTGGTTTTTCCGCTCCCCGGCAACCCTGTAAGCCATGCAACAAGCCCCTTCTCTAGGCAAATAGCCACTACAGGCCAGCCCCAATAAGGACACCTCGCCTATTGAGGGAAAAATTGATTTCGCTAGGTAGCCCCGTTATGTATACCTGGTGTTTGTATTGAGGACAGCTACCAGGAAACTTTTACGCCTAGGGTCCCGGTCTGTAGTAGTGACTCTGCCCAAAGAATGGATCGACGCTAACAGTCTCAAACCAGGCGACAGGGTTTATGTAGTAGAAGAGGGGGACAGGGTTGTAATAATGCCCTACACGAAGAGAGAATCAAAACATGCCGAAATGATCGTTGACTTGAATAAGCTAGGGGTGACTGGCGAGGATCCTATAGCCACGGCTAGAAGGGTTCTCGGCTGCGCCTACATAATGGGCGTGGACACTGTTCTCATAAAAGCTGAAAAGAAGCTCCTAAACTCAATAGCAAGCGAGGCGGCGAACCTAGGCTTTCCCATAATAGCCGTTAATGTGGACGAGGCCTCGGAAACCCTTAAAATATCCAACATAATAGACTTCTCCAGGCTAGAACCACGGCACTCTATAAAGACTTTTGCCAGGATAGTAGATTCAGTAGTCGAGGTTATCAGTTCCCTAGCCAAAGGAACTATGACGCGTAGTGAGGCCCTAGCAGTCCTTTCAAGGATAAAGCTTGAAACCATGGAATTAGAGAGAATGCTCATAAGAGCCTTGCTGGAACCCAGAATAATCGACGAGGGAAAGCAAGTATACAGCATGCTACTGTCAGCCTCGCTGCTAACATTAATGGTAGACGGGCTAATATCAGACGCGAGGCTCCTCGTGGAAAGGGGCTTAAAAGTCTCTGAGAGCGCTCTGATCCAGGCAAACGCCCTTTCGTCTTTAACTAGTGACGTGGTTCTCCTGTTAGCAAACCCGAGTCTTTCAAGGATAAAAGAGGTGAGCTCTAGGCTGTTAAGTAGCCTGGAGAAGGCTCAGGAGGCTAGAATAGGCTCGGCGTCCAAAGGTGACACAGTGATCCTTGCGTCAGTCGTTAATTCCTATAGGATACTTGTCATACTCTTACATACATCCTATTGTCTGGCTCTCAGTTCCAGGCACTCATAAGAGGCGCCTCTGACACCTTCTTTAGTCAGGACATGTAGACTCCAAATATTTACTACTGTCTATGTACTGTAGATTCTCAGGGGTGCATGCCATGCATGGATTTACTAGGTTGAAGAACCTCGAGGAAGAGAAGTTCTATCTGACCCTGCACCCCTCACCCACTATTGTAGTGGTGACTAAATGCCCGGGAAACAGGTTTAACGCTATGCCAGCATCTTGGAATGTTCCCTTATCCGAAGAGCCCCCAGCTGTTGGTGTAGCAATTGATAGGGAGACCTATACCTTCGAGTGCCTGGAGCATCATCCAGAGGCCTCATTAAACGTTCCGGGACCGGAATTAGTGGATCTCGTCTACTCTATGGGAACAGTGTCGGGGAGGGACGTAGATAAGATACGCGAATTTAAGGTAAAACTGGTAGACAGCGAGACAGTAAGTGTTCCTAGGTGGGCCGACGCTATAGCGAGTCTAGAAGGCAAGGTTTGGAAATATATGGACGTCGGAGAGGTCAGGTTCTATGCTTTCAGGATATTAGCGGTTCACGTTAGGGAGGGGTTATACACGAGGTGGGGATGGGACTTCTCTAAGACTAACATACTACTTCATGGGGCCGGCAGGGCTTTCTACCTAGTTGGGAGAAGGGTGTTTGCGCGCAAGCCTAAATAGACGGTTCAACTTAGTGGCTGCCAACGTTAAGGGTGTTTAATGTTGCCTTTCATTTTCTCCGGAAAACGTTTTATAGTGATGCTAGGGGCTTTCATCTTTCTAGTGTTTCTGGCCCTCCAGTACGGAAATAGTAGTGTGACTAGAATAAGGGTTGCAACAGCGACAACGTTGTATGACACGGGATTACTCGAGCTCTTATCAAGCGAGTTCGAAAAGAAAGAGCAAGGCTATGCTATCGACTTCCTCCCTATAGGTACTGGAGAAGCCCTCAAAAGGGCTGAAATGAGTGACGCCTGTATCGTAATAACCCATGACCCTGCCCTTGAGTATAGGTACTTAAGTAAAGGGATTATAGGAGAACAGAAGATAATAGCAGTTAACCATTTCATAGTAGCGGGCCCAGCCAGTGATCCAGCTAATGTCTCCTCTTCTACAAGCATTATAGAGGCTTTCAAGAAAATATTCGAGGCTGGTGAGAGAGGTGAGGCAGTTTTCGTGAGTAGGGGGGACAATTCAGGCACACATAACAGGGAGAAACTCATTTGGCGTAAAACGCTCCTTTCCCCCTCTGGTCGTAGCTGGTATCTTGAGTCAGGCTCTGGAATGGCAAACACGCTCCTGCTGGCCAGCGAGAAAAAGGCGTATGTTTTCAGTGATATAGGTACCTTTCTCTTCCTTAAGTCAAAGAACAGGATCCCTGGACTAGAACTGCTTTACTACAACACTAGCGACCCCCTCACTTTGAATATCTATAGTGCCTACCTGGTCTCCTCCTGTAAAGGCGGAGAGGCTGCTGGCGCATTGTTGTTCCTAAGCTTTCTGGAGAGTGAGGGCCAGGTCTTCATAGGAGACTTCACTATAATGGGGGGCACAAGACTCTTTATACCTGCAAGGGAATACGAGGCGCAACACGGCGACATATTCCTTGCCTGGAAAGAGTTGTCAATGATGGGTGGTGAAGGATGAGCGAGACGGTCATAGAGATAGCTGCGCGTTCAGTACTAATATCAGGAGCAGCGACATTGCTTGCCTCTACGTGGTCGTTACCAGCCGCCATAGTTCTAGCTGAAAGGAGGACACTTCCCAGGATAGTTCTCCCGGTTCTGGAATCAATGGTCGGAATGCCCACGGTTCTTGTGGGCCTTCTCCTCTACTTGACGTTTAGTTCCTCGGGCCCGCTTGGTTTCCTAGGGCTCCTCTATACTCCTCAAGCGATAATTATCGGGCAGTCAATACTAGTTACTCCTCTCATGATCTCTGTCTCCTATAGGGTATTGTCGGCGGCTTCTAGGACTTATGGGGAGCTAGCTGAGACTCTGGGGGCCACTTTGTGGGAGAGAAGGGTCCTAGTTTTTTACCAATCGGCAGCCGGCCTAGTTGGAGCCGTTGTTATGTCGTTTTCAAGGGCTGTGGGTGAGCTAGGCGTGGCCCTCATGGTTGGCGGCAATATTAGTGGCTACACCAGGGTCATGACGACAGCCATAGCCCTGGAAGTCTCCAAGGGTAACTACGAGATTGCGGTGTCGCTAGGCCTAATACTGTTGGCTATTAGCTCTTCAATCTCGGTAATAATACGGTTGCTGGGGATCACGCGAGTTGAGAATGGTACTTGATGACGTATGGTACTCGTATCCTGGACAGAGAGGGTGGGCTCTCCGGGGAGTCTCCGTCTCTTTTAGAGAGGGGGAACTAGTCGTTTTACTAGGCCCAAATGGAAGCGGTAAGACAACCCTTCTCAAGGTAGCTGGGCTACTACTCAAACCCCAGAAGGGTAGAGTAATAGTCGAGGGACGCGATTACTGGTCCCAGCCCGAGGAAGCTCGTCAGGCTATAAAGAAGAAGGTTGTTTATGTGCATGAGAGGCCTATAATGCTTAAGGGGAGTGTAGAGCGCAATATAGCCTATGGGCTTTTCCTGAGAGGATATAGGGAGGAAGAGGCTCTGGAAAAGGCTAGAAGGCTCCTTGAAGAGCTCGGTGGAGAGAAGCTGGCAGGAAAAGATGCCAGGAGCCTCTCATTCGGAGAGGCGCAGCTGGTATCTATTGCAAGAGCCCTAGCAGTGTCGCCCCATATACTATTACTCGACGATCCCCTCTCAGGACTAGACCTGGAGAGACAGGAGCTACTTCTTGGCTTTCTAGAGAGCTACAAGGAAAACGGGGCCTGCATAGTTATGGCTACGCATGACATGCAGGCTTCTAGAAGGGCGGACAAAGTGTTTAGGATTAATATGGGTAAAGTATTAATGGAGGCCAGGAGCTAGCGGTGAATTGGGAATTGAAAGCGTCAATAGCTGTGCTAGGCCTAGATGGAATGCCCAAAGACCTCCTGGTAGAGGCAATGGCTAGGGGTTGGATGCCTTTTCTTAACAGCGTAAGAGGAAGACTTGTTTGGAAGCAGCTAGACCCAATAGTCCCGCTAACTCCACCTTCTTGGACCTCGATCATGTCGGGGGTAAACCCTGGGAAACACGGCATCTACGATTTCTATAAATATGAGGTTATCAGTGAAGGAATCAAAGCCAGGCTATACACTAGCATGGATCTAAACCACCCACGCATACACGAGATGGCTTCAATGTCTGGCTACAGGGAAGTCACCATAGTCAATCCTATGCCCGGATACCCCATACTGCCCACAAAAGCCAGGGTCATATCGTTTCTTCACGCGCCGAAGCCAGTCACCAACATTAGTGAGAGCATGGGGGACAAGTTGGCAAGAGAGGGTTGGGAGAGGTCGCTGAGACTGCTTAATGCTTCTAGCTGTGGTCAGGTAATTGATAGGGCTTTAGAGGTTCTTGAATTCTATAGAGAAATGGTGTTCTCTCTTAGAAAAGACCGTGGCTTGTACTGGTTTACGTCGAGCATTCCCGATGAAATTTTTCATAAATGCCCTAAGGCGTTCTATAAACCAGACATTATTTCCAGGCTTTTCGAGGAAATAGATGCCATACTCAGGTATATGTGGAACGAGTATGACACAGTTTTCGTGGTCTCAGACCACGGTTCCACCCGATACAGGGCTAAGATTAATGTCAATAAGGTCTTGTACGATAATGGATTCATAGTGCCAGGAGAAGTTGTTGAGGAGCGTGAGACTCACAAAAAACAGGGTTTAGTGAAGGTAAGGATGCCTCGCATATTAATCCCCCTAATTAGAGGCCCCTTGAGGGTGCTTGCTCGTTCATTCTTTCAATTTTTACGTGACATTGCTGGGTGGCGAGGCAAAAGGCTAGCCTTAGAGATCCCGCGCGGGATAGATTACTCCAAGTCAAAGGCCTATATGCCACCTACAACGACTCCGTGGTATTATGTGGTCCTAAGAGATAGTGGTAGTGTGGGCGAAGTTAAGAGGGCGCTTAGCAGGGAGGGTCTCATAGTTCTGAGCCCCGAGGAAGTATTCTCGGGGGAGAGAATTAGCGAGGCCCCAGGCCTCATTGTCCTATGGAACGAAGCTGAGGGTTTCATGGCTTATGCAGGCTCAATATACGAGCCCAGAATTATAAAGAGAAAAACAGTGAACCATGGAAGATACGGGATCCTAGTATACAAACCCCTGGAGGGCTTGGACTGGCTTGAAAGGTTTAGCGAGAGATCCCCAGAGAGGCTTCCCAACCATATAGTGGCTCCATTGCTAATGGCCATTATGGGCGTCCCAATAAGCAGTGCTAGTGATAGTTTGCCACTTCTAGAAAAATATGGTGGTCTTAAACCTAAAATGGCGGATTACCGGGTCAAGTGGCTGTTAATAAAGAAAATAGCCTCTGCGATATAGAATGCTTCAAAGCTAGCCCAGCAGGCTTTCTAGGCTCAGCCCAAGTAGGCACTATTATTTGCCTGGACAAGAATTGGCGCTACTGTTTAAGGCTAAGCAGGTCAAGCGTGGACCTCTAAGTGTCCTTGAGGCTTCACGATCCGCTGGACACCATAGTTCATGGCTAGCCGCCGGTTTCATTTGGGGCAAAGGCTACTGAGCCCTGAAGACCATTTATGTGCGTCCTATCCCTTTCACTCCCTCTTTCTTCGCTTTTTTGACCGCTTTTCTCGAGACCATAATTACAAGGGATGCCAGTAAGAGCGTGTACCCTATTGTGGCTATTATCTCCTGGGCGAGCCCCAGGTAGGGCCTGTACCCTACCGAGGCATACCTTATGATCTCCGCTGGGTGGCTATAAGGCGTCAGTACTGCTATAGTCTTGAGGGGGTCTGGGAGCCTTTCCACGGGAGCGGCTATTCCGCCTATGATGAAGAGCAATAGGTTCATAAAGTCTAGTAGGGGCCCTGGGGCTTCAGTGTATAGGCTGAGGAAGGCTATTATTAGAGAGTATAGGGTTGCTAGGACTAGTATAAAGAACAGCCCGAAAACCAGTAGCAAAGGATCTTCCACGCGCATAGGGTTGATCCCCGTGAGCTCCCTCAGAAAGATCCAGGCTACCGTTAGCGAGGCCAGGGTTAGCACTATGCTTGGAAGAGCGCGTAGCGCTAGGAAGAGCGAATGGCTGACATTGTAAAGTTCGTGTTCCTCAAACACGCCTGTGTTAACGTAGTATTTCATCCAGTTTCCTATAGTCCACACGGGGGTTGACATGAGACCGAAAGCGGCCACCGCCCAGAACACCATAGGTATTATGAGCTGATACTCGCTTGGAGGAGCGAACGCAAGGACTCCCAGTATGTAGATGGAGAGCCATAGAAATTCTATAACCCCCCAGTTTACAAGGCTCAGGGTGAACCTCGAAGTCCTAACCAGGTGCAGCCATACCATAGCGTATATTCTTGTTTTCGAGACCATAGTCCCTAGCCTCTAGTCGGTCACGCCTCTCCTTCTAGCAATGGTTTCAAAGCCCCCGAGAGCAGCTATTCCAGCTATATTGTAGGCTAGGATCATAGCTGCTATTATGTATGCTACAAGGAAGAGGTCCCTAGCCAAGCCCTCCTGGAAAGTCGCAGCGATCTTAGCAGCCTCTACAACGTAGCTCACGGGCACGGCCTTAGAGGCGAGCTGTAGTATTTCCGGGAGAATCTTCAACGGGTAAAATACTCCCGACAGGAGAAGTAATAATGGGTTCAGGAAGCCCATCACGTTACTCTCCTCCCTCACCATAAGGCTGGCCATGGCCGCGATCCCCCCGATAGCGACTAGGGGTAGCATGCCTAGGAGGAGAAACGCGAGAACTAGGCTCATTCTAGCTATTCCCTCTGGGCCGCTGAAGTATAGGACTCCGGGTAGTAGTACTAGGAACTCCATTGCTAGCGTAAGCATGCTAAGCGAGAGGCCGGAGGCTATCACGTAGGTGGATAGCTTGTGCGGCGACGTCATTATGTAGGGCAGCGTTCCCAGCCATCTATGCCACTGGGCTACGCTGGCCGCGTTGTCTATTATGCCGACTGCGGCGAAGGCCACAGAGCTTGAAGCGAATATGTACAAGATGGGGTCTGTAACGCCTAGAGAGTTCTTGAAGTTCTCAAGGCTCCCATAAGACGTTCCCAGGCCCACGAGAACTATTATTATAGTGTAGGGCCAGGCAAGTTCTAGAACAGCCATGACTCTATTATTCTTGAGCCACCAAAGCCTAAGCATTGTGTCGGCGAGGAAAATGCTTCTTGCCCCCATCAGCCTAGCCCCTCTCCCTGACAAGCCTTATAAAGACGTCTTCTAGTGTCGGCCTCTCTATTCTATGCTCGACCGTCCTGATACCCAGGGAAGACGCTCTGGATAGAAGGGCTGTAAGCGCCTTGGATTCCTCTCCAGGCTCAACCAGTATTCTTATCTTAGATACTCCATTCTCTTCCCCCACTATGCCGGCAGCCACCCCGAGCACTGCTCTTATATGATCTACTATGACTCTAGCCTGGGCGCTGCTCCCCGAGACTGTTACGTAAATGCTGCTATACTTGGCGACGCTTCTCTTCAATTCCTCGGGGCTTCCCTCGGCTATGATCCTGCCCCTATCAATTATCCCTATTCTATCGCAGAGGATCTCTGCCTCGACCATGTTATGCGTGGTTATGAGTATCGATTTGCCTTCGGATGCCATTTCTCTTAGCAGGGAACGTATCACTCTGGCGCTGGGTGGATCAAGTCCTAGCGTTGGCTCGTCGAGTATCAAAACTGGAGGGTCTTTCAAAAGAGCCCTAGCCAGGCCTAGCCTAGCCCTCATACCAAGGCTCATTTCCTCGAATCTCCGTTCACCACCTCCAATCCTGTCTAGGCCGACTAGGGAGAGAACATGGTTTATCCTCTCCTCTAGGGCCTTCCCCGAGAGGCCGTAGAGGAGCCCGAAGTATTTCAGGTTCTCTCTTCCACTAAGTTTCCAGAAGAACCCTCTTTCAACGGACAACATGACCCCTATTAGCTTACGCACCTCCACGGGTTCATGGACACTACTATACCCGGCTACCCTAGCATCTCCCCTATCTGGGATCAAGAGGGTGGCTATTATCTTGATGGCGGTGGTTTTCCCGGCGCCGTTGGGACCTAGTAATCCGTAGATTTCGCCCCAGCCGACGCTAAAGGAGACGCCTTGAAGGGCCTTAACCACCACTTTTCTTCCACGTATTAGGCCGCCCTCTCTCTGGACGTAGGACTTATGCAGGTCAATAGCTTCTATAGCCTCAGGCATCCCTGTAGCATCCATAACTAAACGATAACACAGCTCTCATATATTTTTGTCTCCCATACCAGAAGCGGGAAAAGATGCAGCTCCCCGGGGGGCTTATATGTTTGAGTTCACGGTTTCAAGCTTTGGAAACTGGTATCCAATATAAAAGCTCTTCCCGTTGCCATATCTTGTTAAGGTGTGGAGGGTTTGGGGCGCAGCCTTCCTTCCAGGGACAAGTGGGAGAGCGACTTTCCTAGGTGGTTCGATAGGGTTCTAGAAGAGGCAGAGATCTACGATTATGGAAGGTATCCAGTGAAGGGTATGGGTGTATGGATGCCCTATGGGTTTCAGATAAGGAGAAGAGTCCTAGACTTGGTCAGAAGAGAGCTCGACAAGAGGGGCCACGAGGAAGTTCTTTTCCCTCTACTCATACCAGACTTCTTGCTGAGGAAGGAGTCCGAGCATGTCAAAGGGTTCGAGGACGAAGTGTACTGGGTAACACACGGGGGGCTAGAGGAGCTTGACGTAAAGCTGGCCCTAAGGCCCACGAGCGAGACAAGCATAACCTATATGGAGTCGCTTTGGATCAAGAGCTACAGGCAGCTCCCCAAGAAATACTACCAGGTAGTCAGCGTCTTCAGGTATGAGACAAAAGCCACAAGGCCCATGATAAGGCTCCGCGAAGTCACCACGTTCAAAGAGGCACACACGCTCCACGATTCTTTCGAGGATGCCGAGAGGCAGGTTGCCGAAGCCGTTGAAGTCTACAAGAGAATATTTGACGAGATGGGCATACCATACATTATCAGTAGAAGGCCCGAATGGGACAAGTTCGCTGGCGCCCTCTACACCATAGCCTTTGACACCATAATGCCCGATGGGAGAGTCCTCCAGATAGGGACAGCCCATAATTTAGGTCAGAACTTTACCAAGGCTTTCGACTTTAGAATACAGCTGGCCGACGAGAGCCTCGACTACCTATGGCAGACAAGCTATGGCATAAGCGACAGGGTCATAGCCACGCTAATAGCCATACACGGCGATGATAGGGGCACGGTGATCCCGCCAAGCATGGCCCCGATCCAAGTCGTCATAATCCCTATACTAGCTGGTAAGGAAGAGGACAAGGCCCGTGTCCTGAACTATGCGGTCTCCCTGAAGAAGAGCCTCGAAGAGTCAGGCTTCAGGGTTAAAATTGATGATAGGGAAGACGTAAGACCCGGCGCCAAGTACTATTACTGGGAGGCCAAAGGCGTTCCTCTAAGAGTCGAGGTTGGCCTCAGAGAAGTGGAAGAAAACATGGTGACTCTAACTCGCAGGGACACCCTGGAAAGACGTAGCGCTGAAAGAGAGAGAGCCATTGAAAACATTAGGGAACTACTAAACACTATAGAAAGCGACCTCAAGAAGAGAGCATGGGAGTTCTTTAAGTCTAGAATAACAAGGGCTAAAACAGTTGAGGAGGCTAAAAAAGCTTTTGAATCCAAGAGAGGCATAATAGAAATGCCATGGTGTGGCAAAGACGAATGCGCGCTAAAACTCGAAGAAGAGCTTGAAGCAAAAACCCTGGGGACACCCTGGCCTTCAGAAAAAGAATCTCCTGGCTCATGCCCCGTATGTGGCTCCATGGCTGTCACGATAATTAGGTTAGCCAAAACTTACTAAAGTAGCAGCCAGAGGTCCTAGAAGCGCACAGGAAAGAGCGACCACTTGCCCTTCGGTGCTCATTGTTCTTTGGCCTGACTTATAAGCTCCGCCGAGACACTACATAGGTAGTGGTGGCATCCGCTGGGGGCGCAGAGCGCCTCTAGCGGGGATTTAGCGGCTAGCTATACTGGCTGCACTACAGGGTTCCAGAAGCTGGAGGCCTTGCACCTTTACCTGGGGGTTTCGAAGGTTTTAAGGGGCGGGTTGTAGGTGTCAGGTAGCCGTGAAGGTGCTTGTAGTCGGCCTTATAGGGGAAGGCTCGGGGAAGACTATACTGGCTTCCAGCCTAGTATCGGTACTGAAAAAGGAGGGAATTGATGCTGTAGGTTTTAAGCCTGTAGGCGGCACGGAGATCTGGGCTAGGCCTGAAGTTCTCTATGAGAGCAGGAAGAGGTCAACGCTTGTCACAGGCGATGCTTTGGTCCTAGAGAGGGCTAGTGGCCGGCCATACCCCATAGAGACTTACAACCCTATAGGGTTCCATATAGTCCCGCTGGATCCTGCCAGCTTCAACTGGTCCGTCAAGTCATTGTTCAGGGTAACTGCTGGGCTTTCCTCGCGTGTAGCTCTTGGCCGTGTCTCTGTATGCCTCGACGGTAAGACAGAGTCGCTCCACTTCGTGAATAACGATGCCATATCAAAGTCGCCTGCCCGGTTGTCGAGTACTTTGATGGAAGTAGCTTCTTCGCTGGTTCCCAGGCCTATAAAGGTTGACAAGAGTTTTGCAGAGAGGATCCTCGAGGGGGAATACGTAGAGGCCGCTGATAGGTGCCTATACAGCCTAGAGGGGAGGCACGAGGTAGTCGTTATAGAGTCTAACTCTGACATAGCGTCGCCAACATACGCCTCGCTGTCAGCAGATCTAGTGTTGGCCGTATCGCCAGGCGTCGTGGCTATGGTTGACGGTAAAAGGTACTATAAAGCAGTTAGTGTTAGCTCGGTAGCAGGCAAGCCCTGGAGCGTTACTGCCGAAGAAGCTGTGGCACTCTCAGGCATAATGGACTATGTGGAACTACCGCTTCTACAAGACCCAGAGGAAGGATATAGCTATAACGACTTATACCCCTTAGTGGATAAGATTAAAGAACTAGGCGATGAGGATAGCCGTGCCCGGTAGTGAGCCTCCAGGGCTGTGACTAACTCTGGGGTACCCGAGCGTGTTAGCGCCCTGACAGTCTTCCGCGCGCTCGGTGAACCACTCAGTCCACGGTTCAGTAGAACGCTGCACCGGATGGAGGGATCCTTGTGACTACCAGCACGTCACTCGTAAATGCATTAGAGGCTTTATGGGGGATCGAGTCGAGGCTTAGAGACGTAGAGACCCTGCCCGAGTGTGAATTGTATAGACCCAGAGATTTCATCGTGATAGAGCCACGCATTGATAGAAGGCAGGGTTCATGGGCCCTCTTCCTTGCCAGGAAGGAGGGCATAGACACCATAACTCTGATAAGCCGCGCTAAAAAACTGCTAGGCGCAAAAAGAGCTACCATACAAGGACTCAAAGATGCCTGTTCGGTGTCCTACCAGTACGTGGCATTCGATACTGTTAGCATGGAAAAACGTGGCTATGGAAGCGTGATCCAGGGTAAAGGCTTCAAGCTATTCTACCTGGGCACGAATATTCCCCTAAAGCCTGGAGGCCTCCCCTACAACATATTCCATTTAAGAGTATCCACCAGCAGCCCCGGAACACTATGCGACAACGCCTACAAGACAAGCCAAATACCAGGCTACTACGGGCCCCAGAGGTTCGGCATAGAAAGGCCAAATACTCACATAATCAGCCTCTTTGCCGGCGAAGGCTCGCCTGGCTACCTCCTAAAAGAGTATTCTTACAGGTATCCACTCGAGAAACGAGACCGCCCAGGTAGCTACGAGTCTAGAATACTATCACAGACCTTGAAAAAACTCAACCCTTTCAAAGCAGCCAGAGTTATGAAAGTGGTCTCACAGGCTCTACAATCCTACCTCTTCAATAGGGCCCTTTCAGTAGCCCTATCCGAGGGCACTCTAGAGGCATATAGCGAAGCAACCGTTACTGCCAGCTGTCGCGGGGTCAGAGCCAGAGTGCCTGCTGCAAGGCTTCCATCCCCGAGACTTGAAGCGTCGCGGAGCAGGTGGGCCAGACTAGTGGCGCAGATCTTAGAAGAGGAAGGGATAAGCTGGGAGACGCTCAGATACTCTAGGCCCGTTTTAAGACCTCTCAAGTACCCTTTGTGCGTCCATTCATGCAGGGCCTTTAAGAATACAGCAGTACTGACACTCACGCTACCTAAGGGAGCCTACGCCACTATAGCTCTGAGAGAAATGTGTAGAGTGAATTGGAGAGAATGTAGCAAAAACCAGTCATAGACTCCCTCGCGAGCATCGCCGGTAGGAGTAGATCCCGGCTCCCTGTTTGGCGATTACCTGGTTTTAACCATGTTTTAAACCTGTAGGCAGGTTAAATCTCTGTTAAATCAACCATTTCATGGTGTCTGGTTAAGTTAACCCGGGCTTAACTCAACCACAGAAAACTGATTGTTTGCTTATTTTATTTATAAAGTTTTTATATTTAAATGTATTGAGATATTATTTCTGGTCTCTAAGGGTTTCGGCCAATTACTTTCCAGGTTACCCATTCCGAGGATTTCTGGCTCTATTCTATGTTACCGTATTACTTTTCCAGTTGCAGAAGGTTTCAATCGGCAACCAAGTAATACCCCGGGAGAATAGCGTTTCTTCTCAGGTCTGAGTGCCCTAGCTGGGCTAGGGCCCAATACGCGTTTTAAGAGCACAGAGTTTTACCCAGCATAGTTGAACCGGTGTGTCTACTGGCCGCTTTACTAGTCAATGGACTGGCTAGACTCTTTTGTGCCTTATCGTTTAGAGTCTTTCTTGTTTTGGAAGTGTTTGATCATCTTTTTAAACTCAAGGATTTAAAGACTTCTAGGGATACCCTGTTGACGCTTGAACTGGGTAAAAAGGCTCTGGGAGACATTATTGTTGGTAGACACGTCTATGGGAGCCTATATGGGGTGTCCAAGGAAAAGGCTGGTAATGAAGAGTTTCTGAGGAACGTTGTAGTTGAGGCTGTTAGAGCTTCTGGTGCAGTGCTACACGATATTAGGAGCTGGAAAATACCAGGGCCCAAGGGCGGTGTCTCGGTCATAGCTCTAATATTGGAGAGTCATGTAGCTTTACATACGTGGGTCGAGTATTCCTATGCCACTTTTGACGTCTTTACGTGTGGCGAGAGGGCTGATCCCTTCAAGGCTTTCGAGACTATACTTAAGGCGCTAGAGCCTAGCCATTACACGTTGCACTATGCTGATAGAAGCCAGTTGCCGCTTGCAGAAACTATCTACCAGGGCTACAGGAGCTCATAGAGTCCTTAGCCAGTTTGATTGCCACTATTGGCTAAACAGATAAATAGTTTGGCTAATATTATTGATAACCAAATATAATGGGGAACAGGCCAGATTGCTACTAGGGAGTAGTGGCGTGATGATGCGCAGAGGACTCACTGTAATAACAGTTGCTATAATAGTTGCAGCCACCTTAGCACTGGCTCTAGCGTTTGCCTCCTACTACGTGGCTATCAGCTCCAGCGTTGGCGAGCGAGTCGAGGTATTGAACTATCTAGGCTCGCTCTCGTCTAATCTTTACTATTACGTTGAGTGGAGGATAGATAACACGTCCTTGAACGCCACCCGTCTATACGTTGGGGCTCTTAACTATAACCCGTCCCCTATACGCGTTTATGTTCTAGCTCTAGAGGCGCCCCTAATGAATTCCACGCTGCCTATAAGCGTTAACGCGACAGACCCTCCACAGATCGTCGAGACGCTAACTATTCCTAGCGGCTCCATATATGTTCTAGGCCCTAATGGTTATACACCGCTTGATTCCATGCTGGGCAACTCTCTGGTAACTCTACATGAATGGTTGCTGGAGACCACGGCTTCAAAACCATACCTTCTAAGCATAGATGTAAGTTGGGGGGTGTCGAGCTCTGCCTTCATAGTGTTTCTTGTAGAAGTTGGAGGTGAGTATTATGAGGTCTCGAGACTTAACATTCACAGGTAAACGGTTTGGACAGTCAGAGATAATAGGTGCCCTAATAGTTTTAACAGCCATAATTATGCTACTCCTATTCCTAGCCAATACTATCCTAGTGAGCGAGGTTGAAGAGTCCTCCAGAAGGGCCAGAGAGGCTTCACTAGAGCTTCAAAAATCGCAGGAGACAATAAGCATAGACCCTGTGACGCAATGCATAACTAATACTGGAGGCAAGACGATCTACGTAGTGAGGGTATGGTACGCTAACGGCACAGTAAGGGTTTTGGATCCACCGCTCCCAATAGAACCAGGCTCTACTGACTGCTCTATAACCGGAGATCCAAGCGTCGAGGCTATAGTCACTAGCCTTGGCAATGTACTCTTCCTGAAGCCGCAAATAAGCAGTATCCAAGCTGGAACTGTACAAGCTTTTGCAGAAGAGGCTGGAAGCGTGCTCATAAGGGTACCTCAAGTCGTAGTAGAAGAAAGCATACTCAACCCTGAAGTGGTAAATGTAAGCGAGGAACTAGTATTGCAGCCTACAGAGCAAAATCCTGGCAGGGGGATGATAAGGTATGTAGATTCCCGCCAGGCAATACTTAGGACAACCTATGAGGGAACTCAAGGCTTCATGCTACTAGCATGCCTCACGCAAGGCCAGATAAATAGCCTACAGAGTGGAGCTCAAACCCCGCAGACAATAAGCCCTGTAGACATGGTAAGGGTTAGCAATGTGTATTTCGGGTATGCTACTCGGCCCGACTCTTATAACGTATTAATAACTGGCCTGATCACGCTAAGCTGCTCACCAGACAAGCTCCCAGTAATAGCGTTCGAGAAAAATGGCGATGTAGACGTGTATATTCTGGGTTCCAATAGCGACACGGGCTATTATAGGATAAAGATATACGGTATAACAGGTATTGATACAGGATCTGGCAACTTCAGGTTTAAGTACATCTCTGACACCGTGATCCTCGACACCCAAGATCCCTTAGATGCCCTTGGCTTTTGGTACTATGGCTATACCAGTACTTCATGCACTAGCCAGAGATATGGAGAGGCATGCGCACAGATATATCTAAGGGGGCCAGTAGATAGGGTTGTAGTATATGAGGATCTTTATTCAAACTCCGAGTTCAGCTATGAACCATATCTTTTCGTCCTCGACAGTGATGGCAACCAGGTTCCTGAACTCTTGTTCACAACAGAAGAGTTCGACTATGGGTACAGGTACGGTTTCGCCGTCCCCTCTTGTTCCGTCGATGATGCAGGTTTCTTGGACGAGTCCACGGATTCCGCGAACGGCCTTTACTTCACGTTTATTGACCCTGATATAGAGATCAACTCTAGCGAGGTCGCAGCCATCTTCGTGACTGTAAGGCTTTACTTCCATGATACGGAGGGCGGCGACACTGCCTGTGTAGATAACCCGCGTCAAGGAATTCTAGTGTTTGCCCTGGTAGATGAAACAGGGCGCATAGATAGCTCTTACACCCTGATTTACCAGCAATTAGACGATATAGAAGACACGTGGCCCCCTAATAGGAACTTTGTGACAGACACGTTCTCTGTCACGGTTCCTGATACTGGTAAGATCTACAGGCTACGCATACAGATCATAGATCCCTACGGTTTTCCGGGAGGATCAGACGACCTAGACTACACGCTGGCCCTAGAATCGATAGGCGTAGTTATGTTGGCTAGAGAGTGACTTCTAGGGAGTGCTACGCCTTGCCGGCCCCGGCAAATACTATGATCTCTAAAGTAATAGCAACTCTGGGGCCTGCATCAGCTAATGCTAGCATCGCCGAGGCTATGGCTAAAGAGGGTGCTTCAGGTTTCAGGATTAATATGAGTCATGGAAACGAAAAGAGCTGGGACATGCTGGTGTCACTTTGTAGGGGGGTAGAGGAAAAAACCGGCCCGTTAGCTCTAATAGCAGATATTGAGGGTCCGAGGATTAGAATATCAAGCATAGAGCCTGTAAGCATAAGGCCTGGCCAGAGGCTTGTTTTTGGGTTACATGAGGGGGTAAGAGTCAACAAGCCCGCCTTTTTCCAGGCTCTAGAGGAGGGCGACTGGGTTTTAGTAGATGATGGCAGAGTGGAGCTGGTTGTAAGGAGTGTTTATAGGGATAAAGCCGTTATGGAGGTTGTCAAGGGAGATATTCTAGAGCCTAGGAAGGGGGTAGTTGTAGTTGGCAAGGAGTTCGACCTCCCGCCGGTTTCCGAGGAGGATGCTCGCATGTTAAGGTTTGTTGCTGCACGGCATTTTAGCCACGTCTTGGCCAGTTTCGTGCGCAACGAGGACGACGTAAGGGCTGTTAGAGACCATCTGGAAGACCTAGGTAGGAGCGATATTTGGGTGTTCTCTAAGATCGAGACGCCTAGCGGGGTCAGGAATCTCCAGCGCATATTAAGGGTCTCCGATGGAATAGTCATAGCTAGAGGCGATCTTGGCATGCACTTTCCACTAGAAGAGATCCCTCTGCTCCAGGCAAAGCTTATCGAGTCGTCCATAAAAGCTGGAAAACCAGTCGTATTGGCGACAGAGCTATTGACCTCTATGCGTTACTCGCCCCGGCCCACTAGGAGTGAGGTTCTAGACGTCTATGAGGGTGTGGTTTCGGGTGTAGACGCTTTCCTCTTGACAGGTGAGACCGCCGTAGGCAAGTATCCGGTGGAAGCTGTTAGGTGGGTTGCTAGAATAGTTTCAAGGGCTCGGTCTAGGATAAAGCCTGGGGCCTTTGCCAAGAGAGAAGAGACTCCTATTGACAGGTTAGCTGAAGGCGTTGTAAAACTCGTTGAAAGCATAGGGGCCTCACTTGTAATATACTCCAGAACAGGCTCCTTCGCTAGAAGGGTTTCCTCAAACAAGCCTTTAAACACGATATACGTTGGCGTGCCCAATGAGAGGGCGGCGCGTAAAGTCGCACTGTTATGGGCCTCTGTCCCGGTAGTGATAGGGGAACATGAATATGAGGAGGGGCTCGAGAGAACCCTAAGAGAGCTTTCCAGGCGGGGCCTACTTCCTAGGGACGCTCCTATAGTGGAGGCTGCATGGTCCAGGGAAGGGGGAACATACCTAATCAGGGTTAGGAACCTTTTAGAGGCCTTATAATGCCTCCGGAGACTTCTATGAGCTCGTCTCTACTCAACTTTTCTATGGCCAGGTCCCAGTAGAAGCCTAAGTCGCTTACTCTCACTCCATACCATTCCTCGAAGAGCTTCTCTAGGGATTCTCTGGTTAGCCCTTCTCTGGCCCTCTTGTCCTCCTTTAGTATTCTTCTTATAAATTGTGTCACGTCCTCTAGCCTCGTCCAGGGATACTGAAACCATGTCCACTCCTTCACTTCCAGGTAGTAGTAGTCTGGCTTGAGCTTTGCCACGCTGCTTATCCACTGTAGTGTCGCCGTTCTTACTTCTGCAGGCTTCCATGACCTCTTTATGAACTCCCTGGCCAGTTCAATGGTGTCCCCTGTATCTACTATGTCATCAACCACTAGGACCCTCTTACCCTCGGCATCTATTTGGTAGGGGTACTTTAGTATAGCTTTCTCTGCAGCCTTTGCAGCCTCTACCCAATGCTGGCTCTGAACAGCTAGCAGGTCTGTCACGTCTAGAAAGTCGCAGAGAAGCCTAGCGGGGACGAATCCTCCGCGGGAAACAGCTACTATGATGTCTGGGTTCCATCCAGACTTCTGTATTAATTCTGCAAGGCCACGGCTCCACTCTACTATCTCGTCCCAGCTAACAAGCTTCACGGGGATTCTAGCCACTTATTTTTCACCGTTAAATAGTCAGGTTAGAAAAATAAAAAACTTGCTTTCTCTTTCCCACGGAGCCTAGGAACTCTCTGTAGGTAGACCCGCCTCCTTCCATCCCTTAAGCCCATCAACGAACCTGTATATGTTGTCGTATCCTGCTGCTGCAAGTTTCCTTGAGGCATAGTAGGATGCCTTACACTCCCTGCTGCCGCAATAGACTACTACAGGCCTGTCTCTGGGTATTTCGTTGATCCTCTTATCTAGGTCCTCCAGAGGTATGCTGATAGCTCCTTTGATGTGCTCTTTATTATAAGAGTCCGGCGACCTGACATCTATTATTAGGGCTCCCTTCTCTGCTAGGTCACGTGCTTCTTCTACGCCGATCTCTCTGTAAGAACCCAAGATTGTCCACCCGGATCCCGCGCCTCTCCCAGTCATTATTTGAGGCAGGGCTTATTGCTTCTATTTAGCTTTCATAAATACTGCGGTCATTATTCCCAGCGTTGTAAAGTATTTTTAGGAACAGAGCTGTATAAGACAAGGACTTGGTGCTAGCCCCCATGACTGAAACCGTGAAATTCGAGGATTTCGCCAAGCTAGACCTAAGGGTGGGGAGGGTAATCTCAGCAGAGAGGGTCCCCAATAGTAGGAAGCTCTTAAAGCTCATAGTTGACATAGGTGGCGAGGAAAGACAGATCCTAGCAGGGATAGCCAAGTGGTACAAGCCAGAGGAGTTGGTGGGGAAACTGGTTATAGTCATTGCCAACCTGGAACCTAAGAGGATGGCAGGCCTCGTTAGCCAAGGCATGGTACTAGCTGCCCCATGCGGCAACGATGAGAAGCCCGTTCTCCTAACTGTAGAAGAAGAGACAAGAGTTGGCGCCAGGGTTTGCTGAAACCGCTACCAGGCACCTGTCCTCATTCCCCCCTTTACACACGGGGCACGGTGAAACCTGAAACAGTTTTACTGTGTCAATTACTCGCCTATGATGGTGACTACGACTTTTCTTCGGCTTCGCGGCCCATCAAGTTCTAGGAGGAATATGTTTTGCCACGTGCCTCTAACGAGCCTGCCATTTACTATAGGGAAGCTTCTCGATGCTCCTATAAGGCCTGCTGCTAGATGCGCGTGTGCATTATCGTCTATCCTGTTGTGCTTCCATGGGCCTCCTGGCTTAAAGATCTCCTTTATCAGGTTTATGTAGTCTTCTAGGAGCCCCGCCTCGTTCTCGTTAGCTATTATGGCTGCAGTTGCGTGCGGGACGAAAACGTGAACGAGGCCTTTAGAGATACCCGAGTTTTCCACGATTTTTTCGATGTTCCTGGTTATGTCGATTAACTCAAGTCTCTGAGTGGTTGAGACCTCGATCTCCTTCATGACTACTCTCATGTTTTCCCACCATTATTTGATCACACTAGGCTTGCCAGGCTAAATCTATGAAAAGCCTACTGGTCGCTAAAGTAGTTTTTTAGCCGCTATAACTGCTGTTATAATAACGTAAATGCTTGTTGTCAGCGGGTCTGTGTTGTACTCTATGATGCTTGTTCCTATGGTTTTAAGCTTCGTCAAGACGTCTCTAAAGCCTCTTTGTTCAACGCTTGAAATATAGGCTATGCTGTCTTTAAGTGTCCTAGCCGGGTATTCTAGCGCCGATTCCAGCCCTATGACGCTGGTGCAGCCTATCATCCTGCAGTGGTAAGAAGCGCCCGGGTACGTGCTTGGAGTCGCCACTATGTAGTCTGGCCTGGGGGGCATTTTCACTGCGGCCTCCCCGTACTCCTTTAATACCCACTCGAACGCGGTGTCTAGGCTTTCGATTTCCTCTCTAACCCTTTGGGCCCTGAAGCCCTTGAGGTTTGGCATTATTAGTAGAGAGAAGACCGACATGGAGAGAAGGGGTGCAGGCCCCTCAACTGTTATTCGTTCAACGCTAAGCGACGAGATCTTCTCTTCGTAGGCGTCATGCAGTTTTGGAGCGATCAGGTATACTCTAAAGCCTGTGAGAGAAGCTGCTTCCGCAGCGTGTACGACTCTCGGATCCCTGCTATTGTAGGCGAAAACGACCAGGTCTCCGGGTTCCCTGTAAGGGACTAGATGGTAGGCTGCGGTTGCTGCTGATACAAGCTCGGCCCTCTCTCCCGCGTGAAGCACTCCAAGGTATAGTAAATGGGCTGGGGCCTCGGCTCCAGGCCCATATACTATGATGTGTCCTCCTGTTAGCCTAGGTTTTTCCAGTCTCCGGGCCTCCCCTAGGGCTCTAACATATAGCTCCTTTATCTTAGACAACTCCATGTTCGAGCGCCCTGCAGCAGCTACACTTTGCAGGTTCTGGGCTTCCAGAGAGTTTCGGTATGACGTCAAACAGTATCTTCCTGGCTCTGGCGACGTTTTCTTTCATAACCCTTTCAACCTCCTCCGCGGTAACGGGCCTTTCAGCCCAGACGTCATAGTCTGTTATCATGGCTAGTGTCGCGTAGCATAGCTGAGCTTCGCAGGCTAGGTTGACCTCGGGGACTAAGGTCATCCCTATTATGTCTGCCTTGAAAACTTCCTTCCAGACCCTGCTTTCTGCTCTCGTGGAGAAGCGCGGGCCCTCTATACACACGTAGGTTCCTCTGTCGTGGACGGGGTACCCGTGCTTTCTAGCAGCCTCTACGAGCCTCTGCCTTAGATCCTCGCAGAACGGATCTGCCATGCTTACGTGGACAGTTATGGGGCCGTCGTAGAACGTGTAGTGCTTCCTGTTCTTAGTCATGTCTATGAACTGGTCTGGAACCACGAAGTCTCCCGGCTTGTAGTCCTCTCTGAGGCTTCCGACTGCAGAAACGCTTATGACCCACTTAACACCCAACGCCTTTAAAGCCCACAGGTTAGCCCTATAGTTTATTGCATGTGGGGGTAACCTATGGCCCCTACCATGACGCGGGAGGAAAGCCACTTTTACCCCAGAAACCTCGCCTACAACGACGAAATCGCTAGGATCCCCGTAGGGCGTTGAGACTCTAACCTCTACGGGTCTTTCAACGATGCCAGGATCGTAGAGGCCAGAGCCCCCGATGATCCCCACGTGGGCCCTGACGTTTTCAGGCCTGGTTATCTCGTGCACGTTTACCACCAACAGGCCAGCCACTACTAGCAAATTGTAGTGCTTCCTCCCTTTAAACCTCTTACACACTTTAGCGTTTCATCGTTTCTAGGAACCATATACCTAGAATGCCGCCTTCCTTGAGCGGTGCAGCTTTTCCGGCGTGCTTGCATAGATCGTCTTATCCCACACTATTCAGGGTTCCAGGCGCCACGTTAAGGCTCTTATGGCTTGCGAGAATCTTCCTAATATCAGGATTTATGACGACGGGTGAGCCCCTGTGGGTGTCAAACAGGTGATCGTTATAAGAAGGGATCTCCAGATGGGCCGGGGAAAGGCTGTAGCCCAGGGAGCCCACGCTGCCTGCAAGAATCTACTGGGCATTATAATGTCAATGAATGAGAAGTGGAGATCGTGGCTCGATGAATGGCTACGTAGCGGTGAGGAGAAGGTGGTTTTAAAAGTCAACTCTGAAAGCGAGCTATTAGAAATTTACAGGAAGGCTATGAGCCGGGGCCTACCCGTGAGCCTGGTAACCGATGCTGGTAGAACCCAGTTACCTCCGGGAACTAAAACTGCAGTAGCCATAGGGCCTGCCCCTGAAGAGGTGGTAGACGAAATAACGGGCCACCTTAAACTCTACTAACCCCTGTTTATCCCTGCTAACCTAGCAGCTTCTCTGAAGATTGACACCAGCATGTCAATGGTAAGCAGCCCTGTCCTTACATTTCTTGGGCTTGGATGGTACGAGGCTATGAGCCATCTGGTTTCGTTATCTAGGTCGAACTTAAGCTTCAATCCATGCCTAAACCTGGTTTTTGGCAGAGCTCCTATAGCGAAAGCCTTGCTTAAAGCCTCTAGCAGGGAGCCCCATGCTATAGAGCCTAGCGCCACGTAGACCCTTGCCTCTCTCAGTGCTCTCAGCTCCTCCACTAGATACTCCATGCAGTTCCTAACCTCCGAAGCTAGAGGCCTGTTATCGGGTGGGGCACACTTAACTGCAGCAGTAAGGTAAACACCTCTAAGCCTGAGCCCGTCCATCCTATTAACCGAGTAGGGCTGATTGGCCAGGCCTACACTATAGAGGGCTCTCATGAGGTTATTAGCAGTCTCGTCACCCGTAAAGACTCTTCCAGTCCTGTTACCTCCATGGGGCGCTGGAGCCAGGCCCACAACGACTATTCTTGCCAAGGGATCACCGTAGCCAGGCACGGGCTTAGACCAGTAAGGCTCGCCGCGGAACCTAGCCTTGGTTCCAGCTACTTTAACTCTGAACTCCACCAGCCTGGGACACTTGCTACAAGTAATCACTTGCCGGTTAATCTCTTCAAGGCTAAGACCTTTTTGGCTAACCATCTAGAAGCCACCCCCTTAATCTGATCGTGCCACCTCATGTTTTTGTCTTCTAGGTAATTACGATGTGGGCCTCCATAGGTTCTCCACCAGCTTGGGAGAGCCGCCCAAACAGTATATAGGGAATGACTGGTTTGATTAATACGCTAGCCAATTCTAGAGGTTAATAAGGACTATAGGCGCAACAGATTCCTGGGGTTTCAGTAGTGCCTATGGCTAGATTGGGCCTTGTAGTTACCAGCGATAGGATCTACAGAAGAAAGGCTAGGGATGAAAACTTGGAAACCCTGAAAGAGGGCCTGAAAACGAGGCATGACGTAGAACTAGAGTTCTACTATACTGTGCCTAATGATCCGTCATTAATAAAAACTATTGTGGACGAAGCGTCTAGATCTTGCGACATTGTAATAGTCACTGGGGGGACCGGGGTATCGCCCCGTGACGTTACAGTAGACGCGCTCTCAGAACTAGCTAGAAAAGAGGTAAAAAGCATTGCAGACCTCCTGAGGATCAAGAGCCTGGACGAAGTGGGCGAGAAAGCGTTCATATCTAGAGCCTCGGCCTTTATAGTGAGAAACGCTATAGTAGTGGCTATACCCGGCAATCCTGGCTCGCTTAGGATCTTGCTCGGTATACTAGACAAGCTACTCAGACATTTAACCGAAGAACTTAAGGGCACGACAAAGACGCATCTCCTGTAAACTGGGAAAACGATGAACTAGCAGTACAAAGGAGGAAACCTAAGGAGGGAGTTTCACAGTATTTTTACGTCCCTCAGCCTCCTTATTATGGTTTTTTCATCCTCGAAGAGTTTAGCGGTTCTCAGTATTCTATCCTTCTTGACCACTAGTTTACCTCTTTTTATGAGCCTAGAGATCTCTGCTAACCTGTCTAGATCCATTGTTCTACCAGCGTTAGCTTTTAGCACGATGTGATCCTCCACGCTGATCGTTTTGACCCTTAGATTATTGATCGCCACTCTCTGGCTCTCCCCAATTATTTCCTCTGGCACGTAGAAGTCGTAGAGATTATCATAGAACTCTACTGGAACTTCTTCCCCGCCGACTCTGATAACAAGCCTTGGCGTGCCAAGCCACGTCTGCCCTAGCACTATATTCCTGGAGGAGGCCAGCTCGAAGAACGCCTGTTCGTCGAAGACGCTTGGATGCTCGCTGAAGACATCTATATCATGCCCCAGATCCCTGGATCCCAGAGCTATCTCGATGACACTACTACCTATTACTGTGAACCTGAAACCCTCGTCTAGGAGCATCCTGACAGCCTCTACAAAGCCGCGTCTAGAGACCAAAGTTAAACACCTATATAGTGTCCCCTGTTTAAACAATAAATCCCGTAGCCCGTACTATTAAAACAAATTGGTGCCGGGGTGGCCGAGCGGTCCAAGGCGGCGGGCTCGAGGCCTTTATAAGAGTGGTTCGCCGCCGCGAGAGACCCGTTGCCCCTCGCGGGGCGCGCGGGTTCGAATCCCGCCCCCGGCGCCACTAGTACGAGGATTCCTGGCGCTTTTGCTCCTTCTCGGCCATCCTTATAGTGACTATATCTATGACAGACTCGGCTAGGTCCAGCGAGTAGCCGGCGATCCTCCTAATACTATCTACGATAAAGTACACAGTCTCGGGCGAGTGGGACGTATTGAGCTTTCTAAGCAATTCCCTCTGCTTATCCCAGAACTCTTCGACTAGTAGGGCTACCTTCATGGCCCCTTCCTTGTTTAGGTAAATAAAGGACCTGGCCGACTTGTCAAAGATCTCGGTAGCGTCCTCTAAAGCTTCAACTATAGCCTCGGGCACGCCTCTCTCCACGGTTGCAGAGCCGTGGCTAGCTATTAGCGTGGCATGGTCTGCCACTCTCTCGATACTCTTGGCTCCAAGAAACACGTAAAGGGTCTCAGGCAACGATTCGAGCCCTAAGTCTCTGGGGTTTCTCCTGCCAAGAAGAACCTCGTTCAGCTGCCTAACTACGAGCATGTAAAGCTTGTCGACAAGATCATCCCTTTCGCCCACACTCTTCAACAGTTCTTTGTCGGATCTCTTAAGCCCCGATATGCAGTCATTTAGCATTGAAAGGGAGACCCTGAAAGCATTGCCAAGGGCTTTGAAGAGAGGCAAGTTAGAGGGATAGGCAACATTGTAAAAGAGTATACGTCCTGGAGTCTCCTCTATTACGTTGAACCCTATAATGCTTGATTCTATTATTCTCTTAAGCTTTTCTCTATCAACACTACTATTAGGACTAAACTCTACCTCGACACTAGTGTACCCGGCAAGATAAGACGAGATCACCTCCCTTATCACGTTTCCCGTGGAGAGCCCTGGATCCACTATGATCTTCCTATGATACTCTACTGTAGCCTCCCTCCTGTAAGGGTAAACCCTCAGGCTCCCGTCAAGCTCTTCCTCTATATACAAGATCGAGCCGCTCCCGAGCCCCGCCCTCCTGATCCACGCCTTGGGGAGCGAAACAACGAATGTTGACCCTCCAGTTCTTTGTATCCTCCTTGTATAAATTGTCCTAGCCAATAAACAGCCCCCCTTAACTATTATCGTAGCTAACGGTACATAAATAATAACGAATACCATTAGCCTAGATGAAGCCAGGCTAGGACTAGCGTCTATCCTTGTTCTCTTATTCAGGTCGACTGTAGGGAGTATAGGAAGTACCGATGATCTGTGCGACTATAATTCTCGTGTTATACAGGCCTTTCTCGTATTTAGCATGGTTGCGCCTAAGAATACTAGCTAAGGGGGTGTATAGTTTGCGGGAGCGTCTTCCCCTGAGATTGGTGAGGGCTCTAGGTAACAGCTACTCTGTTCACCCGTCAATAAATCCTTGGAGAGACGAGGAAATAGCTAGGGCAGCAAGCGTGGCTGTCTATGCGGGTATAAGGGCTTCCCAAGCATACGGAGGGAATCTTAAAAGCGTCACTATCGAAATGGACGATGGGACACGAATAGTCGCGTGGAAAGAAAGCGAAGGAGTCATAGGCATAATAGTCTCTGGTGGGTACCTCATAGGAAAACCGCCTACTGCCCACATCAATATGGATAAGGTTACAGTAGAGTAGCTAACCTATACCTTGATAGGTCAAATCAACAACGTCTTTCCATAGTAGACTAGCTGCAAATCTTCCCTAGCTAGGTTTGTATATGTCAAACAGGCTGGCAGCCTCCCACACTAGGCACTAAACATTTTTAGCCCTAAACCCCAAATATCATACAAATCATTGGATGGGCCGGTAGCTCAGCCTGGAAGAGCGCTCGGCTTGCACCCGAGAGGCCCCGGGTTCAAATCCCGGCCGGTCCACCAACGCATTCCTGCACTTCTTCCATCGCGAGACAATAACAGCTACCCCGCGTAGTTAACCTTAACTACAAAACCAGCCTAGGCTTTAGCGGCCGTCCTGCCAGCTGTGTAGGCTATGGCGCCTGCCAGGGTTAGGAGCAGGCCGCCGACCATCAGGCTGCGGCCCTGGCTGGCGAGCTCGTGCCTCTCAACCTTCAGCTCGCTCCAGCGCAGGACAAGGCGGGCGCCTACGTCCTTCGAGGTCAGGATGCTGTACGTGTTGTCGAACCTAACCTCGTAGGAGCCGGGGCCAATGAGGGTGATGGTCCCCGTGAAGCCGCCGCTCACCCTTCTCTCGTAAACCTTGGACTCCCACCTGTAGATTTCCAGGTCTATATCGTTCCCCCTGTACACGGTCAGCTCGACGTCCAGGAAAGCCGACCTGGCCGCTTCGGGGACCGTGAACGTGACATAGGAGTACTTTAGGGGCCCGACCGTGAACCTGTCATCCAGGACAACCACGCTATTCGGCACGGTAACAGCCCGCTCCACAAACCCCGGCGCAACGCTCAACACGAATCCCGCCACAACAGCCAAAACACCCAAGACTATGAGGAAAACGCCAACACGCCTAACAAAACCCAAACTCCCCCATCACCCCCTACTCTAGGAAACCAAGCACTTAGCTAAGCAGCGCCCCTTGCTGGTTAGTATTATAAGGTTTCTTGGCCCCTCTGGCCTGACCACTATGAGCCCTAGCTTCTCCAGAAGGTTCCTGTAGCGTATCACCACGCTCTGATCCTTTTTCATGAACTGGGCTATTTCATAAGTGCTGGGCGTTCTCCCTGCTTGCTCATAAGCCAATAGGGCTTTAAGCATGTCTATCATTATGTAAAGGGAGTACTCAGCCCCTCTGGCCATTACAAGCACCGATTCTAAATAAAAACGAAAAAGATGTATTAACTACTAACTCGTTAGTTAGCTAATTAGCTAATAAGCAAAAGATGGAACGCTTGTACCGTAAGCCTGTGGAGGTCTATGTGGCTCTCAGGACTGATCGCGGGATAGAACACCTCTCGGTTGACTCTAAGAAGAGTAAGAGCGAGCTATACGAGCTGGGTGCGAGAATACTACTAGCAATAGTGGAGCTGCACAGAGGGCGTTCTCAACGAAAGTTCTATATATAAACCCCTAGAGTGACTGGTGCTATTAGAATGCGTCTAGGTGGCAATAGTTGGGTTGTTTTCTTGAGGCTAGTAGTCTGTACAAGGAGTATCCGGGAGGGATAGTCGCTGTCAAGGGGATCAGCCTAAAGGCTGGCCTGGGCAGGACTTCCCTCATGGGACCTAATGGGAGTGGTAAAACGACTACCCTCTCAATGCTTGCTGGGGCCCTCAAGCCCAGCAGGGGGATTGTCAGGGTGTGTGGCTATGACTTGTGGGGTAGGGAGTGGATCGAGGCCAGGAAGCGCCTAGGCTATGCCCCCCAGAAGATGCCGTTTAGGGAGAAGCTTAGTGGAATGGAGAACCTGGTATGGTACGGGTTACTCAGAGGCCTGGGCTTAGGCGAGTCTAGGAGGAGGGCTAGAAGCCTGTCCGAAGATCTCGGACTATCGGGGTATATTAATAGGAGTGTGGCATCCTACAGCGGCGGCATGAGGAGGAGGCTGAGCCTTGCCGCAGCATTAATGGGGGAACCAGACGTTCTAATACTGGATGAACCCACCTCGGGCCTGGATCCCAGGGCTAGAGAGGAATTGTGGCATCTTATAGAGGTCTCGTTGAAGGGGCTCACCATACTATTCTCAACCCATATATCAGTTGAGGCAGAGCTACACTCAGACTACGTCTACATTTTCAACGAAGGCACGATAGTGGCTGAAGGTAGGCCTGGCGACTTGATAGAAAAGCATGCACCCAAGCCCAGGATAATAGTCTATGTGAGGGGCGACGCCGAGCCCCTCGTAGTGGATGGTGTAAGGCCCGAGGTAGTGACTAGAGGTGTCTACATGTATCCAGTAGATGATCCCAGAGAGGATATAAGGAGGATAGTAGACGCATACAGCCTGCATGGGGTCGTTGTTGAAAGGATCGAGACTAGGAGGCCTGGGCTGGAAGAGGTATTCTTCACAGTAACTGGTAGGAGGCTGGAAGAGGTGTGAGCGGGAAGTGATACTATCTCAGGTTCTGAGCGAGGTATATGCTGCTGTGAAGAGCATGGCTAAGGCCAGGGACCTATTATTCTGGGTCATAATATTCCCGGTCATAGTCACAGGCCTATTGATAGGAATATTTGGGAGAGGCGGATCAAACATAACGTTCGACATAGCCATCGAGAGCCACGACTCGGGATGGTTTAATGAAACCGTGTATAGCGTGCTTAACGCTACTGGGGTCTTCGATGTTAGATTCGTCGGGCAGGGATTGGAGGAGCTTGTATCCAATGGTAGCGTGGAGGTTGGACTGTACATACCCCAGGGGGTGAGCGGGAACCTTAGCTCCGGGATCCAGGCCAGGGTGACAATATACTATCTAGCAGGGGTTCAGGACTCAGAGGTGGCTAAGGCTAACCTGGAGGGCATACTATCAGGCATCTCGGAGAACATCTCGGCTATAGGGATGGAGATGGCTTCCCAGTTCATACCAGCAGGCTTCATGGAGAGGATAAAGTTCCTGGCAGACCCGGTTATAATAAAGGACGAGGTTCTGCAGCCAGGAGCTCTGGCCACTACTGGAGGCATAAGGGCCTACTATGCGGTTAGCATAGTAGGCATACAAGCCCTCTATATAGGCATATTCTCGAGCATAGCCATGATAGTTGAGAGGCGTAAGGAGGGAGTATTCCCCGTAATACTCTCGAGCCCCGTGAGGGGCTGGGTGATGTTTCTCTCAGACACGCTGGCGGCGATAGCACTGGTAGCCGTATCAGCCATAGTAGTCCTACTGGCAGGCCTCGCCATGGGGGCTGACTACTCAAAGCTAGACCCGCCCAAAATAGCTGTAAGCTTCGCACTCATAGGAATTGGGGCCGTGTCAATGATAGGTATAGGCTTGATACTATCGATACTAGCCAAGACCTCCGAGGGAGCGACAGCCCTAGGAAACATGGTAGCCTTCCCGGTAATGTTCATAGGCGGATTCGCAGTCCCGAAGTTCATACTGCCAGAACAACTACAAGTCGTGGCTGAATGGTTCCCACTATCAAGGATCATAGACTCGATAAGAAACATGGCTGTGTTTGACTACACGATAGCCGAGGCCTTGAGCCATGCAGCGCCAGCTATAGTAATAGGCTTAACAATCTACACGATAGGAGCACTAATATACAAAAACGTGCTAACAAAGATTGCAGAAACACCCTACTAAAGGCAAACACGAAATAGCTATTTTAATTATGAAGCAGGGAGTAAGCGGATCCCTAGTCTCTTGGGGGTTAAAAAAAGAGGTGTTTGGGACAGTCTTTTAGTATCGCGTTTCATATATCTACCATGCTTATTGAGTCGTATACGATGTTATAGAGGCTGTAGAGGGTTGTTAGTGCACGCGTGTTTCTAGTATACATCCATAAGGATAAGCCGTCAGGCCCGAGCGCCAGGTCTAAGCCCTTAGCCTGTTTGAACGTTGTCGCTGATACCTGTGTTATCCCAGTGATCACGGCCCCCGTCGGCGATATGAATATCAGGGTCCCAGCTACTACGTTGAAGGCTTCCACGCTTTCCTTAGACTCTATAACTCTTTTGTCATCTCTCGTTTCTATGACTGTCATAGAGCTTAGTCCTTGGCTTAGATGGATCTCTATGGAAAACTCGCCGGGGACAGGGTTGTCTACTGTGGCCTGGCTTATATCTCCTTCAACTGTTATTTCTAGTCCATACTTGACGCTCAGCGGCGCGTCCCAGGAGTTGCTCCACGAGTATACCTTTACATTTCCTGAGTATATGTCGGTGGCGGAGGCTCTGTACATGTTAACAGTCGCATTGTCCCATATATCGTTGAACTTTCTAGCCACTTCCAGGATTGATACTAGTGTTGTGGTGGCCACTACCTTCTCGCCGTTTACCGTGATCTCAGAGGATGCTGTTAGGTTGAACGAGGACCCGGCCCTATACTCGGTGTATCCCTCTTCCTCTTTAGTAGAGTTGAATGAGTCATAGCTCGTTTCATATTCTAATAGAGTAAATGACACATTGCCCTCGGCCAGCCATACCAGTAGTGCTCCTCCCATTATCCATCTTGAAGTCGCGAAAATATTAGTCACTTCCATAGTTACGTTTCTTTCTCCTACTATGAGTGGTAGGAGCCCTGTCAGGTCGATCATGACGGGCTCTGTCAAGTAGGTCTTCACAGCTGGTATTGGCCTCCATAAGAAAGGCATTAGGCCGCCAGTGTATATGTAGTGGTATGGGTGTATGAGTGCGGCTAGAGTGTCGTCGAAATATATCTTTACTTCCCTATACCCGGCGCCGTAATAGTACCAGAATTCGTCGTATGCCAGGCCCTCAGTGAACAGAACTAGGCGGGCCTTATAGGTGTTTAAGGGAACCGATATTGTAGAGGAAACATTAGGATCCGTTCTAGTTAGTTGTGAGACTGCGAGTCCCTGTTTCCACGTGTCCATCCATAGAGGGATAACATCATCAGGTACTTCTTCGGGTTTTTCTCCAGGGTAGAGGTAGATAGTCAGGTTAACCAGGAACCTTCCAGTCACCCCTATCTGGGGTACAACCCAGTTTGGCAGGATCATAGAGACATTGATTAGGCCGTCTTCGAATAGGGGGTAGAACATTGTTATATCGCCCATAACAGTCCAGTTGAACCGCTGAGCTGTAGAGCCCCAAACCACAGGCACACCGTCAATGAAGACCCACAGGGGCCTATCATACTGGACAGGCCTGCCAAACTCCGGGTCATATATGAGCCCGTCAATACGTATAAGGATCAGTTGCCACTCGCCCTCAGGCACATCAACTATCCTATACACAGGCTTAAACCCGGAAGAGGCGAATTCCTCGTTAACGAACACGCTAACAACTGTAGGTTCTACATCGGGCACTTTGAAGACATAGTCCTGCCAGCTCCAATAAGTTGCAGGGGACCCTCCAGACCCCTCAGACGGCGATTGTAACACTAGCGGAGGTGACTGGTTAAAAGATATTTTAGGCGGTGGAGCCAGCTGAGATCCAGCGCTTACAGCACTCGCCGGAGTCATAGGAGCTAGTATTAGGACCACTATTAGTAGTGAGATAATTCTCTTCAAGATACCACCTCAACTAATATTATTTAAGTTGATGGCTTCTATATTTAAATATTTTAGTGAATTTGTGGGGGTCAGCAATAATACCGTGTTCAACGTGTCCCGCTTGTGCCCTAGAAGCTATGGTTTATCGATGAAGCGTTGATGCTCCGTGAATGGCTTGCTTGAGCTGGTTAGAGCTTAGGCGGTTCCGGACCCGCTAGAACCGAGGCCATAAAAGATCCTAAGAAGAGGTCTGACGGGCCATGTCTGTGCCCTGTTGACGGATATAAGGCTTGGCTAGTAGTTTATGTGGTCTTTGCTCACAATACTTTATATTCCTTGGTTCCCGATCAAAGGCTTCGGGGATGCCGTTTAAATGGGAGCTATAGACGCTCTGGCAGCCGTGGCCGACAGGTTCCCGACTATACAAAAGCCTGCTCAGAGGCCAACGCTCTACCGTAGGCTAGCCTGGACCGGCGTGATCCTTGTTTTATACCTTATCATGTCTAACATTCCGTTGTATGGCATACCTGAACAGGTTCGCGAGAGCCAGATAACTCTGCAGCAGATCATCTTCGCGAGCAGTGCTGGGACTCTGATGGAGCTCGGCATTGGCCCCATAGTGACGGCCGGGCTTATTCTTCAGGTTCTTGTAGGAACTAAGATAATTAACATGGATCTCACTAACCCCAATGATAGAAGGAGATTTACCGCAGCCCAGAAGGCTCTTGCAGTATTCTTTGCGATATTTGAGTCCACAATGTTCGTCCTGGGTAAAAGGTACTGGGCCGGGACTGGCATAGAGCCCACGCCCTTCGACATGGCTATAGTCATCTTCCAGCTCAGTTTTGCCTCCTTCCTGGTAATACTGATGGATGAAATGCTGCAGAAAGGCTGGGGTATTGGAAGCGCTATAAGCTTGTTCATATTAGCCGGTGTGGCACAGCAAGTCATTTGGAGCCTTTTCGGCTTTGCTCCAGGCGTGGTTTATGGCTTCCTACCAGCCCTCATAAGCGACAGAAGCGCCTTAATAATAGCGAGGCCCAACGGTTTCCCTGACCTAACAGGGCTTTTAGCAACACTATCCATAATCTTTCTCCTAATATACCTGCAGGCCATGCGCGTGGAGATCCCTGTAACGTCCCAGAGGCTTAGGGGTATCAGAACAAGGGTGCCCCTACAGTTCATCTATGTCACAAACATACCAATACTTCTTGTCGGGATCCTGGTCGCCGATCTACAGCTGCTAGAAGGCATAATACGGGACTTCTTCGGCCCTAATAGCGGGTTCTACAGGGTCTACTCTGATATTGTATACTACCTCTCGCCTCCCCGCGGCATAATAATAGCCCTCAGCGACCCTGTGAAGACTGTGGTTTTTGCTTTATCCTGGATAGTGCTTGCAGTCCTATTCGGCTATCTATGGGTAGAAATAGCGGGCCTCAATCCTAGGGAGCAGGCTGAGAGATTAGTGAAAAGCGGCCTGGAAGTGCCTGGTATGAGAAGGAACCCTAGGATACTTGAAGGCGTTCTCAGGAACTACATTTACCCGCTGACGCTGCTAAGC
Source organism: Desulfurococcales archaeon (assembly GCA_015521705.1). Lineage (GTDB taxonomy): Archaea > Thermoproteota > Thermoprotei_A > Sulfolobales > Acidilobaceae > S141-84. The sequence continues at coordinate 62,992 of WANR01000036.1, forward strand.
AGTATAATAGTGGGACTCATAGCCGTCGTAGCCGATATTCTCGGAGCCTACGGTACTGGTACTGGCCTCCTACTGGCGGTAGGAATCATAAACCAGTACTACACGATGATAAGCTATGAGAGGGCGCTAGAGACGTATCCGCTCCTCAGAAGATTGCTGGGAGAGGGTTAGAGGTATGAGGCACAGCTTTAGGGTGGTTATTGTAATAGGGGTTCCAGGGGTAGGCAAGACGACTGTTCTCTCACACTTAGAGAAGCTAGCCTCGGCAGAAGGGCTCCGCGTCTCTATAGTAAACTTTGGCTCATACATGCTCGACACAGCAGTCAAAGAGGGAGTGGTTGAAAATAGAGATCAGCTACGTCGTCTACCTCTTAGAACTCAGTTGAAGCTACAGAGGATAGCGGCTAGGAGGATTATAGAGGATGCCTCTAAGAGGCTAGGCGAGGATGGGTACTTGGTAGTTGATACCCATGCTCTTGTAAAAACGCCTGCAGGCTACTGGCCAGGGCTTCCAAGGCACGTCCTAGAGGAACTGAAACCAGATCTTATAGCGATCATTGAGGCGTCTCCAGAAGAGATACATAGTAGGCAGTTGAGGGACAAGGGAAGGTATAGGAAAGATATTGGAGGCGTCGAGGGGATAAAAGAACTGATGGAAAGAGCTAGAATAGCGTCTATAGCCAGCTCGATATTCTATGCATCTACAGTAGCGATAATAGTTAACCGCGAGGGACAGGCCGAAGCAGCTGCTACGGAACTGTTGGAATTCATGAAGAATCTTTGAGCGAGAGGTTCGACCATGGTCCTTTTCCAGCCTTTACTAGCCATACTGGTCCCCCTTCTGTTTGCCTATTCAGCTATCTCCCTTTACAGAAGTATTTATCCATACGAGGCTGTCAAGAGGTCCATGGAGGTTGTCGCCGAGTATAGGAGGCTAGAAAGAACGGCCAAGGGCAAGCGTGACGAGCGCAAGCTAAAGAGCCTCAGACCGGATTATATACGTGCACGGAGAACACTTGTCAGAAGCATTCTGGCAAAATTTCTGATTCTAACCATTTTTTACGTTATAGGGGCTCTTTTTACAGCCTATACTGTTCCACTACTCCTGTCACCATTTCACGTACCACTTATTACACTAATGGTTGAAGGGGTTCCCGTGGCTAGCTCCTTTATGATATACTTCATGGTTTTCCTCTTCATGACTTTAGTTCTCCGCGAAAGGCTCTTATAGGAGTTTAAAGGAATCGCATTAAATATAAGTGCCGCACAGTGTTTTAACCTTACACTAGGATAGAACTAGCGTATAGCCGTTAAGCTGGTGTCGGTGTTGGCAGAGCCCGCTAGTGAATCAATAGTTGTCAGCGACTTTCTCCTACGCATGATAACTGGACTACTTGGAGGCATACTCATAGGCCTAGAAAGGGAAAGAGCCCAATTTTCAGGGGTCAAGCCCAGAAGGAGGAAAGAGTCTTCCATACCAGGACTACGCAGTTTCGGGCTTATAAGTCTCTTCGGCGCCCTCTCTTCCTATATAGCTAGCGAGTTCAGAGAGATCGTGGCTGGGGCCGAGACGTTAATGCCCTTGGCCCTAGTGTCTCTGCTCCTCTTCGTGGCTTTCTACGCATATATTAGGATGATAAAGCAGGAAATACTTGGTGTTACCACGTACATTGTCATGCTGCTTGCTTTCCTAGTCGGCGTTCTGGCCGGCATAGGGTTTATACTGGAAGCGGCTTCGACGTCGGTTCTAGTCACTATGATCTTAGCGTTAAAGTCACCAGCCGTCAAGCTTGCCCAGTCCATAGAGTATAGGGAGCTATTGGCGATACTAGAAGTAGCAGCCATGTTTCTCGTCATAGGCCCTATAGTGCTAAGGCTCTCAGAGATAGCAGGCTTCTCCAGCCTCTACAAAGTGTACCTATTCTTCGCTCTCGTCCTAGCTCTCTCGCTCACAAGCTATATCATGGCCAGGGCGTGGGGAGTCAAAGGGCTAGCCTATGCAGCCATACTAGGAAGCCTAGTCAATAGCGAGGCTATGATAGGAAGCGTAACGCAGGCCATCAAGTCTCTCAAGGAGTTCTCTGGCCGGGCTAGCCTACTAGGAAAACTAACGGCCATAATAATCAGCGTTATGCAGGCTAGATCCTCCCTGATAGCTCTTATAGCGCTCTACATCTTCACAGGCTACGACGTAGTATCCTCCATAGCGCTTTACCTTTTGGGCCTCATACTAGTCTCCATAGCCATACTAGGATCCTTATCCGGTATTGGGGGCGAAGGCGTCGACATAAGCAAGTCACTAGCCGTTGCCAGCCCCATAAACTGGGGAACAGCGGCAAGAGCTGCAGTTGCATACGCTGTTCTAACGCTGGCAGCTAACATAATAGCTGGTAGAGGCTTCGAAGCGGCAGTAGCAGTTATAGGGCTCGTTGGAGGCCTTGTTAACGCCACGGCTACTATACTGAGCGTGGCTAGCGTCGCTTCCGTGCTCGACCCCTGCATAGCGTCGGCTTCTATACTAGGAGCAATATTCACCGCAAGCCTAAATAAAGTGTTTTACGCCGACCTAAAAGGACTTAACAAGGCTGAGGTAAGTGTTTTAGCTAGAACAGTTGTCCTGCTAGCACTAGTGCCTGGAGGCTTCATGGCCCTATCCTACGTGTTTTGTCCTTAGATAGCGAGGATAGTATTTTTAAGTCTCATAGGGAATAGATAGCCGCTACTGGATAGAATTAGTGGCTGAGACAGTCCCCTACGCTAGGGTGCCTATGAGGCGAGCCACTAATGGCCTGCAAGAGGGTGGTGTTTAAACGCGGTAACGATAAAGAGCTGGACTACCTAGTAACCGAGATCTTTGTAGAACTTAACCGTGGGTGCAGCGAGATCGAAGTCCAAGGGATAGACAGGGGAATAAATAGCATGGTTGAAGCTCTGTCCATTCTCAAAGAAAAACTGGGAGGAGCTTTGAGGATAGTTAAAGTAGAAACCTCCAGCATAAGAACAGGATCTAGTGGATGGAGACGGTTGTTAAGAGTGGTTATCAAAACTGCATGAGACCCCATAAATCCTTTCTAAGGCTTCGCTAGAAGGGTTCAAGACAAGTGGCTATCCCCTCATGGGTTTCCTCCCCCAAATGAGAAAGGCGCTCAGACGGGGATAACCTCCTCATGTCTGGGGCTCTAGTCGGGCCTATTTAGTCATCACAGCTGCCATGGGGATTCTAGGATCTCCAGCGTTTTATCTATTTGGTTTAGTATTAAAAACATTGTTTGCCCGCCTAGCTGAGAAACTGCATGGGGACTCCATGGGATCTTCTATGGCTAGAAGCGAGAGTAGTGTTGGCGGCTTGCAAAACCTGGGTTCGACCCTTAACCGTTGAGAGTCACCTATATTACACCCCTGCCTATTAATATTATTATTTAATGTGCATTAGGTGTGCATTAGGGGTGACTGGCTTGAGTTTGGGTACAGATAAGGTCAACATCCTAGAGGAGTTTGCCAAGAAAGTAGAGACCGGTGAGTTCAGGAATGACTGGGCTAGGGAGGTTGACTGGTCTAACGCAAAGATCTATGACTTGTCGCAGCCACTAAGCAATTTGGCGCCTCCATTCCCCACATATCCGCCCTTCGAGTTTAAGTGGATAAAAGTCTTGCCAGAGCATGGCGTTCAGGCCCAGTACATCCAGGGGCCTCTCCACATAGGTACCCACTTTGACGGGCCCCTCCACTTCGATCCTTCCGGCCGCGACATAGGGAGTATACCGGTGGAGTACTTTATAGGGCCAGGGCTCATAATAGATATTAGCGATGAGGTCGGGGATCTCGACATATATACTTCAGACATGATAGAGTCAAAAGCGAGATCCTACAATCTAGAGATAAGAGAGTACGACATACTCGTGATACACACAGGCTATGTTAGGTATGCTTGGTACCAAAAAACCGCTGATACCGTGAGGTATATATTAAAGCATCCCGGGCCTACTAAGGAGTTCGCCGATTGGCTCTTGAAGAAAAAGATCAGGTGGACAGCTATTGACGCTGTCTCCCAGGATCACCCCCTAAACACTGTCATAAGAAGGGTTAGGCCCGACATTGTGGCCGAGTTCGAGAAGAAGTTCGGTAAAAGCGTTGACGAAATGATGCCATGGCCAGAGAACTACCAGCTAATGCATACATACCTATTCCCCCGAGGCGTCCTCCACGTAGAGAACCTGGGCGGCGACGTGGATAAAGTGCTGAACAGGCGCTGCATAATAGGGTGCCCGCCCTTCAAGTTCCAGGGCGGCGAGGCAGCTTATTGCAGATGCTTTGCCATTTGCTCAGAGTAGCTTTGCAAGGTGTAGTGCTAGCTCTGTAAAACAACCATTTTCTTTCTCTACATGTTCCCAGGGGGTGATGTGTTAGTGGTTGTGGTAAGAAACCTGGTTAAGAAGAACTTTTACAGGGATTCAGTGCAACTACTCCATATTACCGATAGGCTCAAAGAGCTAGAAGGGGTTCTTAACGCCGCCGTTTTGATGGGGACAGAGCTCAATAAAGAAATACTGGAGAAAGAGGGCTTGCTGACTGAAGAGGGTAGGAAAGCTACAGACAGCGACATGATAATAGCCGTTGCCGCCCGCGACGAGAAGTCCTTAGAGAAAGCAATAACCGAGGCTGAGAGTCTTCTTTCGGGCGCTTTCGAAGAGGCGGAATACTATAGTATTGATTCCGCGATAGAGGCCATGGGAGGCGCAGACCTCGCCGTAATATCTGTCCCTGGCCAGTATGTCAGGGATCTCGCGTTGAGCCTGCTAGATAGGGGAGTAAACCTTTTTATTTTCAGCGACCACGTGCCTCTGGCTCACGAGGCAGAGATCAAGTCTAAGGCCCTCGAGAAAGGCCTGTTAGTCATGGGCCCAGCTGCTGGAACCTCTATTATTAGCGGGATAGCAATAGGTTTCGCGAACAAGGTGGAAGAGGGGCCTATAGGGCTTGTAGCCGCTGCAGGTACTGGACTCCAGGAGGTTAGCAGTCTACTATCCAACGCTGGGGCAGGGATAACCCATGGAATAGGCGTTGGGGGTGGTGATGTCAAGAGGGAGGTTGGAGGGGCTATGATGCTGTACTCTCTGGAACTGCTAGGGCGCGACAAGGAGACTGAAATTATCGGTATAGTGTCGAAGCCCCCAGACCCGGAAGTCGAATCCAAGGTGCTGTCTAAATCAGTGGAGATCAGAAAGCCTGTGGTTGCCTGTTTCATAGGAGGGGGAAAGACGCGGTCTTCAAGCCTTGAAAAGAGTAATGTCTATCTCGCTAAAACGCTCCACTCGGCTACTCTAAAGTTGCTCGAAATATTTGAGGATATGGGTTTTGGCAAGACGTTGAAGCCTCTGATGGGCCATTCTAGTTTGTCGAGTCTAGCCGATAAGGAAATATCCCGTTTAGAGCCGGGCCAAGACAAGATTAGGGGGCTTTTCACGGGCGGGACACTAACGTTTGAAAGCCTAGTAATGCTGGAAGGTAAGCTAGGCGAGCTATACTCCAACACACCGATAGGTTCTGTTAAGCAGCTTGAAGACCCATTTAGGAGCACTGGGAACTCGATAGTAGATATGGGTGAGGAAGAGTTCACCAAGGGGAGGCCACACCCAATAATAGACCCTACCCTTCGCAATAAAAGGATAGTAGAAGAGGCTCGTGACCCCAGCGTTGCAGTAATCATGATGGACTTCGTCTTAGGCTACGGAGCTCATCCAGATCCTGTGGGTTCTCATATAGGCGCTATAAGGGAGGCAAAGAGAGTGGCAGAGGAGAACGGGAGGCATATAAGCTTTCTAGCCCACATAATAGGTACCCCCAGGGATCCCCAAGACATTGAATCACAGAAAGAGAAGCTACTAAGTGAGGGCGTCATACTGTTGCCCACCAATGCTCTAATGACTCTCCTCTCATATATGATAGCCTCCAGGGAAACAGACGAGAAAAAACTATGGGCACTCTTCGGCGAATACCTGGGAGAATGGTGACTAACATGGAGTCCGGGATTCTCTCAAAGAAGGAGCTAAAAGTAATTAACATAGGTCTAAGACACTTTTATGAGGCGCTCCGCGAACAGGGGATCATGGTTGCTAATGTAAACTGGTCCCCTCCACCAAAACTAGAAAAAGACATAGAGGAGATTCTAGACAAGCTGCTGTGACTCTCCTAATAGCCCAGAAAACTAGTAAAACGTGTACAACAATACATACTGTGGTGGCTGTAGGGGCTGTCGCGATGCTAGGGTATAAGGTAGAACTAGTTATGGTAGCTCTTGGAGGCAACGCTTTTCTCAGGAAGGGAGAAAAAGGGGATGTAGAGGAGCAGTGGGCCAATGTAACCAGGGCTGCCAGGCAGATTGTTGAGATGATCAGCAGGGGGTACAGGGTTGTAGTGACCCACGGCAATGGTCCCCAGGTCGGAATAGTCATGGAGTGGATGGAGAACATGCGGGACAAGATACCCCCATTAACAATGGATATAGCTACAGCCATGACCCAGGGGTGGCTAGGATATATGTTACAGCAAGCAATAGGCAATGAAATGGAGAAGAGGGGTATGAAGCGTAGGGTAGTGGCCTTGGTTAACCAGGTTCAAGTGAATCCTGAGGATCCCGCATTCAGGAATCCAACCAAATACATTGGCCCATACTATAGCGAGGAAGAAGCCAGAATCCTTTCTAGCGTAAAGGGATGGGTCATGAGGAAGGATCCTCGTGGCGGCTGGCGTAGAGTCGTGCCAAGCCCTGACCCTATCCTAAACGTTGAAGTGGAGGCTGTGAGAAAGCTCCTAGACGAAGGCTATGTTGTGGTAGCCAGTGGAGGAGGCGGCATACCTGTATACCGCGATAAAGAAGGGGCTTTAAGCGGTGTTGAAGCTGTCATAGATAAGGACCTGGCGGGGGCCCTTCTGGCTAGGGAGGTAGGTGCAGATGCCTTGATCATCCTTACTGACGTAGAAGGCGTCTACCTGGATTATGGTAGGCCTGGTCAGAGACTTCTAAGAGAGCTAAGCCTTAATGAAGCTAGGAAACTGTTCGAGACAGGTGTTTTCCCTCCAGGTAGCATGGGGCCCAAGGTTCTTGCCTGTATAAGGTTTCTCGAGGACGGGGGCAAAGTTGCCGCTATAGGGCACCTGGAAAAAGCAATAGAGATAATCGAGGGTAGAAGCGGTACTCTGATAAGGCCCTAAACCCACTCCTATACCCCGTATTTCGAGGCAAACTCTCTGAGAGCTTTCTTGAAGACCTCGCTAGGCAGGGACACTATTCCGGCACCTATCTGGCCTACCCCGGGCTCTTTGTGGGCTATGCCCGTGTTTATGGTTGGCGTGATCCCCTTAGCCACTACAAGCCTCACATCTATCCCTGTAGGTGTGCCTTTAAAGCCTAGATATGGTATTGTGAAGTATTTGTGCTCAGCCACGGTTATCTCATAGGATCTCTTAGTAACCTCTATAGCGTACTCGACAGAGCCCCCGACCCACGATACTATGGCAGGAGCTGCAGCCATAGCAAAGCCGCCGAAGCCCGCTGTCTCTGTTATGGCGCTATCGCCTATATCCGGGTTTGCATCGTCCTCCTTAAATCCTGGGAAGTAAACGCCCCTAGGTATGGGGGCTCTGCTAGTGAACCATTCATTGCCCAACCCGCTCACCTTTATGCCAACTTCTGTCCCGTTCCTGCTCATTATTGTGACTACAGTGCTGTACTTGATACCATGGGCCGCTTTTGTCATAGATTTAGCCGCCGCCATGACGAAGTTAAGCGCTGTGAAGGGGTTTTCCGACATGAACTTTAATGACTCTACTACGTCTTTTTTGTCTGCGCCGCTGCTAACCATGTAGGGGGCCACTTCTTTGATAAGGATGCTAGTGGCAGCCACTGTCCTATTATGGCAGTCATCACCCATGTGAAGGGCTTGGGAGATCAATTGTTTGAGGTTTAGCCCTCCCTTATCCTTCCTTAGCTCGCTTATTGCATAGTAGAGTGTAGGCGCCAGGGTTTTCTCTATCCATTTCAGCCTATCTATCACCTGTTTATCGTAGGCGCCGTACCTTAGAACTCTACCTATCCCCTCGTTAAAGTTAGAGAAGACCCTCCCCCCAAACTTTGAATCTTCAACAACTATGACCGGCATCGAGGGCGATATAACGCCTGCCATGGGCCCCACGGCATCATGCTCGTGGGTAGGCTCAAGCACTATTTGCCCACTCCTAGCCATTTTCTCAACTTCCTCTGGCTTAGAGGCCCAACCCTCGTAAATAGCTGCTCCGATGATGGCGCCTTTTAGAGGCCCACTTGCTCTCTCCCAGTCTATCGGAGGCCCAGCGTGTAATAGCATGTAGTCCTTCATGCCTGGAATGGCTTTTCTGGCCTCCTCCACGGAGACCCACACAGGAGTCGACTCCATCATTCTCTCTACGGCTAACTTATTGGCCTTGTTAACCTCTTCTTTTATAGAGGACACCATGCACACCCCTACTCTAAATAATTAACATAGATTTAGGGGTTTAAACCTGCTACTCTAACTGGTTGGGACAAAACGCCTCGACAGCCACATATTCTAGAGCAAGGAAAGGCTAGAAAGGGCGCGGTAAAATAAAGCAGAGGGACAGCTCTGTCTTCTCGGGCTAAACATTTATAGCCCTGAGCAGTGAAACACTTATGCGGCTACACTGCTATGACGGGTAGCTCTATGGCGTGTGGGTGTTAGTGATGGTTAGGCCAGCGCTAAGATCTAGAAGCCTTAGGAGAATCTACAGGAAGTCCCCAGGCGGCGAGATCAGAGTGCTATATGAGAAGAGGAAGCCCGGCCCTGCACGCTGCGCCATTTGCGGTAAACCCTTAAATGGTGTCCCCCGTTTAAGGCCTTTTCAGCTTAAGAGGCTCAGTAAAACCGCTAAAAGGCCAGAGAGGCCCTATGGCGGTGTCTTGTGTCATAAATGCCTCGAGACCCTCTTGAGAAAAGCAATAATGTACTAAAGTCAGGTTTCCTCGGGACTTCTGAGAGATTTTTCATGAATTTTGACTAGGTTTAGCGGGATTAGGGTTTCCACGGTATCCTGCCTCTCTCGTATTCCATGCCGGCGTTTAATGGCTTCGTGGCATCTATCCCCATTTTCGCCGTCAGGCCGTCACTACTGCTAGGATCTAGGGTTGACCCCCTGACGTTATTAACTATTACTAGGTCTTTGTCTGCCTGGAATCTAGTGGCTATAGCCCATTCTACTAGATCTGGTCTATCTGGGTCTATGTCGGGGTCTACTATTACCACGTGTTTTAGGCTTGGGTGTCCCGCAAAGGCCGCCATTATAGCGTTTTTAGCGTCGCCTTCATGCCCTTTTTCTATAGAGATAATAGCGTGCAGCCACCCGCCTCCGGGGCTTGTTAGCCTTACTTTGTGAACCCTGGGTACCACGCGTGATACAGATTCCCATATTGAGGCTTCTCTCGGGAACCCCATTAATATCGTGTGTTCGAGGCTTCCACCGACTATAACGTGGGTCGGCTCGTCCTTGTTATAGTAAACCTTTTCCACCTTCAATACAGGCTGCTTCCTCACCCTGTCATACGTCATTAGTGCGTCAACGTAGGGGCCCTCATCTGCCAGTTCTGGCATGAGCCAGCCCTCAATGACTGTGGATACCCCTCTAGGTATGGGGTTACCGTGTATAGGGCTCTCGACGAATTCGAGCCCCTCTAGAAGCCTTGCTGCTATGCCGAGCTCAAAGACTCCCAGCTTCGGCGAAAGAGCGGCTGATAAGATTACTAGAGGGTGGGCACCCATGAAGATGGTTACAGGCAGTTTTTCGCCCCTTTTGGCTTTCGATGAATACATCTTCCAAAGGTGTCGCGGGACGATTCTGACGCGGGCCTCTCTACTGCCAACAACCATTATTCTATGTATGCTAGCGTTACAGAAATCTGTACAAGCCACGAAAACGCCTGATGATATGTAATAGCCGCCTTCGCCTTCGTAGAACTTTATAATTGGAAGGTCGTAAAGACCGTTTGGCGCTTCGGCCATATTGTAGGTCCCACTGGTTCTAACTTCTGCTGGCTCGCTCATGGCGCCAAGTATCTTCCTGTAGGCTTCTTCATCGTTAGAAACTCTTAGTGCTCTATAGAGCTTATCCCTTGTGTCGAGAATGTTCGCGGCAGACTCCTGCAAGGACTTCTCGACTCTAAAGAGAAGTGCTGGCCCCCTACCTTGTTTCTCCAGTATAAGTCTTGTAGGCTCGTATTCTCTAGATAGAACCCTGTCTATTCTCTCTACCTCGAGAGTTGAAAGATACCTGGAAAGGGAGGCATCACCCATTCAAGGCACCCAGCCTTGCTATCCTAATAGCCGCTTCTAAGTCTTTATCCTTAACCGTTCTGGCGCCCTTTATGCTTGTCTTAGTGGTCCCAGTTTCGTCGATCACTCTAGCCTCGAACCCGGAGACTGCGAGGCTGTGCACTATGGTATCACTCCCAGGCCCTGACCCTATGTATATCCTTGACGTCTCGTGCGGTATTTTACTCATGAGTTCGCTAAGAAGTTCTGGGAGATCTTCACAAGCGGTCTTTGACGCATGGATCACGGTTTCATCAGCAATGACAGATACTGCGCACAGGTTTCCCGGATCAATGCCTATGATTATCCTTTGGAAGCTCTTCTTAGGATGTGCTAGGGCCTTAAAGAGGGCGCTTAGAGGATCTCTTTGCACTACCAAATTGGCCCATCCAGGGTTCTGGATCCTTCTTGCAGTGCCAGGATCAGCGACTATAACGCTGGTTTTCTCTATGCCACTAGTGGCTAGTACAAGGTCTTCCACACTGTTTTTGGGGACCTCTATTCTTATCCCCTGTACTTGGAGTATGTCCCGATACTCCTTGACAACCTGCATAGACCGTGGACCTACGTATAGCCAGATTATTGTCTTGCCGGCCAGTCCCTGGACACCTGGCAGACGCTGTTGCCCCATTTTATCTTCTCATGTATATTGTAGCTATTATAGTTGAGGCTATGGCGGAAAAGATGACTATACCTATCATTATGGAGTAGAGGCCTTCATCTATTATACCTACAGAAATACCTGCCTCCCCTGCTATAATGGTCACGGTGAGTAGGGGGACCAGGCTGGAGGCCGCTACTATGGAGGATCTTCTCCTAGTAGTTAGTGCCTGTCTGAAATATAGGTACGAGGGCGCGAACTTGGATAAAATCACGAGGAGGCTTAAGACTAGTATGGATGGGAGCTCTCTCAGCATTAGGATGGCGTTAACGCTCATGCCAGAAGCCACGAAGAAGAAGGGGGTGAAGAAGCCTGTCGCTAGGCTCTCTAGCTTCTCTCTAAGCTCCCTCCTGCTCCTTACAGTTTCAGACACGACCACTCCAAGCAGGAAACTCGTGAGAACGGAGTGCACGCCTATTGCCTCGCTGAGGACGCCGAGTATGATTATGGCCATTGCAACGAGTCTTATCTCAGCCTCAAACGGGGCTCCTGAGATGCGTGGGAGTATCGGTTGAAGGCCGATGACAGCTAGGAGCACTAATACGTAGAGGGCTATCGTGGGATCTATGCTTGCCGTAGCCAGGCTAAGGAAAACTATGCCCGCTATGTCGGCTATCATGGCAGCTGTCAGGGCTACTTGCCCTGCTCTAAGCTTGAGTAGCCCGGTAGATTTCAGTATAGAGTATGAGAGAGCAGCGCTGGTGGCGGCAAAGCCTGCGATAAGGATAAGCATGGCTCCAGTGCCTAAGCCCAGGAAACGGGAATAGGCGAGAGCCACTAAGGCGGGGCCAGCGAATGAAAGAAGCCCCAGAGTTGAAACTCTACCTATCCAAGCCCTGACCATCTTTAAATCTATCTCGGCGCCAGCCATGAAGAGGACCATGTTGGCTCCTATTCCAGCTAATAGCTTTAAAGGCTCGGTGGATTTGAGCCCGACAACCGCGAGTCCCATCCCTAGTACTAGTTCTATGACAGCCACGGGCACAGGGATCTTCGAGCCCAGATGGCTTGAGACTATTATCATGTATGCTACAATTCCCAGCACTGCCAGGTCCTCTATCTCGCCAGAGATATAGTTATGTAGCGGCCCCTTGGCTATGGCGTATGAGACGCTTAGCCCTGCGACGATCAAGAGTATGTCAACTATATGGCCCCTCCATAGTTGCCGCATTGTTGTAGTCAATCAATGCACCTCTCACACTAGCCCGGGAAGGGTCCTATAAGGTTGCTTTAAGGTTCCTGTGGCCTGTGTAATGCTACTCTCGCTTTTAAGGTTAGGAGCCCTGGGTCTTCGTTATCTCACTTAGCTGGGAGTGGACATACTTTCTGATCTCCTCTATGCTTGGAAGTTCTTCCACCAGCTCGCCGTTTCTTATGTAGAGCTTGGTCAGTTTTTGAGGTTCCCTGCCATCGCTGCATAGTGGCGGCTTCTCTCCTATCCTCACTATTATAGTCTCTGCCACGCTGCACCTGTAAACCTCTTTGGCCCCAGGCATTTTACCTCGTTTAGCCCTTGGCACCCATTTACCCTTCTCTTCGACCTCTACTATGTCCATGCTTATATCAATGTTGGGTGGCCATGCTATGCTGGTTCCGACGCCGAAGCCGTCTACTATATCCCTGAGCTCTTTCACTTCTTCCTCGTCTATACCGCCGCTAACATATATTTTCACATTGTCGTAGCCGTTCACCTTTAGCGCCCACTTCACTTCCTCCACTATGTCGCGCATTCTGCCCCTCCTACTACTCGGAGTGTCTAGCCTGACCCCGTGCAGCTTTTTACCGAGCAGCTCCGCAGCCATGAGGGACTCTATTCTTTCATCGTAGAAAGTGTCCACGAGGGCTATGACCGGTGCTTTGCCGTAGTATAGCTCGGCGAACCAGGACCACGCCTTTCTCTGGTCACCCATCACTAGTATTAGGGCGTGCGGCATCGTACCCCTGGGTTCTACGCCAAGGTACTTCTTTGATAGAAGACCGCTAACCCCGTCGACTCCCCCTATAAGAGACGCTCTATCGGCGGAGGGTTGTACTGCCGGGTGTAGGGCTCTTAGCCCAAAGAAGAGAACTGTTCTATCTCTGGCGGCGACCCTTATCCTTGCAGCCTTAGTAGCTATGCTGGTAGAGAATCGGAGAACCCCTAAGAGGGCCGTTTCCAGCTCTGCGAAATCCCTGTAGACACCCTCTATGACCATTAGTGGCTGCTTCCTCTTGAACACTGTACCCTCAGGGACTGAGTAAACGTTGACCCTTCTACCCACTAGAAGGGCCAACGCCTCTTCTAAGCCAGCAAAAACGGCCCACTCGTAGCCCCTGGGCAAGTTGTAAGCGTTAATCTCTACCCTTACGCGTGTATCAGCTAAGCCGGCCTTTTCAAGGATCTCCCTTGTCCTAGAAAAGTAGACGTCTGTAGCTTCGCCTGAGAGTATTTCGTCCACGCTGGCAATGTATAGGCGTGGTTTCCCCACCAAGCATCCCTCCAATAGTATGGCATCTATTCTCAGGCTAAAATTAAAACTATAAACATGGGTTTCCGTGTCAACACTAATAAACCGTCCACACGGTAAAGACAAGAACCGGGTCTGTAGGGTGCATTTGACCAGGGAAGAAGAGAAGATACTCAATGGTGAACAGGGGGAAGCTAGGGCGTTTGCCCTGCGCGTGATAGTTAAAGTAGGCGAAGCTCTGGGCGCGGACAGGTTGATCAAAATAAAGCATGCACACGTCTCAGGAGCGTCATATTCCACAGTGGGGAGGGCTGGGCTAGAGTTCCTCGAGGGTATAGCTGGTATGGGTGCTAGAGTGGCCGTACCCACTACTGTAAACCCTATTGGTTTTGATGGGGAAGACGTAGGGGCTATTCCATATACCAGGATAACGAGGGACTATTACGAGGCCCAGATCGGCATACTTAGGGTACTCGTCAAAATGGGTGTTGAACCCATACTTACGTGTACACCCTATTATACTGATATAGCTGGGCGCTACGGCCTCTCTATAGGAGATCATGTATCCTGGGGAGAGTCTAGCGCAGTGCTCTACGCTAATAGCATTCTTGGCCTCAGAACAAACAGGGAAGGAGGCCCTCTAGCCCTTATGTCAGCCATAACAGGGCTCACGTACAGAGCTGGCTTACATACCTCCGAGGGGAGAACGCCGAAGAGGATGTACATACTCACAGGGAAGGACGCGGCCTTAAACGAGGCCGAGGCTGGTGTACTAGGAGAGCTAGTGGCTACTCTGAACCCTGACGAGTCCCCGCCACTACTCCAGGCGAGATTCTCCAGCGAACCCTCTTTAAGGGAGTTCATGGCCGCGGTAGGCACCGCTGGCCCTCTGGGCATGGTTTATATTCCTGGCGTAACGCCTGAGAAGCCCGCGATACCTAGCAGTATCGAGAAAATCGAGGTAGAATATGGTGAGGTGAAGAGGCTACTCGACGAAAGGGCTCCAAAGGGGGTTCCAGACATAGTGTATATAGGTTGCCCTCATGCTGGCCTAGAGGACCTAATAGTACTACTTAGAGAGCTAAGGAGGGCTCCTCGCAGGCCTAGGAGCTTGGTCGCGGTTTCCGTTTCGCGCGAGGTGTACCGGAAGGCATCGGCTGACGGTATAATAGGTGAACTGTTAGCGCTTGGAGTCAGATTTGTTAGAGATACGTGCCTCATAGTTAGTCCTTTCGGCTCGGTGGCGAGAGGGAGAGTCACAGTAGCTACCAACAGTTACAAGGCCTATTATTACCTCACTAGGAAAGGCGTCGAGACCTACCTGGCCCCTATAAACGAGCTAATAGCACGCACGATAGGTGGGTAGCTTTGGAGAAGTTTAAAGGTAAGGCTGTCCTCGGATCCAGCGTAGAGGGTCCTGGAATTTACGTTGACTCTATAAGCTTCTACGGTGACATAGATCCTGAAACCGGGAGGCTACCTGATGGTAGAACTGTTGAGGGGAGAGTCCTGGTAGCTAGGAAAAGCAAGGGAAGCACGGTGGGCCCGTATGTGATGTACTCCTTAAAGAAGCAAGGCAAGCATCCTCTTGCTATAGTTTTGGGGATAGCAGATCCTATTGTGATAGCTGGTTCCGTGATTTCAGAGATACCCCTAATATATGGGCTTCCCGACTCGTTCTTCGAGAAGATAAAAAACTCTCCAAAGTTCTATCTAAGGATAGAAGGGGACACCGTTGAACTTCTCTAGAGTGAGCACTCAATGCCTAAACTATGGGGTATAGGCCGAGCCACGTTTCCATTATAGCTCCAGCGACTCTCCATAGCTGGCTCTTTCATGGCCTGTGGTGACTGCTATAATTCAAAAGCCGGGCCTATTACCTAGGTAACTGGGAAACTGGGTTTCCCTAGCTTCCCGTGATGGTGTCAGGCATGGAGGTGGTGGTTATTGTCTAGGGGCGTTTTAATAGCGTTTGAGGGGATAGATGGTAGCGGGCTCACTACACACTCTAGGCTGCTTGTTGAGTGGCTCAATAGTATGGGCTATAAGTCTCTATGGACTAAAGAACCCACAGACAATAGCCCTTTTAGCGGCTTGCTCAAGAGCCTTCTCAGGAGGGGCAATGTCAATCATTTCAGCCTTGGCTTGTTATTTGCCGCTGATCGCATGTGGCACCTGCTGGAGGATCCGTCCCTCCCAGGCAACGGCATTATAGGTGCTCTTAGTAGCGGGTACGTAGTAGTCACTGATAGGTACAAGTATTCTAGCATGGCCTACCAGGGCAGTTTCACAGGTATAGATTATATATGGGCGATCAACTCGAGAGCCCCCAGAGCAGACGTACTAGTCTACATAGACGTCCCAGTGGATCTGGCCCTGAAGCGCATAGAAGAGAGAGGAGCGATCCCTGACATTTACGAAAAGCGCGAGCTACTAACCGCTATAAAGGAGTCCTTTAAAACCGTGCTCTCCCATGCAAAGAAGGAGGGGGCACTGGTCATTGAAGTAAGCCCGGTAAGGGGCGACAGGGAGATGCCTATACATACCGTTCAAAACGAGATAAGAAACAGAGTAGTGGAATACCTGAAAACGGTAAAGGAAACCACAAGAGCCTAATAATTGATCACCAAGCCTCTTCTCCTAAGAATCTCTCAAGGCTCCCAGACAAAGTATCCGGCCCGGTAGCTGTTTCTTGTCTATTTGCCTCAGAAACTGTAGCTAACCCTCACCAACACGAGCCTTCCTCACCTGGTCGGGGCCTGGCGTTGCTCATCGGGTTCGAGCCGTCCTAGTATAAGTATCTTGCCTTGGCTGTATTTAAACCTCAATGAATTTATTCTATCCCTGCGTCTGTGACTCCCACAGGATGTAGCTTGTAGCGCTCATTTTAACCTCAACTTCACGTTGGCACGATCAGCGTGTCAACCTTGGCTCTGGAGGCTACTTTCTGGGCTACGCTTCCTAAGACTAGCCTCTCCAGGCCTCGCAGCCCTCTACGGCCCACTACTATTAAGTCGCAGTTTCTTTCCTCCGCGTATCTTACCAGGGCTTCTGTGGGGTCTCCTTCAAGTACTTCATGTTTCATGTCTATGCCGTACTCTTTGAATACTATGTCAGAGATCTCGCGTAGCCTTCTACGAGCGGTTTCCAGGAAGGGGGTGGTCTCCACTACTTCGGGCATGAGTAGAGGCCCTACCATGACATTAGGCGGAGGTACCACTGTTACCACGTAGAGCTCAGCCCCGAAACTTACCGCAAGCTCTGCGCCTCTTCTCACAGCCTTTAGACCAGCCTCTGAGCCGTCGAAACCCACAAGTATTCTCTTATACAAGAGTGCCCACCAGAGCCTGCGGTTTTACGAGGCTATTAGCTCCTAATATTTGTTCTAACCGACCTCTTTGGCGGCTGGACTTGCCATGGATTCGTAGTTTATTGCTAGGGAGAGTCCTAGTGGGGCTTGGGGATACTAAATTCAGTCAGGGGTGTTGGAGTCTTCACGAGGGCTTTCACGCGGTTTGCGGACTTCCAGCCATAGCTGTTGCTGATAGCTTCTCTGTCAGTTCATCTATGGCTTTGATCTTTTCCCAGATGTCGAGTATTACTCTGGCAGGCTCCTCTTCTCCTTTTTCTATAAGGTCTAGTGTTTCTTCTAGTTTTCTGCTTGTCTCCTCTGATATGAGCTCCTCGAAATTGGAGTAGAGATACTCGTAGATATCCATGCCGAAGCGGGTGGGTATCAGATACTTTAGGCGCTTCGATAGAACCACGTATCCGTGCCTTATATTAGCTTCTATAGCCTTGGAATAGGTGCTCGGTCTTCCGATACCCCTTTCCTTCATCAGCCTGACAACATCCCCAGTCGTGTATAGTGTGGCTTTACTGGATCTGTATACGCGGGACGCTACTACTCTGAAGGAAGAGCCGGGTTTAACCTTTTCTAGCCACTTGCTTTTCTTGAGATCCAGTACCACCGTGAAGCCCTTATCCACAGCATCCACGGTATAGGTCTTTTCAATACTGTGGCCTGGAAGGTGCCACGTGACCCTAGACTTTAACAGTACAGCCTCCTTCATCTGGCTAGCCATGAATCTCTTGAAGATCAGCGAGTATAGTTTAAGGTGGATCCTGGTGAATCTGAAGGGCACCTTTACAGAGCCCTCTAGTACAAGCCTGTGGAGGGTCTCAGGGTCTAGGGGCTTTGTGGGCCTTATAGCTTCGTGTGCGCCTCCCTCGCCCCAAGACCTGGGAGTGAAGAGGTGCTGTAGCCCCCTGTTTTCCATATAGTTCTTAGCAACGGCTATGCCTGCGGGTGAAACCCTTGTGGAGTCTGTTCTATGGTAAGTTATTAGTCCTCCATCGAAGAGATTCTGGGCTATTTTCATGACGATCCCTGCGGGTAGCCCCAGTGTTTTCGAGGCGTCGTATAGCAGAGAGTCCGTCGTGTACGGGGGCGCAGGTTTCGCTTTATCCTTCCATACCTCGATTTTTCCTATAGTAACCTTTTTTGACGCAGCCAGTTTTTCGGCTTCTGCCTTGGAGGTAACGAATAGGCGTAGCTTCTCTCCATTCTCCAGCTCTAAGACTATGCTATACCCTCTGTTCTTTTTCCATTCCCCAAACCTGTCTATTATCCATCCTAGTACGGGGGTCTGTACCCTGCCGGCCCCTGTCCACCTTTTACCAGTAATAGTCCATAGTCTCCTGCTTAGCGAGAACCCTATTAGGCGGTCCTCAACCCTTCTAGCTATTTGTGCCTCTACAAGATGGGTATCTAGGCGCTTAGGGTTCGCCAGAGCCTCTATGACAGCGGTTCTTGTTATCTCGTGTATGTGGGCCCTGTAAATGTTCCTGTTGTATGGTTTGAGGGCTAGGTAAAGGTCCCATGCTATCTTCTCCCCCTCCCTGTCAGGATCCGTTAATATGAGAATCTCCTCTACTTCTGCCGCCACCTTCCTCAGGGCCTCTAGCACGTCCAGGCTATTATAGCGGTTAATGGACCCACAGCGCGGGCATGAGGAAGAGCCTGAGAAAGAATGGCCGCATGCCAGGCATCTTGATAGAGCCGAATACATGGGAACAATGGTTTCTCCCCTCATCTCGACCCCGTACCCGTTATCGAGGGAGAGGTCAAAGATGTGCCCCTTAGACGCGGCTACTTGCAACAAGTATACCCTCTTCCTCTTCTCATCTATCGCGCTTGTCTCATAAATCACAGTCCTCCCCATTCGCCTCTTCGCAGGCCTCCCCCAAAACCACGAGATCGTTCTAGCCTTCGTTGGGGACTCGACAACAACAAGCACTGTCCTAATATCTATCCTCTTACCTCCGTAGCGCCTCCTGGTTTTCTCAATCTCGCCCAGAACAGCGTCTATATCCAGCGAATAGAAACTGGCTAGCCTGGAGGAAACGTACCATGAAAGCTTCTCGCCAAAAGCTTCTATAAGGGCCTCCTCGGAGTCGATTATCACGCTAAGCCCAAGCGTCATCCCATTACCAAGCATTCTACTCGTCCTGCCACTGGCTTGTATATAGGTTGGAATATCTGGTATGTAAACGTAGATGCTTCCATCATCCTCCAACTTAAAATAGTTACTGCCTATAACTAGCCCTTTAACCTTTGAAAGCCTTGAGAGGAGCCAAGAGCGCGCTGCTTCAACCCCTCTCAGAAACTCTTGAATCCACTCAGGGGCCTCACGTAGCCTTCCTTTAGACGCCTCTCTTAGCATGTAGTAGATAGTGTCTGCGTCCCTCTTCTCCAGGAGTTTTGCCACGAACAGCGAAAGCTCTCTAGCCCCCTCCCAGCCGTCGGCAGACGCTTCTACAAGGACCCTAGCAAGCCTCTTAGGGTTGAGCAGGTATTCTTCAAGCCTCCTTCTAATACTGGGCACGCCGACGAATACGGCATACCTTATGGTCTCAGGCATGTCTATGCCCCTAACCGTGACGCCATACCTTGAAGCTACACTGACAACAGCTTCTAGCTCGCCCCTTTCCAGCTTCTCCAAGGCTCTCCTAGAGCCTGACAGGGCTAGTCCAACACGTGCGCCTTTTCTAATCAAAGCCTCGGCCAGTAGCTTGGCGTAGCCCCTTCCAAGGCTCTGGGATACAAATATCAGGCCACCCCTCCCCAGTCTATTGACTAGCTTGAATGCCTCTTCAACGGGGTTACTAGACACTATAAAGGAATCCACCACGTTTCTAAGATAATCAGTTCCTCCTCCTACTTCGAACCCGAGTAGCTCCTTGAAAACCATGTGCTTATAGCCTCTAGGCCTACCAGTGGCCGACGCTATGACGAGTTGGCCCAGCTTACCGCTAGTCTTGTCTCTGAGCCTCTTCTCAGTTTCAACAAGTTCTCTCTCCAGGGCTTCTAGTTTTTTATCGTTTCCCAATAGTAGTGCCTTGTAGGCCCTCAGCTTTACCTCCACAAGCCTGTGGGCAAGCTCTATTGCTTCCCAGTCAAACCCCAGAAGGGCGAGAACCCTGTCTACGTTCCTACTATTCCTGAGCATGCTGTCCACGTCATCCACGACCACAAGGTCTATGGGAGCGCTTTTGGCTAGAAGGCTGAACCTTCTTTGGAGGAACCCTGTAGTCACTACTGCTATACTGTAGTCCCCCTTTTCTATCCTGGTCAGGGCTTCCTCGCGCAGCCTCTTTGGCATGCTAGAATAATAGTAGACCACGCCCTCAGAGAGGCCGGACAGTTTTGAGGCTACCTGTCTTAAAAGGTTCTCGGTGGGGACTAGGTAGACTGCTCTCCACCCATTACGTTCAACCCTATAAGCCATGTAAACCATCAGCAGCGTAGTCTTCCCGACGCCTGTGGGTGCTATAATAGCCATGCTGCTAAGCGATAAGAGCTTCCTAGCCCACATGCGTTGAGCGCTCCATAAGTCCTTTCCAGTCCTAGACTTGAAATAGGAAGAGAAAATCTTAAACTCTCTCTCTAGCAAGAAGAGCCACTTATAACCTTTAAGCCTGCCCCTACGTGCCATGTAACTGGCTATGTCCTCGACCCTTAAGCTACCAATGCTGCTCAGCTCAGAGTCGCTTATACACGAGCTACAGGGGAGCCCTCTATAGAGTCTAGCTCCTTCAATGTCTCCCCCGCAGTTAGGGCACATGCCTTTGTATACCAGTTTGAGCCCTCTCAGCATGCCTACTGCACCTTAATAAAAGCGTCCTGCCTTTTCCAGGGCAGTAGCCGTGAACGCTTTGTGCTGAACGCCCAATTTGGAAGGGGAAACCCTTGTGATACCGCGCAATTATCCATGAAATACTAAAGCACAGGGGAACCCAGGATCATTACATAGCCCTGCACCCGGAGACGGAGAGGCGGGTCCCCAGTCCTAGAGGAGGTGAAGGTGTCTGGAGCCATGGCTTTGAAACGGTAACCTAATAAGTAGCCGTTGGCACACTTATTTCTCAGGAGAAGAACTGTTGGCTAATAGTCCTTGCCTGGAGGTTCACGTGTTTTCGCGTTCTAAGGGTGCTGGCAAGACTTTTGTGGTAGAGGCTCTTGCGTCGAAGCTAAGCTCTATGGGGATCCCTGTTGTAGCGGTTAAGCACGTGCACCACGGCTCCCCGGATTTATTATGGGGAAAGGACGCGGAGAGGGCCTTTAGCGCTGGTGCCCTTGTCTCGATAGCTTACGGGTCCGAGTATTCTGTAATAATTGCAAGGACTAGCACGAGCCCCCTAGAACTCGTTAAGTCTGTCTCGGGACTAATAGGTGCCAGCTATGCTTTGCTTATTGAAGGTTTCAGAGGCGTTAAGCACGGGGTGTCAGTGTTTGTTGTTAAAAGCGGTGAGGAGCTTGAAGGGGAGGAGTGCAAGAGGCTTAGCGAGGCAGGGGGCTTCATAGTATCGTTGAACGTCGATAACACTATGTTCTCCAAGGGTTGCCGTGTGTACAGGGTTGAGGAGCTCGTGGATGAAATAGCCCTGAGGGCTTCTAGGTTTTGCCTAGGCCGAGGTGCTCCCTGAGCTTTTCCATGTTTTCTCTAAACTTTTCCCACGTCTGGGGCCTGCTGATTTCGTAAGTGTCTCTTATGGGATCCTCTTTTCCCAGAAGGCCTGAGATGAAAGCCTTCCACGCATTCTGGAGGCCTAACCCGTAGCCTCCCTCTAGTACTATGGCTAGTTTTGCCTCGGCCCTATTCAGGGCGGATCCTAGTAGCCAGTAAAACTTTGATCCCACGTTCATCGCCGTGAGGGGCTCGTCTCTGTAGGCGTCGAAGCCGGCCGATACTACTAGATAGTCTGGGTCAATGCCTGAAACTATCCCTAGGGCTTCGCCGAGTGCCTCCTCGTATATGTCGTCTCCAGACCATGGGGGCACCACTATGTTAGCCATGTTCCTGTAGGCGCCTATCTGGCTTGGGTACCCTGTTCCCGGGTAAATCGTGCTGGGATCCTGGTGTATATCTATGTGGTAGACCCGACTTGAGTTCCAAAGTATTTCCTGCGACCCATTGCCGTGGTGGAGGTCGAAGTCTAGGACAGCGACTCTACCTCTCCCAGATAGTAGCTTTGCTAGGGTAGCTGCTGTATTGAAGACACAGAAGCCCAGTGTAGGGGCACCCATGGCTGGGCCTTTAAGCCCAGCATGATGACCCGGAGGCCTACCTAGGATCACTATGCTCGCTTCCTCGATAGACTCCAGGGCCTCTACTATAGATGACGAAAGCGCCTCAACAGCCTTCATGGTTCCGGGAGAGATGTAGGTATCCGGGTCTATGAACTCCACGCTAGAAGCCCTACGCATCTTGTCTAGAAGCCACTCAACGTAGCCCTGTTCGTGGGCTTTAGCGAAGACACCCAGGTCTGGGGGTGAGCTCGGCCTAGAGATGTCTAGCCTCCCAGAGAACTCTTTCAGAACCGCTAAAACGGTTTCTAGCCTCTCAGGATTCTCTATGTGCTCGTGAGGGTACGGGTCGTGAAGCACGAACTCCTCTGCATATAGTACCTTAATCGCCAACACGCCCAAGCCTCAGTGATGCGGGGCAGGCCTCATCTGGATCAGGCGTCTCAGGGGTTCCTCTTCACAGGCCCTGTGTGCACGCCTCCATTCCCATCTCATTGAATACCAGGATTAAAAGCTTTCCAGTTACTTGCCTTTGATCCTTTCATGAGACATAGGGTTGCCAGAAACCTGGCATCACTCTTTAGCTACTCTTTGGCCTTAAGGCTTTCCCTATTATTAGTGATGTAGATGTAGAGGGACTCCTCCTGTAGCTCGTAGGCCTTCGAGGGTCTAGCCAGTGTCATCATGTACAGGACTCTTTCGTTCTCGCTTGCCCCAATGATCATTTTAATCCTGTCATCGTAAAAGGCTCCTATAGCTACTGTTGCCAGGCCCATCGCAGTAGCTTGGAGATAGACGTTCTGAGAGGCGTGGCCTACCTCGATCCAGACATACCTTTCCCCTCTCTTTCCATACCTCTTCGTTGTCCTCTCGAATACGGCTGTGAATACAAGGTTAACTGGGGCCTCGAGGATCCATTCCTGTTCCAGGGCCGACTCGTACAGGTCTCTTATGAGGTCTCCCTTCTTGACGATTCTCAGCGTGTGTGAGTAGGGGTCATACTTATACGAGCCAGGCTCCATAAACCCGCCTTCGGGTGTGGCTACGCCATTCCTGCCAATAACTGCATAAACCTCTAGGGGATACGTGGCTCCAGCGCTTGGCGTTGTCTTGAACCCGTACCTGGTCTCCGTGACGCCGTACGCTGCCCAAAGTATTTGGGATAGTTCATGAAGGGTGATTGGCGCATCCGTGTATTCCCTTATGGACCTCCTATTGGCGAGGGCCCTCTCCACACTAGTATCGCCGTCTAGCGAAGGCATCGGCAGGTACACGAGGGAACCCTTGACAGAATATTCTACTCCACCATATATCCTCTCCTCCAGAAGAACCCGGCTACGCCTCCTATAGCTTAGAGGAATACCTATCAGCGAGGCTAGCGAGATAAGTGTGGCAAGCGAGAACAGCCTCAGAAAAGTCCTCCTAGAAACCAAGCCCCCGAACCCCGGCACCTATCCCCATTGCTTAGAATACATGCTAGAAGTGTTATAGGTTACACTACAAGACCAATAAGGTGCCTCCACAACACTGAACACTCTCTCCGGGAATTGTTAGCAAGACAAGGCAACTCCGTGGACTAGAACATAGGTGTGAGAGCCTTCACTCCAATAACTCCTGGATAGCGGTAGAGAGCCTTCCAGCAGCTTTTTCTATAGAAGACCTTACCTCTGCTATAAGGGACTTAATGTCCTCCGACTTGGCTATTCTGCCGGCCTCCTTCAAACGGACTATAGCGTATAGAAGCACTTCGTTGGCGTTTAGGAGGGCTATGGAGTCCCTGTAGTTGTCATCCATTTTTGAAGTGCTTCTCTCCGATAAGCACTCTACATGCACAGCTCCTAGGGAGGCTACGAATGTGAATCTCTGCCCTTCAATGACTTCCCCACCACATATCCCGCATACCCACTTCTTGGACATGCAACGACCACCCGGGCCATTTAAAGGCTTAAAGACTCATTTAAATCGCTTCAAGTCCCCCGGCAATGAGGGCACAAGAGGGTGGCCAGGTTAACTATTTGCGCCTAGCAGTTCTTCGAGTTTTTCTCTTACAAGCCTTGCAACAGTCCTGCCCTCTATTTTTCCTCTAAGCTCTTTCATGGCCAGGCCCATGGCTATGTTGAACGCCTTGGATCCCTTGGCCTTCAATACATCGATGTTATCACGCAGTATTTTCTCTATTATGCTTGAAGCCTCCTCCACCCCCATCTTTCCAAGGCCTAGGTCTTTCACTAGGTCTTCAACGTTTGCCTGTGGATTCATGGCTATGGCCGTTACTAGCTTTTCGAAGGCCTCCTTAGCTATGCGCCCCTCCGCTATTAGCGAGATCACTTTCTCGAGTTTTTCGTCTGGTATCGAGTCCACGTCAACCCCTTCACCTCTGAGCCCTCTCAGTTGGACGACGAAGAGAGATACGATGGTCTTAGCGGGTAGCTTATCGCCGTATCTATATATAAGCCTTTCTATAAGGTCAAACCTTAGATCCCTAATGGCTTGCTCAGCAAGTCCTCTGGCGAGCCCATACGTCTCGACCAGCTTCTCTAGCTTTACCGGTAAAGGCTCTGGCTTCATCTTTTCGGCCTCCCTGATCATGTCCTCTGTGACTCTTATCGGCGGTATGTCTGTCTCTGGATACATGCGGGCACTCCCAGGCCTTGGTCTCATGTAGAACGTCGTTCCATCCTCTCGTGCACCGCGAGTCTCTTCGGGGACGCCTTTGAGAGCCTCTAGAGCCCTGTCTCTCACAGCCTTCAGGGCTTTGATAGCATTCTCTTCCTTGTCAGCTACGAGAACTATTGCGTCGCTATTCTTGTCAGCTCCTAGGAGCTCGTAGACCCTCTCCACCTCTCCCATGGAAATACCGTATCCCGGTAGCTCGTCGCTATGAAAGATCCCCCCAACGCCCCCCCAGAACCTGGCATAGTCTGCTAGCTCTGTCCCAAATCTCCTGCCAGGCATGACCTCTCTCCCGAGAAGGCCCTTGAAGCCTCTAAGCCTCAGGGCGTATACCTTGCCCCCCCTGTCCAACGTCTTTCTTATTATCTTGGACTTTGTCTCCCTAAAGACTCCTGTAACGTCTCTTGGCTCTTCTTGGAGGCTTCCCGGGTCGATCCCTCTTCTAGCGAGCTCGTCTCTTACCTCTAGGAGGGCCAGCTGCCTCCTGACCTCGTTTTCAATAACTTTTGGTATCAAATCGAGCCTTTGAACCCCCTTGATCTCCGTCTTGGCGCCGCCCTCGATACTTACGTTAAGGTCCTGCCTTATAGTACCTATCCCCCTCTTGACCCTGCCCATGAGTCTTAGCTGTCTACCTATAGCTTCTGCGACCTCCCTGGCTTCTTCAGGGCTGCTTATCACCGGGGCGGTGGCTATCTCTATTAAGGGTATCCCCAGCCTATCCAACCTATAGCTTATTACCTTCCCGCGTTCCCCCATCTTCCTCGAAGCGTCCTCCTCGACGACTATGGTCTCGAGGGGGATTTTCTTGTCGTGGGAGACCCATAGGTGCCCACCAAGACCTATAACGGCTGTTCTCTGGAACCCGCTTGTGTTACTCCCATCTATAACGACTTTCCTCATAACGTGGATCTCGTCTGGTATCCAGGCCTCTACGCTCAGGGCGAAAGCCAACGCTATGAGCAGGGCCTCCCTGTTAAGAGGGTGAGGGGGCTCTTCGTCTGCCTCGACAAGGCAGCTGTGAAGCAGTGGTGCCTGGTACTCGTATGCTCTACCCTTTCTCCACTCGAATAGCGCAGCTATATCAACGTCGCCTAGCTCGCTCCTCGTGGGCCTAAGCCTCCTTATGAAGGAGTCATGCTCGGCTTCCACGAGGTCTGCGGGGCAGTTGCAGAAGAGTTTGTGTTTTGTGTCTAGTTGCTGGTGGATCTCCAGCCCCACCTTTAGGCCCAGCTTTTTATAGTCAAGCTTTTCCCCCATGGTACCACCTCGGGTAGAGCCTCACGTGGTGTCTGTAACCTATCTCGCCAGCTAGATTTGAGGTCATGAGTTTTCTGATCTCGCCTAAATCTCTTGTCCTTGCAAGGACCCATGAAAGCTTGACGTAAGCGGTCTCTGGGATCATGTCCTCGACGGGTATGACGCCTGCCTCCAGCATCTTTCTACCAGTACTGTAAACGTTTAGGTTGACCCTGCCGAAGAGGGTCTGGCTGGCAACAACTACGGGGATCCCCTCTTCGACGGCCCTCCTAATAGCTTTTATAGCATCAGTTGATACGTGGCCGAAGCCTGTCCCCTCGATCACTATCCCATGAAACCCCTTATCTATTAGCGTTTCCAGTATCTCGGCTATGGGGCCCGGGTAGTGTTTAACATACGCCACCTTATCGTCGAAACCATTGTCAACCACCAAGCCCTGGCTCTTCCTCCGCCTATACTCGTTATCCAGGATCTCTATCTTGCCAGAGTCTGGGTAGATCTTGGCCAGTGGTAGAGCGTTTATGGACTGGAAAGCGTCGCGCCTGCTGGTATGCATCTTCCTGACCCTGACGCCTCTATGGGCAAGAGAGTAGGTGTCACCTGTCTCTCCATGCATGACGACAACCACCTCAGAGAAGGGAGCCTTGGCTGCAACTATAACCGCGGATAATAGGTTAAACGCTGCATCGCTCGACGGCCTATCACTACTCCTCTGGGCCCCCACAAAAGCCACAGGTACCGGGAGCCCTCGGTGAAATGCAAAGCTTAGGGCAGCGGCTGTGTAGGACATCGTGTCTGTCCCATGAGCTACTACAACTCCCGAAACACCGCTCTCTATTTTTCTCGCTACAGCGTCAACTATCCTCTCCCACATCCACGGCTTCATTTCCTCGCTCAGGACAGAGAATACCTCCTCGACCTCTATACTAGCATAGTTAAGAACCTCGGGAACGGCTAGCAATACTTCCTCCTGGCTCATGCTAGGCTTCACAGCCCCTGTCTCGTAGTCGACTCTACTAGCAATGGTTCCCCCAGTGCCTAGTATAGAGACTAGAACCCTTGAAGGTGGCGAGGGCTCCTTTTCAAGCAGCGATACAGGGGCCCCTATAGGTCCTCTCTTGGCAGACCTCCCCACGATCTCGACCTTCTCGATCCTACCAGCATGGATCCCAACATTATAGCCAGACCTCAGCTTCACCACCAACACGTTACTATCGCCGAGCTCGTATCTGGGAAGTATAACCCCCTCAATAGTGGTGCCATCGATAGTTAACACGCGTACCCTGTCACCAGGCTCAGCTCCAATGCTTTCCAGGAGCTTCGACAGTTCTGCCCCATAACCTGCAACCATCCAGTAACCACCGACTTCTAGCTCCCGTTATATCAGAGCTGCTATGCCAGTTAATTTTACTATCTTCATTACAGATGGTATCTAGTCACGGAAAAACGTTGGCATCCCCATCCTGAAGCCGCAGGGCCGTCCCATCAGTAGAATTGAGCCTTAGTGGCGGTCTCACTGGCCTATTCGCTGAAACATTAGCGCAGATAAATAGCCTCCTCCCTCCATAGTAGTCGATGGTGTATAGAGTCAATGGCATCAGCGATAATTGTCCAGTCAACGGTTCTATTCTCGGGGATCCTATTGATGCCGTTAGCCTACCTAGCTGGTATATCTGGCTTCTGTATGAAGAACCCAGACTTGGTGGGGGAGCTCACCCTGGGACTCCTATCTGACTACGGCCTCTGCTCTTATATACACCTGGACGCCATACCTTTAGCGGTTACCATTGTGGCTGTTGTCCACGTAGTTTTCACCTTAGAGACGCTGCGCTATAAATTGTCCGGAGCAGGGCTGGCCTATAAGATCTTGTACAAGACTTTACTTCTAGCAAGCATGGCTCTCGGCGTCCACATAGTAGCTGTGGCCCTGCTACTTTATCTCTAAGCAAAGATACAGAGAAGCCAGTGGCGGGCCCGCCGGGATTTGAACCCGGGACCACCGGCTTGCCCCGCGCAGGCTATTAACGCTTAGAAGGCCGGCGCCCTGTCCTGGCTAGGCCACGGGCCCTTCCTGGGATCACTCAATGCATCCCCGAGGTATATTATTTTTCCCCCCTTATGTGCTTTAGCTTTGCGGCTTCATGATTTATTAGTACTTGACCAGCCCTGATACCTTACCGGTGTCTGGAAAAGGATGTATAGGCAGGATTTTAACTTGATAATAACCCATTTGCCTGGGTATGAGTCTAAGAGGGCTGTGATCTATCTTCTCAGGGATTTAGGCCTATGGATAGTAGATTCCAGGCCAAACATCGTAGTAGCTAGAACCTGGGATGACCCTGTTAAGGCGGCTCACAGGCTTAAAGAGGCGGTGTCCGAGTCAGGGTATGTCCCCATACTCAGGATAATCCCGGTCAGAAGGGTTACAAACCCGTATGTGGATGCTGTTAGAGAAGCTGTCCACGCCGAGCTGAGAAAGGCTGGCGAGGGGAGCTTTGCCATAAGACTAGACGGCTACCTGTATGACGATAATGGGAGGTTAATGCACAGGATGGACTCCATACGCTTTATAGCTGAGGGCGTAGATAGGAAAGTGGATCTTTCTGATCCTGACATTCTTGTCTATATAAAGGTTGTGAGGGTTAAGGGCAGGTATATGGCTGGGATCTACGTGGGAATCCCAGGTAATATCATATCTCTAGCCAAGGAAAAACTGGAGGGCATGGAAAGGTAGAGCTGTGTGTTGGCCTATGAAGCTCCACGGTAATTAGCAGTCTAAGCTCAACAGGCATGGAACAGCAGGTAAACCAATATATTTGTCCACGACACGTCCAAAACTCTCATGGGTGACTATAGACGGGGAACTCTGAATTGCTTAGACTCTTCGGGACAGCAGGGATCAGGGGCCCTTACCTTGAAAGTATTACGCCGGAGCTGGCCTACAGGATAGGGCTAGCAGTGGCGAGCTACATTGGCGGCAAGGGGTCGTCCTGCGTAGGCCACGATGTTAGAACCACGAGCCCCCTCCTAGCCTACATGGCTGCCGCGGGCTTGATGGCAGGGGGCGTGGACTCCATATACCTGGGGCTTGTTGCCACGCCCATAGTAGCTTATTCTGTGCCTCACACGAAGAGTTCGTCAGGCATAGTGATAACTGCTAGCCATAACCCTCCCCAAGATAATGGGATCAAGGTTTTCGATGGGAGCGGGATGGAGTACACAGTAGCCATGGAGGAGGATCTAGAAAAGATAATATTTGAGGGAGACTCTGATAGGATGCATGCTCCATGGGATAAAGTGGGGAGGCTAGTCTTTGCCCCTGAGCTCCAGGAGGATTACATAAGGGATCTTGTCTCAGTCATGAGCGTGAGTAGCCCAAAACTCGGCCTCAAGATAGCAGTAGACTGTGCAAACGGGGCTGCGAGTGAGGTGACTCCCAGGCTCCTAAGAAGCATTGGGGTCGAGAGGGTTGTCAGTGTAAACTGTCACCAGGACGGGTTTTTCCCAGGCAGGCATCCAGAGCCAAGGCCTGACGTCCTCTATGAGTACCAGAAAATACTAGATCCCATGAGCCTCCATGGCCTCCTAGCCCATGACGGCGACGCTGACAGGCTGTCAATGATAGTGCCTGGCTGGGGTTTCGTGAAGCAAGACCTACTTATAGCCCTCTATGCCGCGTGGAAGCTGAGGGATTCCAAGGGAGATGTCATTGTTTCCGTAGACGTGGGCTTAGAGGTAGAAGAAGTGGTAGAGAGACTGGGCGGCAAGATAGTGAGGGCTAAGCTTGGCAAGCAACACGAAAAACTTAAAGAACTCGGCAGTAGGGCAGTCCTAGCTGCGGAGCCGTGGAAACTGATAGACCCCTCCTGGGGTCCCTGGGTTGACGGGATCTACCAGGCAGCTCTTCTCTCGAAGATTTCTCTGGAGACGGGTCTAAGGCCTATAGACCTCATAAGATCGCTACCCTTCTATCCCTCGGCCCGCCTATCGATCAAGTTTTCTAATGATAGGGACAAAAAACTGGTGTACCAAAAGTCTAGGGACGAACTGAGAGAAAAACTGGTGACCGAGGGCGTTAATGTACTGGACATCGATGGTCTCAGGGTACAGATGGAGGACGGTTCCTGGGTCTTACTAAGAGCTAGTGGGACGGAGCCAAAGGTAAGGATCTATGCGCAGTCGCGCGACCCGAAAAAGCTCATAGAAATGGTAGAAACTGCCAAGGCTATAGTTCTTGGCAAGGCTAAAAGCCTAGAAGCTAGAGTCATGGGAATCGAAGAATATGTGGATGACAGACCGCCTAGGCCGGGATCTCTGGAGAGTGTTTTCTAATAATGTTGTAGAGCCTCTTAGGGGATCTACTATAGAGCCTAATCTTGGTGATGCTTCTCTTACCCTCCTTTACTATCTCCACGAACCCTCTCTTCTCATCTAGAACCATCCTGACATCGCTGGGCAGAGGGAATCCTATAGCTGACTGCATTACTAGACCCTTCAAGACTATGCCCTTCGCCGTTACTATGTAAGACTGGGGCATGTTGATAATCTTCACTATCCCCACCTTCTTCATGGCGTACAGCATTGCGACATGGTTGATCATGAAAAGGCCTTCGAAGAAAATGAAAAACGCCAGGAAGTCAGCCAGCCTTTGCTCGCCTACGATCCCGTAAAAGAAGTCCGCGAGCCTGCCAGTGATGCCCCAGAGCGCTATGAAATAGCCTATGCTAAGGAAGGAGCCCAGGCTCGTATATAGCATAAACTTAGACTGTTCCTGTATTTCTGGTAGAAGCTTTTCATCCTTTGCTTGTAGCTCTCGTATATTATCCTCCTTATAGAGGATCTTTGAGGCTAGAACATCGTCGGGCCTCACCTTCCCCTGGCCTAGGGGCCCCTTGCTTCTCCTCGACTGTATAAAAGCGTAAAGGATCAGCAGGATGAAGACTACTAGAAACGTCTCAGAGGTTCTGCCCAGTAATGCTACTAGGGCCGAATAGACTAGGACGAATACCTGGCTTATTAATAGGCGTGCTCTGATATTTTCAATGTAGGCCACTACCTTCCACCACTAACAGAAGCTTGCACCACTCCTAAATAATATTGGAACAGCCCGGTTTTATAGTATTAGGGAGAGCCGTCTCGCGGTTTAAACTTTGCATGCCCCACCGCTACTTATAAGGCCTGGAAATTAATGGGGCCTCTTGAAGCGCGGGGGAGGACTGTATCAAGGGCTGAAGAGAATGGGTACTAGGAGAGGTGTTGGCGGGGAGCAGTTGTCGATAAGGGCTGGTCTATTGCTTTACGGCGAAGATCTCCGGGTCCGGAAGGATTCTTGTATCTGGATTAGGGAGGGTATTGTGGAGTCTGTTGAAACATCTAGCACGTGCGACAGGCGGAGCATAGGTGGCCCTAGCATTATAGTGGTCCCCCAGCCCTCTAACTCTCACGTCCATTCGGCAGACCATGCTTTTACTGAATACGGCCTTGAAATGGGGCTAGAAGAACTCGTGTCCTACCCAAAGGGCCTAAAACATAGACTCCTGGAAAAAGCGAGGCCCGAGGACCTGGTAAGAGCTATTAGAGACTACTACTTGCTGGCATGGAGATACGGGCTAGGAGCGGTCTCAGATTTTAGAGAGGGTGGAGGCCAGGGCTGCATTCTTGCCAAGAAAGCTGCAGTCACTATCCCCGAGGGGACGAATATCGTGGTTCTGGGAAGGCCAGGCCCCTTATGGCCTAGTAGGTGCGACGGTCTTGGAGTATCTAGCCCCTTGGACTACAGTATCGAGGAGCTAGTAAGAGAGGCTTCGAGATTCGATATAACGGCGGCCCACATAGCTGAGAGTGAGGAGGCTAGGAGGAAGGGCGACCTAGAGCTGGCCATGGAGGCCGGGATAAGGATAGCGGTTCACGGGATTTTCCTTGATTACAGCGATTTACTAGCCATGAAAGAAAAGTCCATGGGTCTAGTGGCCTGTGTTAGGAGCAACATGTGGCACGGGGCAGGCATCCCACCCATAAGGGACATTATAGAGACTGATGTGAGCCTTGGCTTGGGGACGGATAACGCGTCATGGAACACCCCAGACATTTGGGAAGAAGCCAGAGCTTTCCTTCTAGCTGGCAGGTATCAAGGAGTAAAGGAGGAGAAGCTAGTTTCGAAAACTCTCAGCGCCCTCTTCATCGAAGGATACAAGATGCTAGGCCTCAAGCCTAGAATACTAAAAGAGGGGGAGCCCTCTAGGCTATTAATGGTTGCAGACATGGGGGCGGGGCTCTTAAACTCTGTAAACCCTAGAGCTGCAATAATTAAGAGAACGGGGGCAGGCAACATAGTCGCTAGAATAGACGACGGGAAAGTCACGTGCCTATCTAAAATTGCACCGACGAATATGTGCTGAGAGAGCACGTCCTATAGATCTCTCTAAAGTTAGAGATCATGATCTTGCGCCTCTGTCCAGCTTCCTACAGGCTTGGAGCGCTTCACTTTACAATTGAACCAAACGCATAGAAGTGTACGTGTCCAATAGTTCCGCGAAAACAGTTGGAAGCTTGAGCGCCTCAGAGTAGTAGATTCTCTATTATGCCCAGTCCTAGCCCTATTAGTGCCAGTGGGAAGACGTATTTCCATGCGCCCTCTAGTGCTTGGTCTAGCCTGAACCGTGCGTAGACCGCTCTCAGAAAGCTGGCCACCAGCATTACTATGAGGGCTTTGGCTAGAACTACTATTGTTGGGATTAGGTAGCCAGCTACCAGGCCGTCGCCCGGCTGCACGGGTAGCCACCCTCCCAGGAAGAGGATCGCTATGAGTATTGAGAGCGCGAATCTCCTAAGATAGTTGGCCCCCATGTTGACACCGTAAAGTATACCAGAGTACTCTGAATAGGGGCCTGCTACAACCTCGTTCTCAGACTCGGGTATCTCGTATGGGAACCCTGAAGTCGACATAACGACTGCCAGGAAAGCAGCTATAAACGCTAGCGGGTTGAGTAGTATGAACCATGTGAGAGAGGCCTGGGCCTCGACTATGTCGACCATGTTGAAGGTAGACAGAGTAGCTGCTGGCGCCAGCATCGCTACTATTGCTATCAGCTCGTAGGCAGTTATCATGAAAGCCTCTCTTACACCCCCTATTACTGCGAATTTATTGTTACTGGCCCACCCTGTAAGGACTATGAAGAGAGGCGCTACTGTGGAAAGAGCTAGCGCTATGAGCAAGCTGTTTTCCATCGGTATCGGCCAGTAGGCAGGGTTACTAGTGAAGGGAACGGCCCCTAGCGGGATTATGGAGAGCACTGCTGCAACCACCGGGGCCACTACGAATATCGCCGCATCTACTGTTCTAGGTATTATGGGTTCCTGGAAGGCGTACCTAACCAGGTCGGCTAGTGGCTGAAGTAGGCCGCCTAGCTGAGGCGACACATGGTAGGGGCCCAGCCTTCTTTGCACGCGTGCTGCGGCCTTCCTTTCAAACCATATAGTAATAACCACTATGATCAATGATACTATGAGCCCTACTACTAGCACCTGGAAAATGGGCGGATAGAACACTATGTCTAAGAGCAGCTGTAGCAGACTCATGGCGATCACCGATCTGCCTCAGGCGGGAAGTAGTCTATGCTCCCATAAATAGCTGGCAGATCCATGACTCTATGCCCAGGCACTATGTACTTAAATACCGGGAGGTTTCTGAAAGACGGTGATACTATCCTTACCCTGTAGGGCTTAGTCGAGCCGTCGCTCTCGACATAGTAAATTATCTCGCCTCTAGCAGTCTCTCCTCTAGCTACAGCCCTGCCTGGGGGAACCTTGAGGCTCGCGAATATAGGTAATAGCTTGATCCTCCCCGTCTCCTGGTATACCTTCTTCCAGAGCGGGGGGGATTTCTCCCAGAATTTAGGGTGCATCGGTGCTTCCCTCTCCCTGGTCTCTAGCCATGACACGCACTGTTCTATAATGTTAAGGCTTTGCTTTATCTCCTCGATCTTGACATAAGTCCTAGCCAGGGAGTCCCCCTCCGTGTATACTGGGATCTCGAAGTCTAGCTCTGGGTAAGCGTCATAGCCCTCTGCAAGGCGGGCATCATATTTAATGCTGCTCCCCCTTGCCGTAGGCCCTACCAGCCCCAGTTCTGCGGCGACCTGCCTGGGTATGACGCCCACGCCTTCAAGCCTATCCCTCACGACGGGGTTCTCGAAGAATATTTTCTCGTATTCCGGAAGCCTTTTCCTCATGTACCTTACAGCCTTCC
Source organism: Desulfurococcales archaeon (assembly GCA_015521705.1). Taxonomy (GTDB): domain Archaea; phylum Thermoproteota; class Thermoprotei_A; order Sulfolobales; family Acidilobaceae; genus S141-84. Next base: position 97,229 of record WANR01000036.1, read on the forward strand.
TAGCCATCTCGGGGAATCCCTGGGGCATATCCCTTTTGACGCCGCCAAAGACGGGGTATGAATGCGTTTGCCTAGCCCCTGTGAGCCTCTCGGCCAGGTCTATGAATACCTCTCTGTCCCCAAAGGACCACATGTACATGGTGGAGTGGCCTATGAATATACCCATTATGCCGAAACCGTAGAGATGGGCGGCTATCCTATTGATCTCGCAGAGTAGTGATCTTAGATACTTGGCCCGGGGCGGCGGGTCCACGCCGAGTAGTTTTTCTACGGCCCTGACGTAGGGTACTGTGACGTTGCAGGCATCGTGTATGGCCATTCTTTCGAATAGGGGGATGTTTTTGATGTATTCCCTGCCCTCTGCAAGCTTCTCCATGGTTCTGTGGACATAGCCTATGTCGGGGTCTATGTCGACTATGACGTCTCCGTCTATCCTTGTTATGAGCCTCATGTGGCCGGAGCCTGGGTGTTGGGGGCCTATAAAGACCTCGTAGACCTCCTCTTCTATCTTCCTGACCTTGAAGCCTGGAAGCCCTATCTTGGCCCCTGAGCTGGGCTCTTCGCGGGCTTCTGGGTCCTTCATACGTTTTTCCACCTCACTTGGGCTTCCTTATTATTGGTTCCTCTTTGACTATGAACTCTTTCCTCAGGGGCTTGAGCTCTGCTATGTGGGGTGCGAGCAGTAAGAGTCTCAGGTCAGGGTGGCCCTCGAACTCTATGCCAAACATTTCGTAGACCTCTCTTTCCTGGAAGAGAAGGCTTATCCATACATCTGATAGCGAGGGTAGCTTTGCCTTGTCCCTTTTCACGGTTGTTGAGAGCGCTATAAGCCCTCCTGACAGCTCCTCTGAGAGATAGCTCGAAACTATATACATTGCCTTGAACTCGCCCTTCTTTATGTAATCCACTATAGTTAGGGACTTAACGTGGTCGAACCCAGCGTTCTTGAGTCTTAGAGCGGCCTCTCTTAGAGACTCTAACGGGACGCTGACCTCTACATATCCCTTCTCCCTAGAGATTGAATAGTTTATGCCCTCGAGGGCTTTAGAAACGAGTCCTTCCAGGTCTACGGTCTCCTGTTCCCCGCTCAACCTCTCCACCAAGAGCAGACGTCTTCTTTAGGCTTCACGTACTTCATGTCCGGCCTCCAACCCTCTTCTACCCACTTCCCAGCAATGCTCTTCTCGCGTATTTTGCGTTGGAGCGTTACTATGGCCCTTGCAACAGTCTCTGGTCTAGGTGGGCATCCGGGCAGGTACACGTCTACCGGTACTACCTGCCATGGCTTCACTATGTTATAACTGTTATAGAATATGCCACCGTCTAGAGAGCACGCCCCCATGGCTATGACGAATTTCGGCGGGGGCATCTGCTCCCACGTTATCCTAAGTGCACACGCCATCTTGGTAGTCACGGTTCCCTCTATTATTATCATATTAGTCTGCCTCGATCCAACCCATGGCAGGGCACCATACTGCTCGGCGTCAAACCTGGGGCTCCACGTGGCGGCGAACTCTGTGCTGCAACAGCTAGTTGTTAAATGGACGGGCCAGAGGCTGAAAGCAGTTGCCCAGTCAACGAGTCTTCCGAGCTTCATCTTGCCCAGCAGTAGTTCACGGGCCTTCCTAGCGCTCTCGTCTATGTTGCCCACGTAGATCTTTGCCTCCTCCATCTTGGACACAGTAACTCACCCCCTATTCTAGGATCCACTCGCTAACCCTGCGGGACTCTCTCACCGCGTATACTAGTAAGGGGGTATAGGCGGCTAAGAATATGCCGTATATAGTCGCGAGGCTTCCATAGTATCCCTCAGGGGCTAGGAGGAGGAGTGCGAGAAGAATAATGGCCGGCTCTACTGCTAGGAATATTATTAGGAACCCGAAATACTGCATAGATACCGTTCTTCTAGCCTCGCCCTTCATGGGATTACCCGACTCGTATCTAGCGTACTTGTACTTCTCGTTCTCCAAAACGTCTGGTCTGGGCAGCGTCAGGCGGCGTAGTAGTCCAAGGACTAGTATAAGGGCTATAATGGCTATCAGGGGCACTACTACAAAAGCCACTGCGGCTTTTACCAAGTAGCTCGAAGCATCTAGGGGCATCTGTTACACCACATGGATCCGCTTCAACCCAGGCCATTTAATCAGTCTTCCGCCTAACTTGTTCGACGCTAGGGGCCCAGCAGGTCGCTAAGCCTTGGAGGCGAGGGTGGCAGGCCCTTTCTCTGCCTAATCTTCTTTATGAGGTCATCCAGCATCGAGTCGGGCACGGGCGCCCACCTGCTAAACTCTGTGCCCCAGAAAGCTCTTCCAGCGGTGGCGCTTCTCAGCTCGCCTGCCAGGTCAAAGCTTTCCGACACCGGGATTTCAGCTATGACTCTGGCAACTAAGCCCTGGCTCTGCACGTCTAATATCCTGCCTCTCTTCCTCGAAAGGACTGCCGCTATGGAGCTCACGTAGTCCATGGGGGTTCTTATGTCTAGCTTCTGGATGGGCTCTAATAGGCTGGGCTTAGCCGTTAGTATACCGGCCCATATAGCGTTCCTAACGGCAGGGTAGATCTGGCCGGGACCCCTGTGAGCAGGATCCTCGTGTATTATGGCGTCGTGGAGTATGACTTTAACCCCTCTAACGGGCTCTGCCGCTAGTGGCCCTTCTTTCAGTGCTATCCTGAACGCAGCTATTATAGTGTCCTTGACTTCCCTCAGGTGCTGGACCCCAGCTGTTTTGTCGACGAAGACGTTTATGTTCTCGTCTATGGCCCAGATCTTCCTGGCCTCGTCGTAGTCCCACCCTGCCTTGTCGCTCAACAGTCTTGCTCTTTCCCTGAAGTCCTGGTCCTCCGTTACTACCCCGTTTTGTATCAGGCTAATAGTTTCCTCGTTTAGGGGCTCTACGCTCAGGTAGAACTTGTTATGCTTGTTGGGGCTTTTGCCCTCGAACACTTCGCTACCAGCCCTGACTGTTTCCCTGTAGACAACTATGGGCGGGCTCGCCTTCACTTCTATGCCGTAATTCTCCTTCAGTAGGGTGAGCGCTATTTCTAGGTGTAGAGGGCCCATACCAGAGATCAGGTATTCCCCTGTTTCCTCGTTAATCTTGACCTGAAGGTTGGGGTCTTCAATCGACATTTTCCTTAGAGCCTCTATCATCTTGGGGAGATCCTGGATACTCTTAGGCTCGACGGCTATAGTCACTACGGGCTCGCTGACGTATCTGAGCTGCTCGAAGGGTGCAGCCTTGTCCCAGTAGTTGGCGTCTACTATGGTCTCGCCGGCCCTTACGTCTTCCAGGCCCATAACGGCAGCGATATTTCCTGCTGTGACTTTCTTGGTGACTTCTCTGAAGGGCCCCATGTAGAGGCTTACCTGTAACACTCTAGCTTTTTTACCAGCCCCTATTATGTAGACCTCCCTTCCGGGCTCCAGGGTTCCCGAGAAGACCCTACCGGTAGCGACGAAGCCTGTCCTCTCCACCCTGACGTCGTTCACCATGAATACTAGCGGGCCATTGGCGTCGGCGTTAACCATTGCCTGGCCTACTTCACTGTTAATATCTCCCTTCCAGATCTTTGGTATCCTATACCTTTGGGCCTCTTTGGGGTTTGGCACGAACTTGACCACCATGTCGAGGAGGGTCTCGTGTAGTGGCATGAGTTTCGAGAGCCTGGCTATCGCCTCTTTATCCCCGGTCTCGTAAGCCTTGATTATTTCCTGGAACGTTATCCCCTTCTTTTTAACCATAGGTATTGATATGCCCCACTTGTCCTTGGCGCTTCCAAAAGCTACTGTTCCCTCGGCCGGGTTGAGCTTCCATTTTCTCCTGAAGTCTGGCTCCGCGTAGAGGTCTATCAGGTTATTTATGTCCCTTATTATCTCTATGAACCTCTCCTGGATCTTCTCGGGTGTCAGCTTTAGCTCCTTTATGAGCCTGTCAACCTTGTTTATGAAGAGGAGCGGCCTAACCCTTTCCTCTAGCGCCTGTCTGACTACAGTCTCGGTCTGCGTCATGACTCCCTCCACGGCGTCAACGACGACTATAGCTCCGTCCAGGACTCTTAGGCTCCTAGTGACTTTTCCTGAGAAGTCTACGTGGCCCGGCGTGTCTATGAGGTTTATCACGTAGGGTTTCCCCCCGTACTCGTGGTAGAGGCTTATGTTGGCTGATTTCACGGTTATTCCCCTCTGTTTCTCGACAGTCAGGTAGTCTAGGGCTAGGGCTTCGCCGGCCACTCTCTCGGATATTATACCTGCAGCTGCTAGCAGGGAGTCGCTTGTCGTCGTCTTTCCGTGGTCTACGTGGGCTATAATCCCTATGTTCCTGACATTCTCTATGTTAGCCATTATCTTCTCTATCTCCGATACTACCTTCACTCTTGCACTCATTCCCTGACCGCCTCCACCAGTTAGAGCGATCGATACGTTTAATAAGGATTTATTAGGCGCATACCAGCCATCCTATCCCAGTAGCCGTAGTCCCCGTAGTGTGTTTAGCTTATAAACCTTCAGCCTGTGTAAAGGGAGTGGGGTGCTTGTTTTGGTAGAGAAGGTCCCGCCTGACGTGGAGGCTAAGTATAACAAGTACGTCCAGCTAAGGGAGACCCTTAACGCTGTAGTCCAGGAGAGGCTCAATGTTGAGGGAACCATAGCCGAGATAGACAGCATTGTGGAGAAGCTCAGAGACCTCCCGGAGAACGCAGAGCTCTACAGGATGTTCGGCTACGTGCTCGTTAAGAGTACTAGGGATGAAGTCCTCAATGAGCTTAACGAGAAGAAGGAGGACCTGGAGCTGAGACTCAAGGCCCTTAAGAGCCAGGAAGAATCGCTCAAGAGAGAGATCGAGAAGCTGGGTGAAGAGCTCAAGAGGCTTCTCAGTGGCAGGATGGGTGCCACAGGTATTGGAGGCTAGCGCCGATCAAATAGTCGAGGCGCTGGAGGCTGCGGAGCGCAAGGCGAGAAGCATCCTCATAGAGGAGCTGGGCGAGGAGGCGTCCAGGTTTGTAATAACGTTGAGGATCGACTATGACAGGTCAGGTGTTTCAAGGCTCGTCATAGATGTTGAAGCCAGCAGGCCCAGGCATAGGTGGGTTGACAGGGTAGTGGCTAGAGCCGTCAGAGAGGCTAGAAAGGCCTTCGAGGAGATGCTCTTTGGCTTATCAGGAAGTCCTAGAAGCTCTGACTAAGCCTGGGCGCGCCCTTATAGTTACTCACAGGAACGCCGACTTAGATGCTCTGGCTTCTGCGGTTCTGGTCTCGTCGGCGCTTCAAGCCCTAGGCAAGGATCACTGTATAGGGTTTCCTGAGGGGGTTTCGAGGATCTCCAGGAACGCCCTCGAAACTCTAGGCATAGAAGTTAGTGTCTGTACTGGGAGCGTTGAGGCCCCTATAGCTATAGCCGTCGACGCGTCCAATGGTGTCATGCTTGGGAGCTATTACGAGCCCTATAAGAGGTCGGCAGAGAGGGTACTCATAGACCACCATGAGCCTGGAGAACTCGCATCTCTTGCTACAGCCAAGATCCTAGAGCCAGAGGCTGCCTCCACCTCGGAGCTTGTCGTGGAAGTGTTGTCAAACCTGAAAACAAGGCCAGAGCCTAAAGTGGCGACTCTAGGCCTTGCTGGCATAATCTATGATTCTAGAAGGTATGCCCACGCGATCCCGAGGACTTTCAGTTCTTCCATGAAACTATTAGAGTGGGGAGCTGACTACCAGGCCGCTCTCGCATTGGCACTGCCACGCGGCGAGACTGGCAGAGGCGAGGCTCACGACTTCTCTGAGAGAATGGCTATTGTTAAAGCCGCTTCTAGGATGAAGGTTGAGAGGGCATGCAGTTTAATAATAACCGTGTCACATATAGGGAGCTTCGAGTCATCTGCGGCACGCTCCCTGCTCAGGCTGGGAGCAGACGTTGCCGTTATAGTTGCCCCCCGGGAGCCCCACTCTAGGGTCTCTGTGAGGGTTTCGAAAAGGGCTATGGAGAAGGGCGTTGAGGCAAGTTGGATAGCAGAGTACATAGCCTCGCGCTTGGGTGGTCAGGGCGGTGGCCATAAAGCGGCGGCTATGGCTCATATAGCTTCCAGGCCTCCAGAGGATATAGTGGAGGAGATAGCTAGGAGTCTCCCAGGTAAAATAGCCAGAAGGTGTAAGGAGGCCGGGGGTGAGGGTTGAGGCCTAGGATAAGGGTATACGCTGATGTTAGGGAGGATCCGAGCGGCATACCATCCCTGTTAGAGTCCTCAGGCCTGCTAGTGATAAGAAAAAGCCTGCCCATAGGAGACTACATAGTTTCAGACGATGTGGTCATAGAAAGGAAAACGGCTAGAGACTTCCTCAAATCACTCTTTGACGGCAGGCTATTCGACCAGGCTTCAAGAGCCGCTGAAGTCTACGAGCACCTGGTCTACGTTATTGAAGGGGATCCCTTAAGGATAGCGGGCAGGATGGGGAGGGAGAGGCAGTACTACTCTGCCCTGATAACGCTTGCCACAGATTTTAACGCCAAGATAATCTACAGCTCTGGGCCTAGAGATACTGCAACCGTAATAGAGTCGATAGCAAGGAGAATGAACGAGAGAAGAGAGGGGAGAGGCTTTCCAGTACTCAAGGGAAAGCCGAAAAGCGCTAACATAAGGGATTGGCAAGTCTACATTATACAAGCGTTTCCAGGCGTCGGAACCAAGACGGCTGTAAAGATAATGGAAAAATTCCAGACCATAGAGCGCTTCTGCAGAGCAAGCATTGCCGAGCTCTCTCAGGTTGAAGGGCTTGGCGAAAAGAAAGCCCAGGAAATAAAGAAAATACTGGTAACACCATTCATGCCCAAAGAAAAGAAAACCCAGAAAAAGCTGGGAAGCCTAGAAGACTACTACTAGCATTAGTGTTAAGCTAGCGTTAAGCCCGCCGATGGCTACACGTCAACCTCGACAAAACCCTTATTAACCCTCACATTGAACGTTTGCAGACGCATCTTATCTCTGTCCACATCAGGAGAGACGTAGGGAGGCTCTATCATCTCTCCCGTTTCAAGGTCAAATACTGCGTCATGGCAGGGACACTTAACCCTAAGCTTCTCTCTATCAAGTAGCCCTAGAATGCACCTAGAATGGGAGCAAACAGCATCCATGGCGTAGAGTTTCTCGTCTATGACAGCAATAAATACAACCCTATCCTTGACCCTAACAGCAGCATGGCCTGCCCTCTTCAAGGCCGCGAAGGAGATTGTAGGCCTCCAAACCATAATACCACCCAAAGTGCTTGCTATGAGAAATAGAAGCCACTAAGACAATAAAAATTTAATTATAATAAAACCTTTTCTTTTTAAGCGTTTTCTAGAGTTCCAGCAAAATAGGCTGTTTCCTGGTTTGGCTATGCATTTAAGATTAATGTTTGTTTCGGTTTAACTGGTTGGTAGCCAATGCCCCTTAATGTGGTGAGGGAGGATAATAAGCCACGGATAGAGGCCCAGGAGCACCCCCAACCAGGCCCCCATAGCATGCAGCTGAATCCAGTAAACCCACACCAAGAGCCGACACAATATACTAGCATTAGTTCCGTGAGGAAGGAAACGCTCTCCAGAGTATTGGGTTTGTAGTAAGAAGGCCTAGCCCTCTCATCTATTGTTGCCCACGTCCTTCAGTTCTTTTTGTTTTCTGGCTTGTTTCCTAATGATTCTTCTTTAGGGCTTATAAAGGTTCTGGTTTTTGCTGTTAGTCCCAGTGCGGGCAAGCAATGGAGACAGGCAGAGCCGAGTAGGATACTCTAGTGTGTCATAAAGTTTCAGTGAGGCTCGAATGATGGAGCCTCAAGCCTGGTCAATACTCTATTATATTTACACCCTTTTCAGAGCAGTATTTTCTAACCTCTCCTCCTATCCATGTCCCTGCGATGACGGGGATCGCCTTCTTATTCATGTGCACCTCTATAGCTTTCGTCTTCTCTAGTAGCTCGTTTACGTCGTGATGGTTTGGCTGTATTTTGATCTCGACAACGTATATGCTTGTCTCAGATTCTATCATGAGGTCTATGTCGTAGCCATCCACCTTGACATTCCTCTTCCTAGAGACCACCTTCTCGCCTCTAGCTTTGATCTCCTCTCTAAGATCCTCCCATACCATCCTAGAGTACATGGCCTCTGTCAGAGCCCCAACGTCTCTCCTAGTATGCTCAATTACTCTCCTTAGGTTGGCGATCTCCTCTTCTAGTTTTTGTTGTCTTTCCTCCAGCTTTTGTTGTCTCTCCTCGAGCCTTTGCTGCCTTTCTTCTAGTTTTTGTTGTCTTTCTTCCAGCCTGGCAAACCTCTCTTCTAGTTTGGTGATCCTGTCTAGTACCTCCCGGTAGCCTATAAGCCCCATGACTGCATATCGAAACTCTCTGTCCTCCTCTAGCGCTCTCAAGAACCGATGCTTTTCTTCCCTAGATAAGCTTCCATAGGCCAAGCTGAGTGCCCCCTCCACATAATTAACTTCATTACCTGGGGATTAAATGGGGTTTTGTCACGGCAAGGAACTAGAAGGGATCTTTATAGGCGTGACCAGGAGTGCTTCCACAATTATTAGTTTAGTTTTCTCATCATTCACAGTTTGTGCAGTATTAAAGCTGTCTCCTAGCCTGTATCGACTTCCTCTTCAGTATTACACGGTTTTAGCGTAGATCTCGTTGATACGTGGCTGGGTTTTCATGGTTTCCCGCCTATTTACCTGACAGCCTGTCCACTAGGTTTTCTCCTATTTTGGCTATTCCAGGCATTGTTGCTAGGTTCTCTTGGATGAGTTCTCTAGCTTTATCAGGCTTGCCCTGTAGAGAGTTTTTCGCGATACTGTATAGCGTGCATGCTATGAAGCCTGCTCTATAGCTTCTACAGCTCTTGTCTATGAAAGCTTCGAGTCTCCGATCCCGCCTCCTCTTCCCAGCAAGCATGCCTGCCAGGTATTCTAGGATTGTTAGCGACACTGCTGACGGCGAGTCTGGCGAGACCTTAGCTACCTCCCTAGACACGTCCTCTACCTCGTTATACTTCTCTAGTCCAAGGAGGTTTAGTGCTAGGTACTCGGCTATTACTTGGATGGCCACCGAGAGCTTATACTCCTTTATCTTCTCATAAGCCTCTAAGACTATGGGGTATGCCTGCTCGTGCAGTCCAGCTATTGACATGTGTGAAGCTATGACGCCCTTAAAGATAAAGTAGTCCTCTATCGTTCCCTCGGGGTCTTCGAGGAGTAGCGCCTCGTACTCCTTGTCGAGTTTTAGGGCTTCGTCCAGGTTACCCGAGTACACGTACGCCATGGCTGAGTTTAATAGTATCGTGGCTCCCAGCCTCTTATACCTTGGCTGGCTCAGACTCCTATATATTCTCAGGGCCTCCAGCACTAGCTCGCGCCCAACATTCTTCATGTGCATTAATATGGCTCCTGCAGCAGACATGAGCCTCGCCTGGACTGCTGGTTTGTATGCCTTGTAGTAGTTTACATACTCTGCTATCTCCCGCTCGATCCTAACAACATCGCCTCTCAGAGCCACTGTATCTATCATGAAGAGTTCCGTTTTAAACGTCATGTATTCCCTGGGACTCAGGTTCCTGCACCTCAGCATTTTCTTCAAGGATCTTATGTAGAGATTAACGTTGGGCAGGATCCAGTTTTCCCCCCAGAGTAGCCTCTCCTCGACAAGGTCTAAGACCTCGCGCGGCATGCAGTTCCTAGCAGCTATTAGCACGGCCCTCACCTTATCCATGTAGCTTGGCTGGCGCGCCATCTCCCTAACTATTTTGGCTAGCGCTGTTCTCTCCCGGGGATCTAGCTTGGGCGACGCTGATGCTATGTGATGCCTTGGTATCGCATAGTTGCCGGCAAGGTCTATAATGCCGTAGTGCTTCAGGGTATCAATGAGCCAATTGCAGCTTTTAGAGGAAATCTTACATAGGACACTTATGGGTATACGTGTCTTCGCAGAGGCCAGTATCTTGACTATCGATGAAGCGGGCTCTCCCAGCTCTTCGAAGATCCTACCGCTTATATAAGCCTCCATGACCCTCCTGGACACCAGCCGTAAGGGCTCCTTTCTGTCCCAGATCTTGGCAACCATCTTGGCTAGCCCAGGGATCCCGGCTAGTATCTTGTAGGACTTCTCTACATCGTCTGGCGGTGCTGTGGCACCGTAGTATGATAGTAGCTCTGAGAAGCCCTGGAGCGTTAGGGGGCCTAGCTGCATGGCATGGGAGTTTCCGCTGTATATCAGGGTATCGATGGGCGTTCTGGATATTAAGAAGAGCCTACACCTTCTCACCCTCCTTGCCATGCCTATGATGGCTTTTTTCAGGTTGTTCTGGAGCTTGTCGTAGTCGTCTATGACGAGGACCGATCTAGTGGTTTCTAGCCCCTCCAGTAGGCTCTCTACATTGGAATGTAGAGATGATGTGAGTGGCTCTGAGAACCTATAGCCTGAGTGTATTAGTATCGAGCCTATCTTCCACGAGAACGCTCCTAGGCTGTCCGACCTGTCTGAGTAGTACCACATGACTGGCCTATCTTTGAAACTCTTTGTCACGTGGAATGACACGAGATGGGTCTTCCCATAATCGGGCGGTGCCCATACGTGTATGACAGGCTGCCTTGCGTTCTCCAGGCTGGATAGCTCCTGGTCTCTCCCTATAGGCTTTTCAACCAGGGGTGGTCTAAGACTTATGCGTGGTTCTACGTAGATGCTATTCTTGAACCCGTGTATCGAAACGAAAACCTTTCCCTCACTAAACTTAAGAGTGATAGATTCGCGGGTTAGAGAATACGCCTTAACATTCTTGCTACCTACTCTAACCCAGCTACTCCTGACAAGCCCTGTTTTCTCTAGGCTTTTCAGCCTCCTTGAAATATCGCTCTCATCCTTGCCCAAGAGCAGGGAGAGCTCGCGTGGATGGCTAGGCCTTATAGAGAGCGCAGCTAGTATCTCTAGGTTTGTCTCGCTTTTCAATAAATCGACTATGCGTTTAGCATGAGATTCTCCACTCACGGAAATACTCTCCCCAATAGCGGTTGAGTAGCTGGATCACTATATCATTAGGTAATGCAACTCATATATATAAGTTGTTATTGCACATCATAACACCCTTAACAAGTAATCCAATAAATAACATGAATAATTATCAAATAATCATTTGAATATTAAAACACCTAAGCGACTAAATCAGTATTCATAAGGAAAAGTCTGCTTATGATTGATTGGTGGGCCCGCGGGGATTTGAACCCCGGACCTCCGCCGTGTAAGGGCGGCGTCCTCCCAGGCTAGACTACGGGCCCTAGTTAGACTCCTCGTTCCTTATTTGGGCTTTTTGGTTAATAGTTTTAACCATTTTTCCTTTTAATTGCCGAGGTTTCCCGAATAATTCGTTTCGGTCTAGTGGCGGGGGATCTCTTGGGCTTACCTGGGCTGTTAAGGGATGCTGTTGAGGTATCTGTGAGTGTGACTTTATCTAATGTAGCTGGGCTCTTGAATGCTTTGCTCATTAGCATTTATTCCTGGCTGTTGCTGGGCAGCCCTGAGGCTTTGGCGTTGCTCCCTATACTCGCTTCTATTAGGGGCGGGCTGGGCTTATCGCTGGCCTCTAGGATCTCGACAATGCTATACCTTGGTACAGCAGAACCTGTATTCTTGAGACTAGTTAAGGCTGAGGCTTCAAGGTTCCTAGCCCCTTTCATGGCATCCTCTGTACTGGCTGCAGCTACCGTGAAGCTCGCCGCGCCATGGCTGGGCTTGCCTGCTCTAGTCTTGGTCTCCGTGGGTTCCGGGATCGCCACGTCTCTCCTGATACTTGCTCTATCCTCCCTGGTTTCTGTCCTCTCGTTTAGGGCTGGCCTGGATCCCGACAACGTGTCGGCCCCCGTGGTCACATCCATAGTAGACGTTCTCACTATGGCTAGCGTGCTAGCCTTTGCAGCCTTGGCCCCCCTTGCTGGTGGGCCCAATGGTCTAACAGTATCCCTATTACTCGTGTATGTGTCGCTTTCCTATTTCTTGGGCACGGTAATGTATAGTAAAGGTTATAGGAGAGGGCTGCTTGAAATTCTGCCCTCCCTCATTGTAGTATCCATAGTAGAGGCTTATGCTGGACGACTCCTTGTGGTCTACGGTGGCTACCTTGATTCTCTTGGGCTACTCTCAGTACTTCCTCCACTCCTCTTCATCTGCGGCTCTATTAGTACTTCGGCGGCTGCCAGGCTTTCAACAACCTATCACCTCTATGGGCTGGAGTCTCTGTGGTTCGAGGCGGCCAGGCGTGCAGCCTCCTCTATGATCTCTCTTCCCCTCCCAGTTCTTGTCACGGCTTTAGTGACGGCTCTGCTATCACTGGGCAGGGTCGAGCCTGTCCTGCACATGATAGTAATATTTTCGTCGGCCATGGTGCTAACTATTATAGGTATACTAATGTCAGCAGCTGTGACACTCTTGTCAGCCAGGGTTGGCGCTGATCCAGATAATGTGGCAGTCCCCGCCATAATGTCTCTAGTAGACCTTACGGGGATCGCTGTCCTGGCCTGGTTTGCCTTTACTTTTATGGGTGTCGCAGGTTGAACGCTTATTGCGAGTTGCTGATGAAAGGCGAGCTACAGAGGGTTTCCCGTTATCTAGTGCTAGACGTTGCGGGCTCCACGATTGGGTCACTATTGATGCTACTTGCCGGCCTACATCCCGCATTTCCCATAGGCCTATTAGTGTCCTCCGTGGCTACCGTGTATATTGTAAGGAGGTCCCTGGCAAGAAGAATGGATTCGCTCTGCACAGCCCTCTGCGTTGAATGCACAGAAGCCCTCGCCCACCCCGGCCGTGACTCTTACACGTGTTCCATGGATAGTAGGTTGGTTTGCTACTCGCCGAGCCAGGCCAGGCTATATATATACGAGAAGCCGCGCGGCGCGGCCCTTGTGAGTGGCGGTGATTTCTCCTGTGTTAGGTTCGAGGGCGGAGAATTCATTAGAGTGGAAGGCTACGAGATCTACGAGGGAAAGGCGTCGGTGTTCTCAGCTGGTAGGCCAGGCGAGGCTCTCTTTGGGGCTACTAGGATAATTATTGTGGATATTTCGGGTCCAGGGGGGTTAAGGGTTGCCCGAGAACTCCTATCCTGTATGGGACAATAGCAGGCGTTTAGCTCTGGCACTTGTCCTGGTCCTGTTGTCAGCGTTTTCAGTGCCATTACTAGCGTTTGAAGTGGTTGAGCCTCCACGCCACTTCCTAGGCGTGTATGGGCTCCAGGGGTTTAACCCCCTCTATTTCAGCCCAGATACCGGCCTTGTGGCAGCTGCTAACAACACGCATTTAGCGGTCATTAGTGGAGGCGAGGCTCTTATTGTCAAGGCTAGGACTAATAGCGCTTGCCAGTCGGGATCCTCGATCTATTTCTCACTACTACCGCCAGGCATTGGCCGGGAGTGGGAGCTCTTAGAGGTCTCCAACGGGTCTTCTGTAACATTATACCGTGTGACCGGGACGGTTCTGCCGTTCTCCCGTGTGGTATGTGGATCCGATCCTTTCCTGGTTTCCTCTAACTCGATAAGGGGGGTTACAGTAGCCGAGTTTAGAGGGGCCTATGCCCGTGTACTGGAGGTTCCTTTACCCCTTACAGGCCTCAGGGATGCAGCCTACTGGAATGGTAGGATCTACCTGGTTTATGGTAGTGACTATTACGTTGAGGTGGATCTTGAAAGGTCTATGGCTGTCCAGTGGCGGGTAGAGGTGCCGTGGGCTGATAGAATTACCTTGAACAGGGTAAGTGCCACTACAACGGGTCCCATCGCTGGGGGGAGGGCTATAGTTAATGGGTCTGCCCTGGGGCTCCTAGTGGATCTTGGCAGTGGTAGAGCCCTCCTGATAAACTGGACCACGGCTATTAGCGTGGATGTCGCAGCGTCCTACAACGGGACACTCTGGGCTTTTCTTAGGCCCGCAGGTGACTGGGGGATCCTGGCCGAGATCAGGGGCCAGGAGGTAGTGTCGGCCGTGAAGATAGTTCTGCCAGCAAGCTTCACCCTGACAGCCTCAGGTTTCGGCGCCGACTTCTGGATGGCAGGCAGGCTCTTAGGTGACCTCGAAGACGCGGGTTTCGCCGTCTACTGGGGACTATCGACCAGCCCCGGCATGGTGGGCGAAGGGTACCTAGTTAGAGCAAGGGCCCTACCTGTCGGGACCGATAGTTTCAGGGTTACAGGCCTGGAAGCCCTGCTAGAGCCCATAGACCAGCGCGTAGCCTCCCGTGACTTGGTGTTGCCTGTAGAGAAGAAAGAACTCGAGCCTACAGTCGTCGAAGCTAGTTCGAAAGTCTATAGAGCCGTCATAGACAGGGGCGTTATAATGCTGACACTGGCCGTACTGGCTATTTCCCTGTCCACCTTGCTTTACTCGCTACTTAAGAACTATTACTGGTAGCCCTCGGGGAAGGCTAGGTCACGACGAGGACTATGCCCGTAACTGCAAGGATCCCGGCTGCTAGGTGCCTTACCGTTACCCTCTCTTCTCCAAGCCTTTTGGAGGCTATGCGTGACAGAACCAGCGTGTGGAGGGGGAAGAGGCTTATGAGCACCATGGCATTGGCTACTGTGGTCGCGTAGAGGGCTAGATACCTGAATGTCTGGGCCAGCCCGACGGCTATCCCAGCCCATACCGCGACGAGAAGGATCCCGGCCCCGCCACTTTTCAGTGCCATGTTGTGCCTTCTTGCAGCCGCTATGGCCAAGGCTACTGGCAAGGCTGCTGTGTAAGATACAGAGACACCAGTGATCGGAGCCCCAGTCTCTAGGCCGGCAGCTCTAACCACTACAGCCGTTATGGAGAAAATAAGGCTAGCGACGACACCGGAGGCCAGCGCCAGCCCTCTCCCAACCCCCTGCAACGGGATCCCGCTGGGCCTTGTTATAGCCATGTATACAGCTATTGACACCAAAACTATGCCCACAACGTCACGGGAACCCAGCGATTCACCCAAGAAGATCCATGCCAGCAGCGAGCTAAAAACCACCGTAGGACTAGAAGTTATGGCGGCACTAGTCGCTCCAAGCCCGGCTATCGCTGTGTAAAAGAGGAGCCTACCAGCAATGAAGTGGAGGAGCCCAGCTATGGCGTAAAGGGCAAGCCCGGCATTAGGCCTTGGGGGGCCCTCAAAGAAGACAGCCATGGCCCAGAGAACCGGTAGCCCAGACGCCAGGGAGACAACTAGATTCTGGAAGGGTGTGAGCCTAGAAGAAGCTACACGGACTGAAACATCGGAAACGGCAAACATGAACCCGGCAAGAAAGGCGAACAAGATCCCGTAAGGCTCATAGCCCAACTAATAGGAACACCCCTGTTATATGCTACTAACTATAGGAAGGACTTAAGGCAGTCGTCCCCGGCCCTTGTAGCATGCAGCCTAGCAGATCAACTATGATTATGATCAGCTATCATTCTTGCTTTCTCGTGCTCTTCTAGAACTCTTCCTCTTCCTCCTCTTCTTCTTCCCAGAACTCTTCCTCTTCTTCTTCCTCGTCTAGTATCTCTTCTTCTTCCCATTCCTCTTCTTCTTCCCAGAACTCTTCCTCTTCCTCCTCCCACCTAGGCATGCCTTTATTACCCTCGCTACCGCACTACTAACCCATTTACATCGCGAAGCAATTCAAAATGAGGGGATATATAAAGGTTACAGGGTTCCATGCTAGTTATCAATGTAGGGGGTTATTCTAAATAGTTGCAATAAATTTAGTTTCTAGGGAAAAAATTTTAAAATCCTATGGCTCAAAGCCTTAACATAGATTTATGGCTTTCCCATAAGATGTTTGGGTGTAGCTTGATGGGGGTAGCGGGGAAGCTCATTAAAGGCTTCCTCGTCTTCCTCCTGGCCATAATAGTGCTAATATTCTTGGCCTTCCCGCTATCTATTCTACTACAAAGGGGTGAGGAGAGGCCTCAGTCCCCGGCAGTGGCCACTGAAACCTATACCCCTACCCCTTATACTACTCCAGGGCCGGTAGAAACGACCAGCGTCGAGCGGGCTTTTACGCCCCCGTCATACGACAAGCCCTTCTTTGCCCTGTCTCTCGGCGAGGATCTATTGGCGTTAGCCGTGCCCCAGGGAGGCTCTTTCACAGTCCCCATTAGCGTGGAAGCCTATAACGGTTTTAGTTCCAGCGTGAAGCTATCAGCCATGATAGGGCTGAACTACGACTCAGAGGGGCTCGTGGACTTTATCTTTGGGGAAGCCCCCGACTACTATAACATAAGCGTGGCAGAGTCCCTGGCACCCGGGGAGGTCGGCTATGTCGGGGTGGAGCTCTCCGATAAGTTCCCTCCAGGGAACTATGTGCTACTAGTATCCGGCGTTTCCGAGGGCCTGTACACTAGCCTGGCAGTTCCCTTCACGGTTTACACCTATCCTGGCTACATGATCGTGCCCAGGGTTGAGAGCCCCCTAGTTGAGGCCCTCAAGGAGTTTAAGGTGTATTTCGACGTAATCCCTGTAGGGGGCTTTAACGAGACTGTCTCCTTAGAATTATCTAGCTCGCCCTATGTGAAAGTGGTCAGCTTCCAGAATAATACTGGGATCCCGCCATTTACGGCGGTAGCGACTGTAATGATCTCCAAGACGATGGCCCAATGTTACATGGTGAATGATACAGAAACGCAGAGGACATATTACAACTGCGACTACTATGACGTGGATCCCTGGGCTAACTTTAGCTTATACTCGTATAGATCAAACCTAAATGTATATCTCTTGGCCAAAGGGTCTCCAGGAGCCTCTTCAGCTATAGTGCTGTTCGGCGTGGAGGAGACTCCTAGGGAGAGAGGGCTTTTAGATTTATTGTTTGCGTTAGCCTCTATAGTTGCCTTGCCAGCAGGAGTGGTTGTTGGGACAGCTACAGGTTTTGCTATGGGCTTGGCTACTGGCGCGATGCTGATCCCTACAGGGTTTAATGCTGTCGTGGCTGGGGGTGAAGTGTTTAAGGCTACTTTCTCAATGTTCCTACCACAGACTGTGCTCGAAGATGTGTTGACGGTTGATGGTATGAAGGGCACTATAATAAATAGGGCTGGGGGCTTCGACTCCTTTGTTAGGGTAGGCGTGGTTAGCCCGGAGAAGAGAGGCTCTATAATAATACCTTCAGCCTCCATAAGCCTTGGACAGGACGCGTTGCCCTTCGTAGCGTTAAGCAGAGAAGGGGGAGGTTTAAGCGTTGAAGCCCAAGCCACCTTCGTCAAGTCGCGGTTCCTCTTCAAGGAAGAATACGAGACCAGGCAGCTGGAGGTTGTCGTTATAGAAGAGGGGGAGGGCTTCGTTTCAGGGGTCGTGAAGCTGGGGGAGCTCTGGAAAGAAGAGGGATTCGTCAAAATCATTCTTAAAGACTCTGAAGGAAGGGTGCTGGATGTTGTTCAAGCTAAGACCCCGGGATACTGGGAACCCCAAAATGTGGTAGTTCACGTGGAACCTGGGGGCACAGCCTTGGTAGTCATTCCAGCATCCATTTTGAACGATTCTATAGTATCAGTCTATGATCCAGGCTATGAGGTTTACGAGGTTCAGTATTATGACTTAATTCCAGAGAACTACTATGGCCCCGGCTTCGAGATAGACGCTACTAGGGTAACCTTTTCCAGCTATGTGGAAGCGAACGAGACTTTCGCGTCGGCCGCGTACGGTGTCTTGGGTGATTCTATTATTGTTCTAGAGCTCAAGATTAGGGGGGATGCGAGGCCCGGCGTCTACGTGGCGTATGTGAAAGTTCCCTGGACAAGTTTTGTGGTAAACGTTTTCGTAGTTAGCAGTGAAGAGAGCTAGTGGAACCGTCGAGTATAGTGATTCATGCTGGGGCGCGAAGCCGCCTGTCATGGGACTCTGTTATTGGGTAGTCAAATTTTTCTGTGGCCAACTATATATTCCCCAAATAATGCCTTTCACCCTACAAGGTACTATCACGGTTGGAGGTGGCTTTGTTGCCGGCGAGGCCTGTGCTGAAAGCGCTGCCTAAGAGGGGCGGGCTCTTCCACAGTATAAAGGCTAATATAGCGGCTCTATCGATAGGGCTGAAGTATTTCGTGGATCCCCGGAGAATGACCCTGATCTACCCTAAGGAATTCATAAAGCTAGACCCCCTGTATAGGGGCTTCATAGTTCTGGAAAAGAAGAAGTGTATAAACTGCTCCTCCTGCGCCAGGATATGCCCCGCAGCTGCTATGAAGATGATAAGTATTCCAGAGCCGGATCCCAAGCATCCAGGTAAGATGAAGGCTAAGCTCTGGCCCGTGATAAACTATCAGAGGTGCATTTTCTGCGGCTACTGCGTCGACGTATGCCCCACGGAAGCCCTATACCACCTGCCATACCACGACATAGTGTACGAGAACCTGGCCGAGATGGACTGGGACCTAGAGACTTTCACCAGGCCTCCAGAGTATCCTTCGGAGAAGGAGGGTAGGCCAGTAACCTATTTAATAGACGAAGAGAAGGGACTCGTAAAGGTGCCTAGCGAGGAACAGTAAGTAGCTAACGAGAGTGGGAGTGTGGAAGATGGTAGACGGCCTCCTAGACCCGGACACATTAGGCACGGTTGCTGTCGTCGGCCTCTCAATATCCCTTCTCTTGTCTGGCTACCTCGTCATACGCGTTAAGGACCTTGTCTATGCAAGCCTCGCCCTGGCCCTGCTAGGCTCCCTTAATGCGATGCTCATAGCGCTCCTAGGGTTTGCCATAGTTGCAGCTTTCCTAGTAATAGTGTATGTGGGGGCCGCGGTAATGTTCATTATAGTATCAGTTTCAATGCTCGGTGGCGGCGGCCACGAGGAGTGGAAGCCTTTTAGGGGCCTAGTCTCCGCGGTAGTAGCGGCTGCAGGGCTTGGAGCGGCTGTAGCCCTCACGGGGATCTACCAGGCGTACTCGACGCCTATTCCAGCTAGTTTGAGAGAAATATCCGAGATCATACTGTCAAAGTATGTCCCAGTAATGGGGCTGATATTCGTGGCTCTAGCGGCTACCCTCATAGAAGCTGTTGCAGTAGCTAAGGCGAGGAGGTGATCTTCGGGGTGGCTGTGGAGCCGTTTGTTGGGAGCGCTGTTGTGGTGGTCTCGGTCGGGTTATTTGCCATAGGCGCTTACGGTGTGGCTGGATCCAATAATCTTGTGAGGCAGTTGCTCTCGATAGAGGTCATGTTTAACTCCATAATTCTTCTAGTGATCCTGCTCCTATCCTACGACTCTATCCTGGCAACCCTGTACTCAGTGGTTCTGACAAGCGTTGTAGCCGGAGAGATAATAGTGGTTATAGCTGTAGTAGTCTCGCTCTACAGGGCTTCTAGGAGCCTGACAAGCGAGCCCCTCGAAGAGCCCGGTGTCTAGCCATGATGCTCCCGTTACCCCTATTCTGGGCCTCGATCCTAGCGCCCCTCATTTTAGGCCTCGTAGCGGCTGCCAAGCGGGAACTGGGCAGGGGACTAGTGAACGCTGTCGCCTATCTGTCAGCGGCTTTCCTGGCCATCCCAGGCATAGTTGCCCTAGCATACTCTCCCAGGATAAACTTGGCATCGTGGATCGTGGACCCCCTCTTCATAGATTTGAGGGGATCAAGTATAGGTGTCATAGCCCTAGGCCTCGACGGTGTCTCGGCCCCCGTGGTTATAGGGGTATCACTCGTTACTGCTCTAGTCTCGATCTACAGCATAAAGTATATGACACACAGGATAGAGGAGCTCAGGAGGGAAGGGGAAGAGCCCCCCGGCCTCGGCGTCTACTTTTCCCTGTACAACATGTTCTCGATCTCAATGCTGGGCATGGCGCTCTCAACGAACCTATTAGAGTTCTACGTGTTCTTAGAGATCTCCCTCGTGTCCTCGTTTGCCCTGATAGCGCTGTACGGATACGGAGACAGGAGGCGCATAGCCCTCCTCTACTTTATATGGACACACGTAGGCGGTGCTCTTTTCCTGATAGGAATACTCTACTACTGGACCCAGGTAGGCCTCTTCGACGTGGTCGACGTCACAGGCGGGAGAGGGGTTTACGTGGCCGAGTCTCTGGCAGGATCCGCGGCTCTTTACGCAATGGTGGCCCTAGTGCTGGGGCTACTGGTTAAAATGGCCATCGTAGGAGTCCACATGTGGCTCCCCTACGCCCATGCCGAAGCCCCCACACCCGTCTCTGCACTGCTGTCACCTAACCTGGTGGGTATTGGAGGCTATGCGCTGGCGAGGTTTGCACTGCCGATATTTCCCGAGGGCATGGAGCGGGCTTCCACGGCTTTGATAGCCCTCTCAATAGCTACCATAATATACGGCGGCCTGGTGGCTCTAAGGCAGACGGACTTCAAAAGGTTCCTGGCATACTCGAGTATCAGCCAGATGGGCTACATGCTGCTGGGTGTTTCGACACTGACAGCGGCTGGGATCGGCGGGGCCATGCTGCAATACCTCTCCCACGCTGTGGGCAAGGCTATACTCTTCATGGTGGCTGGGGTTTTCATAGCAGAGCTTTCGGGGCTCCGTGACATGGGCAAGATGGGGGGCTTCGCGGCTAGGTACCCCCTCATGGCAGCCGCTGCCCTGCTGGGCTTCTTCCACCTTGTAGGGATACCCCCGGCCATAGGTATGTGGGGCGAGGTGTTGCTAGTTATAGGCTACTCCCAGGCCCTAGGCCCTTACGGCGCCCAGGCACTCCTATTAGTAGCCGTAACCGTCATTGCGGCTTTTACAATAACTGCCGCCTACTCCTTTATAGCCATGAGGAGGATATTCTTCGGCCCTCTTAGAAGAAATATTAGTGGGGAGTCCCTTGACGCCTTCAAGGCAAGTATCATAGTTATTGGGGTCATTGGGGTTTTCCTCTTCATAGCAGTGACGCCTTTATCCGAGGGTCTCAGAGCGTCCTCTGAGTTGCTGGCAGCGATAGGTGGTGGTGGCTCATGACTGTGCTTGAGTACACGTATGCAGGCTTCCTGCCCTGGTCCCTGATATGGGGGGCCCCGTATATAGGCTCCCTAGTAATAGCTCTCCTCTGGCTAGCGGGTTACAGGAGGGACCTGGTCTATGGCGTTATTAGCGCCTTGTCCATAGCGGTGTCGGCTATTATCTCCAGTATCGCTGCCTTCCAGGTGTTCTCTGAGGGGCCGATCTACTCGCTTGCCGCCGGCGAATGGTTCCCCTGGCTCGGAGTCACTGTGGGGACGTTCATTGACGGGCTAGGTGCAGTAATGGCTCTCGTAGTTGGCTGGATCAGTCTCCTCATAGGGATATACAGCATTAAGTACATGGAGGGCGACGCTGGCTACGCCAGATACTTCTTCTTCTTCACGTTCTTCGTCGCAAGCATGCAGCTCCTGGTTCTAGCAGACAACCTTGTCCTACTCTTCGTCGGCTGGGAGGGCACAGGAATAGCCAGCTACGCACTAATAGGCCACTGGTACAGCGACGAGGAGAAAGCGTGGGTAGGCAGGCCTGGCAGGAGGGCTCTTGGTAGGCAGATGTGGTTCGAGCCTAGCCATAGCGCCGTGAGAGCTGTCCTATTCACGAGGATAGGGGATCTCGGTCTACTAGTGGGTATAGCATACCTTTTCCTGGTAGCCGGGACCATTAGCATACCAGAGCTAGCCTCGAGACCCGACTTTTGGATCTCGGAGCTGGCGGCTAGGGGCATACTGCCGTTGCTCCTAACGATATTTACACTGGGGGCCCTAGCTAAGAGCGCGCAATTCCCCTTCCACGAGTGGCTTGTCACCGCAATGACGGGTCCCACGCCAGTGTCGGCCCTCATACACGCGGCCACCATGGTTAAGGCGGGCGTTTACTTCGTCCTGAGATTCGCCCCAATACTCATTGCCGGGGGCATAGCCCTTGGTTCCAACGTGCTAGTCGTTGAGGGGCTTAGGGACTATTTTATGATGCTGGGAGTCCTGGGGGCTGTGACCGCCTTCATGCTGGCTACAATGGCTATAGTTTCAGATGAGGTCAAGCTGATAATGGCCTATTCTACGGCTAGCCAGATAGGCTACATGTTCCTAGGAGTAGCTGCTGGGGGGCTCCTAATGCAAGAGCTGGAAAAGGCTGCAGGCGGCGTATTCTCGGGCCTAGCGCATCTAGTGAGCCACGCAGTGTTCAAGGCTGCCCTCTTCCTAATAGCCGGGTGGCTTATTCACGTGGCCCATAGCAGGTTCCTCGACCCCATGGGTGGCTATTACAGGTACATGAAGGCTACTGGCATAGCACTATGGCTCTCAGGGCTTAGCCTGGCCGGAATACCCCCCTTCAGCGGCTTCTTCTCTAAGGAAAGCGTGTTGAAGTACGTCTCAGAGGCACATGTGCCTGTCCTCCTGGCTCTGGGCTTGATCGGGGCCATGCTTACAGCCGCCTACACGCTCAGGCTGATACTCAGGGTGCTGCACTTGAAGCCTGTGGCAGGCGCAGACCACGGGGAGACAAGGCCCGGGGAGGCCCCCCGATTAATGCTTGTCCCCTACCTAGTGCTCTCAGTAGCCTCGCTGGTCATGGGGCTCTTTTGGGGGCTCCTCTCGGAGGCATATTCAAGGGCTGCTGAGCTAACGCTTTCGCTGGGAAGATTTGCTGATCTCGCCTTTAAGTTAAGTAGTGAGGCGCTTGTAGCTACCAGCCTGATCCTTATAGGAGCTTTTGCCCCCTACTTCGTCTATTACTTGTCGGGCATAGATACTAGGAGGCTTATCGAGAGGGGCCTACTGGCGAGGCTGCACGGCTTCCTATATGACAGGTGGTACATAAACTCGCTATACTACATGGTATTCGTGGACGGCTCCTCAAGGATAATAAACGCGCTTGGCCGACTAGACACGGCCATAGACAAGCTGTACCACTCCCTGATACCCGGTGCCGTGTCGTCATTGGCTGATTCCGTGAGGAGCCTGCATAGAGGCAGGACGGATTACTACCTGGCACTGTACCTAGGATCCACGGCGCTAGCCTTTCTCCTAGCCTTGATGGAGTGGGGGTGAGTAGTGTTGAGCCTCTCAATAGTTCAATACCTGCTATACTACACACTAGCCTCTTCGCTGGTTGTACCGGTCATACAGGTCAGCGAGAAGACTAGGAGGCTCAGGATCCATGCGCTGATCGCGCTGACGGGCATACTATCATTTTCCGCTTCGGCCGCCCTCCTCTACTCCCTAGCGTCGGTGGGGGAGACAGAATTCTACGGGGGACTAGTTGTCCACGACTCTCTCTCTGCCCTTATACTGCTCGGAGCCGGGCTCTCGGGGCTCCTAGTCTTCATCCCGTCGTGGAGCATAGGCTACGAGTGGTCCACGCGCCCAGCCCTTTTCAGTCTTCTCCCATTAACGCTCTTCGGGCTCTTCTTTCTGGCTGGGGCTAGGGATCTCCTAGTGGCCCTGGCTTCTTGGCTTCTAGTCTCTGTCATAAGCTATGTTATAGTGGCACTACCAGACGACGAGGATAGCAGGAAAGCTTCGGCAAGGTACATATATGTAGGCACTGCCGCGACCATATTCCTCGGGGCCTGGATAGCTGTCAACGCTGTTTTATCAGAGAGCGCGGGCCTGGCCCCATTCGACGTGGCACCTCCACTATCAGTTAAGCTGTCAGCCCTTGCCGTAGTACTGCTCCTGACAGCGTTCGGCTTCAAAACGGGCATAGCCCCGTTCCACTGGTGGCTTCCAAGCGTGTATGGGCGGGCTAATGGAGTAGCAGTCGCTATAGTGGCTTCCGTGGCCAAGCTCGGCTTCATAGCCTTCCTGGCCAAGGCGTTCATCTACTCTGCTAGAGGAGCAGCTATCGTTGAGCCAGGGCTTGCAGGCGACGTGGCCCTCATACTAGCAGTAGCCGCTGTGGCCACCATGACCTACGGTAACGTGGCAGCCATGACGCCGGCCAGTATTAGGGCAGTGCTGGCTTATAGTAGCGTAGCCCAGATAGGCTACATCCTTGCAGGGCTCGCGGTGGCCTTCTACCTATACCCCATAGACGCTAGGTTCTCGCAACTGGCCATAGCCGGTGTAGCACTGCAGACCCTAGCCTACGCGATCTCTAAGGCGTCGCTATTCTCGCTGGCCCACTTTGTGGGCGACGACATAAGAGGGCTCAGGGCACTATATACCAATAGGGCCGCCTCGGTCTCTGCAGGCATATTGCTGCTAAGCCTCCTAGGAGTACCCCCGCTTCTAGGCTTCTGGGGCAAGCTCTTCCTCTTCATACCAATGGCCAAGTACTCGTTACCTCTACTTGTAGCGTCGCTCATAAACAGCGGGGCCAGCTCGGCCTACTATATAAGGCTGCTAAGAGAAGCCTCGCGGGCCCCCGAGGAGCCCTCTAAAATACCGCGAGAAGCACTGGCACCGCTAATACTAGCAGGGCTTGCGACAGTGGTTCTGGGGCTCCTATCACCAATAATACTTTACACCTTCACAAGATAACCGTTACAAGGTTTCCTCCAAGACGGGACAATGCCCCAAGACCTTAAACCTAATTGCTAGACTATTGGTAGAATTATTGGCAGATAGTCCTATGCAGGCGAAAGGGTTAGTGTGAGGAGGGGGTTTGAGAAGAGAAGGGTGGAATGAAGGGGGAAAAAGGCTTAATTTACTCTTCCTTTTTGTTTCCGAGTGCTACCTGTTTGTCGCTGGCTACTCTTTTACGGGGCCGAGGATCCTGGCCACTCTTATCCCTGTGTATGGGCTTCTGGCGAAGGCTATCCTAACCTTTCTGCCGCTTTTTTGCTGTCTTATTTCAACTTCGTACTTGTCTGTTTCGAAGGGTTTTTTAGCCTTCACATCGAAGAACTTTAGTTTCTCGGGCATGACACGCTCACCCAACCTTATTATAGTCTTAAGCTATTTTAATAAGCTTATCGCTACGATTAGCGGCCCTATCAAGACCCTCCAGTGGCTGGCAGTATTATCGTGTCTAGGCAGCCCTGCACGGTAGGGCCTCAACGGTTGCGCCAGCTATTACCGCTATAACATAATTTGGTTTCCACCGGCCCTATAGCAGTCATGGGGCTGGTGCTAAGGGGTGCTTGGTTGGCAAGGATAGTGGCAAGCCTTGGCAAAGGCGAGGGTCTCAGGATCTTTGGGCCGGCTAGTATTAGGGTTGCTAGGGGCCTTGTAGGAATACTAGGCGCGGAGCTGGGCGAGGACGAAGACTTCTATGTGGAGGAGTTTAGGAGCTACTATGTGAAGGCCCTGGAAGACTGCGAGCTAGAGATCAGCATAAGCGAGCCTGGAAGGATAGAAGCGGCCCATGGGGGTGATGAGCCGTACGATGAGTGGGTGTCCCTGGCCGACAGGATTATAGGCTCCTGCAAGACGCCCTGCAGGGTTGTAGTTATGGGCCCAGTAGAGTCTGGTAAGACGAGCTTCACAGCGCTTCTAGCCAACAGGAGTCTTGTGAGGGGGATCCCTACAGGGGTCATAGACTCTGATGTGGGCCAGGCCGACATAGGGCCTCCGGGCTTCGTGTCGCTAGCCCTCCCTGACTCGTGGGTTACATGGCTTAGGAGGCTGGAGCCTAACTATATGAGATTTGTGGGATCCATAGAGCCCAGCCATGCCGCGGGTAAGATAATATCGGCTGTGAGCGTTTTGGCGTCCAGGGCTGAGGGGGAGGGTTCTGCCACAGCCTTTATAGACACGGATGGCTGGGTCAGCGGCGTTAATGCCATAGAGTACAAGCTAGACCTGGCCCGGTCCATAGATGCTGACTGGGTGGTGGTCCTAGGCGATAAGAGCCTCTACTACACCATCAAGAGGGCCCTGCCTGCCAACGTGGCTTATGCGGAAGGGCCGAGGGTGAGACTGATCAGGAGCACTGAGGATAGGAAGAACCTGAGGAGCGCTAATTATAAGAGATTCCTTGAGGGGATTGTGAGGGAAATAAGCCTAGAGAAGACCCCGTCAAACAGTGTGTGCTTGGGGCAGGAAGAAGCGCCAGGTACCATACGTGAGAAGGTCGAATCTGTACTGGGCAGAGTCCTGAGGGTTTCAGTGTATCCTGGGGGCTTGTGCGTTTTTCTAGAGTCGAGGAATAAGGCTACAGGCCAGTCTATCCAGGCTCTCCAAAAGGTGTTTCAAGGCCTCGAGGTACTAGTGGTCTCACTCGATACAGCCAAGGGGACTCTATGCTCTCTAGAGGGGCTTGGAGGCAAGGAATATCCTGCAATGCTCGTGGACCTGGATCCAGGATCAATGATAGGCACCTTCAAGACCAGGTATACTGGCGAGGTGAAGAGGGTAACGTTTGGGAGGATAAGGCTGGGCAACGACTATAGAGAGGTGGGTAGGGGTAGGATCTTCCTGTGATCACTGTAAGGAGATAGGTATAACTATCGTGGCCCGCAAAGCTTAGACTGGTAAAAGCGTGTAAAGCCATGGCCGAGCCTTCAGGTAGGCTGGAAGAATTCAGGGAAGCCCTGAGAAAGTACGGGCACCTCATAAAAGTCAGAGAGTTTGACCCAGAACTGGCGAGTGGAATCGAAGAGAAACAGCTACAAATAATAGAGGACGCGTCGAGGATTATCGAAGAAAAGAAGCCCCGAACACTAGAGGAGTTGCTAGACGCGCTCCTAGAATCTGGGAGCATGCAGGAATATGTAGTACTGATAAGTCGTGTTCTAGGAGAGAAGGTCAGCGATCCCGAAGAAGCCGTGAAGGCTGTCATTGAGGGGAACGAGGCCTTACCAGGGTTTAGGAGCGGGTTCCTGGCGCTACAAGCCGTAGCCCGGGCCTATGCCGAGGCCGTTCTGAAAGAAGGGATCGCCGAGGAACCCTCGGCCAAGTGTCCACTCTGTGGCGTCAAGAGCGAGACTATGGCCAGAAAGGGTAGTGACTACGTAATGGTGTGCCACTTCTGCTACTACGAGTGGATAGTTTCCCGGGACAGCATGATGTGCCCCTACTGCGGAGCTATGGATCCGATAGCTATAGGCATATATACCGATAAGAAAAGGCGCCTGGGCCTGGCCCACTGCCAGAACTGCGGAAGCACGTGGAGGTGTATACTAGACGAGGGAATCAGGGCCCCCAGGCAGCTATTGCCCCTCATAGCCTTCGGCGCCGAGATCTATAGGAGGTTCCTCGAGGAGGCTTCTGGCCCTCGAGGCTAGCTCCTCCAAGGCGCACTGCTGGAATACTGCCAGGTACATTCCCAGCGTTACGACTATCAAGAACGGCCTATAGTACCTCTCAGGGCAGCTGACGCTGGCTTCCCCGGCAGCGTGGGCTTTGGCTCTGACCCCTTCTAAGACAGACCTAACCTTCCCAGCCACTGCTAGGGTCCCTATTATTGTGTAGAAGAGCGCTACGCGCAGTGCTACCTCTGCCACCTTCCTTAGCAAGCCCCTCTCTCTGCCACGAGCAGCGTCCTCTATCTCCTGTAGCACGGTTAAGAGGCGTAGTTCCAGGAGAGAGCCTATCATGGCTAGGCCTACCGCTATCGAGGCCACCAGGCCCTCTAGAAGGGGGTGTTTCACGGCTATCCCAGCTATTGCAAGGTAAAGCGACCCGCTCATAAGGATTACTGGGACTGTCTTGTTCCCGGATAACTGTTCCAGGAGGCTTTCTATCTCAGGCCCTCCTCTCTCGTGGATCCCCATCAGGGTTCAGCCCTGGCCTTAATGCCCAGGAGCTTTTCTATATATTTTGCAGTGAACCACGCATCTCTCCCCCGGTAGGCGTCAACTATGACCTCCTTAGGCCTAGCCTCTGAAACGTAGGCCACTACTTCTCTAAAGGTTGCATGGTCGCTGAACGAGACGTTGTAACGGTTCTCCCCCACCCTAACAACCACGTCCTTTAGCTCCCACCCTGTCAGAACTATGTGGGCCCCCTTCATCCTAGACTTGCTATTGATCTTAGATACATGAGTAAAGACAACCGAGGGCTCGTCAACCTGCCCTCCTTTATAGACGCCTACATCCCCTACGTCGTAGTTATAGTACCTTGAAGCTGCTTCCACCATTCTCACAGTCTTGTAGTCTGCCAGGAACCTGTGCTTAACACCCCTCCTTCTGAGCTCCACCATAACCTCTTGTAGTTTCCCGTGGTAGCCGTAGACCCAGACGGGGCCGTTCTTCACGTGCTTCTCTACTAGTAGAGCTAGAGCGTCTAGTGCCTCGCTATCGCTCCACCTCCTCTCAAACCTGGGGCTCCCATAGGTTGCATCGATGACTAGAACGTCTAGGTCCGTCATGGGAGGGGTTCCGGGCAGCTTGAAGTCTCCCGTATAGCCAGCTCTCCCATTACTGGTTTCTACCTCTACCTGGGCGCTGCCAGCTATGTGGCGCGACCTCCTGAGCGTCACTACTTCTTCCTCTATGGCGATCCCTCTGTCATACTCGAGAGGGAGGGATTTATCCCTGGGGATCTGGAACCCGAGTATTCGGAGCAGTTCCAGAGTGGTGGGTGTGGCTATTACTGCTATACTCTCCCTTATACTGCTAGGTAGCCCCTTGTAATGGTCTGCATGAGCATGGGTGACTATCCTAACGAGTCTTCGCCAGAACGAGTCCGCCACGAAGTTACTGCCTAGAAGAACAGCCCCGTTGTCTGTGACCCCGGCTAGTCCTTCAGGGCTACCCAGAGCCAAGACACTCCCTCCAGGTCTCCAAAATACTCCGGGCCTGGGGCTTATTAAGGAACGCACTATCCTAGAGCCAGCTGTGTGTCGAGAGTAGTGTTCCGCGTGGCCTGTGGCTAGATGTAGTAGTATGACGCCTCGATCTCTCGGAAGGTTCTGTGCCTCCAAAATACAGAGAACAGGGCTAGGAGAGCTATGGCCAGTGAGACGCCTCCGAGCAAGTTAAAGAGCTCTTGGGGCAGAGGCTCGCCGCACAAGGGTAGTGTAGAGGCTGTGAGGACGGCTACTGCTTCCAGCGTATAGCCTGTACGTGGGTCGGTGCCCGAGACTTCTATGTAGAGAGGTATACTTCCGTTTTCTGGGGCTGCAATGACGCCCTGAGCCTTGATTGTTAGGCCCCCCAATACTATGCTGGTCTCAACCCTAAAGGCTGTGAGGTTCTCTAGGCTGCACTTATATATTGTTCCTCCCTCTGAAACGTAAACAATAGATCCGCTGGGCATAGCTTCCTCGCTACCCAGCATTTCATAGTTGAATACTCCCCTCAAAACTCCCTCAATGACCCTTCTATCAAGGTTGGAGGACAGTATGGTATAGGAGGCTCTCCACGACTCTCCCTGCCTGGTCATGAACACAGAAACCGAGGCCTGTCCAGAGTCTAGGCCGTTCTCCCTGTAGAGAGTTATTTCTACCGTGAATGTCAACGTTTCAGGCTCGTTGTCACCCTCTAGCAGGGTTACGGCCGGGAGCCCTTGCTGGAGCTGTGATACTACGAAGTAGGCGGTGGTTAGCAGCAAAACTGCCCATCCTAGAGCCGGTACTTTAGATGTAAGAGTTCTCAATACTTTGTTCAACTCCTTTCCGCGCCTTTCTTTCTCTCAATAGCAGCCCTTATAGCTTGTATAGCCGCTTCTGCCCCCTTCCACTCTCTAACTTTAACCCACTTTCCGGGCTCGAGCTCCTTGTAGTGCTCGAAGAAGTGCCTTATCCTCTCCTTCAAGTAGTCGCTTATATGGGTTACATCAGTCCACTCCTTGAAGTACGGGTCCAGCTTCGGGTTAGGCACGCCTATAACCTTGCTATCCGGCCCCTCTTCGTCCTCCATCTCTAGGAGCGCTATGGGCCTTACCTCTATAATGGATCCGGGAAACACTGGCTCCCTACTTATGACGAGAACGTCTACGGGATCCCCGTCTTCCTCGAGAGTGCCAGGTATGAAGCCATAGTTGAACGGGTAGGTCATGCTAGTGTAAAGGAACCTATCGACCCTGACCATGCAGGCCTCCTTGTCGAACTCGTACTTTACACTGCTATTCATCGGTATCTCTACTAGAACATTCACGATGTTGGGAGCCTTGTCCCCAGGGCCCAGTCTGTCTAGACAAGACACCGCGCTAACACCTCCAGGCCAGCTAATTTAAAGAAGGTAGTTATGGGATGAATAAAAGTTTCCCACGACGCCAAGGCCCAGCTTGACTGGTCTAAATACCGGCCTAAAAATACCTAAAAAATTATTATAATAATGGTTCATCTGCAGGCGCCAACCAGCCTACTTCTACTAGTTCTTGCGTAACTTATGTACAGGCCAAACATTCCTCTCTAGTTTTTAACAGTGGGAAACATATTGTACAACAAGCTTATAAATCCCGGATCCCTCATAGAGTCCACAGACGACCTGGAAGGGGGAGGAGGATGATGTCTAAGCCTTTCTACGTTAGATTCGAGGTCCCGAGCGACCTGGCAGATAAAGTCTACGAGGCAGTGTCCAAGGCCAGGGAGACAGGTAAAATAAAGAAGGGGACAAATGAGACCACAAAAGCCGTCGAAAGAGGATTGGCGAGACTAGTGATAATAGCGGAGGACGTGGATCCACCGGAAATAGTAGCCCACCTCCCGGTACTATGCGACGAGAAGAAGATCCCATACGTATACGTGCCAAGCAAGAAGAAACTGGGGGAAGCCGCCGGTATAGAGGTCCAGGCGGCTAGCGCAGCAATTCTAGAACCAGGAGAAGCTGAGCCCCTAGTGAGGGAGATAATAGAAAAAGTAAAAGAGCTAAGGGCAAAGGCCGGCGTCTAATAGTGGGTTTAGATTAACTACAAGAAACCTTTTCCGTGTCTATGTGTTTTACAAGGATTAGGGGACAGGGGCTCTTGCCAGGTTAGTGATAGAGATCGCACACTATGGAGGCATGATGGATCCGAAAACCTTTTCTTCTCTGAGAAAAGATTCCTGCTATAGGATCTGGTAGGTGCATCGACTGTGAGCGGTGAAGCACAGTTTAGGTATATAGTGAGGATAGCAGGCACTGATATTGATGGCAACCTGAAGCTACCCTACGGGCTGGCCACTATAAAGGGCATAGGGTATACGACAGCGCTTGGCATAGTGAGGATGCTAGGGTTGGATCCTGAGCGTAGGATCGGTTTCCTGAGTGATGAAGAGATCAGGAAGATTGAAGCGGCGGTTTCTAGCATGGACAGGCTAGGCATGCCCTCCTGGATGTATAATAGGCGAAAAGACTATGAGACAGGCGAGGATAGGCACTTGATCGGCGCGGATCTCCTATTCCACGCTAGGAGAGACATTGAGAGGGAGATAAAGATAGGATCGTGGAGGGGCGTCAGGCACAGGCTAGGTTTAAAGGTTCGAGGGCAGAGGACTCACACTACGGGCAGGCTTGGCATGACGATCGGTGTTAAGAAGAAGAGAAAGTAGCCTGTGAGGTGGCGTATTAGTGGGCGATCCTAGGAAGCCGAGGAAGAAGTGGAGGGGCCCTAAGCATCCCTGGATCAAGGAGAGGCTAGAGAAGGAGATAGTGCTTGTGGGCAGGTATGGCTTGAAGAACAAGAAGGAGCTCTGGAGGGCTGAGTCCCTGGCCAGGTACATAAGGTATAGGGCTAAGAGCCTGCTAGGCCTGCCGGACGAGATCAGGGCTAAGGAGACTGAGGTTCTTCTATCGAAGCTCAGAAAGATGAAACTAATAGAAGAGGGGGCTACTCTGGACGATGTTTTAGGGATCTCTGCCGAGCACATACTAGAGAGGAGGCTGCAGACGATAGTCTACAGGAAAGGCCTGGCTAGGACTATCTACCAGGCGCGCCAGCTAATAACCCATGGACACATAGCAATAGGGGGGAGAAGGGTCACCTCCCCGGGCTACCTTGTAACTGCCGAGGAGGAGGATTTAATAGATTATGCTCCCGGTAGCCCATTTAAGAGGGAGGTCGAAGCCAGTAGCTAGTGGGTGGTAGTATGGTGTCCATGGCCAGGGAGCTTAGGTGGGGCGTAGTCCACATATACAGCAGCTTCAACAACACGATAGTCCACATAACGGATCTCACCGGAGCCGAAACCGTGGCCAGGGTCTCCGGCGGGATGGTAGTCAAGGCTGATAGGGAGAAGCCTTCACCGTACGCCGCCATGCTGGCTGCGAGCAGGGCTGCACAAGATGCTTTCGCTAAGGGTGTGACCGCTGTCCACATAAAAGTGAGGGCTCCTGGAGGCCACGGGCCGAAGACTCCTGGGCCCGGGGCCCAGGCTGCCATTAGAGCCCTGGCTAGGAGCGGCTTCATCATCGGCAGGATAGAGGATGTCACGCCAATACCGCATGACACGACTAGAAGGCCTGGAGGCCGCAGGGGTAGAAGAGTATAGGGGGGCTAGCACTGCATCCAGCTACGAGGTGCCACGGGTATTGGAGAAAAGCCTTGAAATACTAGAGGCCAGCCCCGAGAGGATAGTAGTGGTTAGCAGGGGATTCAGCGTTCCTCTGATGAATGCTATTAGGAGGCTATCGCTTTCAGACGTCCCCTCGATGGCCGTTGATTTCGCCTATTTCTACGATAATAACACGGGGATCCACGACGAGATAATAGCCCATAGGCTGGGACTCCTAGTACTACAGTCTGACGACGCCCTGGGCAAGTATAAGGGCCCAGAAGAGTGCAAGGGTGCAGAGCCCCCTAATCCGGACTGTTTCGTGGACTTCTACCTGGAGAAGGAAGTCGGCGAGGACGAGCCCGGCACGTATGTGAAAGCCTCGGATCTCACGTCATCCGATCCTAGCGTTAAGCCTGTTCACCCAGATACCCCGCTAGTCTACCTGGCTCCTGGCCAGAGGATCCAGGTAGTGGCTTACGCCAGATTGGGTAGAGGCAAGGAGCATGCAAAATGGTCGCCTGCCTCTGTGGCTACTCTCAAGTACTCGGCCATTGTGGAGATCCAGTCCAGAGGCCTCTCTGAGGACTGTGCAAGGTGCCTAGAGGCCTACCCGGAATTAATCGATGCTGCTAGGAAGGGTTTGAGGGAAGTAGAGATTCATCACGAGAAGAGGGTCAGCGGGCTCCTGTACTGTGAAGAAACCAGTTGTAGCGGCCAGATAAGGGTTAGATTCGAGCCGTCAAAGCTAATACTAGTGGTTGAGAGTACGGGCGCGCTCAAGGCCCACAGGATAGTGTACGAAGCGATCCGCGAGTTGAGGAGAAAGATTGAAAAACTGCTTTCCACCATTAAGGAGGGGGGTGCAGTATGAGGCGAACAGGCCCCACTAACATAATTGCAAGGAAGCTCATTAGGGAGCTCCGGAAGGCTAGCAACTCTAACAATGCGGGAGCTTGGAGAAGGGTTGCAGAGCTCCTAGAAAAGCCTGCCAGGCAGAGGCCTGCAGTCAACCTGAGCAAGATAAACAGGTATGTCAGGGAGGGGGAGACTGCGATTGTTCCCGGCAAGGTTCTTGGGGGAGGGCGCCTGGAGAAGCCCCTGACTATTGCTGCTCTCTACTTTTCTAGGAGGGCTCTAGAAAAGATAAAGGCTAGCGGGGGACGGGCCCTAACTATTGAGGAGGCCCTGAGGGAGAACCCAAGAGCTAAAAACACTAGAATAATAGTATAGTGGGGGGATGGCTTTGAGCGGGGAGCAGGCCAGGGAGATCTACATAGACGCCTCCGGCCACATACTGGGAAGGCTGGCGAGTTACGTTGCCAAGAAGCTCCTAGAGGGTTACAAGGTCTACGTTTTTAACGTGGAGAAGATCGTAGTTAGTGGCAAGAAAAACATGGTGGTCGATTCTTATAAGAGAACCATCCTTGGCGTCAGAAGCCATTTCTCTCATAAGTGGAGGCCGAAGAGGCCCAGGAGCCCTGTCAGGATCTTCAAGCATGCTGTAAGAGGTATGTTGCCGAAGCACAATAAGAGGGGTAGGGAGGCCTTAAAGAGGCTTAAGGCCTATATCGGCCTGCCCGACGAGTTTAAGGGGAAAGCTCTTACTAGGATCCCCCAGGCGGATTCCTCCAGGCTCTCGCGCTGGCACGTGGAACTGGCGATTATAGCTAGGGAGCTAGGGTGGAGAGGTGGAGAGTAATGAGCGCGGGCCCTCAGAGGATAGTGATCGCCACTGGCAAGAGGAAGAGGGCGATAGCTACAGCCATAATACGCCCAGGCAACGGCAAGGTCAGGATAAACGGTGTCCCCCTAGAGTTGTACCCGATAGAAATGGCTAGGCTTAAAATGATGGAGCCTCTAATGCTTGCCGGGGAGTCTATCAGGAGCCTGGTAGACATAGAGGTCAGGGTCAAGGGAGGCGGTGTAATGGGCCAGGCTGACGCCGTAAGAATGTCCATAGCTAGGGGCCTTGTCGAATTCTTTAGGTGCGAGAATGGCGGGGAAGAATGCGAGAAGCTTAGGGCCCTCTCAGAGGCTCTGAAAGAGATCTTCGAAGAATACGATAGGAGCATGCTGGCAGGCGACCCCAGAAGGACGGAGCCCGAGAAGTATATGAGGTACAGTGCTAGGAGGAGATGGCAGAAGTCGTACAGGTGAAGGCCCATGTTGCCACCGGTTAGGTGCTTCACGTGCGGCAAGCCCCTAGGACACTTATGGAGAGCCTACTGGGACAGGGTTAAGAGCGGCGAGGATCCCGGGAGAGCCCTGGACGAGCTTGGCGTTAGGAGGTACTGCTGTAGAAGGACTCTAATGACTTCCATAACATACGCGGAGCACCTATCAAAATATTACTCCTTGACCCGGGAAAGCTTCATAGGTGCTGGTGAGGAGCGGTGAGCGCGCAGGTAAGAGAGACGCTTATCCCCGTAGAGCTGTACAGAAAGGCCGGGGTCATCTTTGGCACACAAATATGCACCAAGTACATGAGGCAGTTCGTCTACAAGATCCTCCCCGACGGCTATTACCTACTGGACGTAGTCAAGGTTGACGAGAGGATAAGGATAGCTTCTAAATTCCTCTCAACGTTCGACCCGGACAAGATAGCTGTCGTCTCTGTAAGGATCTATGGCAAGAAGCCGGCTACCATGATGTGCAAGTATGTGGGCTGCAGGGTCATAACTGACAGGGTGATACCAGGCATATTCACGAACCCGCACCTAGACGCTTATATAGAGCCAGACGTTGTCCTGGTCACTGACCCGAGGACGGACAAGCAGGCCATAGCGGAGGCTTCTAAGGTCGGGATACCTATTGTAGCCTTCGCTGACACAGATAACAAGGTCGACAATGTAGACCTCGTGGTTCCAGCCAATAATAAGGGCAGGCGTAGCCTAGCCCTCCTATACTGGCTCCTGACACGAGAGATACTGAAGAATCGGGGTGTCCTGGGACCAGGAGAGGACCTAGACGTCGGCTACGAGGAATTCATGGCCTCCAAGATAACGAGCTAAACGCTTTTCACCCTCCTCCTGTTACAAGCCAACAATACGGTGCATGATGGTTTGAAGAAGAGACTACCAGCCCACGCAGGCACCTTCTACCCAGCTGACAGGGATGATCTAGTAAGGTCTATAGAGGACTCCTTCACGCACCCACTCGGCCCTGGCAAGATACCGCGCCCCGGCCTGGAGGCCGGAGAGGGCGGTGCAGGAGCTATAGGCTACGTGGTGCCCCACGCAGGCTACATGTATAGTGGCCCCGTCGCCGCCCACGCCTACTATGATATGGCCCTTTCTGAGAAGCCTGAAGCCGTGGTGATTGCTGGGCCTAACCATACAATGCTGGGCCTCAACGCCTCTGTCTATAAGGAAGGGTACTGGGAGACCCCCTTGGGCCTCGTAGAGGTTGACTCCGAACTCTCCAAGCTCATTGTATCATATTCCAGGTTCTTCGCTTTCGACGACACTGCCCACATGTACGAGCACTCGGTTGAGGTACAGGTGCCGTTCCTCCAGTATATCTATGGAGAAGGCCTGAGGATAATCCCAGTGGTTATAGGGCTACAAACACTAGAAGTGGCGAGAGACCTGGCCAGCGCCGTTTACAAGGTCTATGAGGAGCATGGCGCCAGGATACTCTACCTAGCCAGCACAGACTTCAACCACTACGAGAGCCACGAGGTGACAGTAAAGAAGGACCTAATGGCTATAGAGAAGATCCTAGACCTAGACGCTGAGGCCCTGTATAGAGTGGTAGAGAGCGTGCCCGTCACTATGTGCGGGCCTGCGCCGACTGCGTCACTGATATACCTAGCCAGGGAGGCCGGCGTCTCTAAACCGGTTCTACTGAAGCATGCCACATCGGGCGATGTTACAGGAGAAAAGGGGTGGACCGTGGGATATGCCTCAATAAAGTTCCCCAGGAAAGGGTGAAGCCTTCTGTTCTACGAGATCCCAGTCCCGTTCATAGCCCTTGGAGTACCAATACCAGGATCTTTGAACCCCTACATAGCAGGAATAGCAGGAAGTGTTAAGGCAGAGATCCTTCACGAGAAGTGCGCCAGAACCGTAGTTGTGGTTAAGGGGCTACCGCGTGCTATAACTGCAATGCTCAAGACGTATTGGAACCGCATGCTAGAGGATTCAGGCATAGAAATGTGCTCGACGGTGAGAGTCGAGCTTGCTAGGAGGCTTCCCCCCTCCGGCCTGTACTCGGGCCTCACAGCGTATCTAGTCCACAGCATTGTAGGGCATGATAGTGGCGTGGACCTAATAGAGACACTTGAAGTAGCGCGACACGCCGATGGCTCCTCGAAGGATTGGCCGGGTGTCCTGGATGCTCTTAGACTAGCATCTCTGAGTAAAGGCCCTGTCGTTTACAGGAGCGATGACGAATACATGAAGCTACCCGCCAAGGCCCTGGACGGCCTAAGCCATGAATATACCAGGAGAGCTGAGGCTCCTCTTGTGACCCGGGAGAGCGTGGGGTCAGAGGTTTACAGCGGCCTCATACACCTAATGGGAGTCTCTGTGGTTGAGGCTGCTAGGAGAATACTGGATACTAGAGACTTTTGGCCGCCGGTTGCGAGGTTCCTCTCTATCCATGCCGGGGTGGCTGAGGCTGTTTGGGGTATCAGTTATAAGAGGAACTGCATACCCTCTCCAGGGATCCCCAGGAGGTTTGAGGTGCTCTGCCGTGACGTGTAAGACTGTGGTGGCTAAGCTGGGAGGCAGTGTCATAACAGTTAAAGACTCGCCTGAGACTATAAACTGGGACTCGCTGGACCTGCTCCTCGACCAGATCTCAGGCTTCACGGGCTCCGGCGGCAAGATGGCCCTGGTCCTTGGCGGCGGCAGTTTTGGACACTACGTGGTCTCTAGTATTCTCTCGAAAAGGGGATCGTTGAGTATAGAAGATGCTCCAAGCATACAGTTGTCAATGATGAAGCTTGGGCTCGCGTTCCTACACAGGGCTGTGGAGAAGGGTATAAGGGCTACTCTCCACCCCCCGCACACATTTTGCAGCGTAGGCTCCTGCAGCTTCGAGCCCCTAGCAAGAGATTTAGAGGCTGGACTGACCCCTGTGACGTACGGCGATGCTGTCCCGGGCACAGGCTCGGTTAGTATAGTCAGCGGCGACGACCTGGCAGTAGAGATCTCACGGCGCCTCTCCGCCGAGTGCCTATTCTTCGTAGTAGACACGGGAGGAGTCATCGGTGCTGATGGGAGTGTACTAGTGGAGCTTGATAATGTGGGCCTTGTGGAGAATAGGGGGCGGCGCAAGGGCTGGGATGTGACTGGGGGCATGTCCAGGAAGATCAAGGCAGCCCTCCAGGCTCCCAGAACCACTCTTGTCAGGATCATAGGTACGAGTGACCTCCTAAGCGCTATAAGGGGGAAGCCTGTAGGCACCTTAGTAAAGGCCCGCTCCGAGGGCTAGGAGTGGCGGGCCGTCGAGTATTAAGAAGTAAAATACTTGCACTGTATGATCAACTTTCTGAACATGAAAAGGTGGGCCGGGTGAGTAACACTCAGACCAGGAAGCTGGAGCACGTGAAAATGGTTGCTTCAAGCCCTGTCGAGGCGTCAGAGTCCACTCTTCTAGAGTTTGTGAGGATAGTCCACGAGCCCCTGCCCGAGATCGACCTGGATGACGTGGACCTATCTCTAAAGTTCTGCGGGGGCAAGAGGGTCAGGGCACCTCTGATGATAACGGGAATGACGGGGGGCCACCCTGATGTTGAGAGGATCAACGGTGACCTAGCCGAGATCGCTGAGGAGCATGGGATAGCCATGGGTGTGGGTAGCCAGAGGGCTGCTATAGAGGATCCCTCCACGGCGAGAACCTATAGGATAGCTAGGGAGAGGGCGCCAACGACTGTTATAGTGGCTAACTTGGGCGCTCCACAGCTCTCTAAGGGTTATGGGGTTAGGGAGGCCGAGGAAGCAGTATCCATGCTCGAGGCCGATGCTATAGCTATACACCTAAATCCTGGGCAAGAGGCCTTCCAGGACGAAGGGGACCCCTTCTACTCTGGGGTTCTGGGTAAGTTACTGGAGCTGTCCGAGTCGTTAGGGGTGCCATTGATACTGAAAGAGACCGGCACGGGCCTTTCACGCAAGAGTGTCAGGCTTGCTAGGGCTATGGGGATAAAGTGCTTCGACGTGTCTGGCCTGGGAGGAACAAACTGGATCAAGGCCGAGGTCGTGAGGTCTAAGGCTAAGCATGGGAGGCCTCTTAGACCCGCTGGGCCTCTCTCCGATTACTGGGGGAACCCTACCGCTGTTAGCATTGTAGAGGCCAGGCATGCGGCCCCAGACTCGTTTATAATAGGTAGCGGTGGTATAAGGAACGGGCTAGACGCGGCCAAGGCCATATCTCTGGGGGCTGACATGGCCGGTGTAGCCCTTCCGGCTCTGAGGGCTTTACTTAACACGGGCAAGGAGGGGCTCAGAGAACTCGTGTCAGCCATGATATACCAGTTGAGGGCTGCAGCTTTCATGACGGGCTCTAAAAACGTCTACGGCCTGTGGAGGACGCCCCTGAGCATTTATGGGAGGCTGGCCGAGGAGCTACGTGTCAGGAGCATAGACGTGGCTGACTACATTTATAGGGCAAGGCTAAAGGCCCTTCAATGGAGGTAGTGGATATTGGAGACCCTCTGGAGGCTGTCCAAAAGGTACTCAATGGTTATAGAAGAGTACCTGAGGGAGAAGATCCGTGGCGAGCCCGAGACTCTTTACGAGGCCTCCCTCCACATAATAAAAGCTGGGGGGAAAAGGCTTAGGCCCCTCCTGGTACTGGCAACGGCGAGAATGCTGGGCGGCGTGGAGGCGGAGGCACGAGCCCTCCCCCTAGCTGCAGCAGTCGAAACGCTTCACAATTTCACGCTGATACACGACGATATAATGGATCAGGACGAGGTGAGAAGGGGGGTCCCCACGGTTCATAGAGTTTGGGGGGTCCCCATGGCCATACTGGCCGGCGACCTCCTCTTCGCCTACGCTTACAGGCTGGCAGGCGAAGCCGCTGATTCAGGCATGGATCCCGCCACTGCTCTCCGCGCCCTGAGAGAGATGACGGAGGCGATCGTGAAGATCTCCGAGGGACAAGCTTTCGACATGATGATGGAGAAGAAATGGGACGTCAGTGTCAGTGATTACCTCAAAATGATCTATCTTAAGACAGGCTCGCTTATAGAGCTGTGTGCACGCCTGGGAGCGCTTTCTGCGGGTGCAAGCAATGAAGTTGTGTCGCTCATGGGCGAGTATGGTAGGCTAATTGGCGTAGCTTTCCAGATCAGGGATGATGTCCTAGGAATTGTAGGGGATCCCAAGGTTACTGGCAAGCCTGTCTATAACGACCTCAGAAGAGCCAAAAAGACCCTACCCCTCATATACGCCTACTCCAAGCTTGGTGAAGAGGAAAGATCTAGGCTCAGGTCGCTGATCGGGGAGAAGGCTAGCGACGAAGAGCTGTCCAAGGCTGCCAAGATGATAGAGAATGCTGGCGGTATCAGCTATGCCCTCAGCCTTGCAAGAGAGTATTCTGAGAGAGCCCTAGAAATCATTAAGTCGCTTAGAGCCATTGATTTAGAGGCCAGAAGCGCTCTGGAGGAGCTGGCAGTATATGTCGTTGAGAGAGAGAAATAGTGGGATAACAGACTATGACTTCCCCCGGCTCTATTTGAAGGGGGAGGAGTCTAGAGAGCACGCCATAGTTTATAGGAGAGCTGGCTCCTACAAGATTTTAAGAGGCCCTCCAGTAACGGGTGATGAAGGTGAGTCCTATGGCCTAGTCCCCTACGAGGCTGGATGGTCGCTTGCGATAGAACCCCTAGAAGCCTCAGTAACCAGGGGGATGCTGGTAGTCGTTCCTTGGCACGACTGGAAAGGTTTGCTGGTGGATGAAGGCTCCAGTATCAGTATTCTGGAGGTGAGGGGCTACCAGCCTATATTAACTACAAGAGAAGGTGACCATGTGGGTGTTGGCGAGGTTATAGCCTATGTGCTTACTGGTAAGGGGGAAACAAGGACTGTAAGGACTAGTGTCGGAGGCGTGGTATTATACATTTCTTGGAGAAGGGTTGAAGAGGAGATTTATAACGTTGTGGTAGTTGATGAAGGTAGCGTTATAGAGCTTAAACGCCTATCTTAGCCGCCTAGGGCCTGGCTTAGGTCCTCGATCAAGTCTTCGGGATCCTCCAGGCCCACGCTTAGCCTGAGCAGGCCGGGGGTTATGCCCAGGCTCCTTCGCTCGTTTTCTGGTAGCTCTCTGTGGCTCGACCACTCAGGATACGACAGGAGGCTCTCTGTGGCCCCGAAGCTGGGGCTTGGAACTATGGTTTTAACCCTGTCAATGACCCGTAGTGCACCCTCCTGCCCGTCTTTCACCTCGAAGCTAACAACGCCTCCATACATGCCATTAAAGAGGCTTCTAGCCGTTTCATGGTCAGGGTGGGATGGCAAGCCTGGATAATAGACCCTGGAGACTTTTGGGTGGTCTTCTAGCCACTCGGCTACTTCCTTGGCAGTCCTGGACACTCTCTCCATCCTTAGCTTCAGCGTCTTCAAGCCCCTAAGTGTGAGGTAGGCGTCTATGGGCCTAGCTATTCCCCCTAGTAGGCTTCTCCAGGTATAGGTCTCTTCGGCTATCTCTCTGGAATTCGTGGCCACGAGGCCTCCTATAGCATCGTTGTGCCCTACTATGTACTTTGTCAGGCTCTCGACAACCACGTGTCCCCCCTCACTGACTGGCCTATAGATTGCTGGGGAGGCGAAAGTATTGTCAACGACTACCTTGCACCCGCTTTCCCTGCAAAGCCCGTAGAGCTCCCTCAGGGGAGGAACGCGCAGGGTAGGATTAGCCATAGTTTCCACAATAATAACGTCGGACCGCGACGCGGCCTCAAGTAATTCGTCCCACGGAGGGCCAGCCACGTTGTAAGAGGCCCCAGACATAGAGGCTACCCTCTCCACGAGTAGCCTGGTGGGAGCATAGACAAGCCTCATGACAGTTACCCGCCTAGTCCTCCCCGAATACAAAAATGAAAAGAGCACCGAGGATAGTGCAGCCATACCACTGTTAAAGCACAAACACCACGATGCTTCTTCCAGACCACAGAGAGTAGCCTCCAGCAGCATAACTGTAGGATTGTTCTCCCTCGAATACTTCAAATCTCCAAGGCGTGGAAGCAGTCTACCTATACCCGGAGGGTGCCTAAAAACGGTTGAAACGTATATGGGAGGAATTATGGGTTCATACTTCTCATCCTCCCCAGGGTACCAGGAACCCCATACACTCCTAGTGGAGAACCCCCGACCCCTAACGTCACTCACGCATGGCACCCCCCATGCAAAGTCTTTAATACCACTCTAAACCACGAGAACCTATAACATTAACTCATAACACCTAGAAGCAAAACCTCCAGGTAAGGTACTCTAACATAGCGGGACTCGGCAGGCTTAACCCTATACTAGTTTCCTGGCAAGTCTCTCAAATAGTCTTCTATAAATAAAGGAAAATAGGAGCGCTCTCGATGCTAGGTCGACCCCCATAGAGATCCATGGGCCGAGCACGCATAGGCTGTTTGGTAGGATGGATGGTAGAGAATACGAGGGGGCTAGCCTGAGGGCATAAAGACTGCCCAGGTTTATTATGGTGGGAGCCATGGTGTTGCCTGCTCCTCTAATGGACTGGGCAAGACCCACGGCAAAACCGAAGGCGGGCTCTGTGAGGCCAGCTATTATTAAGTAGAGCGTCGCAAGCCTTGCAACCTCTTCGGTACCCGTGAAAGCGCCAGGTATTACAGGGGAAAAAGCTACCAGCGAACCCCCAACAACTGCTCCAAACAGGGCATTAGCCTTAGAAACCTCCCACCCAATCCTCTTGGCCTCCGCTAACCGGCCCGCACCAATCTCTTGGCCAACCATGGCTCCTGCAGCCGTAGCTATAGAGAACATTGGGAGAAACGCCAGAGACTCGACCCTAACCCCTATTGTATGGGCTGCTAGAGGTGCCTCGCCGCACATGGCAACGCTCCCCACGTAAACAACGTTGCCGCCGACAAACACTAGCCTTTCTAGAAGGGAGGGTAGCCCAATCTTAGCTGATCGTGTAGCCCAGCCACGCGGAATCCTAGGCCTCACAGGAAACGGTAGGAGCGAGGAAAAGTATGTAAGAAGAACCAGCTGTATTCCAGAAGCAACAACACTGGCAAGAGCTGCCCCCCTTACACCCAGCTCGGGAAAAGGCCCCAGCCCGAATATAAGCAAGGGGTCGAGGGCTGCGTTGGCTAAAGCCGCCGCAATAGTCGAATAGAGCACGGGCCGTGTAAGCCCGACAGCCCTATAAGCCGAGTCGTAGACCATGGATGCGTAGAGCAGGGGTAATCCTATGACTCTGACCCTGAAATATTGCGAGCCCTCCCTAACTACTCCCTCACTGCCTCCTAGTAGCCTTAACAGGTCCTCCACTATGTAGAAGCCCAGCACAGATACAGCCGAGGCCAGGGCAGTGTTAGCCACTAATGACTCGCTAGTCACCCTTGAAGCCGCTTCATAGTTTCTAGCCCCATAAGCCTGTGAGGCGAGCACCAGCGTGCCCATAAGGAACATGGTAGACCCTATGAAGAATAGCCACGAGAGGTACCCAGCCAGGCCGACGGCAGCCAGCGAAGTGTCGCCTAGCCGCGAGACAAAGAACGTGTCAGTTAT
Organism: Desulfurococcales archaeon; assembly: GCA_015521705.1. Classification (GTDB taxonomy): domain Archaea; phylum Thermoproteota; class Thermoprotei_A; order Sulfolobales; family Acidilobaceae; genus S141-84. The sequence continues at coordinate 140,158 of WANR01000036.1, forward strand.
CCAGAGTATAGCATCTATAGAGTCGGCCAGCATGAGTGGCCATGCTATGCTCCAAGCCCTCCTCGCTATCTCTTTGTCGATCATCAGAGCCCAGATCACCCAACAACAGAGTCCCCTGAATCATACCATAGCCAGTAACGCGTTACCTGTAAGGCCTTATCTGGAGACCCCATGGGTTAAAGCCAGAACCATATATTATTGCCTTTAGTTTTTAGGTAGAAGAGGGACCAGGTGATTGAGGTTCTTTGGGTACAAGAGCCGTTGTCTCATGGAGTAGCGGCAAGGACTCTATGCTCTCCCTCTACTATGCCAGGAAGTTTGGCGTCGAGATCGTAGGGCTCCTATCCACTATAACGCGGGATTATGGGAGGGTGACACTGCACGGCATCCATGAGAGCCTTGTAGAGGCCCAGGCTGGCAGTCTAGGTCTCGAGTTATTCAAGGTGTATATACCGGCCAGTCCAAGTAACAAGGAGTATGAGAGGGCAATGAAGGAGGCTCTAGCCCGGTTAAAGAGAAGAGGGGTAGAGGCTATCGTCTTCGGCGATATTTTCCTGAGAGACGTGAGGGAATATAGGGAGAAAATGCTCAGAGGTACCGGTGTGAAGCCCCTCTTCCCTATATGGGGCGTAGATACAAGAATATTGTCGGCCGTGCTCCTCCAGTTGGGTGTTAAGGCTGTGATAGCAAGTGTTGACCCTTCTGTCTTAGATCCCAGCTGGGTATGCACTGATTACACATTGAACTTCATAGAGAGCCTGCCTTCGGCTGTCGATCCCTGCGGTGAGAGAGGCGAGTTCCACACGTTTGTTTACGACTCTCCACTCTTCAGGAAGCCAGTAAGTATAGAGAGAAGAGGGCCTGTTAGGAGGAACGGGTACTACTACTGCGACCTGGCCGGGCCAACTTTGCCCAGAGCCTAGGTAGAGGTTAGGGCTTGTCTCCATGGTTTGGGCTTCATGCCAGCGAGCCCAGGTTGGTGGCGTGTGGCCCCACCTTTATCCACGGCTTTATGCCTCCCTCTAGTAGCCATGGTGCCAAGTCGCCTGCTATTGCCATTGAGAAGGGTGATGGTATAGGCGTTTCGCGGGGCAAGGGCCGGGGAACCTCCAGAGGCTGTTCCACTGGCTTCTTCTCGTCTTTCTTGGCAAGTAGCTGGTGTCCCAGATCCTTGTTTATAATGATGAAATTGTTATAGATCTTCTTGAAGTTGGCGAAAGCGTACGTTACCGTATGCGCCTCTATAAGCGTTATGAGAGGGAGAAGGAAAACTGTGACTACAGCCATCAGGGGGTTTCGCCTCTCCACTACATGGTAGAGTGTGTAAGCAGCGAGTAGCAGGGGTAGCCCTGCATAGCGTATCCATGTCTCTATGAAGGCCAAAGCCCCTCTGAACTCTATGCCATAAGCTACCTTCAGAAACACGATAATGTGGACTGCGGGGAAGAGCAGCATTAAGGCCAGCTCCAGGGCATGGGCTGCCATCATTATTCCCGGGTACTCTAGTCTTAGAAAGTCTCGAAGCCTACCCAGGAACCATCGAGCCCTCTGGGCCATGAAGTCTCCTATAGTGTGGGGCGACTGGACAGAGACCCTTGTAGATACCTGGCCCACGGGGATGCCTCTTTCCACAAGCCGCGCCGCGAACCAGCTATCCTCCGTTATACTGTCGGTATTGAATCCCACCTCCCTGAGAACCCAGCCCTTAACTATGAGTAGTTCCCCGTGGAGGCCGTAAATGGGCTTCCTTAGGGTCTCGAGGGCGAACCTTGTCCTGGACACGTCGCTATAGTACCTGACAGAATCAGCGAGCCATGGTAGGAGCCCCTTCCCACGCCTAGGCACAAGGATCCCGTTATAGACTGGAATATCGTCCCTAATCTCGTATAGAAACCTGTCGTCTAGAGGGTAGCTATCGTCATCTAGGAACACGTACCACTTGTCCCTGTCCACAAAGTTGTCTATGAAATAGCTAATAGCTCTAGCCTTGAACCTCCCTTTATCATACCATGGAGGGACTATTACCAGCTCCAGTCCCGTCTCGCGGGAAAACTCCCTAAGCAACGGCACACCATAGGAACCGTGATCAACGACGACCCAGACCCTGTACTCGGGGAAAGCCTCCCTAACCCTCCTAAGCGTCTCCAACAGGGTTTCTATGACATTCCTAGAAGCTTTAGACACGATGACAAACTCTAATTCTTCAGGCCCCACTCTCCGGCCTCTATTCCTCCCCCTTCTCTTCAGTAAAAATGAGAGAGAAACCGTGTTAACCAGTGAAATGGCGACAAAGAGCGCTGTAACCCCTAAAACTACTTCCTCTAACACCAACGTCGCCCTCATTGCAGCAAGCGGGTGAGAGCGCCTTCTATCCAAGTGATCCAGGTTTATTCTTCTTATAAATAAGTACTACCCTAAACAATAAAACAACAATTAATACCCCTACAGGTAGAACCTAGCTACAACCCACTAACTACCAAGGAGAGGGAAAGAATAGAAACCCGGCACATACGGCTTTACCCGTAATAACCTGCCCAAAACCTGCGTGCTGGGCTATGAATACCAGGTTGCAACGAATCAAGACACTATAGAGTATAGAGTTATACAGTCAGGAGAAACTGTAGGCAGGAGACTGAAAGAAGGAGTGGCGCCGGGGGCGGGATTCGAACCCGCGCGCCCCGTGAGGGGCAACGGGTCTCAAGCCCGTCCCCTTGGACCGCTCGGGCACCCCGGCTCTTCCTTCTCCAGGCTTTATGGTTTATACAGTACAGGGGCTATAAAGTGTATTTGTGGAGACTAGGGCCGGCAAAACCCTCCAAAAGCAGTAGTAACCTTTGTCAGTCAGAATCAGTCTTTTCCCAGGGCTCTAGGCGCTTTTATGCTTGAAGGATAGTTTCCGTAGGCACGTGTCGCAGAAGCCTGGACCCTTCTTATCGACTTCATCTACAGTATTACTAAAGGACATGACACACGAGGGATTGCTGCAATGGTTTAGCCCCAGCAGGTGGCCCATCTCGTGCAGTATCTCCTTGGCTATCCTTGACGCTGTTTTGTCGAGACTAGCCGTCTCGAGCCTGGCTGTATAAACTGTTGCCACAGAGATTTGTGGAGATGCTAGGCCGAAGACGAAGTTAAGTTCCCCAATAAACCCGTCGCCTCTAACAACACCCACTACCAGGACATTTGATGGCTCACGGGTTTTGTAGAACTCGTGTAGGAATAGATTTATCAAGTCTGCTCTGTATTGCCTCCTTTTCCAGTCGAAGGCTTCTATGGGTGGCTCAACGCTCCATGGGGCCGCGTGGATCCTCACCCATGGGGGGGCTTCTTGGCTGGCTAATTCTAGTACTCTCTGCATCAATGAGCGATCCCTAAAGCCCATGGGCTGGACAATTACAATGCGTGCATTCATGCCAGGCCTACACCCTAGCTTGAGTGTTGGGATCCACGGGAATATTACATGTTGCCATGCCGACTGGCAGGCACTCTTATAACGAGGCCGCTAAAGTTTTAGGGAGGCGGATCAGCTAACAAGTCATCCATGGACTGATTGTAAAGCTTATAGTCCCCCTGCTATAAAAATAGGACTCGGAGCCGCCGTAGCTCAGCGGGAGAGCGCCCGGCTGAAGACCGGGTGGTCCGGGGTTCAAATCCCCGCGGCGGCGCCACGTCCTGTAACTAATGGGGTGTGGTATGTAGTGGCGGTGGGCATGATCCTAGCGGGAGGGTTCGGTAAAAGACTAAGGCCCTTAACGCTTGAAAGGCCGAAGCCACTGATAGAGGTGGCAAGAAAACCTGTAATAGAGCACCAGCTCGAGTGGCTGAAATACTATGACATAACAGAGGTTGTCGTTCTCGCCGGCTACTTGAAGGAGAAGCTTATAGAGGAGCTTGGAAGCGGTTCCAGGCTAGGTGTATCCCTGACATACGTCGTGGAAGACGAGCCCCTCGGAACCGGAGGTGCCCTGAGGAACGCCAGCCATATTCTTAGCAAGAGTGAAACAACCATAGTTATTAATGGCGACATAATAACCAATATAGACCCCTGGAAGCTGATAGACTTCAACAGGAAAACAGGGCTGACAGCTAGCATAGCCGCAGTGCCACTGAGAAGCCCCTACGGGGTTCTAGACATAGAAGAGGACATGGTAAAGGGCTTCATAGAAAAGCCGATAATCAGGGAGTACTGGATCAACGCTGGAGTCTATGCGGTGACGCCGAAGATCGTCGACTATCTCCCAGAAAAGGGCGATATTGAGAGAACAACGTTCCCTCTCCTAGCTAGTAGGAACGAGCTAGGGGTAGTAAAGTATGAGACTCCACCGTATTATTGGAGAAGCATAGACACGCACAAAGACATAGAAGAGGCTGAAAAGGAGCTCAAAGAGACGGGAGGACTCTTCCCTCCCAAGGAAGAGCCGGCCTAACCGTAGAACTGTAGATAAAGGTTATTAAACTCTCAGCACTATACTCCCTAGTCAATGGTGTAGGCAGGCATGGGCACGCACGGATCCATGACTAAGGCTGGAAAAGTCAGGAAGCAGACACCAAAAATACCTCCAAAGCCCAAGAAGAACCAGCCCCCGAGGCTCAAGAACAGGCTAAAGTATCTAAAAAGAGTTGAGAAGACTGTCCCGGCAGCGCCTATAGCCAGGCGCTAGCTGGTGCCTCTTTTCTTCTTCAAGAAGAATTCCTCTATGCGCGAGGAAACCTCTCTTCTGGCCGCTGCGTCGGCTATAAGCCTTAAACCTTCATAGATTTCTTCGAGCCTCTTAACGCCTATAGTTTTCTTGGCAAGGCTTCGGGCCCACTTTTCGGTCTCCGATATTTTGGAGGCTAGGGATTCAACTTTGTCTTCCAGCTCCCCAGCGGTCTTAACAGTGTAGTTCACCAAGCCCAGGCCTCGGGCTTCTTCAGCCGTCAGGAGCCTCGACGCAAACACCATTTCAGCTGCTATTTTATTGTAGTAAAGCATAGGTGTTACCGGGGGTATCATTCCCCACCTCATTGCTGGCGCTCCCAGCTTAGCGGTCTCCAGGGCTACCGCTAAATCTGACGCCTGCACTATTTCGAAGCCCAGGCCAAGGGCATACCCGTTTACAGCTGCAATGACTGGTTTATCACATAGGAGTATTCCCTCGAAAACCTTCCCCATACCCTCTACGAACACTCTATATGAGTCCTCCAGGGAAGAGATCCCGGCTACTACCTCCAAGTCTATTCCAGTGCTGAAGTACTTCTCGCCGGCCCCCCTTATTGCTACTGCATCCTTGCCACTATTACAAGCTGTGACTAGTTTTTCGCTAAACTCGAGTAAGTGTGCCTCGTCAAAGCTGTTGGCCTTTTCCTGCCTGTCTATTATGACCCATGCGGAGTGCTTCCCCTCCCTCAGTATGACGCCCAAATCAATTACCTCCCTGTGCCCAGCAAGTCTAAATAGATTGGGTAATAAGGTTATATTAAGATTGCTTCAGAGGAGCCCTCTATTGAAGACTCTTCGCATACGAGTCTATGAAGGCCCTGAGAGTCTCCGGGGTTAGGGATCCTGACATAGAGTCCACTACACGGCCTTTTCTAGCCACGAGCAGTGTAGGCAGCCTCGAAACATTGTATTTGTGGGCCAGCTCGTGGCTCCTATCAACGTCGACCCTCACTATTTTCGCCTTCAAGCCTTGGATGCCAAGAGATGCCTTCACGAGCTCGGGGACTAATCGTATGCATGGGGCACACCACTCCGCCGTGAAGTATATGAAAACTAGTTCATAGTCCCTGAGAAACTCTTCCAACCTTGGAGAATCCACTAGTGGCACCGGATCTCTCGCCAAGTATGTGTAGATATTACCCTTATGAAAGAGCGCCTTAAATACCTCTTCAGCCTCACTACCTGTCTGCACCCTGCAACACCCTAATAGTCTCCCCGGGGATCAGTTTTGTGCTGTGGGTTAGTTTTAAAATATTGATAATGCATTGAATTACGGAGTCCCCATAGCCGCGGCTCCCCCATGACTTTGTATATATTCTTCATGTTTCAAAAGGTGAAAGCCTTAAATAGTGGCTAGCACCATATTATCTTTATACAGGCAGGTGGCTTGCCGTGGCCCTAAAAACGGTCACAAAACCAACACTGAAAGCTCCTCAAGATGTTGGAACTCTACCAGCTCCTGCAAGGCTTGTTAGGGAAAACGGTGAAGTCTATGTAGAGATAGCCGAGAAGAAGATTCCCATAGGAGGGCCGCTCCCGAAGCTGAGGCAAGGAGAGAAACACATAAGGGTGACGAGCAGCCTTTGCCCCTACTGTATGAGACTACTACCCGCCCGTGTCTTCGATAGAGGGGGCAAGGTCTATATCAGGAAGATATGCCCTGACCATGGAGAGGTCGAGGAGCTCTACTTCGGAGACACTGAGATGTATCATAGGATGATGCAATTCGAGGAGACAGGTAAGGGCCCTGGGAAGGTTAAGGCATACCTAACACTGTCAGCCCCGTGCCCCTACAACTGTGGCCTCTGTAGCATGCACGAGAACCACACTGCACTCGCCAACCTAGTCATAACTAATAGGTGTAACATAGCGTGCTTCTACTGCTTCTTCTACGCCGAAAAGGCGGGCTACGTATACGAGCCCGAGATGGAGTTGCTGAGGTTCCAGGTTAGGCAGCTGAAGAAGCAAGGCTTCACCATGGTGGTACAGATAACTGGAGGAGAACCGACAGTTAGAGAGGATCTAGTCGACATAGTGAGGATGCTTAAGGAGGAGGGCGTCAGACACGTGCAGCTCAACACTAACGCAATCAGGTTTGCCGAGCTCTACTTCGAAGACCCCGAGTACGCAGTTGAATACACAAGGCAGCTAAGACAAGCCGGTGTTAATACCGTCTACATGAGCTTCGACGGCGTGACGCCTAAGGTTAACTGGAAGAACCACTATGAGGTGCCCTTCGCTTTCGAAGTATTCAGGAAGGCTGGCATGACCAGCGTGGTCCTTGTACCGACAGTTATAAAGACTATAAATGACCACGAGCTTGGGGACATAATAAGGTTCGCCTCGAAGCACATAGACATTGTTAGGGCCGTAAACTACCAGCCAGTAAGTCTTTCAGGGCAAATGAAGAAGCATGAGAGGGAGAGGATGAGGATCACTATAGCAGACGCCATACACAGGATCGCGGAGCAGACAGACTACCAGGTACCGCCAGAAGCCTGGTTCCCCATTCCAGCGGCCGCTAAGTTTGCCAAGTTCATAGAGTCCGTTGTAACAACGCCTCAGTTCTGTATGAGCAACCACCCCATGTGCGGCGCAGGCACCTACATATTCGTTGAGCGCGACGCTAGTGGCCTGCCAAAGAAGATAGTGCCCCTCACAGACTTCTTCGACGTAGTAGGCTTCATGGAGTGGCTAGACCAAAAGAGAATAGACATACTCAACGGCAGCAACAAGAAGCTAGCGCTCCTACGCGGCCTAATAGACCTGAGAAAGTTCGTGGACAAGTCCAAGCTACCTAAGGGCCTCAGCTTCGAGAAGCTACTAATAAACGTGTTCCTCAAGAGGAACTATGACGCCCTAGGAAAGCTGCACTACCACATGCTATTCCTGGGCATGATGCACTTCATGGACCTCTACAACTACGACGTCACCAGAGTCAGGAGGTGCAACATACACTACCTATCCCCAGACGGCAGAGTCATACCCTTCTGCACCTTCAACGTGATGGAGAAGCTCTATAGAGACTACGTCCAAGAGCAGTACAAACAGCCACTAGAACTCTACATAAAGGACCTAGAAACCAAGGCATTCAACCCAGGCGAGAAGTATAACAGAGCCAAGTACATCAAGATGATCAAGGAACACCCAATCTACAAGGAGGCATACAAAGGCATAATATTTTAAGTGTGCCAGCCTCTTTTCTCTTTCCACGCCCAGCTTAGCCCCTCCTAAGGTTCTCCATAACCTTTTCCCTTTCATTATTATGTGGTTCTTTCCTAAGGCTCCACGGGAGGCATATATAGAGTTGTTCAAGTGCAGACCAAATTACACGTATGGTTCTAGCTTTTAAACACTTTTAATAAATCCTTGTTATATAGGAGAGGTAGGTGCTGATGAAGTATGGTTTATTAGTATCGTTTACCGAGAATCTTGGAGAAGAGATACAGAGCCTGGCTGCTCTTCAATACTTACCTAGAGTAGATTACTTGTTGCTGAAAGACTATATAGGCAAATTCAGATTAGGGGAGAAGCTAAAAGTTATTATGAATGGATGGTTTATTAACATGCCTAAAAACTGGCCTCCATCACCCGATATAATACCATTATTTATCTCTTTTCACATCCACCCAGGTTCCGTTTGGAGAATTTTAGATCAGCGATATATTGGATATTTGAAAAAGCACGAGCCGATAGGTGCAAGAGACTTATTCACATATACTCTTCTAAAAAACTTTGATATAGAATCATATTTCTCTGGCTGCCTGACACTTACACTAGATTATAAATTCTCTAAATTACGGGATGAGAACTTACATGATAAGATAGTTTATGTGGACATACCCGATAACATCATAACGTCACTACCCTCTGAATGGAAGAAGAATTCGATCTTCTTAACGC